>CAMKSF010000020.1 GCA_946415375.1 uncultured Clostridia bacterium
ATTAGTTTTGAAAAAGGGAACGGTTCTCTTTTCCAAATAATAATAGAACAGAGATGATGTTTAATGTCGAAAAATGTGGTATTTTGCGATGAAAACAGTACTTTGAAATATTGACATTTTCTAAAATTTGTAATATTATAATTATAGACAATAAAGTTTAAGTGTAATTATGCAATTAAATCAAAAAACCTCGCTGGCAAGAGCGAAGTTTTTTATGTATTAATTACTTGATTTTACAATCAAATATATTAATACAATTGCAATTAGTTTAAGTATATTATGCACTTAAATCACCTCCTTTGAAAAGATACTCTCTTAAAAAGAGGCACTAATAATTATACAATGCAAAATGACAAACCTAAGAAAATTCGTTCGACAAAATTAGACAAAAGTATTGACTAATTAATAAATAAATAGTATAATACAAATAATATATGTTATCAAGAGTGGACGAGAGATTCGGCTTTATGACTCCACAGCAACCTATTTAAGTTAGGTGCTAATACCGACCAAAGTATAAATGTACTTGGGATGATGATTTAATAGAGATAATCAGCCTTTGTACAAAACGTATAAAGGTTTTTTTGTACTAGTTTTTAGTGATTATATTATAAAATTAATGAAGCATATATAAATATATTTTAGAAAGGATGATAAACATGAGAAGATTATTTACATCAGAGAGTGTCACAGAAGGACACCCAGATAAGCTATGTGATTACATATCAGATAGTATTTTAGATAGCTATTTAGAAAAAGACAAAAATGCAAGAGTAGCTTGTGAGACAGTTGCAGGGAAAGGAGAAATATATATAACAGGGGAAATAACCTCAACAGCGAAAGTAGATATTGAGCAAGTTGTAAGAGATACAATAAAGGAAGTTGGTTATGATAACGAGAATACAGATATTGATTATAGAACTTGCAAAGTTACAATAAATGTTTCAAAACAATCTCCAGATATAGCATTAGGAGTAGATAAATCTTTAGAAGATAAAGATGGACAAGATATAGATTCAGAGGGAGCTGGAGACCAAGGACTAATGTTTGGATTTGCATGTGATGAAACAGAAGAACTAATGCCACTTCCAATTTCTTTGGCACATAAATTAGCAAAAAGGCTATCAGAGGTGAGAAAACAAAAAATAATTGATTACTTAAGACCAGATGGAAAAGTCCAGGTTACAGTAGAATATGAAGATGAAAGTCCTGTTAGAATAGATACAGTTGTTGTTTCGACTCAACATTTAGATGGAATTGATATGGATGTATTACAATCTGATATTAAAGAAAAAGTTATAAATTATGTTATAACTAAAGATTTGTTAGATGAAAATACAAAATACTATATAAATCCTACAGGAAGGTTTGTAATAGGAGGACCTTATGGAGACAGTGGATTAACAGGAAGAAAAATAATTGTAGATACTTATGGTGGATATAGTAGACATGGAGGGGGAGCTTTTTCAGGAAAAGACCCAACAAAAGTAGATAGATCTGCTGCATATATGGCAAGACACATTGCAAAAAGTATTGTTGCAAATAAATTGGCTAGAAAATGTGAAATACAATTTTCTTATGCAATCGGTGTTGCAAAACCAGTATCTGTATATATAGATACATTTGGGACAAATCAAATACCAGAAGAAGAAATAATAAAAAAAGTAGAAGAAAAATTTGATTTAACACCAAGAGGAATAATTAATTATTTAGATTTACAAAAACCAATTTACAAGAAAACAACTAATTATGGACATTTTGGAAAAAGTGGATTATCTTGGGAAAGAATAGTTGAAATATAATTTCATTTTGTGGATGAAAAAAGAAAAATATATATTAAGTATAAAAAGCAGATAACTATTGAAAGTTATCTGTTTTTATTGTATTATAGACAAAAGGAGACTAATAAATGAAAAGATTTTTAAAAGTATTATTTATAATAATTATAATTCTATTAACTTTTGCAATTGTAGCAACAACAACTTATGTAATATGGACATTACAAATAAACAAGCAGGTATACTATGCAAAAGATTTTGGAATAGAGGTTTTAAAAAGTAAAAAGGATGAGGATAATGATGGAATAGATGATTATACGGACATTTTAGAAGGTGCAAAATTAGAAGCTCAAAGAAAACCAAGATATAATAGTGAATACTATGCAGGAGGATATCCTCCTGATGAAGAAGGAGTTTGCACAGATGTAATATGGAGAGCTTTAAAAAATGCAGGTTATTCACTAAAAGATATGGTAGATGAAGATATAAAAAACAATGTTGACAAATACCAAAGAGTAGGAGGAAAACCTGACCCAAATATAGATTTTAGAAGAGTACCAAATTTAAAAGTATATTTTGAAAGAAATCAATTATCATTAACTTTAGACTTAAATAAAATAGAAGAGTGGCAACCAGGAGATATAGTAGCTTTTGGAAAATCACATATTGGGATTATTTCAGATAAAAGAAATAAAAAAGGAATACCGTTTTTATTACATAATGGAGGGCAACCAATAAGAGAAGAAAATATTTTGGAAGTATATAATAATTTCGATCCAATTACAGGACACTATAGAATGAAGGATTAAAAGTTATAAGACTTGACTAAAACTAAATTTTAATGTATAAAATAAATAAAGAAAAATGAGAAAGGATGATGATTATGGAAAAGTCAAAAGTCTATTTTATAAAAGAAATAACACCAGAAAATGTTGTAAGGATCTTTAAAGAGTTAGGAAAGGAATTACCTGGAAAAGTTGCTGTAAAAGTACATTCAGGAGAAGAAGGAAATCAAAATTATTTACATCCGGAATTCATGAGACCTATGGTGGAATATGTTAATGGAACAATAGTTGAATGCAATACTGCATATGGAGGAGAAAGAAATACAACAGAAAAGCATTTAAAAACAATTGAAAGACATGGATGGAATAAATACTTTGATGTGGATTTAATGGATAAAGAAGGTCCAGACGTTATAGTACCTATACCAAATGGAAAAGTATTAAAAGAAGATTTTTTAGGAAAGAATATAGATAATTATGATTCAATGCTTGTACTTTCACACTTTAAAGGACATCCTATGGGGGGATTTGGAGGAGCTTTAAAACAGCTTTCAATTGGTTGTGCTTCAAGTGAAGGAAAAGCTTGGATTCACTCAGCAGGAGAAAGTAAAGACCAATATACAATTTGGAGCCATTTGCCTGAACAAGATAAGTTTCTAGAATCTATGGCAGATGCAGCATCAGCAGTTGTTAATTATTTTAAAGGAAATATGGCATTTATTAATATAATGGCAAATATGAGTGTAGATTGTGATTGCTGTGCTGTAGCAGAAGATCCATGTATGAAAGATATAGGAATACTAGCTTCTCTTGATCCTATTGCAATAGATCAAGCATGTGTTGATTTAGTTAAGAATAGCAATGATCCAGGAAAAGAGCATTTTTTAGAAAGAGTTAATTCAAGACATGGAACACATACAATAGATGCAGCAGCAGAATTAGGATTTGGAACAAAAGAATATGAATTAATTAATGTTGAATAATATTTTTGAGGCATTTATTATGTGCCTCTTTTTATTTTAACTTTAAATATTTTTTAAGCTTTTTTTAAGGAATGTATTTTATACTTTACTCAAACAGAGATGAAACATCTCGGAAAGGAAGGTATAAAGTATGAAAGAAAACAAAGAAATTGAAGCTGTAGTATCAGATGTAGATAATAATGGAACAAAAACATTTGAGATAAAAGAAGAAAAGATATATAAAAGAAAAGATTTAATAACTACAGCGATTATTGCATTTTTAATTGGTGCGATTTTAACATCAGGAGGTTTTGCAATTTCAAAAGCTTTAAAAGGTGGAAAAAGGAATATAGACTTTAGACCAAACGGAATTCAAAGAAATATTGACCAAGAAGATTTAAACAATAGACAAAATGATAATAGAGGAAGAATGAATAGAAGAGAAAATATGCCAAATAATGATGAAAACAATAATAATCAAAATCCACCAAGTAATCCAAATAATGGACAACAACCTAATAATTCTAATGCAGTACCTAATTTACCAAGTAATAATAATCAAGAATCTTCAACAAATAAAAGCTAAAAAAGTTACGAGAGTTTTGCTCGTAACTTTTTTGTGGTTTTAATAAAATAGATAGGTATTTGCAAATTATGTTAAGTTATGATATAATAGAAATATCTTAAAGTTTTTCAGCCAACTTGAGATTAACTATTTATTTTATTTAGAATAATAGAAATCTGGGGGTGGCTGAACTCCAGGTTTCTATTAACATGGAGGAAATTTATTATGGCAAAATTAACAAACAAAGACTGGTGTGATCTAATGAATAGAATTCATTCTGGAAGATCATGCTTGACACTGGAGGCTCAAAAATACGACCTTTCTCTTGATGAACTCATAGCTATGGGCGATAAGGCTCATACAGGAGGAAATGCTGAGCGGGAGAAGGAATGGAACCAAACTAAAAGGGAAAGTTCCAAGAGGGACAAACAGATAGCAAGGCCTAGAAAATCTTGTAAGAAATCTAAGCCTACAACTGATTCACCTACAATAGTATCTGCTCCAGCACCTATAATTGATACATCTTTTCTTGGAAAGATGCATCATAAGAAGGAGCAAATCGAAAAAGAATTGTTTTCTCGAGAACAAAGATTGTATAGTGCTGAGGAAATCCTTGAAAATAAAAAGAAGGATTTGGAAAGTGCAAAGAAGGCTCTTTCTGAAGCTGAAGCAGCAGTAGAGGAAGCTGAAAAAATAAGAAAAGGACTTAAAAGAAAAGTTGAAGAAAAAGAGAGAGAACTAAATAAACTAGAAATAGAGATTAGAAAGAATATGGTTTATCTTGTTAGTCCACTGTACACTGGAGAGCTTCCTGAATATGGAATCTTTATTTCTACAACAGAAATGGAAGGGGTTTTGGTTCAAGAAGTTCCTGCAGATTACATACCTGAGGATAATATAGAAGGAGTGTTTCTCTTCAAGGAGGTTTCTGATTACAAAGCTGCGAAAGTTTTTGTAGGATTAGTCTTCATGTATGAAGTGGAGGGTGAGAATTTTGAACTTATCGTAGGAGATAAGAGAGTCGATGCATTAATAAAAATGCTTATTTGACCCAACCAATTGCCATAAAGGCGAGGGGCAGATGCAGTTAATAGCTGTATCTGCCCCTTTGCTAATTTAGATATTAAATTATTGATAGTATAAATTAAAGATATATTAAATATTTTAAAAACTCTTTCAAAATCTTGCAATTTATGATATAATATGCAAAAAGCACTACAAATTAAATTATATGTATTAATAAATGAAACTAAAAGAATGATAATTAAATTTGTAGGAAAGGAGATATATATGTATATTGATAACAAAATCTTAATTGGAAAAAGCAAAGAAAAAGAGTTATTTATTGTACCAAACAAAGCAAATCGTCATGGATTAATTACAGGAGCGTCAGGAAGTGGTAAAACAATAACATTAAAAGTTATGGCAGAAAGTTTTTCTAGTATGGGAGTACCTGTATTTTTAGCAGATGTAAAAGGTGATTTAGCAGGAATGTGCTTACCTGGAGAATCAAACGAAAAAATACAAGAGAGATTAGAAGGAATTGGAATAAAAGATTTTTCATTCAAAGGATTTCCAACAGTATTTTGGGATGTATTTGCAAAATCAGGACATCCTGTAAGAACTACTCTTCAAAGTGTTGGGCCAACAATACTTTCAAGAATGTTAGGACTTAATGAAACACAGGAAGGTGTTTTAGCAATAATATTCAAAATAGCAAGAGAAAACAATCTTCCATTAATAGATTTAAAAGATTTAAGGCTATTACTTCAATATGTTGCAGAAAATAGCAGACAATATACAATTACATATGGAAATATTGCTGCACAAAGTGTAGGAAGTATTCAAAGAAGCCTATTAATGCTAGAAGAACAAGGGGGAGACAGTTTCTTCGGAGAACCTGCAATAGATATAAATGATTTTATAAAAATAAATGAGAATGGATTAGGAAATATCAATGTACTACATGCAACAGAACTATATAAACAACCAACTCTATATGCTTGTTTCCTATTATGGCTTTTAACTGCATTAAATGGAACATTACCAGAGGTTGGAGATTTAGATAAACCAAAACTAGTATTTTTCTTTGACGAAGCACATCTATTATTTGATGAATTACCTGACTATATGCTTACACAAGTAATTCAAATTGTAAAATTAATAAGATCAAAAGGAGTAGGACTATACTTTATTTCACAATCTCCAAAAGATATACCAGATGAAATTTTAGCTCAACTTGGTAACAAAGTTCAACATACATTAAGAGCATATACTCCAGCAGAACAAAAGGTTATAAAAGCAGTTGCAGATTCATATAGAGCAAATCCTGAATTTAATACAGAAGAGGCAATATCTGCACTAGGAACAGGTGAAGCATTAATTTCATTTATGAATGAAAAAGGAGAACCTAATATAGTAGAAAAAGCAACAATATTACCTCCACAAAGTCAAATGGGAGCAATTGAAGACTCTATTAGACTTATGGTAGTAAGTAAAAGCACATTTATGGGAAAATATGATACAGTTGTAGATAGAGAGTCTGCATTTGAAATATTAAGTAAAGAAATGGAAGAAAAGAAAGCAGCAGAGCAAGAAGCAATAAAAGCAAAAGAAGAAAAAAAGCTTCAAGAAGAACAAGAAAAAGAACAAGCAAAAGCTGAAAAAGAAGCAGAAAAAATTAGAAAAGAGGAAGAAAAAGCTAAAAAAGAAGAAGAAAGAATGAGAAAAGAGCTTGAAAAAGAAGCTGAAAAAGCAAGAAAAAATTCTTGGCAATATAAAGTTGGAAAACAAGCAGAAAGAACTGCAAACTCTACAATAAATTCAGTTGCAAGAAAAGTTGCAAATAATGTATTAAAGAGTATATTTGGACTTAAATAAAAAAACAAAGTCAAAAAGGTTGACAAATTTGAAAAAAACGTGTATAATCGTATAGTATGCAATAAAATTAAGAGAAATAAGGGTATATACATATATCTATTACAAGAGGAGGGATTTTAAATGGCACAACCAAAAAGAAGATGGTCAAAAGCAAGAACTCATAGCAAAAGATCAACATGGAAATTAGAAACACCAAAATTTACAAAATGTCCAAACTGTGGTGAACCAGTATTACCACATACATTATGTTCAAATTGTGGATACTACGATGGAAAACAAATCGTAGAAAAAAAAGAAGACTAATATCCACTAAGGAGGATTAATAAATGCAAATATTAAAAATCGTATTATCAGTAATTTATTTTATTATATGTTTTGCAATTATAGTATTAGCTATGATGCAATCAAAAGAAGATGCAGGATTATCTTCAACTATAACAGGTTCATCATCAAATAACTTCTTTGAAAAGAACAAAGGAAATACCAGAGAAGGTAAACAAAAAAAATGGACTATTATTTTAGGAATAGTTTTAGTAATCTTATGCATTGGATTAGGAACAATTTATATGTTATAAAAATATCGCCAGAGATGGCGATTTTTTTGTGTGAATAAAATAAAAAGAAAAACGACCATTATTTCTAATGGTCGTTTTTTTGATGTGCCCACCTCGTCACATAGTTGAGAGGAGGGGGAGGTTGCTGACTACTTAAGGAGATTACCCTGGAGGTTATCCAGGTCCAGTCTGCCCGTGTCGAGCTTCCAGAAAAATCTTGACAATGCGAGCTGCGTCATTTCTGGAACGTCGAACCCGAAGAAACCTTCCTCGTCTCCGTCAAGGTATGCTTCGAGTTTTTTCCTCGTCTTATCGACGGGGATAACAACTACTTTAATGTTCTCATACTTATCGAGCCTCTGCTTTCCAATGCTATCTGCGATAGCAAGGAAGACGACAGACGTCTCATCTGCATAAGATACATGCCTGCATACATTAGAAATAAAGACTCCAAGATAAGAAAGCGTTACTCCGAATTCTTGACTTGTTTCGGCGATTGCCGCCTGAATGAAGTCCTGACCTTCCTCCAGTAACCCAGCTGCCTGCTCCAGGAAAAGCTTACAATAGATTTCACCATCGACATCAACCAGATACGGAGATCTGGACTGCAGACCGAAAACGAAACACCATACACCGTCCTGCTTGATTAAGGTCAAAACCTCAGCGGAAGGCTGAGACAGTGTAACGTTGTTGGTGAAATTGACTCCATTCGGTTTCTGGAGCTTTCGACCTTCAACTTGGTCATACCGATAGCCGATTTTTGTTTCACCTTCGGCTACGAAACGGGTTGAGTACCGCCTGTAGTAATCAGCTACATAAGGGTTTTCCACCATCTCTGGTGTTTTTGCTTTAGATGTCATACTCATTTTGTTTACCTCCATATAAATTTGTGAAAAACATCTACTTATATTATACTATAAATACAAGAAAAAAGCAAATTATTATGGATAGATATGCTAGAAATTAGAACTTTCTTGTCACTTTTTGTCGAAATCTTTTTCTTGACAATCTAACTATTTGTGATATAATTAATACAAATTAATTCTAATTGTTAATTATTTATTAAACTATTCTTCATAACCCAAATTTTAATTTCTAAGTTAATTAAACTAACCACCTCCAAAGAAGGAGGAGATTTTGAAAAATGAATTATTAAAAAGGATAAAAGTACAAGAGAATATAGTTAGGATTCTAAAAGTAGGGAATATTGACTATATATCATTAACAGATTTAGCAAGTTATCAAAACAATGATGACCCATCTGGAGTAATTAGAAATTGGATGTCTAACAAAGATTCTTTTGCTTTTTATAGTCTATGGGAAGAACTTCATAATGAGAATTTTAATTCCGTGGAATCACACAGAATTAAAAATAATGAAGTAGGATACAACAGATTTACAATGACACCAAATCGATGGAAAAAAGACTTTAATTCAATAGGAATAATTCCAAGTAGTGGAAAATACAGTATAGGAACATTTGCACATCCTGATATAGCATTCGAATTTGCAAGTTGGCTTAATGTTGAATTTAAACTATATCTAATAATAGAATTTGAAAGACTAAAAGAAAAAGAATCAAAAATGAATCATATAGAGTGGTCTATTAGGAGAGAACTATCTAAAACGAATTATTTAATTCATACGGAGAGTATAAAAGAATATATTGTTCCTATACTTACAGAAAAGCAAAAGAAATACATTTATGCAAATGAAGCTGATGTTATAAATGTTGCGTTATTCGGAATGACTTCTAAAGAATGGAAAGAAAAGAATCCAAATTTAATTGGAAATATGAGAGATTATACAGATATAGTTCACCTAGTAGTTCTGTCAAATCTTGAAAACATAAATGCTGATATGATTTCTGATAGAATTTCACAAGATAAAAGGATGGAAAAACTAAATACCATTGCGAGAAAACAATTAGAATTATTAAAAAATAATAAAAATATAAAAACAATTGAAAAAATTGAAACCAAGTTTTTAAATAAAAATAACAAATTATAAATATATAATCTTTATAACCCAAATTTTAATTTCTAAGTTGGTTAAACTACTCACCTCCAAAGAAGGAGGAAATATGATTAAATTTATATCAAAAATAATTACAATATTGTTAATTGCAATATTTGTTTTAAACATGGCTGCAAGGATGGTTTTTGCAGCAGTTGAAGTTACATTAGACAAAGCATATATAGAAAAAATAGGAGAAGCAAGTAAGCATTTAAAGTACTATAGAGAAGATAGAGATGTATATACATACTTAGTGTGTTCAGTTGTAGGATTTTACGATAAAGATAAGAATTTTAATCCAGCATATTGTATGAATAGAAATCTAGTTGGTGTAGAAAATGAAGCGTATTATGTTAAAGTAGATAGTTTGCTGAATAATAATAAAGTATGGAGAGTTATAAAAAATGGATATCCATACAAATCTGCAAAACAATTAGGATTAACTTCTAAATACGATGCATTTGCAGTAACAAAATTTGCTGTATATTGTGTATTAGGAGAAGCAAAACTAGAATATTTTAAAGCGGAAAAAGATGATAAAGAAGCAGTAGCAATGCTTAAAGCTTTAAAAGAATTAGTAAAAATCGGAGAAGAAGGAACAGAAAAACAGGATGCAAATCCATTAAGTTTAAAAAAGATAGGAGGACTAAAAGAAGAAGAAAAATATTTTTCACAAGAGTATAGTTTAACTTCTAGTACAGACTTTGATAATTATGAAATTTCAAAGATAGAAGGAATGCCGGAAGATAGTTATATAGCCAATTTAGACAGTAGCAAAACTACAAAGTTTAAACAAGGGGAAAATTTTAAGGTCTTTATACCAAAAGATAAAATGACCAAAGACATTAGTATAAAATTAACTGCAAAAGCAGAATGTAAATCTTATGTTATATTAGAAGGTAAAACTACTGTTACAAAAACACAAAATTACGTAGTTACAGCAGGAGAATTAGCAACAGCAACAACACAAGATACTTTAAAAATAAGTGTTAATAATGCAAAAATAAATGTAAAAAAAGTAGAAGAAAATACTGAATTTCCAATCAAAGGAGTAAAATTTGCAATATATAAAGATGAAAAACTGTTACAAGAAAAACAAACAGACGAAAATGGAAAAATATCTTTTGAAAATCTATATCCTGGAAAATATTTTGTAAAAGAAATATCAACAGGAGATAAATATATTTTAGATGAAAATCAACATGAAATTGAACTACAATACAGTGATACAAAAGAAATAACAATAACAAACAAAATAAAAACTGGAAAAATAAAAGTATATAAAGTTGATAAAGACAATAAGGAAGTTAAGATAGAAGGAGTAAAATTTGATATATATAGTGAAGAGTTACAAAAAGTTATTGGAACATATACTACAGACAAAAATGGAGAGATAAACATTGAAAACATACCTGTTGGTGACTACAAAGTAATTGAAAAAGAATCAAATAAATGGTACAACTTAGCTGATGAAATTAAACTTAAAGTAAAGTATAATGAAACAGCAGAAACAACAATTACAAATGAACTAAAAAAAGGACAAATTAAAGTTATAAAGGTAGATAAAGATAATAATGAAATTAAACTAAAAGGAATTAAGTTTGAGGTACAAGATAAAGATGGAAAAGTATTAGAAACAATAGAAACAGATAAAGATGGAGAAGCAATAACATCAAAATATATAATAAGAGATTATGAAAATCTATATTTAAAAGAAATAGAAACAAATGAAAAATATGTATTAAATGATAAAATAACAAAAATAAAATTAGAAGAAAACAAAATAAAAAATATTGTATTTGAAAATGAAAAAATAAAAGGAAAAATAAAAATAGTAAAAACAAGTAAAGACTATAACAAAATAAATAAGAAAAAAGCAGGAAGTCCAATAGAAGGTGTTAAATTTCAAATATTAGATGAAAAAAACAATGTTATTGAAACATTAATAACAGATATAAATGGTGTTGCTATTTCTTCAAATTTAGAGAAAGGAGAGTATAAAGTTAAAGAAGTTGAAACAGACAAAAACTATATTTTAAATGAACAAATACAAAAAGTAGATATAAAAGAAAACAAAAAGGAAGTAGTATTAAATATTACAAATGATTCAAAAAATCCAGATATTGATATTGAAAAAAATGGACCTGATAAAGCAGAAATTGGTAGTAAAATTGAATATGATATAAGTATAAGAAATACTGGAAATACCAAATTAGACAATTTTACAATGACAGATACTTTACCATATAAGTATATTAAAGTAAATAAGTTTAAAACTGGAACATATAACCAAGATGTAAAGTATAATCTATATTATAAATCAAATCTAAGTGGTGACTATATACTTCTAATGGAAGATTTAAATTCGAAAGAAAACTATGAAATTAATTTTGAAGAAGAATTAGCTGCAAACGAAGATTTAATAGAAATAAAGCTTGAATTTGGAACAGTAGATGTAGGCTTTTGTTCAAATGAAAATCCACATATTTTTGCTACAGTAAAAAAAGAAGTAAAAAGTGAATCAACCTTTACAAATGTTGCAAGTGTTTCAGGAAATTATTATGAGCATAAAGTTTATGATAAATCTAAATGGAAAACTTTTTGCTATAAATTATTGCCAAAAACAGGATTTTAGAAAAATGGATATTAAAATAAAATGAAATGAAATGAAATGTGATATAATACTATTAAAGTGAAAGGGTGATTAATATGAAGCAAAATAATGAATTAATTTTAGAAAAATGTGTAACAAATATAAAAAATAATAAAAAAGAAATTTTAGATGAAGATACTGTAAATAAGCTTTTAAAATCTGAAGACGATATAGAAAATGGAAGAGTAAGGGATGCCAAAGAAGTTATGGAGGAGTTTAGGATTAGATTTGGATTTTAAACCAGAGTCATTTAAAGTTGAATTTACAGAGCAATACGTTGAAGAGATGATAGAGATTTACAAATATATTACTATAAACTTAAAACGGAACATAGCTGCTAAAAGATTATTCGTTAAAATCAACAATAGACTATCATATTTAGCTGAAAATCCATATATTTATTCTAGAGTTGAAAAAATAGATAAATTAAAGAGAGAATATCATAAAATGGTAATAGGGAATTATATTGTGATATATACAGTGGATAAAAATAATAGAATAGTATATATATCACATATAATTTATGGGAGAAAAGAGTTTTTTAATTAGAATATGCATGTATAAAAATCTAAAAGACGTACATAATTATAATGTAGTCTTTTAGATTTTTTTAAAGGAGAATAGTTATGAACAATGATAAGAACAATATACAAGAGAGAAAAACAGATAAAGAAGGGGAAGATTCAACTAAATATGGAGAGTTTATATCTTCATATTTTGCGTGGATTCCGTTGCCAGAGCAAAAAGAAAAAGTGGAGAAATTGGAAAATATTACAAAAGATAAAAAAGATTAATTTACAAAAACACAAAAGAGTAGTATAATGAAGAAAAATTTAGTAAGAAGATTAGACAATAATCATATATTTTTTATTAGATAGGAGAATACATAATGATATATAAGTTTACTGCAAGAGCTAGAAAGGCTATTGATTTAGCAAGTGAAATAGCTATGGATTTAGGACATAGCTATATTGGAACAGAACATATCTTATATGGTTTAGCTAAAGAAGGAAGTGGAGTTGCAAGTAAGGTACTAGAAAATCAAGCAATAAATGCTCAAAAAATAGAAAATGAAATAATAGATTTAATTGGAAAAGAAGATTCACTAAATGAAACATTAGGATTTACTCCACGAACTAAAAGAGTTTTAGAAAACAGCTTTACTGAAGCAAAGAAAGTTGGGTATGATTACATAGGAACAGAGCATTTACTTATGGGAACACTTAGAGAAGGAGATAGTATTGCGGTTAGAATACTATTAGATTTAAATGTAGATATACCAAAAATATATAGTGAGATATTAGGTGTAGTAAATGAGGTCGAGAATGTAACAGGGACAAAAAATGAGAATAAAAAAAGTACTACAAAAGGAAATATACCAACATTAAATCAATTTGGAGAAGACTTAAGCAAAAAGGCCATAGATGGAAAACTAGATCCGGTAATTGGAAGAGATGAAGAAATACAAAGAGTAATTCAGGTTTTATCTAGAAGAACTAAAAATAATCCATGTTTAATTGGTGAATCTGGAGTTGGTAAGACAGCAATAATAGAAGGATTAGCACAAAAAATTGCAAATGGTGATGTGCCTGAAATATTAAGAGATAAGCAAGTTTTTAGCATGGATATTTCTGGAATGGTTGCAGGTGCAAAGTATAGGGGAGATTTTGAAGAAAGAATAAAAAAAGCATTAGCAGAAGTAAAAAAATCAGGAAATATTATTTTGTTTATAGATGAGATTCATACAATTGTTGGAGCAGGCTCTGCAGAAGGAGCAATTGATGCAGCAAATATTTTAAAGCCAATACTTGCAAGAGGAGAAATACAACTAATAGGAACTACAACAATTGAAGAATATAGGAAATATATTGAAAAAGATTCTGCTTTAGAAAGAAGGTTTAGTCCAATAAATATTTCTGAACCAAGTAAAAAGGATACAATTCAAATTTTAAAAGGACTAAGAGATAGATATGAAGCACACCATAATGTAAGGATAACAGATGAAGCGATATCAGCAGCTGTTGAATTATCTGTAAGATATATAAATGATAGATTTCTGCCAGATAAAGCAATTGACTTAATAGATGAAGCTGCTTCAAAGGCAAGACTAAGAGCATATACAGAGCCAGAACTATTAAAAAAAATAGAAGAAGAACTAGAAAAAGTTGAAAAAGATAAAGCTGAAGCAATAAGAAGTCAAAAATTTGAAAAAGCAGCAGAATTAAGAGATAAACAAAATGAACTTACAGAGAAAAAAGAAAAAGAAGAAAACAAGTGGAAGTATAAAAATACAAAAACGACGATAACAATAAATGAAGAAAGTATTGCACAAATAATTTCAAATTCTACCGGAATTCCAGCAGACAAGATAAGCAAAAATGAAAACGAAAAACTAAAAAATCTTGAAAATAAACTACATGAAAGGGTGGTTGGACAAAATGAAGCTATTGAAGCTGTAGCGAAAGCTATAAGGAGAGGAAGAGTAGGGCTAAAAGATCCTAATAGACCAATTGGATCATTCTTGTTTTTGGGACCAACTGGTGTTGGGAAAACAGAGCTTTCTAAAGCTGTTGCAGAGTGCTTATTTGGTGGAGAAAAGGACTTAATAAGAATTGATATGTCAGAATATATGGAATCACATTCTGTATCGAAGCTAATTGGCTCACCACCAGGATATGTAGGTTTTGAAGAAGGTGGACAATTAACAGAAAAGATAAGAAGAAAACCTTATTCAGTAATACTTTTTGATGAAGTAGAAAAAGCGCATCCTGATGTAATGAATGTTTTACTTCAAATATTAGACGATGGAAGGCTTACAGATTCAAATGGAAGAACTGTTGATTTTAAAAACACAGTAGTTATAATGACATCAAATATTGGAGCAAGACTTATTACAGAAACGAAAAATTTAGGATTTGGAAATTCTAAAAATGAAGATGCACAAAAAGAGTACGAAAATACTAAAAAAGATGTAATGGCTGAATTAAAAAGAGAGTTTAGACCAGAGTTTATAAATCGTATAGATGAAATAATTGTATTCCATAAATTAAGTGATGACGAAATAAAACAAATTATAGAATTAATGTTAAAACAGATAGAAAATAGACTTAAAGAGCAAAAAATAAATGTAAATATTGATGAGAGTGTAAAGGAACTAATTGCTAAACAAGGTATAAATAAATCGTTTGGAGCAAGGCCTTTAAGAAGAACTATCCAAAGATTAGTAGAAGATAGTTTGGCAGATGCAATTTTAGATAATAAAGCAAGTGATAAAGAACAAAAATATAAATTATTTGTTGAGAATGAAAAAGTAATATGCAAAAAACTTTAATAGTTTTTTGAATAATTATATAAAATGATGTATAATAAATTTCAGTTATTTTATAGAATAGTGTTTAGGGGGATTGTCTATAGGCAGAACACTCTATAGTAATGAGAAATGTTAGTTCGATTCCCATTCTCCCTGTTTGAGCCATATTTTGGCTCTTTTTTTGTATGTAAAATAAATTAAAAATACATTGAAAAAATATAATAATATGTTATTATATTGATAAGTAGTTTATATAAAAATATATATTAAAGAAAGGATAATAGAAATGGAAATAAAAGAACTATTAAGTAAAGAAAAAATTGAAAAAAGAATAGAAGAACTAGCAGAAGAAATAAGTAAAGATTATGAAGGAAAAAGTATTGAATTTATAGTGGTTTTAAAAGGAGCTACGATTTTTGCAGTTGAACTTGCGATGAAATTAAAACCAAACGTAAGATTTGATTTTATAGAAATATCAAGTTATAGTGGAACAGAAAGCACAGGAGTTCTAAAGGTAAATAAAGATTTAAAAGCAGATATTGAAGGGAAAGATGTGTTAATAGTAGAAGATATTATAGATACAGGAAGAACTTTAAGTTATTTAAGGGATTATCTATTAAGCAAAAAACCAAATAGTTTAAAAATCTGTACATTAGTTAATAAACCATCAAGAAGAATAGTGGATGTACCAATAGACTACAATGGATTTGACATAGAAGACAAGTTTATAGTGGGGTATGGATTTGATATTGATGGAGACTATAGAAACAAGCCATATATTGGATATATTGAAAATGCTTAATTATTTTTCTTGAAGAGGTATTGACAAATTATGTAAATTTATGTATAATTAAAATTGCTTTGATGAAAATCATTGCAAAAAGAGTTAGTTTTTTTCTAACTCTATTAAGGGGAGGTAGTTCTGAGAAATCTGGAGAGAAAAAGTGCGCCTGGGATACCAGGATTAGCGTTTCTCAGAAGGATTTGGTAGAATATGAGACCAGTGGCCTCATGGACGGAGGTTCGAATCCTCCTCTCCCTGCGGGTAGACAGGTATAGTTTAAAAAAGAACGCTTGATATACATTGCTAGCGTGTTATCAAGAGGTGTGTGGTGAGCATGCATATGCAATTCCACAGCCTGTCTGCCATGCCAAGAGAACCAGTATATGGTTCTTTTTTTTGTATAACAATTATATTAAGATTGTTATTTTAAGCTTTCTTTTTTTTATTATTGCTAATATATAGATTTTATGCTAATATATAACATAAGAGAGGATAAAAAATGTTTATTATAGAAGAGGAATTAAAAAAATTGCCTAAAAAACCAGGTGTATATTTAATGAAAGATAAAGAAGACAAAATAATATATGTTGGTAAGGCAATAAACTTAAAAAATAGAGTAAGTTCATATTTTAGAAAAACAGATAAAACAAATAGAATTTTAAAAATGGTTTCCCTTATAGACCATTTTGAATATATAGTTGTAGATAATGAAGCAGAGGCATTAATTTTGGAATGTAA
This sequence comes from uncultured Clostridia bacterium, assembly GCA_946415375.1. Classification (GTDB taxonomy): domain Bacteria; phylum Bacillota; class Clostridia; order TANB77; family CAG-508; genus CAG-269. Next base: position 17,026 of record CAMKSF010000020.1, read on the forward strand.
TTTAATAAAGAAAAACAGACCGAAATTTAATGTTCTTTTAAAAGATGACAAAACTTATCCATATATAAAAGTGGATGTAAAGTCTGAATACCCAAATGTTGCAATTACAAGAAGAATAATAAATGATGGCTCAAAATATTTTGGACCTTATGCAAATCCTGGTGCAGCAAAGGAAATGTTAGATTTTATAAAGCAAAAATATAAAATAAGACAATGTAGAAATTTTAAGTACAATGATAGGCCATGCTTAAATTATCACATAAAAAGATGTTTAGCTCCATGCCAAGGTTATGTTTCAAGAGAAGAATATATGGAACAAATAAATGAAATAATTGATTTACTAGAAGGAAAGACAGATAAGGTTTTAAAAGATTTAAAAGCTCAGATGAAAAAAGCATCAGAAAAACAAGAATATGAAAAAGCAGCATACATAAGAGATAGAATGGTTGCAATAGATAGGGCTTCAAGTATGCAAAAGGTTTCAAATATTTCAGAGAATAATATTGATGTTATTGGTCTTGCAAAATCAGAATTTGAAATCTGTATAGAGGTATTTTTTGTTAGAGGCAGTAAAATGATAGGCAGAGAACATTACTTTTTTACAGATTTAAATGATATGGAAGAATCTGAAGTAATAGCAGGATTTATTAAACAATTTTATATGGATAATTTAAATATTCCAAATAAAATAATGATAAAAGAAGTTTTAGAAAATGAAGAAGTTTTAGAAAAGTGGTTATCCACAATTGCTGGACATAAAGTGGAAATTCATAGCACAAAACGAGGACAAAAGCTTAAATTTGTGGAAATGGCAGAAAATAATGCAAAAGTAACATTAGAAAATAAAGAAAAACAAAAAAATAATATTTTAATAGAACTAAAAGATGTTTTACAAATGGATAAAATGCCTAGAAAAATTGAAACTTATGATATTTCAAATATATCTGGAAACTTTATGGTTGCAGCAATGTGTGTACTGCAAGATGGAGAAATAAAGAAAAATTTATCAAGAAGGTTTAGAATTAAAACAGTATTAACTCAAGATGATCCAAGATGTATGGAAGAAGTTATTACAAGAAGATTATCTCATTCTGTAGAAGAACCAAATAATAAAGCTTTTGGAGTTTTGCCTGATGCAATTTTTGCAGATGGAGGTATTACTCAAATAAGAGCAATAAGAAGAGCAATAGATAAATACAATGTACAAGTAAAAATATTTGGTATGGTTAAAAATGATAAACACCAAACCAGAGCATTAATAGATGAAGAAAGAAATGAAATAAAAATATCACCAGAGTTAATGCTTTTAATCACAAGATTTCAAGATACTGTTCATGATACTGCAATTTCATATTATAGAAAACTGCATGAAAAATCTTTATCTCATTCAGATTTAGATGACATTAAAGGAATAGGAGATGCTAAGAAAAAAGCTTTAATTAAAGCCTTTGGAAGTGTAGAAAAGATAAAAAAAGCAAGTACTGAAGAGCTTTGTAAAGTCAAGGGAATAAATAAAGAACTTGCAGAGAGTATAAAAAATACGCTATAAAAGGGCAAAAAATTGAATTTTTATGCAAAATGTGGTATAATAAGTGTAGTAACTAGTAGGTGTAGTTGAAAAGAGGTGCGGAGTTCCGCCCAAGAAAGGACAGTATGAAGAATTTTTATTTGTATGACTCGGAAAAGATGATGATTATTGGTGCTATCTTGGTACTGGCAGGGATTGCCCTGATGATTCCAGGACTTGGCACAATCGGGCTGTACTGGCCCGGAAAAACCGTGGTTATGCGTGACATAATCATGGGAATCATCGGCGCGGCGATAGCTGTTTTCGGTGCTGTCTACTGCCTCCTGATAAAGGGGGAATTTGGCTAAAAGTTGGAGGCGTTGCCTCCTTCTTTTTTGTGTTGCATAATATAAAAAGTAGAACTGTACTGTTAGTAAAGTGCAATGAAATAATAAAAAATGCCCCAATAGCAGGTGTTATCGGAGCAAAAAAACTAATAAGGAAATATTGAGGAACATGAGGTCCGTTCCTCTTTCTTGCTCGAAAAATTTCCGTCATCCTGGAGATAGTAAAAAAAATCTCCAATTTGGATGGACTTCTGAGACGGAATTACATGAAATTCCGTCTCCCAATCAAAGGAGATAGATAAGCCGTTAATTGTTGGCTTAAATACCTTATTTGATGGGGAAATTTCCTGCCCGATTATTTCATACCGGGATATGGAGAAATTTTTTCTCCTTTTTTTATAAGTGAAAAGTTTTTTCATATTGTCCTTTCTGCCACATTGCGGCTGATTATGTTAACTGATTGCGCTATATCATACAATGAAAGTTTTGTCAACTGAATGAATTGGTAACTGTAGGATTTTTAAATTATTATATACAAAAATACGCTAGTTTTGAAACAATTTGTTTATTGTGATTTTCTATTGATTAAATATTTAAAACATAATATAATATCAACATAAGATAAAAATAAAAAGTGACGAGGGGTTTTTCCTCCGTCCTAAAAAAGGACCTAAAAAGGAGCAAAAATATGGAGTGGACCAAAGAACAGAAGCAAGCAATAAACAAGAATAAGAGTAATATATTAGTTGCAGCAGCTGCTGGTAGTGGAAAGACAGCTGTTTTAGTTGAGAGAATTATTAACAAAATATTAAATGAGAAAATTGATATAGATAAATTGTTGGTAGTTACTTTTACAAATGCTGCTGCATCTGAAATGAGAGAAAGAATTTTAAATGCGATATATAAAAAGATAGATGAAAGTGAAAACGAAGAAGAAATACAAAATTTGCAAAAACAAGTGGTTTTATTAAATAAAGCAAGCATTTGTACAATTGATTCATTTTGTTTAGATGTTGTAAGAAATAATTTTTTTGAGATAGATATTTCACCTAATTTTAGGATTGCAGATACAGCTGAAATAGAGCTTTTAAAACAAGAAGTTTTAGATGAATTATTTGAAGAAAAATATGAAGAGAAAAATGAAGATTTTCAACAGCTTATAAAAACATATACAAGCTATAGAGACGATACACCTTTAAAAGATTTGATTTTAAAAATATATTCATATATTTCATCAAGTCCATATCCCAAAAAATGGCTTGATGATGCAATTGAAAGATTTAATATTAAAGATGAAAATATAGATTTTACAAAAACAGTATGGGGAGAACTTTTAATTCAAGAAATAAGAGAAGAGTTAATAGATGATATTGCAATATTAGAAGCACAAGCAAAAAGACTTTCTGTTGAGCCTGATTTAGTGTTATTCCAAAAAACAATTGAAAATGATGTTGTTGAGCTTCAAACTTTATTTGGAAATTTGGACAACTGGAATAAAGCATATTCAATTGCAAATTCAGTTGATTATATAACATGGCCAAGGAATAAAGTAGATTCCTTAGAAAAAGAAAATGCAAAAAATGTAAGAGATCAAGTAAAGAAGAAATTTAAGGCAAAAGTAGATAAAATATTTGTATCTAGTTCAGAAGAAGCGATACAAGATATTCAAGAAATGTACAAAACTTTAGTTAAGCTAAAAAATTTAATCTTTGAATTTGATGAACTTTTTACTAAAAAGAAAAATGACAAGAATATTGTAGATTTTTCTGATGTTGAACATTATGCTTTACAAATTTTAGTTAAAGAAAAAGAAGATGGAACACATGAAAGAACAGATGTTGCAAAAAAGTATATGAAGCAATTTGAAGAAATTGCAATTGATGAATATCAAGATAGTAACCTAGTGCAAGAATATATTTTAACATCAGTTTCTAGAGGCAATAACATTTTTATGGTTGGAGATGTAAAGCAGAGTATATACAAATTTAGACAAGCAAGACCAGAGTTATTTTTAGAAAAATATAAATTATATAAGTTAGAAAATGCAAATGAAAAAGGACTAAAAATTCAGCTTTTTAAGAATTTTAGAAGTAGAGAAAATGTACTTGATTTTACAAATGAAATATTTGCAAGTATTATGAGTGAGAATTTAGGTGAAATTGAATATACTGAAGAGGAATTTTTAAATTTAGGTGCAAGTTGGGAGCCTAAAGAAATAAAAAATGAAATAGATATAATTGATTTAAAAGAACAAGAAAAACCAATAGATTACGATGAAGAAGAAAGCGTGGAAGAAAAAGTTCAAGAGAATTTAGAAGATATTGAAATAGAAGCTAAATTTGTAGCAAAAAAAATAAAAGAATTAGTTGATAGCAAATATCAAGTTTATGACTTAAAGGAAAAAAAATATAGAGATATTAAATATAGAGATATTGCAATTTTACTTCGTTCAACAAAAGCAAAAGCACCAATTTTTGAAAAAGAATTAATAGAAAATGATATTCCAGTGTATTCTGATATGTCTTCTGAATATATAGATACAATGGAAATTCAAACGATTTTATCTTTGCTAAAAATAATAGATAACCCAATGCAAGATATTCCACTTGTCACAGTAATGAGATCAAGTATTGGAAAATTTACTGATAACGAACTCGTTGAAATACGTCTTGCAGAGCAATACTCAGATTTTTATACAGCATTACTAAAATCAAAATTATCTGTAAGAACAGAATTAAAAGAAAAGATAGAGATTTTTTTAGATAGTTTAGATAGATGGAGAGCAGAACAAGAGTATTTATCTTTAGATGAGCTTATTTGGAAAATATATGAAGACACGGGATTTTTAAATTACATTGGAGTTCTTCCAAATGGAATGTTAAGACAAGAAAACTTAAAAATGTTATTTGAAAGAGCAAAACAATATGAATCTGCAAGTTTTAAAGGATTGTTTAATTTTATTAGATTTATAGAAAGACTACATTCAAGTAGTGGAGATTTAAGTTCAGCAAAAATGATAGGTGAAAATGAGGATGTAGTTAGGATTATGAGTATTCACAAGAGTAAAGGATTAGAGTTCCCAATTGTATTTTTAGCAAGTACTTCATCTCAATTTAATTTAACAGATTTAAACAAAGATATTCTTTTAGATCAAGAACTTGGATTAGGTGTAAAGTACATTGATTATGATATGCAGGTAAAATATGATACTTTAACAAAACTTGCTCTAAGAAATAAAGAACTAAATTCAGTTTATTCTGAAGAAATGAGAATTCTTTATGTTGCACTTACTCGTGCAAAAGAAAAACTATATATTACAGGGATAAAGAAAGACTTTTCTAAAGAAAAAGAAAATATGGAAAATATGCTTTCTATATACAAAAAACAAGAAGAAAAAATAAATCCAATTTTAGTTAAAAAGTATAAAACATATTTAGACTGGATTTTAATGGTATACTATAGTGATTTTGAAAAAATGAAGAATTTAACAGATGTAAATGTATTTGTAAAAGATGATTTAATAAAAGATTTAAATCCTGAAGAAAAACAAGAAATTGATTTAATAAAAATGATTGAAGAAAATTGCAAAGATGTAACAGATGAAGAAATAAAAAAAGTTGAAGATGAATTAAGCTTTGAATACGAATATAAGGAAGATATATTAATTCCATCTAAAACATCTATTACTGCAATTGCTCATAAAAATATGGAAGAAATAAGATATGGCGATATAAATGAAAGTCAAGAAATTGATTATGAAGAAGAAAGTACATTTCCTATTCCAAAATTTTTAAATAATGAAGAAGAAGAAAAAGTAACAGCAAGTAAACGTGGTACGATAATGCACTTGTGTATGAAAAACTTGGATTTTTCTAAAGAATATGAATTTCAAGATATTAAAAATTTAGTAGAAGATTTGAAAAAAAATGAAATTATAACTGAAAAAGAAGCTGATTCGGTTAATGTAAAACAAGTTTTAAAATTCACTAAGTCAGATGTATGGCAGGAACTTAAAAATGCAAAAGAATTTCATAAAGAAGAACCTTTTTATATAAATGTACATGCAAATGAAGTTGAAGAAACTGAAAGCAAAGCAAATATTTTAGCACAAGGAATAATAGATTTATATTATATAGATAAAGACGATAAATTAGTTCTTTTGGACTATAAAACAGATTATGTACAGCAAGGAGAAGAGAAACTCCTAATAAAAAGACATACACCTCAACTCATGTTATATAAACAAGCTTTAGAAAATGCACTGAATAGAACTGTTGATAAAATATATATTTATTCGACTGTTTTAGGAAAAAAAGTTGAAATAAAAGTGTAAACTATTGAAAAAAATGTAAAAAAGTTATATAATTTTTTTAGTTAATTACTTTATGAAGTAAGCAAAAATGAAAGGGGAGAAATAATATGTTTTGTGAGAAATGTGGAGCAAAATTAGAAGTTGATGCTTTGTTTTGTACAAAGTGTGGAGCAAAAGTAGGAGAGGCAGATAGTGTAAGACAAGAAAAAGTAGATGATAATGAGGTAAAACTTAAAGTTAAACCTAAATTTAAGTTTTGGTATATGATGTTTCCGACAGTAATTACATTTTTAATTTGTATTTTAATGGTTGTATTACCTGCAGGTATGGCAGGTCCAGAAGTTGCACTAGGATTATTTGTGGTGTTTTTTGTGATTTTTGCATTAGTAGTTGGTATAATTGTATTTTTCAAGAGTAAACAATACAAACATTTAACTTATGATTTTTATAATACAAAAGTTATTTTTGAAGATAGCTTTTTAAATCTAGCACAAAAAGAAGTAAAATACAAATATATCAGAGAGGTTACAATGAGACAATCATTTATACAAAGATGGTTTAACATTGGAAATATTATTTTATATACTAATGCAGAAACAGGTATTGGAAATGGAATTCAAATTATAAATGTAGAAAATGTTCATGACATATATAAACAAATTAAAGAAATAGTAAATGTATAGGAGGTACTAAAATGTTTTGTAAAAAATGTGGAGCAGAAATAAATGAGGGGGCAGCATTTTGTCCAAAATGTGGTACAGCAGTAAATGGAGAAGCAACAGCAAAAACTCAAGTTATAGAAGATGGTGAGGTTAAATATCAATTAAAACCAAAATTTATCCTTGGCTATAAAATTATTACTAGTGTTGGAAGAGGATTATTATATTTCCTTATTTTTGCAATGTATTTCTTTTCGGAAATTGAAGATACTAAAAATGCAAGTGATGTAATAGGAATGCTTATTGGAATTTTCTTTGGAATAATGGTTGTTTGTATTATAATAAAACTTATATTTGAAAATATTCAATATAAGCATTACGAATATAACTTCTATAATACAAAACTAGAGTATATAGATGGATTTTTAAACAAAGAAGAAAAAGAACTTAAATACAAATATATTAGAGAAGTTACAATGAGTCAAAATATAATTGAAAGACTATTTGGCATAGGAAAAATAAAAGTATTTACAAATGCTTCTAGTGGTATGAATAATGGAGCATATGGCAATAGTATGAGAAATAGAAATGGAATACAAATTCATTGTGTTGAAAATGTTGTTGAACAATACAATAAGGTTAAAAAAATTATAGACAATGGTTCACAAGGAGAATAAAAAAGTACGGTTGATTTTTTCAGCCGTATTTTAAATAAAGGAGATGTTAATATTTATGAAATTTGAAACAGTTGCAATGACAGAGAAAAATCCAAAGTGGAGTAATGCTATAAAAAGAGAAAAAGAACTATACTCAAGAAATAATGAAATAAGAACAGATTTTGAAAGAGATTATACTAGAGTAATAAATTGCAATGCATATAGGAGACTAAAGCATAAAACGCAAGTATTCTTTTCACCTGAAAGTGATCATATTTGTACAAGAATAGAACATGTAGCACATGTAGAATCTATAAGCTATACAATTGCAAAATATTTAGGATTAAACACTGAACTTACAAAAGCAATTGCAACAGCACATGATATAGGCCATAGCCCTTTTGGACATGAAGGAGAAAGAATATTATCTGAAATTTCAAAAAGAGACATAGGAGATACTTTTTGGCATGAAAAAAATGGATTAGAAATTGTTGATAAAATAGAATTATTAAAAGACAATTTAGAAAACAAACAAAACTTAAATTTAACTTATGCTGTAAGAGATGGAATAATTTCTCACTGTGGAGAAATAGATGAAAATAATTTAAAACCTAGAGAAGAAGCTATTAATTTGACTGAATATATATTCCCTAATCAATTTAAACCATATACTTGGGAAGGATGCGTAGTAAAAATAGCAGATAAAATTTCGTATCTAGGAAGAGATATGGAAGATGCAATTAGATTAGAAATATTAGATAAACACCTAGAAGAGTTACGCCAAATGCTTGGGATAGATGAAAGAGAACCAATAAATAATACTATATTTATAAATAATATGATATATGATTTATGTGAGAATTCTTCTATCGAAAAGGGATTATGTTTCTCAGATGAAATGTATAATAAGATAAATTCAATAAAACTGTTTAATTATAAGTATATTTACAAGGCTGATATAATAAAACCATCTATAGAATATTTTAAACTTATTATAAATCAAATATATGAGACACTAAAAAAATTATATGATGATAATAATATATATATTAATATCAATAGATTGAAAAAGTATTATCCAAAACTAATGAATAGTTTTGAGGAATGGATTTCTAATTATTGGAATTTATCACGTGCTGATAAATGCAAAAATGATATTATTATAAATATGAAAAATGAAAAAGATTATTATAAAGCGATTATATATTACATTTCGGGTATGACAGATAATTTTGCAATTGATATATATAATGAAATTATTGGATTCTAAATAATCTATTTAAAATGATATAATGATAAAGCTGATTTATCGAAGTGAAATTTTAGCATGTTTTACTTTGATAAATATCAGCTTTTTTTATAGAATAAGTGTATATTTAGTTTTAATATATGATTCAGTTATATTTTGTATTATTATCAAAAAAAATTATTTTAATCAAAAAAACGAATATTTCTTTAAATAGCATAGATAATAGTAGAGGGGGATTATGAAAATAGAAATAAAACAATTTATTTTAGAGGTTTTAGGAACAATAGTTGGTTCTTTTGTAATGGCAATATCTATATCATTCTTCTTATTACCAAATGAACTATCTTCAGGGGGATTTTCTGGAATTGCAACAATTTTTTATTATAAATTAAAAATCCCTATGGGATTAACAATTGCAAGTTTAAATATACCATTATTTTTAATGGCAGGATATAAACTTGGAAAGAAATTCTTCTTAAAATCATTAATAGGAACTATGAGTTTATCAGGCTTCATTGATTTATTAGATAAATATAAAGTAATTACTAATGATAAAATGTTAGCAGCAATTTATGGTGGGATATTAACAGGTGTTGGGACTGCAGTTATTTTAAAGTCACATTCATCAACAGGTGGTTCAGATTTAGTAACTTATATAATAAAAAAATACAATACTAAAATTGAGTTAGGACATGTAATAACAATAATTGATGCAGCTATTGTAATTCTCAATGTTGTTTTTTTAAAAAAGATAGAAATAGGACTGTATTCAGCTATAACGATATATTTAATGGGACTTATGATTGATGTTGTATTTGAAGGTATATTTTTTTCAAAACTATTGTTTATTGTATCAGATAAAAATGAAATAATAGCAAAGGAAATTCAAACAAAGATTAATAGGGGAGTAACAGGAATAGAAGGAAAAGGAATGTTTGAAAATAAAAAAAAACTAATTCTTATGTGTGCAGTGGGAAGAAGAGATATAGCAAATATAAAGAAATTAATTATGAGTTTAGATAGAGATGCTTTTGTTGTTGTAACAAATTCTAGAGAGGTTTTAGGATATGGATTTAAAAAATAACACAGTTCTGTAATTTTAGAACTGTGTTATTTTTTTTATTTGTTCTCTGAATTTAAATCTGTGTCATTATTTGTATTTTCATCATTTTCTTTTTCTGTATTTGTTGTTTTTTCTTTTATTTCTTTAGGAATGACTATTTTTTCTTTCTTTTCATTTTTGTTAGGTTTATCAAGTATAACATGGTCATATACAGGTGAGATATCAATCTCTGAACCATCTCCAGATATAACATCTATATCTCTTTTTTCTTCTTCATTTTCATCCATTACTTGTTCCTCCTTTCATTTTTATGTTTAATTAATTCTACTGCAAACAAAACAATCATTAGAGTCAATCCTAAAAGCGATAATTTAGTTCCTAAATCAAGATATGGAGTTGAATATATAAGTTCTATATTATGATTTCCTTTTGACAAAGGAATACCAATAAATCCAGTATTAACATTTACAGTGTCAACTTTGTTTCCATCAACATAGGCTGTCCAACCTAGTGTATAAGAAGTTGCAATTTGCAATATTCCATCTTCTTTGTTATCAATAGTTCCTGTGATTTTTTCATTACTAAAAGAAGTTATATTAAACGGAGTTTTCTTTAAATTGTTAATATCAGCTTCATAATTATTAATAGGAACAGCAATTAATTTTATGTCATCATAGGTGTATTCTCCTTTTTTTGTTGAGAAGGAAATAGAAACACTTCCATTATGATTATCTCTATAGCCTAAATTGTATAATATATTTGGAGTTTCGATATAATATGGACTTGTAACTTTATCTCTTATAAGTTGTAATTTTTTCATTCCATTATATTTAACTGTAATAGAATGTTCAGCATGAGTACTATATTTTTGTCCTGTAATTAATAGATATAATTCACAATTATTTAAGTCAGTATCTTTTATTTTTAATTTAAAGAAGTTTTTATTCTTTTTTGGAGTAATTACTTTTGCTTTTTCATCTATTATTTCTGAAGGATCTTTTATTTTATAATTAACTTCTCTAGATTTAGATATTATACTAGAGATATCCTTATTATTGGTAATTTTATATCCATTAATACTATTTTTGTTTTCTATCACAGCTGTTCGTGTTATAGCTTGCTCTTTTTCTATAGCTGAAAGGGTGTTATAGTTTTCTTTTAAAGTATAAGTGTTATAGAAAACTGCAATTGGTAATGTGTTTTTGTTTTGATAAATTTGTGTTGCTTTTTCATCATCTTTTTCATCTTTTATTTCATATATTAATTCATATCCATAAGGCACATAAGAAATGTCTTTTTTAGAGACAACATAGTATTTTGCACCTAATAAAGTTGTTATTCGTGGTCTTGAATCAAATTCACGTAGAGAATTTGTTTTAGCATTATTCAAAATTAAAATCTCTTTTGAAAGGGTTGATAGATATTTATTTCCAACAGATAGATAAGTGTTTAGACCATTAAATCCATATCTATATGCTTCATTATTTGATTCTGGTACATTAGTTGCAATTCTGTATGTAGAATCATCATTCTCTTTAATATAATTTATAGCTTCAGCAAAATGTTCTATATGGTTTCCAAGTGTGTCATATTTTGATTCAACTTGATCATATTTTAAAAACTCTTTATAGTATTTTCCATGAGAGTATGTTTCCCAAGCAAAGAATAAAGTATAAAAGCACACTGCTCCAACTAAAACAATTTTAACTCTTGCTTTGATTTTTTCTGATTTTTCGCTTTTGAAATCAGTAGTATATTTAAAATATTGATTTTTCTTTATTTCTTTAAAATCTAGACTTCTAGATACAAGTATTATTAAGAACAAAAATGCAAATGCAGCTGTAACTATTGGAAATACTCCCGCTTGTGATTTTAAGATAAACCACAATAGGAAATAGATTATTATACAGTTTTTAACTAATTTAAATTCTCTTTCTGAATATGTTAAGCTATTTCTTAGGTTTATAACTGTTAAGTATGAAAGTGCAAAGCAAAATGCAAATGTCCATCTATTAGATTGGAATGAAAATCCATTCATTACAGAACCTAAAAATGGAATAAGTAGAATTATTAAATATACTAGTAAATTAAGTAACCATGTTCTACTTTCCTTATTCTTTTTACAGTTAAGAATTGAGATTGGCAATAGTACAAGTGCTAATGGACATAAACTAATTTTTGTCCAGAATGGTGCTTTATCACTCATAAATAAAACTTTTGCATAATATCCAAAAGGATAGTATGTAAATCCTATATCAATACTACGTGAATTATTAGCAAATGCATAAATAGTTGGTAATAATAATATTGAGGCTGATAAAACTCCAATTATATAACATAAAGCTGTTTTTGCGAATTTTTGCCAGAATAGTTTGAATTTACCATGGTTGTATTCGTTCCAGTATTTTATGATTGCATATATAAAGGTAATAATTGTAATCATATAGAAGAAATAGTAATTTGAAAGAGCTGAAATTGCACTTACAAATGTAAATAATTTATATTTATCTTCCTTTAATATTTTATCTATGCCTAAAAACATAAGTGGCATCCAAATAGCATTGTTTGCAAAGAATGGATGACGTACTGATGCAAATAGCATAAATCCACTAAATGTGTATATTATAGTTCCGACAAGCGTTGCAAATCTACTTTTTTTGTGATAATTACAATATGCAATAAAACTAAGTCCAGCAAAATACATTCTTACAATTACTAAAACTCCATAGGTGTATTTTAGATATGCAGTAGGAGTAAGTAAACTTAAATATGCAAATGGATCTCCTAAAATATAGTAAGAAAGCTGTCCTATTTTGTCTAGACCTAGACCTAAATTCCATGAAAAAGTAGAAAAACCATTTTTTATTGTTTCATGAAAATTTTGCAAAAATAAATAATGTTGTTTAAAGCCATCTGTTGCCCAAATAAAGCTTCTTCCTTTTTGAATAAAAGTAAAGAATACGCCAAAACATAAAGCAATAAACATAATAGTAAATATCTGATACGTATTTAATTTTTTTGTTAATTTTTTCATATAAAAATGCATTCCTTTCAATATTAGTTTTTTAAGCATTATACAACTTTTAAATAGATTTGTAAAGTAGTATAAAAAAACAATTTATATAAAAACTTGCATATATTTAAATTAAATGCTATACTATATTAGTACAAAAAAACAGGAGGAGGAAATAATATGAAAATAGCAGTATATGGTGCGGCAAGTAGCTTGATAGATGACTTGTACAAACAAGCTGGAATAGAATTAGGAAGAAAAATGGTAGAAAGAGGTCACGGACTTGTATTTGGTGGCGGAGCAAATGGAATGATGGGGTCAGTTGCTCAAGGAGTATATGAAAAAGGTGGATATCTTTTAGGAGTTGTTCCACAATTTTTCCATGACACAAATTCAGAGATTTCATTTAAAAATTGCACAGACTACATATATACAAATACAATGAGAGAGCGCAAAAAAGAAATGGAAGAAAATTGTGATGCGTTTATTATTACCCCAGGTGGAATCGGAACACTAGATGAATTCTTTGAAATTCTAACATTAAAACAATTAGGACGTCATAATAAAGCAATCGCTATATATAATATAAATGGATTTTATAATGAATTTGCAAATTCTTTATATAGAATGGTTAAAGAAAAGTTTATCACTAATGATTGTGCAGAACTATGTAAGGTATTTACCGATGTTGATGAAATGTTAAAATATGTTGAAGAATATGATTCATCAGAAATAGATTTGAGTAAAGTAAAAATAAGATAGGTTCAAAATTATGTTAGAGGTAAAAAAATTTAAAGAAGTAGATGAAGAATTTATTTGTGAATACTGTGGTAAAAAAGTTTCAAAGCTAGGCTATTCATGTAGAAATCATTGCCCATATTGCTTACATTCAAAACATGTGGATATAAATCCAGGAGATAGAGCAGAAACGTGTCATGGAGATTTAGAACCAATAGGAGTTGAACTAAATAATAAAAAAGGATATGTAATTATATTTAAATGCAAAAAATGTGGAGCAATTAGAAAAAATAAAGCCGCAGAAGATGATAATATGAATCTGATAATAGATTTAACTGTAAAAAAATAATAAAAAAAGAAATTAAGCTTTTTTGCTAATTTCTTTTTTTTATACTTTTTATTATTTATTTAAAAAGTTTTTTATAACCTTCTAATCCTTCATAATCTAAAAAACGAGTAAGATTCTTTTCAGAAATACCAGTCTGATGTGAAACTTGACTTAAAGAATCTATTTCAACACCATTTTCTTCAACGAAATCTTTAAATTGAGATAATTCAAAATTATCTTTAGTAGTACATTTTGAACATACATATCCTTGATTTGTATAGAAAGCTCCACAACGAGAACATCTTTTAACTTCCATAATTAATCCTCCATTTCATTGCTATAAATATATTCAATTTTTAATTAAAACAATTTTATCATAAATTGAAAAAAAAATAAACAGGTTTTTAAAAATTTGTTGATATTTTAAAAATATTGTAGTAAAATGAAAAAAACTAAAGATAGAAATTATATTAACAAGAAGGGGAGACATATGGCTGAACAGTTTATTTTTATAATGCTATCAATACTATTATTTGTAAGTATTTTCTTTAAAATGATAAAAAAAAATGATACAAGTTATGTTCCTATACTTGCAATAGAAGCACTAGGAATAGGTATAGATTTCATTTTTTTAGTTACAAATCATAATTTGAGCCTTTTTATTAAATTTTTAATATACATTATGTCTGTAATTATTCCATTTATAATAATTTTATTGGAAAGAAACAAAATAGATATAATGATTAATTTTAAAATGGCAATAATAAATATGTATATTGCATTTGGAAATTATAAAAT
>CAMKSF010000021.1 GCA_946415375.1 uncultured Clostridia bacterium
ACCTTTAAAAATTTACTTTTGGTACTGTGTTTTAGGTTAAAAACACATACCGTTTGGTTTCATCTCTAAAGAATTTATTGTTTACTTTTCAATGTACTTTCTTAATTATGTCCACTTGCTCGCAAGTGACATTTTTTATTATACTATGACAATCCCAAATTGTCAATACCTTTTTTGAAAATTTTTAAAATATTTTTTTATGTGTTTTTTCGCACAAAAAAATTAGTAATTTCCGTCACCTTTATTCTATGTTTTACCTGCTAAATAATTACTAATTTAATAAAATATTTATCTTTTCTAATTGGTACGCATTTGATAATATCACCTTTGTCGAATTTTGTCAACAGTTTTTGAAAAATTATTTTATTTTTTTTTTATTATTAAAAATTAATCCCTAAAATCATTCGTTTTTATCTCGCTTTTTTACAACGCAATTATGTTGACACGTATTATCTTTTATGCTATATTTATATAAGTCGCTAATGTGCATATCTGCAAAGGAGGTTAAAATGGAATTGCTGATTATAGTTATACTTATTTTACTTGGAATAACAGCAATTCTCTTCAAACTATTTTTCTCTAAAAAATCCGACGAATTTGAAAAAAAGTTTGAAAGAGCACACAGAGAGAATTTCATTAACAGATTTCATTATGATGGGTTTGATTTATCTCATCATAATGATTAAAGGAAAAAGTGCAAATAGCCTAAACTATTTGCACTTTTCCTTTTTATCTATTTACGCTCTTACTAATTTATGCTTCTGGTTCTACCAATCCATAATTTTTACCATCTTTTAATCTATAAATTACATTAACTTTATTTGTATCCACATTTATAAATGCTAAGAAATTGTGTGTTGGATATTCTTGTAATTTAAACATTGCATCTTCTGGTGTTAATGGTTTTATTTCGTAATATGATGATTTTAAGATTTCGTTAGATATTTCTTTTTCTTCTTTTATTTCTGAATTTAGTTCTTTTATAGAACCATCTCTCATCATTTTTTCTTTTATAGTTTTAGTTTTTCTAATTTGTCCTTCTAATATATCTATTACTTTATCTATAGAAGCATATAAATCTTTTTCTTCAGCTTCTGCTCTATACTTATCCCCATTTGCTGTTACCATTACTTCAGCGATTTGCTCATTTTTTTGTGTCTTAACTGTTACTTCTGCTGATGCTTCTTCAAAATATTTGTCTATTCTTTCTAGCTTTCTTTCGATGTAATCATTAATAGCCTCTGTTAATTTTAATTCCTTTCCTACTACTTGAATTTTCATATAAATTCCTCCTTTTATGTCTTATTGTTCTTTTATTATATATGTAATTAATATTTTTTGCAAGTATTTTTGTATTTTTTATTCAAATAAACTCATTATTTCATCTCTACTTAGTTTATTAACAAATGCTGTTTCATTATCTAGCATATTATCTATAAGTTCTGCTTTTTTGTTTTGAAGTTCATATATTTTTTCTTCTATAGAATTAGATGTAATTAATTTATATACTTGTACATTGTTTTTTTGTCCTATTCTGTAAGCTCTGTCTGTTGCTTGATTTTCTGCTGATTGATTCCACCACGGATCATAATGGATTACCATATCTGCTCCTGTTAAATTAAGTCCTGTACCTCCAGCCTTTAAAGATATTAAAAATACTTTTATATCGCTATTGTTATTAAATTCATCTACTAAATTTATTCTTTCATCTACTTTTGTGCTTCCTGTTAGTTTGAAATATTTAATATTTTTGTTCTTTAATTGTTGTTCTAATATATCAAACATTGAAGTATATCCTGAAAATAGTAATATTTTATGTCCAGCATCTATTGCATCTGAAATTATTTCTACACATTGATTTAGTTTGCTGCTTTCATCTTTATAGTCTTTTATAAATAAACTTGGATGACAGCATATTTGTCTAAGCCTTGTAAGTGTTGATAATATTTTAAACTGGCTTTTTTCAAATCCATTTATTTTTATTTCATCTGCAACTTCTTGTTTTGCTTGTGCTAGATATGAAATATATACTTTTTCTTGTTCATCAGTCATTTGATTATTTAAAACTGTAATTGTTTTTTCAGGAAGTTCTGTTAATACATCTTTTTTATTTCTTCTTAATATAAACGGAGCTATAAGCATTTTTAACCTTTTCATTGCTCTTTCATCATTTTCTTTTACTATTGGAATTTCGTATATAGTTTTAAACTTTTTATAACTAAATAAATATCCTGGCATTGCAAAATCAAATATTGACCAAAGTTCTGCTAATGAATTCTCAATTGGGGTTCCAGTTAATGCAAATCTAGTTGTACCATTTAATTGTTTTATTGCTTTTGCATTTTGAGTTGTACTATTTTTCATATACTGTGCTTCATCTGCAATTATATATTTAAAATTATAATTTACTTCTTTATATATTTCTATATCTCTTTTTAATAAATCATAAGATGTAATCACTAAATCATATTTTCTTATATTTTTTATTATTTTTTCTCTATCTTTTGCATTACCCTTAATAACGCTAACTTTCAAATCTGGTACGAATTTTTTTGCTTCACTTAACCAGTTTAATGAAAGCGAACTTGGACATACCACAATGGATGTTCTTTTTTCTTCATCATTCTGTTTATAGTCTAATATAACAGAAAGAACCTGTAAGGTTTTTCCAAGTCCCATGTCATCTGCAAGTATTCCTCCAAAATTATATGCATCAAGTACTTTAAGCCACTTAAATCCTGTTTTCTGATAATCTCTAAGAACATTATCCATTTCATGTGGTATAATTATTTCATCATTTATATTATCTTTTTCTAAATCATTTACTATTTTTTGGAACTCTCCACTCTTTGATGCATTAATATTTTCTTCTCTTTTTAATAATTCATTTAAATATAGGCTTCTACTTATAGGTAGTTTTATAGAATCTTTTTCTAAATCTTTATAATCTATATCCATTCCTGTAATTAATTTATCCAAAAACTCTATATCTTGATTTTCTTCTAAATTTAGAAAACTTCCATCTTTTAGTCTAAAATACTTCTTTTTTAGCTGATACTTTTGCATTACATTTTTTAATTCTTCCATATCAATATTTAATTTTTTCAAATCTATTGATAATAGGTTATTTTCAACCTTAACTCCTATTGTTCCTATTTTAGGTTTTCTTATTTCTTTTGATTTAAAATTCTCTGTTGCTAAAACCTCAAATTTTTTCATATATATTTCAATATCATTTGCTAAAAAATTATATATTTTATCATTATCTGGAAGTATAAACCTTAAGTTTTGAGTATCAACCATAAAGCCTGTTCTTCTAAGTAAATTCAGACTCTTATTTTCTGCTAATATATTTCTCGCATTTTTTATTTTTATATTTTTTTCCAATGGGTTGAATTCTTCATCTCCATAGCAAAACTTTACATCTGCTAAAACATAGTCATTGTCATCAAAATCCAAAAAAACTTTTACACCTAGGTTTCTTGGTTTATATTTCTCTATAGCTTCTTCTTTAATATTCTTTAATTTAATACAATTGCCAACTCTTGGCATTATAACAGAATATAGATCTTTTAAATCCTCTTCTCCTAAATCTAGTTCTGTTATATATGAATCTTTAAATATTCTTACTAATTTAATAACTGTATTTTCAAAATCCTTGCTACATCTATATAGTTTTAATCCCTCTGTAACATAAGTATACTTTTTTCCATTAAATATTTGTATTGAGAAAATCTCTTTATTTGGCTTTATTTTATATGAACCATCTTTTGTCTTGCTTAATTCAAATGTTATATTTGGATTATCTTCTATTAATTCTATTTGTGTTGAATTTTTTTCTACATCTGTTAAGACTCTTTTATTTTTTAATACATCAAATGCTTCATCTATTGAACTTTCTCCAAGTGTTATTCTTGTACTATTTAATGTATTTCCATAGTATGTATATTTGCTCCCATTTTCAGCATATTTTAACATTTCTGAATATCTAAGTACAAAATCAAGTAGTGGTTTACTTTTATCTGTAAAATTATCTCTCGTATGTACAAATTCTAATTTATCTCCATATTTATAGTATTCATTTCTTGCCATTCTTGTATAAAATGCAGGTAAATCTTTTATTTTATACATTCTTGAATTCCCAATTTTTATTTCTAATTTTAATTTTGAATCAAATCTATCAAATATGAGTCTTGGTTCTATTTTTATTTTTTTATTATCAGGTAGTTGTTCTAATTCTTCAGCATTTATTTCTTGCAATTCTTCATTATATAATTCTGTAACTATTTTTCTAAAACTTGCAAATTTATTTATAGTATGTCTTGTCTTTTTAGGTTCATCAAATTTATCCCAGTATTTTGTTTGCTTAAATTTTATTAATGTTGCAGCTATATGTTTGCAAGCAGCATATCTATTAAAATAATCTTGGCATTCGCATTCAGCAATTTCTAGTTCTCCATTTTCAACCTTGATTTTCGTAGTATAATCATTGTCGTTTCCTTCTACAATAGCTGAAATATCGAAATTATTTAAATTATCATAGTTAACCTTTTTTATTTCAACTTTACCTTGACTTACTATTTTTTTCGCTTTATCTATTCTTTCATATCCTACATCTTTAAAAAGCTCATCAACTAACTTTTGATTTACTTGCATTTACAACTATCCCTTCTTAAATAATTTGCCTTAAAAGATATTTTACTATAAAAGTCAAAAAAAAGCAAGTAAAACTTGCTTTATTCCATAATTTTATTTTCTAGTAAAAAAGGATTTTATCTTTTTTATTATTCTTTCTATAAAACTTTCTTTTTCTACTACAATTAGTTCTTGGTGACTTTCCTCTATTTTTGCTTCTGTAGCTTTTTTATCATGTTTGAATAAATCTTCATATGCTTTAATTTTTATATTATTCATCTTTATATAATTTTCTTTGTCTTCCGATATATAATGCTCATATATATAACGTAATACTTCTTTACTGGTCTCTAAGCAATTCTGTTCTAATAGTCTTTTCTTTTTATCATATTTCCATTTATATGTTGTAGATGCATTTTTCTTTAATATTCTTTTTATTCTGTATGGTATTTTAAATCTTATTTCTATAGGTGCATATTTTAATATTTCTAAAACCTCTACACATGAATTTGATAATTCTAATTGATTCATAGCTATTTCTCCTTTGTTTTAAACTTCTCCTCTATCATTATCTTCTTTCAAATTCTGATTTTCTTTTCCTTTTCCTACAAAAGCCTCTAACTCATCTGCTCTCCATGAATTAGCAAATCTATCTAACAAACCACTGGATATCTTCTTAGGTTTTGATTCGGACATTTTGCCCAAATCTTTAAGGTCTGCTTTTTTTATAAAGCCTAATCTACCTAAAATAGGAGATAGAATTGATTCAATAAGATTTTTATCATTCTTTTGTTCCAAATGACCTGGAAGAAAATGTGGGGCATTATTTTTATCTGGATAGTCATAGTCTAAATCGTTTAAATAGTACATAGCACCTGGTTTTACATCATCTATAGTCATATCATTTTTCTCCAAATAACTATCTAATCTAGTTGTATCTAAAACATAATACTGTCCGTTAATCTCAACTAATTCCCAAATATGTATATCACTTGTTAAAGCATAAGAATTAACTCCTGCCTCTTGCAGTAAAGCATGTGTCAACTTCTCATATCCATCACATACACCTTGTCCTTCAAAAAGAGAATAATACAAGTTCTCTCCCCATGTTTTAATTAACAAATCTTCTGTTAGATTTCTCAAATCAAGAGCTTCCTTTGTATATTCCATATGATCAATAACAAATCTTGTAATACTCTCAACTTTTTCCTCATCTGTCATTTCTGGTGTAATGATTTCACTGGTTATTCTAGATATTTCTTCTTTTATCATTTTGCTTTTTTCAGTAAAAGGATGTTCTATTCCATTTTCATCGCAATACTTTACCAGTTCATCAGAATACATTGTAGAGTTATTTACTTCTAATCCAACTATTCTTTTTAAATTTGGTAATGTTTTTACCGTTTTTAATAATTTCTCTGGAGTTACTCTATTTAGCGTTGTAATATTTAATATCTCTAAATTCTCTAGCCCTTCTATTTGAGTCAAATCATTAAAATATAAATTGCTGTCACTAGCAATATTGAAATCTACTTCATCCATTGAATATGATGTATATGCCATTTTTTCTTTATCTTCAAATCCACCTTCTATAGTCGTAGAATCCATATAGTTTCCACCGAATGATAAAACTTTTAATGTTGGTGGAATTCCTTCTAACTTCTCTAATGGACTATTTGAACCTATTATTAATACTTCCATATTAGGGCAATTAGAAAAATTACATGTACTAGGTGTTTCATCATTTTTATTAGAATCTATAGCTGGTATGTATTCTAACATTCTAAGCGTTTTAGATTTAAAATTAACTTCTCGATTTAGTTTCGGGTCAAGTTTACATTTGTCTAATATAATTCTATCTAGATTCTTGTCCCCCTCTATTCTCTTCAATAACTTACTTGTAATGTCAATTCCGTTAAACCACAAGTTTTTGCAATGTGAAAAATCAGTACCTTCAATCCATTTTTTATATTCTGAATTATTTTTTATTTCCACAGCTTCAAGTTTTAGTTCATCTTTTACAGAAACTCCTTTTATTGACACTTCAGGGTAATTATGCTTTAAACTGAATGTCATAACCATTCCGCATTTCTTCTATTGTACAATCTAAATTCTTTTCTTCTTCTTTAATTTTAGTATCAATAACTGTTAATTTTTCTAAGTCTAAATCTTTGATTCTTATTGATTGTGCATTTTCATATTTTTCTTCTATTTGATCATCAAATGTAAGTCCTCTTTCTGGAACAATAATTGTTCCTTCAATTTTCTCATCATTTACCAAATCTATTGATATATGGTCATAATCTATTGTAATTCCTTTGATATATTTTGAATACTTTCCATCTAAAACAATTTCTTTATCCTTTAATTCTTCTGTTATTTCTTTAATTACCTCTTCTGGAACATATGTATTATCTTCAGATACCACTTCATGCGTGCCAAAAGGATTTGGAATTGGTTTTTTTAATGCTGCTAATGTAAGCCCTGCACTTGTAAGTCCTAGTGCAATTAAAGTAGAAATTTTTTTCCCTCTATATTTCATTATAAAACTCTCCTTTGCTATACTGATTATATTATATATTTTCTATACTAAAAAAACAAGTTTATAAAGTAAAATTTTTGAATTCCCTTTATAAACTTGCTTTTAATCTTGTTTTTTTTCTTCGTAATAAATCGATTTTGCAATTACATCCATTTTTGCTACATTCATTGCAGTCCAGTTTTCTATTTCCCTTATAGCTTTTTGTTTAAAGTCTTTTAATGTTTGCATTACATTGCAACCATATATAACTTCAACTTCCATATATATAATTGCACCTTCATCAGAGTTTGTTACTCTTGTTTTTAATACTCTTGTAACTTCTTCTTGCTTATTTGCTAAATACTCTACTAGTTGTTTAAATACAATATCTGATATTGTAAAGTTTCCCATATAACTAAATGTAGGTCTTATTATTGATTTTTCTGATATATATGGTTTTTTTCCATTTCCTCTTGATTTAAATATTTGTAATGGATCTAAAAGATATCCAGAAAAATCTTTTTTTATTTCAAATGTAGGAACAGGTATAACGTGTTTTCCTTCTGTAACTCTTATTCTTCTTGCTGTTTCCATTTCCTCTTCTGTTGCTACATCATTGATATATATTGTTTTTGATATTTTAGGCAATTTCAGATTCTCTGCTATCTTTTCTACCATTCCATCTGAAGTTCCAAGTAAAAGAATACTTTCTGCTTTATTTTTTCTTAAAGCTTTTTGTATTTCCTTAGATTGCTCTTCTTCTATAAATAGTGCTTTTTTTACTGTTTCTATTTTAGTTGATGCTTTTTTTGCAGAGTTTCCAGCTATTACTTCATTATCTTTTATTAGCAAACCATCGTCTATTATATAGTGAATATCGTTTTCAGCAGCTACCATTTGTGCTCTATAGCTTTTTCCTGTTCCTGATGGTCCAACAAATGCATATACTTTTATATTGTTATTAAATATATTATTTATCATATTATCATTCCTTTTTTATGCAAAAGTACCAAAAGGCTTTTATCCAATTGGTACATATTTTTAAGCTATTTCTTTAATTTTTATATCTCTAACATGGTCAATTTTTTCCCATGTTGTGTTTCTTTTAAATAAACATTTAAAGTTAATTAGAAGCCATGAACCTAAGAATAGTGGATAATAGATTAACCATTTAGCCATTGGCTTAATAGGTTTTTTCTCTAAATACATTGTAAATATTGCTGTAGCTATTGGCATAAAGAAAGTTGGTACAACAAATCTAACTATATTTGAAATTAGTTCTTGTGTTGTCATTGCATTTGATGCATATATGATAAAATTTGAAAGTAATAAAATAATTGTTACCACAAATAGTGGAATGCTTCCCATCATATATAGAAATCCATCCAAATTCATTAATGATTTATTTTTCTTTACTGCTAAAGCTAAATCCTTTGTATATACTTTTAAGCATTGGATATGTCCTACTGTCCATCTACTTCTTTGAGACCATGATGCCTTAAATGAAACCGGTTGTTCATCATAAACTATCGCATCAGTAGCCCATCCTAATCTTCTTCCTTTTATAATTCTCTTTAATGAGAATTCAATATCTTCTGTTAAAGTAACTGTATCCCATCCAGTATCTTTTACTAAATCAAATTTAACCATAAATCCTGTACCATTTAATAGTGGAGAAAGTCCAACATTGTATCTTGCTAAATGGTAAAATCTATGCATGGTCCAATAAAATAGTGCATATCCTGCTGTTACCCAGCTATCTGATGGGTTCTTTATATCTCTATATCCTTGAACTACTTCTTCTCCTTGACATAGCTTTTTATTCATATTCTTTGTAAAGTTTTTATCAACAATATTGTCTGCATCAAATATAAAGAATGCATCATAATCTGCATTTTCTTTAATCTTTTGTTGCAAAAACCAATTTAATGCATATCCTTTTGTTTTGTGTTCTTCATCAAATCTTTCATATACAATTGCTCCATGTTTCCTTGCAACTTCTGCCGTGCTATCTGTGCAATTATCTGCAATTACATATATATCTAATAAATTTTTATCATAATCTTGATTATTTAAACTGTCTATTAAATTAGCTATAACTTTTTCTTCATTGTGTGCTGGTAAGATTGCCATAAACTTATGTTTTTTGTTTACTTTTAATGGACTGTCTTTAAACTTTATAAGTGAGAATAAACTTATTCCAAAATTGTATATCCAAAATACCATTACTATATATACTAGTGCCTGCCTTAATATATATATATACTCCATCTTTCTCTTCCCTTCTTATTTTATTTATATTTACTCACTTTTTCTATTATACTATATTTAGGAAAAATTTGCAACTTTTTTCAAAAATTTCTAGAAGGTATGAAATATATGTTACAAGCATTCATTCTTTTCAAATGCTCTGCCTTTTCCAAATTCAACGAATCGCTTATATTTCTAAGCACTTCATCATTTCCTTCGTCTTTGTTTATAAAAATAATTATTCCTTTTGAAATATCTTTTCCTTTAAAAATTGATTTAATATTTTCGACCGAGTATTCTAAATCTTTTGCAACATATGATTCATTTATTTTTGAAAACAATAAAATATCATCTAAAAATCTATTGTTCTCTGAATAGAATACGTATAAAGTTGGTAAATTATATTCATTCGATAATTTCTCTACTATTTCAGTTTTATCACTAAACATTACTTCTGGCTCTATTTTAAAGATTGCAGGTGATATTATGAGTATTATTAATAATATTGTAATAATAATATTTTTTGTTTTTTCATTAAATATTTTTGAAAATAAGACATATGTCCAATATATTAAAATAATAAACATCAATGTACAAATTGGCATTATATATCTTAATTCTATCCATGGTGATGCAACTGCTACCAGTAAAAAATAGAAAAATGTTGGAAACACTATTATTCTTATTCTTTCTTTCCTATTTTTTTCAATTTCTTCCATCCTTTTTAGTTCAATAACACTTTTTTCTTCTGTTTTAGATTTGCAACTTTCACTTTGTATTATTCTCTTTTTCATAAATTTTATATAATTATATGCAATAACATTTATTATTAAAATATATATCCCTATATTATTAAAACAAAATCTATTTACCTTTTTCAAATATTCTTTTATATTTTCAAAGAACATAGAAATATTTTTAAACTTATCTATTACTCCTTGTCCTCTATATCCAAAAAACATATGATTTATTGAATATGGGAAAATAATTAATGATATTACTGCTGCTATAAGCATTGTTAAAGTATAACACAAAAGCTTTTTCCATTGTTTATTCCTTATGTATTTAATTGCAAATAACATATACATCATTGCTAAAAAGAAAAGATAATAATAATGTGTAAGTGATCCAATTAATGCAGAAACTCCTATTAAAATCAAAAGCTTTGCATCTTGTTTTCCACTTTTTAACAACCTAATGTGTAAAAATGTTGTAAGTAGAATATTAAATGTTGAAAATGCATACATTCTTATATATATAACATTTGTAAGTGACGCCATAGTTATTGATGATATAAATGCTAAAATAGCTGACTTTTCTTTTAGATATTTCTCATTGCATAATAGTTCTTGTATAATACAATATGTAAGTAATGTTATAAACACAAATATAATTATATTTACAATTATTCCTGGCCATTTTGAATATCCATTATTTGAAAATCCCATTGCTATTCTTAATATCAAATAATATAATGGTGGATGTACATCATTTTTTTGATTCTCATATACTTGGCTATACTTTTCTTTTTCATCTTCCTGAACAGACATATAATCTTCATAATACTCTTTATTATGCCATGTATTATAGAAATCTGCATTGTCTTGTATTTCTACTTTATCATAACTTGCAAGTCCCATTGAATAAGCTTCATCCATATGAATATATGTCTTTTTAGCACCTACAAAAACATATATTAATGTTTGTAGTATTAAAATAGTTGCTATTACTAATATTTCTATTTTTTTGTTTTTCATATTTAGTCTCCTTTTCATGTTGCTAGAAATTCTCTTTTTGTTATATCTTATCATGTCTCATTAAATTTTACAAGAAAAAAACAGTAATATAATCTAAATTACATTACTGCTTTATTCTTATTCATTATCATAACTTGAGCACATTGATTCATCTGGATTTTGAGTAGTAACTCCTTCTACTGGAGTTACAATAATTGATTGTAAGCTACATTTTTGTGCTTGGTGATTATTATACTTGCAGCTTGACACCGTGCAATTTATTTTTTGATCTTTTTCCATTTTGCATTCCTCCTAATGTTATTTTTACCAATCTATAATCTTTTATTCATATCTTTCTTTATTTTTGTCAACAATTGGTAATTGTTCTAAAATCCCTTCTTGGTTTATATGATATCTTTTAGTTGCTAAATCTTCTGCTAAATCTAATCTATGCGTTGTTAACAATAGCATTACATTTTTTTCAACTGCATATTTTTTTATCATTTCTAATTGTTCTCTTATCAGTTTGTCCTCAACATTTCCAACAGGTTCATCTACAATAATAACTGATGTACCGTCATCAATTCTATAGAATAATTTAGATAGTGCCAATCTTCTTTGTTGGCCAGTAGAAAATTCCATAAATTTTTTTGAAGCTAGTTGCTCTAATAAATTTGGAAAATTCAAATTCAGTTCCTGCATTATTTTAAGTAATCTTTGGCATTCTTTTTCATCCAAATCCGAGATATTTTGTTTTCCTGTAATTTGAAATAATATGTTTTTTTCATCACCTAGTTCTATTGATGGTCTAAAAGAAATATATTCATTACCCAAATTATCAACTTCTTGGTTATTATCTAGTTTTATACATTTCCTATTATTTATATCTCCTCTTTTTAGCAGTCTTAAAAAAGTACTTTTTCCAGCACCAGATTCTCCTGAAAGTAAAACTATATCTCCTCTTTTCATACTAAATTCTGGAACTTTTATTTCTGTCCCAAATTCAACTTCTCCTGTTTCATAGTTTTTCTTTGGATAAAATTTTCCATTGAAATTTTCTATTTTTATAGAGTCAAAAGTATGTTCAGCTCCTTTTAGTGGATATACTTTATCTTCCATTTGTGAAATAATATTTTGAACTTCTTTTAATAATTCTTCATATTTAGTTTCAAGATTTCTAATATCTTGAAAGCCTTTTATAGATTTAACAAAATTACCAGATACACCTTTTAATGAGTTCATAGACATTAAAGCCTTTGATAATGATTTTCCATCTATTTTTCCGTTTTCCTTTAAACTTATATTTTTACTAATATAAAGCCCTGACAGCAATGCAGCCGCTATGTCTATGCTTGCTTCAAAGAATAATTCTTTACTATTTCTTTTATTTTCTAGTTCTCTTTGTCGTACTGCTAATGTTTGAATATTATTTATTGCATCTTCTTCTGCTTGACTACTTATCTGTTCTTGTCCTAGCAAATCTGCTCTAAGTCTATATTGTTCATCCTCTATAGCCCAAATTTCTTGGTCTTTATCTTTTCCAATCACTCCTTGAATAAGTTTCAGGCCTCCAATAGCTGTACTTCCAAGTGTTATAAGTGTTCCTTTATCTTTTCCTTTTGATTCATCGTTATTACCATTTGTTATTATTTCAAGCATTCCAGCTAGTCCAAGTCCCAAACCTATATAATTATTTAATCTTTCAAATTGTAGTCTTTCTAGCGTCTTTTCATATTCAAATAGAATATCTATAACCTCTTTCGGTGTCATTGTGGTATCATACATTATTTCTTTTTCTTCTCCATTTATTATTTCATCTCTTGTTTCTTGTTTCAATATAATTCCATCTCTTGCAGCTTGCGCAATTTGAGAATAATTCGGTAATAGTTCTATTCTTTTTCGTACAAAATATTCTTCTCTTGCACCAATTCTTATATGCCTTAAAAAATCTTGCATTACATATCTATACTCAAAAATATCTTTTTTAATTTTACTTACATCTTCTTCTCCCTGCAATAACTCATTATATCGAATATTAAAAGATTCATTCCATACTCTTCCTAGCATTTCCAATCCAAAAGCGATATTTTTCATGTCTTTTGCAGTTAATTTCCCTGTTTTAAACGAATTTTTCAAATCTCTTTTCTTTTTGATATCATATTTGTATATTGGAGCATCTTTTTTTATTTTAAATGTAATAAGTTTAGCAGAAATTCCATTTTTTCCATTAAAACGAAGGCCCATAATATTTCCTCCTATTTAATCATATTCTATTCTATTATATCATAAAATTAGAATTTTTTCAATATTATGGAAACCTTTTATTGCATATTAATAATTATACGTATTTTAGTCATTTGCTTTATTGTAGCAGTCTCTCTCTGGTTTTCTAAATGCTAAGTACCAGCTAAATGCGTTTTCTTCTGTTTCATTTTGCATTACTCTCTTTTGTAGTTCTTGAAATGTTTGTGGTGATTTCATTATTACAGGCTCTCCTAATATCCAATTAGCAGGTGTTGATGCTTTTGTACAGTCTGTCATTTGCAAAGCTTGAACTGTTCTTAATATTTCTGGAATCCATCTTCCAACATTTAAAGGATATACTAATATTACTCTAATAATTCCTTTATCATCAATTATATATACATTTCTTACAGTTTCGGTATTGCTTATGTCACTTGCTATCATTCCATATTTTCTAGCTATTTCTCCGCTTCTATCAGCTATTATTGGAAATGGCAGTACTATTCCTGTTCTGCAATAAATATCATACATCCATGCTAAATGTGAAGGATTACTATCTATACTTAGTCCTAAAAGATCCGTGTTTAGTTTTTTAAAATATGGATATGCTTTAGCAAATGCAATCATTTCTGTTGTGCATACTGGAGTAAAATCTCCTGGATGTGAAAAAAACACCAGCCATTTTCCTTCGTAATCTGATAATTTTTTATTTCCATATGTAGTGATTGCATCAAAATCAGGTGCTTTTTGTCCAATCTTTACATTCCCATTCATCATTAATTCATAATCCATAAAAATAACTCCTCTCATATTTTTTATAATATGTGAGAAGTTATTATATTGTTAATAAAATTCTTAAACATTTACACTTTCTAAAGCTTTATTTAAAGCTTCTTCTGGTGTTGTTGCTTCAATACATTTTACTCTTTTTCTATCATCCATAAAAGAATTTGAAAGCTTTCCTGCCCATCCCGAAAAATTTGATACTGTTATAATAGGAATTCCAGCTTGATATGCAATTGCCATTTCAGTAAGCGTTCCTGAACCTCCACTAATTGCAATAATCACATCACACGAAAGTACTAATGTAAATTCTCTTCCTCCTCCTATTTCTAATCCACAAGGTATAACAATATCTGGTCTAAAATCTCCATAAGCTTCTTTATCTTTTCCTCCTGTTACTCCAACTGTTATGCCTCCATTCTTTTTTGCTTCAATTGCAGCTATAGTCGATAATGAGCTATAACCTTTTTCAGCACCATAAAACAAAATATTACCACTTTTTGCAATTAATTCTCCTAACTTCTTAGCAAACTTTTCCGCATCTTTGTCATAATTTAAATCAGCTGCACTACCCATTATTCCTATTTGTATTTTTCTCATAATACATCTATTCCTCTCTTTAGATATAATCGCTTTATCTATTTTACTAAACCTCTTTGTTCTATATCTTTTATACTAATTTCTTTTTGCTCTCCTGTCCTCATATCTTTCAACGTTACATTTTCTCTTTCTAATTCTTCATCTCCAACAATTATCACATATGGTATGTTTTCTTTATTAGCATATTCAAAAGATTTCTTTATTTTCTTTTCATTCATTTCAATGTCTGTATTTATATTTTGCTTTCTTAACATATTAGCAATTTGTAAGGCCTGAACTTTGTTTTGCATTGGTATGATATATACCTCAGTGCTATTTTTATTTAGTTCTGAATTATTCTTTAATATTGCAAATATAGCATCTAGTCCAAAACTTATACCTACAGCAGGATACTTCTTTCCATTTCCTATAAAGTCTCCTATCATATTATCATATCTGCCTCCGCCACCAATACTTGATTTTATCTCTCCATTTTTTTGATATACTTCAAAAATAGTACCAGTATAATATTCTTGTCCTCTTGCAAGTGTAGCACTAAATTGGACATATTTACCTAAATTAAGCTCTTCAATATATTTGTTTAATTCTTCTAATTCTTGAATCCCCATTTTAAACTCTTCGTTTTGAGTATCTTTAAATTCTTTTTTTATTTGTTCAAATTTCATATTCAAATTATTGATAAGATTTTCAACTTGTTCATCAGTTAAGCCTATTTTTAAAAACTCTTGTTCTATTTCCTGTTTAGTTAATTTATCAAATTTATCTACAATAGTAATTGTATCTGCAAATTTGTTTTCTGGTACATTGCATTGCTTGATTAAACCAGACATTACTTTTCTATTATTATATTTGATTATTATTTCTATCCCTAACTCTTTAAAACCTTCAACATATAATTCTAGTAATTCTGCTTCAACCATCTGTCCTTCAATTCCAACACAATCCACATCACATTGTATAAATTCTCTCACTCTACCAAGTTTTACAGGACCATCTCTATATACTTTTCCTATTTCATATCTTTTATATGGCAAATTGATGTTTTGATTAAGTGCTATATACTTAGCAAAAGGAACAGTTAAATCATATCTTAATGCCAAATCTCTATCAGCTTGATCTGTAACCTTATATATTTCTTTTAATATGTCATTATCATCATTATATTTTAAAGCTAATAAACCATAATAACATAGCGTTGATGTTGATAGAGGTTTATATCCATATTTTTCAAAAGTTTTTCTTAATGAATCCGAAATAAAATTTCTTATATTTTCATCAGCTCCTCCATAGTCGCTACATCCTTTAACATTTTTTAGTTCTAACTGTTTCATTTTAATCACCTTTCCTTTTTGTATTTTCTATTTTTATAACTATAATAAAAAACTATTTGTAATTAATTCCTACAAATAGTCTTTTAAAGTATATCTATATTGAATATTTTTAAACTATCGTAGGCACAGCATTTCTAGCTTGTACCTATACCAATCACAGAAATAGTTACAAGCTCCTACAATGATGATGTAATTCATTTAAAAATATTCTTAATTTCATTACAATTCCTCTTTTCTTTTATATTATTTATATTAACATAACTTAACACTTCTGTCAAGTCTCATTTCAATATGATATTTTTGCACTTTAAAAATCATAAAAAACATTTTTAGTACTTTTTTATCTTTGTACCTCTTCATTTATAAATTCCATTAATTTCTCCGGATTATTCTTATCTATATTACAATGCTTTCCTCCAACTTCTTTAATTATTCTAGATGGTTGCATTTCAAATATTTCTTCTGTAGATGCACATATCCAACTTTCAGGTTTATATGGATCATGATTTTTTATCCAATTATCCAAATAAAATCTAGCCATAGTCATATCAAAATGAACCCATTTATTTTCTTCTGGCAAATATATCATACTCCAAGAATGACCTGTAGTGCCAATTCCTCGGATTGTTTTATGTTTTATTCCTAAGTCTTTACAAATCTTTTCTTCAAACATCACATAATGAGCACATACTCCATCAATTAGCATTCCATTTTTATATACTGGATCATATCCAGATAAAGCTATTCCTTTCATCGTACTATGTTCCAGTTCTTCATTTTTAAATAAAATACTATTAGGTTGAGCAGCTCTGTAAGGATGATGTATAATATCATAGTAATGACTAAGATACTTTTCTTTGTTTCTTTCTGTAAGTGCTCTTCCTTCAACTTTTCTAAAAACTTCATCCAATTTTTTAGTTACTTCTTCTCTTGAAAAGATTTTCCCCTCTTTAATTGCATTATCTATCATTTCCTTTGTTAAATGGCAACCTTTTTTTCGCATTTCATAATTAAATTCAGCGACTTTGCACTCAATATCGTTAAATACCTTGTTACATTCTGAACTTGGAGATGATTTATCAGTATCTGTTAATTTTACATATTGTAATAGATCATAATTGTATGTAACATTATCTTTATAGTACAAATAAAGGATTTCTAAAATTTGTACAGTAGTAATAGCTCCACTATCTTTTAACTGCTTTAACCATCCTATAAAAGTTTCATAATCATTTATTTTATTAT
This sequence comes from uncultured Clostridia bacterium, assembly GCA_946415375.1. Taxonomy (GTDB): domain Bacteria; phylum Bacillota; class Clostridia; order TANB77; family CAG-508; genus CAG-269. Next base: position 17,346 of record CAMKSF010000021.1, read on the forward strand.
TATCTAACATATAAAACTCCCTCCACAATTACTATATATCTTCTTTATTTTAAATTATTGCATTTTTTTACCATTTATATTTTATTATTGTTTATATGGAATAAACTCTTCCTTAAATAAACCTGTCGTACATTCATCAACATATTCACCTGTTGCTATACATAGAAATCCTTTTCTTCTTAATCCTTCTGTCTTAAATCCTAGTCTTTCTTGCATTTTCTTTGATTTTTCATTTCCAGCAAAATATCCATTCTCCATTTTTCGTAGTCCTAAAATATCAAAAGCATACTTTATCTTTGCACTAAATGCCTCCATTCCATACCCATTTTTCTGATATTTTTCATTTAGCCATATTCCTCCTCCTGCTATACCATCTTTTTGATTTATATTTGCAATTTCAGTACCTCCTATTACTTTATTATTCTCTTTTAGTACTATTGCAAAAGATAATCTTTTTTGATTATCTTGTTTCCTAGCAAAATCAATAAAGCCTTTAGCATCTTTTTCGGTATAAGGATACGGAACTTTTGCAAGCCACTTTGAAACATTAATATTATTTAACCCTTCAACTGCATCTTGAATATCCCCATATTCCCAATCTCTTAAAATAATTCTTTCACTATCTATTATCATTCATTTTTCCTCCTCTCCTTCTATTTCCTTGCTATTATTCCATAATACCTTCTTATTAACAATATTCCATTTTCTTTAGTATTCCTCTCTATATATTTATCTAATATGTTCAAATTTATTTGTTCCATATTTAACTGTTCGTTGTTTTGAGTTTCTGAAAAATCGAATAATATTGGTGTTTTTAATAGCAAAGCCAATAAATCATCTTTTGTTTTATAGTATTCTCTAATATGTATAGGAATTAACTCAACTTCTTTAAATCCTGCATCTAATATATTTTCATAATCTATTAAGCTGATTGGCTTTTTATCATTATATGCTTGTCCTTTTCCAAAAGCTCTTTTTAATTCCCAACTATCTAGTTTGTCTACACCTCTTACTAATAACAATCCATTAATTTTTAAAGTATTGTATATTTGTTTAGCATCAATGCATGTGTGTCTTGCAACAACAACATCAAAATATTCATTTTTGGTGTCCATTTTTAGGTTGTCCATTTGTCTAAAAGTAATATTTTTTCTATTCGATTTGTTTAAATTTTCAATGGCTGTTTTTATCATTTCTTCCGAAAAATCAGTTGCTATTATTTCTTTTACATCAGGAAAATATTTTAAAACTTTTTCTCCTCCACCTGTGCCTAAGTCTAATATTCTTGAATCTTTATTAACATTATTATTTAAGATTTCATACATATTCCAATTTGTCAAGTTTTCTACACTATAATTGATATCACTAAAATCCCAATTTTTTATTTCATTATAATAATCATGTTCTTTATTCATTTTTCCTCCATATATTAGCTATTTTAAACTGTTAAATCTAATCTTTTAAAAGTCGACTATAAAACTTTTTATACTAATATTTCAATTAATGATTCCATCTTTTTTCATTTTTTCTATTACTTTAGTATATATGTTTTCTTTAATCCATTTTTCAGAGCTTGCATTTACAACTTCCCCAATTGGAATCCACTTTACTCCGCTGTTTTCGTCTTCTTTAATTCTTATTTCTTCTTTTTCATCTGCCTCTAATAAATATGTAATATTTAAATGTACATGTGAACCTACATACTTTCCTCTTTTAAAATGACCATTTACAGTAAGAATTTCTAATGAATAAATGTTGTCCAATATAGGCATAACTGATTTTAACCCAGTTTCTTCTTTCGCTTCTTTTATTGCAACATTTAATAAATCGCTATCTCCATCACTATGTCCTCCAACCCAGGACCAGGATTTATATATATTATGATAAATCATAAGTATTTTAGTTCTTTGTTTGTTTAAAATAAATGCAGCACTTGTAAAATGACCAAATACATTATTCCTTGTTAAAACATCATCAAAATTTTCAATGTATTTTAGCATTATTCTTTTATCAACTTCTTCTTGCTCATTATATGTTTTATATTTTTCTATATCGTTTTTTAAGTTATCTAATTCGTTCATTACTTCCTCCACTTATTCACAATTATATCACCTATTGTGAATAAATACTATACTCACTTAAGCAGTAATTAATTATTATCTTCTAATTAATTTATTGTTCTTTTACTTATTATACATATTACTTGTATTTAATCTATTTTAAATCATTCCCATTATTTTTTTCATATTCTTTTGCAATATCTCTATATGGCTTTTTCTTTTTTTCTAAATTGCTACATTCAAATTCATCTAAAAATCTTTCTAATTCACTTATCATTTTTTGTTTATCTTCTTTCTCCGATAAAACTTCAAGTTCAATAAACTTTCCTATCCCTTTTAGTTCATCTAACATTATATTTCTTTCAATACCATTAAAATTCTTACTATATGTCGTTCTATATTTTTTGAAAGATACATACTCTATATATCCTAATTGTTTAATTATATATTTTATATCTTCATAATCTTTTATTTTTAGTTCGATATTTACTTCTTTCTTGCCATATTTTTCTGTTTCTTCTGTTGATTTAGGTTTATATGTCAATTCTAAATAATTGTCATTTATTTTTCTTGTTCTTAGGCATATTCTGTTTTTCACAAAATACAAATCTTTGTCTGAAAAATATGTGTCTTCTTCTACTTCTTCACTTACTAATTTAAATCCTTCTTGCTTTATCTTTTCTTGTATTCTTTTCTCATTTTCTTCATCTAAAACAAAGCTTTTTTCTAATTCAATTCTATTTGACATATTCTTCTCCTTATATATTAATCCAATATCTTTGTATTGTACCAGACCTAGTTAGTCCCACATCATCATTTATTTCATTTTCTAATATACCACCATTACATATAATAGTTTTTACAGAGGCTATGTTTTCTTTGTCACATGCTAATAGAACTTTTTTCTTCCCTAAATTTTTGCATTTTTCAAGTAATTGTCTAAGCATCTCTTTTGCGTAGCCTTTTCTTCTTTCTTCAGGTAATACACTATATCCAATATTTCCTCCATAGTTAAATAGAAACTCTGACAAATCATGTCTATAATCTATAATTCCTACAAGTTTATTATCATCTTCTCTTATAGCTAAATATACATCAGATGGTACATATTGATTTCCATATTTCTTGCTTAGTCTTTCTTCAAATTTTATCCACTCATCATAAGAACTTACATCTTCTAATCCTGCACATCCATCAAAGCTGTCATTATTCTCTATAAATGCTTTTTTATAATTCATTACTTGTTTTTCATATTCCTTTGTTGGCCTTATTAAAATTAACTTGTTCATATATTTTCCTCCACTAATTCTATATTTTTAAAATCATAGCTTCTCCTAAATTTGCTTTATTTCTTGTTATAAAACCAAATTTCTCATAAAACTTCTCTTTTCCCTTCAAAGCACCTATATATACTTTTATTTCAGGATTTATTTTTTTATACTTTTTAATTTGTTCTAATAACTTATTCATCATTTGTGTTCCAATCTTTTTAGATTGATATTCCGGAATAACTATTACATTTTGAATATATAAGAATAATGTTTTATCTCCTATTATTCTTGCACTCCCTATAATCTTTTCATTATCATAAGCACAAACTGCATATAATGTATTTTTTAATGCTTCTTCTACAATGAAGTCTTCTCTTTTTCCCCATCCAACTTTTTCATTTAAGAAATTATATTCTTCAACAGTTGGCATCTTTTCTTTATATTCTATCATATTTTCTCTCCTTTAAATTATATCACCTTTTTAGTATAAAAACCACATTTATTTACATATTTTGCAAATTAATTCTTTATATTGATTAACTAGCTTATCATAGCTTTTTACAGATATATGTTCATTAACTTCGTGTGCTGTTACTGGTCCTACTCCTAAAATCATTCTTTTTACTCCTGTAATCAAACATGCCTCTGTCATAAAATTGGCTGTTTTTAGATCATCTATAAAATCTATATGGTCGATAAATGGCTCTATTAATTCTATTATTTTATTTTCTGCTTTATATTTTTTTGATAATTCTTCAACTTTGTTAGTTATCTTCTCTATATGTGTTTTACTTGCTATACGAAAATCTATGCTAATTTCGCAATATGCTGGAACTGAGTTTTTTGCACTTCCACCATGTATTGTTCCAACATTCATTGTTGTATATGGAATTTCATATGCTTTTTCTTCATCTGTTTTTATCTCTTTTTTATAGAATTCATCTAATTCATTTAAAAATTTTACAGCATTCATATTTGCACTAATTCCCTTTGCTGGATTACTTGAATGTGCTTTAATTCCATAAAAGTATATTTCATATTCAATTAATCCTTTATGACCTGTAAATATTTCATTATTTGTAGGCTCTCCAAATATCATATATTCTGGAAATTCTTCATTATTTTTAACTAATTCATATATTCCTCCAAATCCTATTTCTTCATCATATGTAAAATATAATTTCATTCCACTTTTTAATTTACTAAAATCAACTTTAGAGGCAGCATCTAGCATAGCAGCAATTCCACCTTTCATATCACAAGCACCTAACCCATACAAATAACCATCTTTAAATGTTAAATCAAACGGATTTTTAAATTCTTCTATATATTCTACTGTATCTGTATGTCCCAAAAATCCAAGCTTCGGATTATCTCCTATGCTCATTACTAAATCTTTTGTCTTATATTCAGTTTTAAATCCTAATTTTTTCATATATTTTTCTATATATTCAATTATTTCTTTATTTTGCTTATCTTTAATAGTGTTAAAACTCACTAAATCTTTTAATATTTTATATTTCTTCATATTTTTTTCCTCCTTATATTTTTTGTTTTTAGTAATTGTCTCGGTTTTTCACTTTTTCTCCTATAATACTTTCTTTTCATTTTTACCTCCTAAATGCAAAAAATAGATGTACAAGTGATTTTTTTTATAATCACTCATACATCTATTCAGTCTTATCAAAAAATATTATGAATTTTTTATATGACTAAAACGCATGGGTGATATTTGCTCCATACGTTATGTCTGTTATTTAATTTACATATATTTACTAAATAATTCATAATACTTCCTCTTTTCTTTTTTTATTTCTATAACAATTAAAGAGTTTTATTACCTTATAGTTGTTTTTTACCTGCTTTAAATAAATTTCTATTTATTTTTCTTTATAATTAATAATCTTTGCATTACTTATCCAATAATCCTTGGTAAATTCATCATAACTTGTCATATCAAATTTATCTTTATTGCCTGCATAATAAAGCATCATTCTTAATGCACCTCCATGTGTTACAACAAGTACATTTTCCTCTTCATTTATTTCTTGTAAAAAGCTTTTTACTCTTTCATATACATGTTTTCTTGACTCACCATTTTTCTTTTCAGGATTTTGATTAAATACATCCCAATCTTCATCTTTAATTGTTTCTATTAGCTTTCCCTCATAATCTCCATAGTTAACTTCTCTTAATCTTTTATCAAAAGTAATTTCTTTTCTAATCTTTTTATTAATAATCTCTGCTGTTTCCTTTGCTCTTGATAAATCTGATGAAATGATTCTATCAATTTTCAAATCCACTATTTCTTTAGCAGCTTCTTCTGCTTGCTCTTTACCATTATTATTTAAAGGTATATCTGTTTGACCTTGAAGTCTTCTATCTAAATTCCAATCGGTTTGTCCATGTCTTATTAAATAAATCATTTTTCATCTCCTCTTTCCACAATTATTAATCAAATTGTTGATAACTATTTAATATTTTTATTCTTAATATAACTTTCTTTAAATTCCTCTGCAAGAATATCCATTTCTACAATATCATAATATTTTCCATTTAAAAAATATGATTTTCTTCTTCTTCCACATTCTTTAAAACCACATTTTTTGTAACATTTTATTGCTCTTTCATTAAATTCCATTACATCAAGTTTTATATTGTTTAAATTCATGTAGTTAAAGCCATAATCTAAGAGTAATCTAATCGCTTCTGTTCCATAGCCATTACTTCTAAAACTCTTATCTCCAATAAAAATTCCAAGTATTGCTGTCCTATTTATAGAGTTAATGTCTTCTAAACTAACAGTTCCAATCATTTGATTCTTTTCTAATGTAACGATTACAAAAGATGCTTCTTTATTGTTGTTTTCTTCTAAATATTTCTTTTCACCTTCTAGTGAGGTCAAACACCCACTTCTTCCTAGATAATCTGTTGTTTCAAAATCATTCAACCATTCTGTAAATATTTCTGCATCTTCAGTACTTCTTGGTGATAAATATATTCTTTCCCCTACTAACTTTTTATAATATTTCATTTATATCAACCTCTTTCTATATATAATTTGCTAATTCTATTGCTATATCAAAATGTCTTGTATCATGTTGTGTTCCAGCATATTCGCCTTTGACATGTCTTTCATCCCATTCAGGGCTATCTAACAAATCACCACTTGTTAAAAAGTAATATAATTCTAATCCTCTAAAATCACATACTGCTTGCATTGCTGAACATTCCATTTCTACCGATATACAGCCGTCAGCTTTTCTTTTTGCAATATTATTTTCAGTTTCACGATAAAATGAATCTGTCGTCCAATTTTTACCTAATATGTATGGTAATTTATTTGATTCCATAAAATCAGCAACTTTATTTGCATTTTTAATTTTTATATAATCTGATGCTTGTGCATAATGATAGCTTGTTCCCTCATCTCTATAACTTTCAGTAGGTATCATTATTTTTCCATGTGCTATTTCTCTATCTAAACACCCAGATCCACCAAATACAACAAATTTATTTGTATCTATAACTTCGGTTACATCTTCAAGTATTCCAACTGATGCTGGAGCTCCTAAAAATGTTTTATAAAATGCAAATATTTTTCCATTATAATTGATTTTATAAATTGGAAAAGTACCTGTAACCATTTTATAAGTAGAGCATTGTTCTACATCATATTTTTTTAAAACATATTCTTCTATTATATTTGAAAATGTAACTATACAAGCATCACATTTTAACCTATTTTCCTTTGGTTTAGGATTTATCTTTGCCATTGATTTATTATCAAAACTATCTGTTATCATTTTCATCACTCCATTCTACAAATTCTTCCTTTAATAATCCTGTTACACATTCATCTACATATTCATTCGTTGCTATACATAGGAATTTCTTTCTTCTTATTCCCTCATCTTTATACCCTAATTTAATTTGCATTTTTCTTGATTTTTCATTATCTGGAAAGTAGCCATTTTCAATTCTTCTTAAACCTAAAACATCAAAACAATATTTATTTCTAGCACTAAAAGCCTCTGTGCCATAACCATTCTTTTGATATTTTTCATTAAGCCATATTCCACCACCTGCTGTTCCATCTTTTTTATTGATATTTCTAATTTCTGTACCACCGATTACTTTATTGCTTTCTTTTAAAACAATTGCTAATGCTATTTTTACATTTTCATCATTATCCTTAGCTCTTTCAATAAAATTTCTAGCATCATTTTCAGTATATGGATAAGGAACACTAGCCATCCATTTTGAGACCTCTATATTATTTAATCCTTCTACTATATCTTCTACATCTCCATCTTCCCAATTTCTTAAAATAAGTCTTTTACTTTTAATTTCCATTAATTACTCACTCCTTACTTTTCAATTCTCAATGTCATTCCATACCCTGTGTAATCAAAAGGTATTGTTCTAAATCCACATTTTTCGTAAAATTTTTCTTTTCCTTTCATAGATATTAAATTTATACTGCATTTTTGTCCTACTTTAGTGTGATCTTCTATATCTTTTACTATTGATTCAATTAATAATTTACCTATACCTTTTTTCTGATAATCTGAATGAACAACAACATCTACAATTAGGTAATATAATCCATCTCCAATTGCTCTAGCCATTCCTATTGTTTTATTTTCAAAAATTACTTTCTTTACTACAACGCTACTATCTAATGCGTTTTGTATTATATGTTTTTCTTTTGAATCCCAGCCTACCGAATTTCTTAATTCCTTATATTCTTCTGGAGTTATATTATTTTCAATTTTATAATCCATATATTTTCATTCCCTTCATTTTTACATTTTAGAAATATCATATTCATATATAACTTCTTCATATTCTTTATTTCCAAATGATAATTTTTCTATTTTTAATACTTTGCCTCCCATTTTTTCATAGAAAGCTCTTGAAGGATAGTTCTCTTTTAAGCATCCTAAAATCATTTGAGTTTTTCCTTGATTTTGTAGTTTTTGAATTACATGTTGCATTAATTCTGTTCCAATCCCATTCCTTTTTAATGAACTTTTTACATAAAGAGAAGATATTTCACAATTCGCATTAGGATAACTTTCTGGTTCTTTTATATAATTTCTGTATAAGCAAAAACCTATGACTTCATTATTCAATTCTGCTACAATAATATCTACTCCATTTTCTATATTATTTTTTCTTTTCTCTATTTCTTCATTTAAGTTCATATTATCAAGAAATTCATCATCTATAATACCTCGATATGCTGTTTGCCAACCTTCTATTTTGATTTTTGCAACCTTTTCAGCATCGTTAATTGTCGCCGTTCTGATTATAATATCCAATTCAATCACTTCCCTTTATAATAAAAAAAAGCCTCACAAAAGAATCTTTTAAGACTCCTTTGCAAGACTTGGAAAATCTCACTTTCAAGTGTAAGTAACTATTCTATTTTAGTTACCCTTTATCGCTCAAGCTTTACTGCTTTAGATAAACTCTTAAATTATATTACATATTTTACCATATTATCATATATTTGTCAAATTCACATATATTTATTTAAAAAAATCTTCTATACCATTAGCAATTCCATTTACTATCTTTTTCTGATATGCTTTTGTTGCTAAAAGTTTATCTTCTTTTTTATTAGTCAAAAATCCCATTTCTACAATAGTCACAGGAACTTGTGCCCAATTTATTCCACTCATCTTATCTGTTCTTTCTACTCCTAAATCCTTTGCCCCTGTTTTTTTAGCTATGCTTTTTACTATTGCCTTTGAAAGCTTATAGCTTTTTTTATATAGCTTTTTATTATATTTATTATTTTTTGTTTGGCATAAAGTAAGAACTCCATTTGTTTTTGATGATGTATCAGCATTTGCATGAATTCTAATAAATGCATCAGCCTTTGCTTCATTTGCAATTTTTGCCCTTTTGCTATTGCTTATATTTACATCATTTTTTGTTCTTATCATTATGACTCTATATCCTTTTGCTTTAAGCTTTTTTTCTAATAGTTTAGCAACTTTTAAATTTAAATCATATTCTTTTTGTTTTGTATATTTTCCTGTAGCACCTCCAGTAACTTTCATCTTTTTTTGTTTTGCTCCAGGTCCTATCGGTTCTAATTTTGTATTTGCCTTTTTTTGATGTCCTGCGTCTATTACAATCACTTTTTGTCTTGATTCTAAATTTACAACCTTTGTAGGAATTATTTCTATTTTCTTTTCTTGAAAACTAAAGCAAAATAAACTAAATAATAATATATTAATACATATAATTGATAATACTTTTGTTTTCATTTATTGCTCCTTTATTGCCACTCTGTTGTTGCTGGTGGCTTACTTGTAACATCATATATAACAAATTCAATTTTATCTCCAAATTTGCTTTCTATTTCATTTACAATTTTTTCTATGTCGGATTTTTCAACTTCTTTTCCTATTTCTCCAGGCCTTCCTGTCATAAAGTCATTTGTTACAAATGTTCTAATTGCAACTGAATATTTTTTTGTAATTCCTATTGGAATTAATACTGCAAATGTTTGATTTACTTTTGCTTTTTCAAGTGTTGTTGTTACTATATAATCTAACTCTCGAAGTAATTCAACATTTTCATCTTCAATTCTCATATCGAAACATTTTATTTCATCATTTATTTCAAACTTATTTAAAATGTATCCTACTCTGTTTATTGAATTAATTTTATCTGTTATTTCTTTTGCTTTTGCTGTTACTTCTTTCCAATCAAATTCTAATTTTCTTCCTGCCATTAAGCATAGATTTCTGTAGCTTCTTGCGTCTCCTTGAACTCCAACAGATTTAATCGGCAATATATATCCTTTTTCTGGAGTTTGTCCTAGAATCTCATTTAATTTTGCTACTTCTTCAGCTGTTATTTCTACTTCTTCATTCTTGTCATGACAAATTAGTCTTATAGCAAGTCCAGGTCCTGGAAATGGTTGACGAGATGCAATTTCTTCTGCTAGTCCAAGTTTTCTTGCAACTCTTCTAACTTCATCTTTATGCCAATCTGAATTTGTTTCAACTATTAAGCCCTTTTTTCTAGCTTGTCTTACAATTTCTACATCATTATGATGTGTTTTTATTTTGTGTGCAAATCCACTAATATCTGGATTTCCACTTTCAATTAAGTCTGGTCTTAACGTACCTTGCGCAATAAAGGTATTTTCTTTATCTAATCCTAATCTTTCAATTACCTTATTCGCAATCTGTATAAAAATCTCTCCAATAATTCTTCTTTTCTTTTCAGGATCAACTGTATTTACAAGTGGGCCTATTGGTCCTTCTTCTGTTTCTACAATTGTATTCATGAAATAATCTTTTGCATTTTCTCTAATTAAATTTTTCATTCCTAAATCTTTAAGATTTTCACATACTAAATCACTTTCATTTTTCCTCATAAATCCTGAATCTATATGTATTGCATAAATGTTATCTGCAGGTAATGCTTTAACAAGTAAAGCTGCTGTAACTGCTGAATCAACTCCTCCACTTACTAAGCATATAATTTTTTTATTTCCAACTTTATCTTGAATCATTTTTATTGAGGTTTGAATTCTATCTTCTAAAGCATATACTTCTCTATATTCTGCAACTTTTCTAATAAAGTTTTCTAACATTTTCATTCCATTTTCAGTTAAGTCTACCTCTGGATGGAATTGAAATCCATACATTTTTTTGTCAATATTTCCAATTGCAGCTATTGCATCACCAGATTTGGCGATTATTTCAAATCCTTCAGGTTTTACTTTTACTGTATCTCCATGGCTCATAAGAACTTGCTCTTTTTCAGATAATCCGTCAAATATTGGAGCACCTGTATCAATAGTTACTTCGCATTGACCATATTCTTTTTTTACATCACTTGCAACAACTCCACCAAAATGGTCTGACATAAGTTGCATTCCATAGCATATTCCAAGTACTGGAATTCCTAGTTCAAATATTTTGTCATCAAAATTTAATCTTTGAGCTTCTCCTATATTGTTTGGTCCTCCTGATAAAATTACAGATTTGTAATCTTTTAAGTCTTCACTTTTTACATTGATAGGAAATATATCTGATTTAACTCCAAGTTCTCTAACTCTTCTATCAATTACTTTTGTGTATTGTCCTCCACAATCTAGTATAGCTAATTTCTCCATTTAGAACCTCCTTTAATAATAATATCTTTATATATTTTTGTTATAAAATTAATAAAGCTCTTTTATATCCCATGTTGTTCCTTTTAGAGTATCATTTAAAATTATTCCTTGTTCATCAAGCTCTGCTCTAATGCTATCTGCTGTTTCAAAATCTTTTTGTTTTTTAGCTTCTACTCTTTTTGCTATTTTCTCTTCAATATATTCTGTTTTTAGATTTATTTTTTCAATATATTTTTTCCTTAATTCATTTGTAAACTCTTCTGGATTTTGTTCTAGTAATCCTAATACACCATATACTTCTTTGACTTGTTCTAAAATTTTAGAGATAGTATTCGCAACTTCATTTCTATTTCCTTTATTGGCTGTTTTAATTAAATTATTTATATATTTAAATATTCCATATAGATTTGAAAGTGCAGCTGTTGTATTAAAATCATCATCCATTACTTCTATAAATTTTTCTTTAATAGTACTTGAAATATCATCTTTAACTTTTTCGCCTTCTGCATTTCCTTCATATTGATTTATAAATTCATTCATTTTTGCTATTGTGTTATAGAAGTAGTATAAATGCTTTTCGGCTAATGTGTAATCTTCGTCTAATATATCAACATCTGATCCATAATGTTTTGAAAGCATTACGTATTTTATAACTTCATAATTATACATTTTTAAAGCATCACGAACTGTTAAAGAATTTCCTAATGATTTACTCATCTTTTCGCCATTAATTTTAATCAATCCACAGTGTGACCAGCAGTTTGCAAAATGTTTTCCTGTATATGCTTCGCTTTGTGCAATTTCATTTTCATGATGTGGAAATACTAAATCTCTTCCTCCACCATGTATATCTATTGTTTCTCCAAGTGTGTTTAATGCCATTACAGAACACTCAATATGCCATCCAGGGCGGCCTTTGCCCCATGGAGATTCCCAATATATTTCTCCAGGTTTTGCTGATTTCCATAATGCGAAATCTATCGGGTCTTCTTTTCCTTCTTCAAGTTCAATTCTTACTCCATTTAGCATATCATCTACATTTCTATGTGAAAGCTTTCCATATTCGTTAAATTTTCTTACTCTATAATATACATCTCCTGACTCTGTCTTATATGCAAACCCTTTATCAATTAATCCTTGGACAAATTCTATAATTTGATTTATATATTCAGATGCCTTTGTCTTTTCATCTGCATCTGTAATATGTAATGCTGCCATGTCTTTTTCTGTTTCTTCAATTTGCTCCTTTGAAAAATCAATTGCATTTTTTCCAAGTTCATTAGCTCTTTTTATAATCTTATCATCAACATCAGTGTAATTTCTTACATATTTAACATTATACCCTCTATATCTTAAATAGTCTGCTATCATTGCATATACTATCGCTTGACGTGCGTGACCTATGTGGCATAAATCATATACAGTTACTCCACATGCATACATTTTTACATTGTTCCCATCTATTGGTATAAATTCTTCTTTTTTTCCTGTCATTGAATTGTATATTTTCATATTCATTCCCCCTTGTATAATGTTTATTAGTATAATACTAATTAATACCTATTTTACTATATTTTGGAAGATTTTTCAATAGTTCTTTAAATATTTGTTTTTCATTAATAAAAAAATAACTTCAAAAACCATTAGACATTTTGAAGTTATTATTTAAATTTTATTTTGATGAAAAATATCCAGGTTTTCCTTCTTCGTCAACATGAGCCATTGTTACGTCTATTTTTGATGAATTATATTTAGTACCATTTGAACCTTCTATTGCATTACAGCTTCTAAACATATTTTTTGAATTTGTTACATTTGTCATATTGAATTTTGATGAATTTACATATATAGTATTTAATCTTGTACAGCCATCAAACATCCTTTCAGTTTCTGTAACCTTGTTAGTATCAAAACTACTTAAATCAAGTGTTGTTAAATTTTTACATCCATAAAATACATGTGTCATATTTTTAACCTCAGATGTGTCAAAATTAGTAAGATTAATACTAGTTAACCCTTGACATTGCCAAAACATACTATCTAAATTAGTAACTTTACTTGTATCAAAATGACTAACATCTATTGTTGTCATTTTATAGCACCATTGAAACATTGTATTCATATCTGTTACATTACTTGTATCAAATTTGTCCAATCCTTTTATTTCTGTAAAATTCATTTTATATGATTGGCTCGTTCCGGCAAACATATAAGCCATATTTGCAACATTACTCGTATCAAAGTTACTTACATCTATTGAGGTTAAACTTGTACAATTAGAAAACATACCGCCCATATTTGTAACATTACTTGTATTAAAATCGCTAATATCTATTGCGGTTAAACTTGTACAATTAGAAAACATACCGCCCATATTTGTAACTTTACTTGTATTAAAATCGCTAATATCTATTGCGGTTAAACTTGTACAATAATAAAACATACTGCCCATATTTGTAACATTACTTGTATTAAAATCGCTAATATCTATTGCGGTTAAA
>CAMKSF010000022.1 GCA_946415375.1 uncultured Clostridia bacterium
CGATATGCCCTTTCAGGGCAAGGTCATACCACGTCTTTTAGGCGTGGTCATGATTTTTGCATAATATAAGTGGAGCAATGAAATATCACTATTTAATAATACTAAACAATATATCTATGAAAGTTACAGCTAAAAAAGCAATTGTTTAGAATTAATAATAATTTTAAAAAAATATGGAAAAATAAAATACAAAATGATATAATGTTAAAAAAACACAAGGAGGAAAAAGAATGAAAGAAGAATTATTAGACAAAAAAGAAAATGGCTGGAAAGAGATAGACGAAGGAAGAAAAAATGAGATTTTCGAATTTTGTAAAGGGTATATGGACTTTTTAGGAAAAGCAAAAATTGAGAGAGAATTTGTATCAGAAGCAAAAAAACTTGCAGAAGAAAATGGATTTAGAGATGTAAATTCTTTTGAAACATTAAATCCAGGTGATAAAGTTTATTTCATAAATAGAGAAAAAAGTATGTATTTAGCAATAATTGGAACTGAAAAAATGGAAAATGGAATTCATATAATTGGTTCTCATATAGATTCACCAAGATTAGACTTAAAGCCAAATCCATTACATGAAGATGGAGGATTTGCATATTTTAAAACTCACTATTATGGTGGAATAAAGAAATACCAATGGACAGCAATTCCACTTTCATTACATGGAGTAATAGTAAAAACAAATGGTGAAAAAATAAATGTTAATATTGGTGAAGACGAAAATGATCCGATTTTTACAATAACTGATTTGCTTCCACACTTAGCAATGGAGCAAATGGATAAAAAATTAAAAAACGGTGTAGAAGGAGAAAACTTACAATTATTAGTTGGAAGCATCCCATTAAAAACAGAAGATGATAAGAAAATAAAAGATACTGTAAAATTAAATATTTTAAATATTTTAAATGAAAAATATGGAATTACAGAAAGAGATTTTGTAAGCAGTGAAATTGAAATTGTTCCAGCATTTAAACCTAGAAGTTTAGGATTTGATGGTGGATTAGTTGCAGCATATGGACAAGATGATAAAGTTTGTGCATATACATCTTTAAAAGCTATGATGGAACTTACAAATGTTAAAAAGACAGCAGTTTGTATTTTATCAGATAAAGAAGAAATAGGAAGTATGGGAAATACAGGAATGGAATCTCATATGTTTGACTATTTTGTTTCTGAACTATTAAACAAAACAGGGGAAAATAGAGTAAACCTATTAGATAAAGTATTTTGCTTCTCAAAAATGCTTTCATCAGATGTTGATGCTGGGTTTGATCCATTATATGCAAATGTTTCAGATGCAAAAAATGCAGGCTATTTAGGAAAAGGAATTTCTCTAAATAAATATACTGGAGCAAGAGGAAAATCGGGTGCTTCTGATGCAAATGCAGAATATGTTGCTTGGGTAAGAAATATGTTAGAAGAAAATTGGATTAAATTTCAAGTTGCAGAACTTGGAAAGGTAGACATCGGTGGAGGAGGAACTATAGCATACATTTTAGCTAATAAAGGCGTAGATGTAATTGACTGTGGAGTTCCAGTCCTTTCAATGCATGCACCTTATGAAGTTACAAGTAAATATGATGTTTTTGAAGCTTATAGAACATATAAAGCATTCTGGGAGAAAGATTAATAAAAAGCCTCATTAAATTAAAGTAATAATTTAATGAGGCTTTTTTATGAATAAGTATATATAAGAACATTAATATTCTTCTTCATTTTTTTCAATTTCAACTGTAAAAAGTTCTGCTGGAGTACAATTTAAATATTTACAAAAATCATGTATGTATTTAAAAGAAATAGATTTTGTTTCACCTAATATTACTTTATTTAAATTATGCATTGTAATTTGCATTTGATTACATAGCCAATATTTAGAACGATTATTTTCTTTTAACAATTTTTCGACATTTACTTTTACCATAATTACTATCATTTCCTTTAATAATCATTTTTTAAAATTTTATAATAAGAAATAAAAGCAAATAAGATACTTGCAGATACCCTAAAATAAAATAAAAAAACAATTGAAAATAAAAAAGTAAAATGATATAATAGGAACGAAAGGGGGAAAAAATGAAAAATAACAAAGGTGCAATAATTGCAGTTATAATATTTATACTATTTATTATTGCTGTTGGAATAAATGCAGAAAATGAAATAGGAAATATTATTAATAATAATACATCTGATGACACAGGCAAATTTAGAATTATATCAAGTTCAGAAAACAAAGATTTAGAATCGCTAATAAAAAAATATGCAAGAGATAACAATATAAATCTTGATATAGAATATGCAGGTACAATAGATATAATGGATAGACTAAATAGTGGAGAAAAGTTTGATGCTGTTTGGACTTCAAATTCAATTTGGTTATATATGCTAAATAATAGTTCAAAAGTTAAAAATTCTAAATCAACAAGTATTAATCCAGTTGTTTTTGGAATAAAAAAATCAAAAGCTAATGAGTTAGGTTTTATTGGTAAAGATATATACACAAAAGACATCCTTTCAGCAATAAAATCAAAAAAATTAAAATTTAGTATGTCATCTGCAACGCAAACAAATACAGGTGCTACTGCATATTTAGGATTTGTTTCAACACTTGCAGGAAATCCTGAAATATTAAAAGAAGAAGATTTAAAAAATTCAAGTTTAAAAGAAAAATTGAAAGAGTTATTTACAGGGGTTACACGATCATCTGGAAGTGAAGAATTTCTAGAAGAAATGTTTTTAAATGGAGATTATGAGGCTGTTGTAACCTATGAGACATCAATTATAAATATAAACAAAAAGCTAGAGGAACAGGGAAAAGAACCACTATATATAATTTATGCAAAAGATGGTGTTTCAATTTCTGATTCACCATTTGCATACATAGACAATTCAAATGACACAAAACTAGAACAATTTACAAAATTACAATCATATATTTTAAGTAATGAAGGACAACAAGAATTAGTAAAAACAGGAAGAAGAGTTTGGTATGGAGGAATAAATAATAATGCAGATAAAACTGTATTTAATCCAAATTGGGGAATTGATACTACAAAATATTTAGTACCAGTAAAATACCCAAGTACATCAGTAATAAAAACAGCACTTGGAATATACCAAACCGAGCTTAGAAAACCTATTCATGCAGTATTCTGTTTAGATTATTCAGGAAGTATGTATGGAGAGGGAAATGAACAACTTGTAAAAGCTATGGAGTATATTTTAGATGAAAAACAAGCATCTAAGAATTTATTACAATTTTCGGAAAAAGATAAAATTTCAGTTGTACCATTTAGCGGAGAGATTTTGGCGAAATGGCATACAGATAATGGGACTGATACATCAAAATTAATAACTGCAATAAAAAATCTTGATCCAACAGGTCAAACTAATATATATCTTGCTTCACAAACAGCACTTAATATATTAAAAAATGAAGATACAAATAAATACAATACTTCAATTATTCTAATGACAGATGGAGCATCAAATAGTGGAACTTTACAACAATTGAAATCAACATATACTTCAATAAAAAAAGATATTCCAATATACAGTATAATGTTTGGAGATGCATCATCATATCAATTAGATGGAATTGCAAGGCTAACAAATGCAAAGGTATTTGACGGAAGAACAAATCTATTAGAGGCATTTAAACAAGTTAGAGGATATAATTAAGGAGGAAATATCATTGAAAAAGCGATACATATATTCTTGTATTTTAGGTGGAACTTTTTTTGCAGTACCATATTTAGCTTTAGGAATTGGAGCTCTTCCGGCTGCTGCTATTGGAGTTGCAGCATATGGAGCAGGCAATTTATTATTTAAAGAGAGAACTAAAATTGATTTATCTGATGATATATCTTTTAATGATAAAGAGGACTTAAAAAAAGCACAGGAAATGGTTATTAGAATAAGAGAGATAGCCACCAAATTAGAAAGCAGTGATATAGTTAAAAATACAAAAGAGATATGCAATACATCTGATAAAATAATAGATACAGTTATTGAAAAACCAGAAAAAATAAAAAAGATAAGAAATTTTTTAAGCTATTATTTGCCAGTTACAAAAAAGATACTTGAAAGATATGATGAAATAGAAAATCAGAAATTGACAACAACAGAAACTAAAAAGTTTATGAATTCTGTTGAAGAAATGATAGCAAAAATTAAAAAGGCTTTTGAGGAACAACTTAGTAATATTTATCAAACAGAAATGATAGATACAGATGCAGAGTTAAAGGTATTTGAGACAATGCTTAAATCAGACGGATTTATAGACAATATAGATTTTGATTTAGATAAAAAGAAGGAGGTGTAAAACTTGAAGGATAAAAAGGAAATATTTATTGGATTAGTAATTTTAGTTTTATTAATTGCAGCAGTTGTTGGAATAAAAATGTATATGGATAAAGACACTCCAGACGAAAATAAATATAAGAACTTAACTCAAGTTTATGTTGCAACAGGAGGAGGAAAAGAAAACTTTATAGCAGATGATGATGTTAATAAAATATTGCACAAAAAGTATAAAATGAATGTAATATATGATAATTGGAGTAATGGAAAAACTGTTTTATGGCCATTAGTACGTGAATCAGTTGGAAAAGGAAATAAATCTATAGCAGATGAACTTAGTAAGAATCATTTTGCATATACAGTTACTTCATCAGGAGTATCAAAATATGATGCACTATTTACATCAGACCAAAGATTCTATGATTACTTTAAGGTTTCGCCAGCACAAGGAGAATCTGCAAGAGATAGAGTTTTAAATGGAGGACTTACACTTAATACTCCAATTGTAATATATAGTTGGGACACTGTTACAGATGCTCTTATAAAAGAAAAAATTGTAACAGAAAAAAACGGAACTTATTACATAACAGATATGAATAAACTTATAACATATATATTACAAGGCAAAAAATGGAAAGACATAGGTTTAGATATGTTATATGGATCTATAAATATAGATTCTACTGACCCAGTTACTTCTTCACCAGGAGCTACATATTATGGATTGTTACTTTCAATTATGTGTGGAGGAACTGTTACAGAACAAAACTTTGAAGCAAACTTAAAGAATTTAAAAGAATTCTATGTTAAATCAGGATATATGAATAATACTCCAGCAGATTTATTTGAGCTTTATTTAAAAACAGGAGTAGGTGGAAAGCCTATGATTGTTGATTATGAAAAAAGTGCAATAGATTTTGCAAATTCAAATCCTGATGGATGGAATCAAGTTAAAGACAGAATAAGAATACTTTATCCAACACCAACAATTTGGAATTCACACTGCATTGCAACATTTAATGAAAAAGGAGATGAATTCTATAAGGCATTAAATGACAAAGAAATTGGACAAATTGCTTGGTCTAAATATGGATTTAGAACAGGTGTAACAGGTGGAAGTTATGATGTTTCAGCAGTAAATATTACAGGAATTCCTCAAAGTATAGATAGTACAGTATCATCTTTAAAAATGGCTTTTTATGAAAAAATGATTGAATATTTAGGTAAATAGTTTTCAATTGCCTAAAAATATTAAATTAAGAGTTTATATTTATTTGTTAGGAGTTTAATTATGGAAGTAAAATCAGAAGAACAAATAATAAGAGGGATGGAAGGAATTTACGAAGAAGATTTACAAAAAAGATTAAAAGATTTTTATAAAAAAAGAGAAACATATAATGGTAAACAGTTGGATGAAAGACAAAGAATAATTAAAGAAAATAATGAATTATGCATAAAAGTATATGAAAGAGTTTTATCTATTGCGGTTATTGAAAGAGCTAGGCGTTCTGCTGGTATATATAAAAACCAAGAAGAGATTGATGAATCAATAGAAAGAGAAAAAGAAAGTCTGGAAAAAAAAGATAGCGAATTGGACAGGTAGATAAAAATAATAAAAATATTTGATAGGAGTATAATTATGGAAGAATTAAAAGTTGAAACAAAAAGTATTGATATGAGCAAGGTGGAAGATACTTTATTACAAGAGAAAAAAGTTTCTGAAGAAGTAGTTGAAAAATCACTAAATTATGATGCTTTAACAGAAGAAGAAAAGAAAGCAATTGATGAATTTATAACAAAAATAGATCCTAAAAATACAACACAGATATTACAATATGGTGCAACTGCACAAAGTAATATTTCAAAATTTTCAGATAGTGTTTTAGAAGATGTTAAAACAAGAAGTACAGGAGAAGTTGGAGACTTATTAGCAGGACTTGTTGCAGAGATAAAAGAATTTGACACAGATATTCCAAGAGGGGATGTTAAAGGTTTAGCCAAAATATTTAATTCAGCAAAAAAACAACTAGAAAAATTAATTAATAAATATAGTAAAGTAGAAACAAACATTGATAGAATTGAAAAACAATTAGAAGGACACAAATTGCAAATGCTTAAGGATATTGCAGTATTTGATACAATGTATGAAAAAAACTTAGAATATTTCAAACAATTATCTTTATACATTATTGCGGGAGAAAAAAAGTTAAAAGAATTAAGAGAAGTTACACTTCCTGAATTACAAGCTAAAGCAAAAGAGAGTGGAGATCAAACAGATGTACAAGCTGTTAATGATATGGAAAGTATGATAAATAGATTTGAAAAGAAAATCTATGATTTAAAAACAACAAGAATAATATCAATTCAAATGGCTCCACAAATAAGATTAATACAAAATAATGATAGTGAATTAGTAGAGAAAATTCAAAGTTCATTAATTAATACAATTCCATTATGGAAAAATCAAATTGTTATTGCACTTGGAATTACACATGCTAAATCTGCATTAGGAGCACAAAAAGCTGTAACAGACTTAACAAATGAAATGTTACAAAAGAATAGTGAAACACTAAAACAAGGAACAATAGAAATTGCTGAAGAATCAGAAAGAGCGATTATAGATGTTGAAACATTACAAAAAACAAACCAAGATATTATTGAAACTCTTGATAAAGTTATTGAAATTCACCAAAATGGTAGAGTTAAGAGACAAGAGGCTGAGAAACAATTAGAGCAGATTGAGGGTGAATTAAAAGATAAACTTTTAGAAATAAAAATGGACAATTAATAAAATATAAAGTGGCTAGAAAATATATTTTTTTAGCCACTTTTTTGTATTTTAAAAGTATGTAATTATTTGTCAAAAAATATTGAAAAAGAATTTCATTTATTATATAATATAATTGAGGATAATTGTTCAAATGAAAAGGAGAAAACTATGAATATTATAAGTTGGTATAATCAAAATAGAACCAAGGTTTGGGTATATATTATTGCAGCAATAGTTGTATTATTATTGCTTTGGAGATTTTCTTATACAATGAATAATAATAAAATAGAAATTCAAGAAACAAATATTCCTTATAAGAATGAAGATAATCTAAATTCAATAGTTTTGTCAAGCGGAAAATCAGCAATAACTGGAACTAGCGATTCTATAAGCAAAGAAAAAATAACAGTTATAGATGATTTTATTTCATATTGCAATTCAGCAAATATTCAAGCAGCATATAATTTACTATCAAACGAATGTAAAGAAGAAATGTATAATGATTTAAAAAGCTTTGAAGTTACATATTATAAACCTATATTTTCAAAAGGAAAAAGAAATGTCAATGTAGAGAATTGGTTTGGAGATACATATAAGGTAGATTATACAGAAGATTATTTAGCAATGGGAAGATATAGTGAATCTAATAATATTAGAGATTATATAACTATAGTTACAGATTCTGATAACAATAGTAAATTAAATATAAATAAATATATTGGAAGAACTGAATTAGACAAAATTGGAAAAACAGGAGATTTGGAAGTAAAAGTTACAAGAAAAGATTCTTATATGGATTATGAGAAGTATACATTTGTTTTTAAAAATGGATATAATCATAAAGTATTAATAGGTAAAATTGAAGATGATGAAAATGTTAGCTACTTAGTAGATAAGAATAATATAAAATATAATGCTATTGTTAGTAAATTGTCAGAAGCTGATTTGCTTTTATATGAAAAACAAACAAAAACAATACAAATAAATTATTATAATCAATATAGCTCAACTAGAAGAATAAATAGAGTTGAATTCCCAAGAATATACTTAAACTATCAAGCTTACTTAAATAATCAAAACAATAATATTTATTCAGAATATGGTAGTATTCAAATTGAAGTTTAAAGGAGGTGAGGCAGTTGGAAGAAGAAAACGAAAATAAGAAAAAATCAAGTTTTATAGCATTAGCCATAAAATATAAAGTTATATCCCTTATTATTCTTTTAAGCATAGGACTCTTTTTATTTGGTACGCTTTATAACTATCTTACAAAAATAAGAGGGATAGAAGACCCGGATGACAAAAAGAATGGGCCTTCGGCTGCAAGAAATTTAATAAATAACACTAATATTGGACAAAGTGGAAATATTGAATTAGGCGAAACAATACAGGAAACTTGGGATAGATTACAAATAGAAGGAAATGATCTTACTAATTATTTAGATTCAGCTCAAGAACTTGCGAAACTTATTACGGCGGCTTCTGCGTTGGATTATCCCGATACAAGAGAAAATCCTGATGCACCTATCGATTGGAATGATATAGATGTTAATTCTAAAGATATACAGGGAATAGTAAAATTTAAAAGAGCACTCGCTGATGGTAATACAATTACAATGAGATATGTAAGTCCATCTAAATTCAATCAGTTAGTTAATAATTATTTAAGTAGCGGTTCAGCTAGCGATAGAGATGAAGCTTTAAAATATTTTACAGTTGAGAGAACTGCGGCACCTAATTCATCAGGACTTGGAGATTCTACAGTACAAGAGTTATTAAGATATGCATGTTCATGGGTTGGCAAAGTACCTTATAAATCAGTAGTATCTGGTCATGCGGATAATAACGAAAGATTTCAAAGATTACAAGAAGGAGTTGCTTCTGACTGTTCACACTTTGTACACTGGTGTTTTGAACATATTGGATTAATGGATGAAGATGGATTTGTTCACTCGCTTGATTGGGGAAATGGTGGAGACAACGGAGGATGTCCAGGAACTGTTAGAATAGGAACAGATTTATCCCAAGCATCACCAGGAGACGTGTTATGGTGGCATTTTGGTGGTGGACCTAATAATCACGTAGCTATTTATTTAGGAAGAGGCAAGATGGTAGAATGTGCAGCAGATCATGGAGTAATCATTAGTGATGTATCAGGAGGATTTGATCAAATATTGCATTTTACATCATTGCCAACAGATCCAACTGGGTATTTTGATATAGAAACAAATACACTTTATGGTACATCAGGAGCGAATGGAGGCTCTGGACAAGCAATAATTGATGAAGCACAAAAATACGTTGGAAAACTTCCTTATGTATGGGGAGGACAATCATTGTCTTCAGGAGCTGACTGTTCTGGATTTGTATGGGCAATACTTACAAAGCTTGGTTTGTACTCAGGACCACGTACAAATGATGCGGGTTTTAGAAATAAAGGGACAGAGGTAACTGACTTAGCATATGCACAAGCTGGGGACGTAATATGCTATGATGGACATATAGGTTTTTATGATGGACATGGAGGACTAATTCATGAATCAAATCATAGAGATGGATGTAAACATAGTGACAGTTGTACTTTTAAAACTATTTTAACAATTAGACGATTTGTAAGTGATAATTCTTCAAACAATACAACATCAAACAAAAGTACATCAAAATCTAATTCAAAAAGCACTTCAAAAACATCAAGTGTACCAGTTCCAAATGATGATTTTTCAGTTGAAACAAGACAAATTATAGATGCGCATAAAAATGATTTTAACTGTCATAATTATAAAGAGTTTATAAGTAGTTATCCAGGAGGATATGAAGGATATTTAAAATCACTTGGAGGAGTTTTTGAAAAGTATGCTGGAAAGGGAAAATCCATACAGGTAAAAAATGCTGGGGAATTTCAAGAAGTAGCTGAATACACATGGGGATTATTTACAATATGGGGATTTGACTACTATAATGAGAGTTTTCGAGCATATTGGGGAGATGATGATCCGGAAGTTAGACCAAGTGCATATTATCCAGAATATCAAACAGGAGGATATAGTAATGGTCATATTGATGATATTTGCTCTAATCCTAATAGGGGAATGAGAACAAATTGTAATACTGGAGCAAATTCATTTTTAATCAAAGCTGGATTAACTGATGATGTTTCATTTCTAGACCATGACAAAAGGGGAGAACAAATAGATAGAGCTGAGGACCTACTAATTGGAGATTTAGTACAGTTTTATGATTCTACAGGAGGATGGCATCATGTTGCTGTTGTTGGTGAAATTGACCCTGAATTAGGACCTATATTATATGATTCAGGAAATAGATTTATAAGATATGGAAAATATAAAATTCCACTTAATAGTGATAAGTATTCTGATTATGATTATTGGGTAGGAAGAAGAAGATTTAACTTAGACCAAAGTACAACAAGGACTTCAGCTCAAAAAATAGAAAATACTATTTATAAAGTTAAAGTTGCTACTTGGCAAGATTGTAAAGAGACCGTTGTTTCAAAAGGAAATAGTGGACAGAAAAAAGATCAATATGTTAAAGAAGGTAGCGAATATACATATTCAATGAACGTTAGAACAATTCCTTTTCAAGACATTGTAGCTCAGTATAAAATGCCATTTAATTATTTATGGGATATGCTATTAATAAGCAATGATAAGAGGTTTGTTTTTGATTTAGCAGATTCAGTGAGAAATAGCAAAATTGAAATTACTGTTCATGATAATTTAAAGGAAACTACAACTAAGAAGACAGAAAAATATGTAAGAAATTATGAGTATAAAGGGACAATGTCTGGAACAGCAACAACTCAAGTTACTAGTCAGTCTAATAAACCACAAACATATACAGGGAGTGCTTCTGCAGAAGATACAGAGTTAATACCATATGTATTCGAAAAGATAAGAACCATTTATGATAGAACGAATAATCTTGATATAGCTTTAACTTTAGCTGATGCTTGGTGTGTAAGATATCAAAAAAATTATATATATAGCGGAAAAACTAATACAATAGGATATCCTTCAACTGTGAGTTTAGATGATGTAAAGGAAGATCCAATTCCTGGTAAAAAAATAACTAATAGTGAATTAAGGAATAGGTTAATAGATACTATAAAAGGGAAGATAAGTAAAAACATATTGAATAATAATTTAATACCTTTAGGAAACTTAAATTTAAATGTCACTAGTGAATCACAAGTATTAAATATCTCTGCAACAGATAGAAAATTAACTACAACAGTAAGTACTGTTGAATACAAGTATATAGCAGCACCTGAAAATGCCACAGATAATAATTTTAACGGTTCTTCTGGATATTTATATAATAGTAATTATACTATGATTGATACATCAAAAGTAAATAGAGGGGGAATTCAACAGGGATTTTGTTTAGCTGGTGATTACTATGCATATGTAACTGAAGTAAATGAAGTTAGTTCTTTATTCCTTGTTGATATGAAAACAAATAAACAGCTTGATGTTATAACAGGAATTGGTGGACATGGAAATACGATAGCATATGATTCTAGAGAAAATCAAATAATATATATTCAAGATGAAACTGAAAAAATGCTGATTTATAAAATAGAAAATGGTAAATTAAGATATTTAAGGACAAGAAGACTACCTAAGCACGATGCAGGAGGAGTATATGTTAGGTCAGATTTAGCATATAATGAACAGAATGATAAATTTATATTTGGAATATATGTTTATACAAGAGAAGCTTTTTATAACAGAGGTAATCCAAGCGTAAAAACTAGCTATAAGAAACCTGCTAATACAGAACTTCAAGGATCTTGTACACATGGAAATCATGTTTTCTACAATTATAGTACGAAGGATTATAAAAGTGGAAATTATTTGATAGCATGCAATATTAATACAGGAAGAGAAGAAGAAGAAATATATGATGATATGCCTAGAGAACTTGAAGAAGGAAGTTTCGACAAAGAAGGAAACTTATATTTAATGTATGGTGGAACAAAACTTTATAAAACTGCTTATAATTATTTCTCAGATAGCAATTTAGATACGTCTAATGTATCAAATACATACAATTTAGGTGGAGGATATTTTGAAAATAATAAATTTGTAGATATTCTAAAAAAATACCCTTCAGCTAAGAGCAATATTATAAGTTCAAAAGATACGTTGTTTGAAATAATGGAAAACAATGCGGACACAGCTAATATGATAGATTTAACAAAGTATTTCTTATATAAAGCTACAGGAATTAATTATGGGGTTACAGATTTCATGACAGCATTTGGCAAGTTAACTCAAGGATTTAATGAAATGTCACAATTAGGAGGAACTAGTGGTATAGATGGTATACCAGGTCAAATCTATGATTTCTTATTAGCAAAAGGAGTACCTCCGGTTGGAGCTGCTGCAATAGTAGGAAATATACAAGGAGAAAGTAGTTTTAAACCAGATGTAGTTAATTATTTAGGATGCTCTGGATTATGTCAATGGTATAAAGGAAGATTAGACAATTTGAAATCGCTTGCTGCTAGTAAAGGCACTGACTGGACAGATGTTAATACACAAATGGAGTATTTATGGAGTGAATTAGATAATAAATACACTGGAGTAAGAGATGTAATAATGTCTGCAGATCAAGAAAGTGAATTAGAATATGCAACATGGTACTGGGGAAGATATTTTGAAGTATTCTTCTTAGGAGATAGTTTTGAGGCAACAAAGGGAAAAACAGCAAAAAGATATGAATATGCCCAATATTGGTATGAACAGTGGCAACAACATCATACTGAAGGAACGGCTTCCTCTATTGCATTTGCTCATGGTAGTGCAGAAGAAAAAGTTAGAGGATTATTCCCAAATGGAATACCAACTACTAGAGAGCAAGCAGAATCATATTTAGTAACAATTAATGTACCTATAACAAATAAAAATGGAACAAAAGGAAACAGAGGAGTAAGAGTGCATAGAGCTATCTCACAAGATGTATATAATGCATGTCAAGCTGCTCAGAATGCTGGATTTAAGATATATGACATTGGAGGATATAGAACATTTGGTACAGACACAGCAGGAAGGTCTGGAGGACTAAGTTATAGTCAACATTGTTATGGATTAGCCGTAGATATAAATCCAACAGAAAATGGTCAATTTAAAAATGGAAGAGCAACAGGAAATTGGTTCTATGATCCAGGTAATAATGAGTATTCAATACAGTCAAATAGCACATTAGTTACAACCTTTAAATCTCTTGGCTGGGGCTGGGGAGGAGAATGGAACTCCTCAAAAGATTATATGCATTTTTCGTTCATGGGAACTTAATGTAGTATAGTACATATTGTTAGGGGGTAAACAGATGAATAACAAAATGTTAAAAAGAATAATAGTTATTGTAGGAATAGTTGTTTTATGTTTAATAATACTAATTGCAGCACTATCTTCTAATAAAACAAATAATTCTATTGAAGATAATACAATTGAACATAAAGAGGAATATGCTCCTACTGTAAGTAAAACTTTTAGGAAAATTGATGATTTCAGTATGTATCATACTACTAAAATAATAATTGAAGATTATGTTAGAAACTTCCAAAATATAAATTATGAAGAAACAGTTGAAATAGGAAGATTACAAATGACAGAAAAAGAAATAAAAGATTACCAACTAGAAGAAGGAATCAAGGCTATAGATACTGTATTTGATAAAAAATATAAGGAAATGAAAAACATAAGTAGAGAGGATATTATTTCATTTGCAGGGCAATATAAAAGCAATAGTGTTGTAGAAAAATATAAAATAAAAATAAGTGAAGAATATATTGCTGAATTAACAGATGATAAAAAAATAGTTCTAGTATATTCAAAAATAAATAATAAAGATTTCAATTGTATGCTAAAAATAGATTTAGCAAACAATAGATATTCAATATTCTATGAAGATTTTATGAATAAAGAAAAATATACAAAGAATAGAACTGAAGAAATAACAATAGATGATTCTGATATTGAAAAAAATGATTATAACATTTTTATAGTATCTAATTTAAGTAATCAAAATATTGTAATTCAATACTTTTCAGATTTAAAGAACAAAATGAAAAATGATAGAATGGAGTTATATAATTCATTAGACAAAGATTATAGAGCAAAAAGATTTCCAAACTATGAAAAGTTTGAACAATTTTTAAATAGTATAAATGATAGAATTAATAAGTTAGATATTAGTAAATTTAAGTTTTCAGATAATCAAATTAAAATAATGGATAATTATGATAATATTTATACATTTAAAACATCAGACATTATAAATTATACAATAATTATGGATGATTATACATTAGAAGACAAAGAGGTTACAGAAATATATAATAAGAGTGTTGATACAGATAAAGTAAACACTAACATTGCAAAATTCTTTAAAATGATAAATCTTAAGGATTATGAAAGCGCTTATAATTTGCTAGATAAAGACTTTAAAAAACAAAATTTTCCATCATTAGATGCATTTAGAAAATATATAGAAAAGAATCTGTTTAGTTATTCTAAAGTAACAAAAGTAAATGACACTAAAAAAACAGGAAATTATTATATTATGTCTTTAAATGTTATAAATGGTGAAGAGGATGTAATACATGCAAAACAAGTAACAGTTGTTATGCAACTACTTGAGGAAACAAATTTTGTAATGTCATTTAGCATGAATTAATTAAAAAGAGATAAGAAATAGAACAATAATGCGTTAAAAATATGTTCTAAATCTTATCTCTTTTTCTATTGAAAAAGAATTGTAATTTTGATAGAATAAGGTACAGGAGGAAGAAAATAAATGAATATAGAAAAAGCAAAAAAAGAATTTATAGGGTTTGTAAGTCAATATGATTTAGAAAATTCAAAAATAAAAAGGAAATTTGGACATTCATTTAGAGTTATGGACATAGCTGGAGAAATTGCAGAGAGTATAGATTTAATTGATGAAGATATAGAACTTGCAAGATTAATTGGATTATTACATGATATAGGAAGATTTGAACAAGAAAGGATATATAAAACATTTAGAGACCATGAAAGTATAGATCATGGAGATTTAGGAGAAGAAATATTGAAAAAGAATCAATATATTAGAAATTATATTGATGAAGATAAATATGATAATATTATATTCAAAGCAATAAAAAATCATAATAAATTTAAAATAGAAGATTCATTATCTGAAAAAGAATTGCTATTTTCAAAGATTATACGAGATGCAGATAAACTAGATATCTTTTTTGAAGGTGCAGAGATGTTTTGGACAAAATCAGAAGAAATAGAAGAAGTAAATAATTCGAAGATAACAGAAAAGGTTATAAATGATTTTTATAATAATTCTTCAATAGATAGAAAAGATATAGAAACAAAAGCAGATGGAATATTAAGTTTTATTGGTTTTATGTTTGACATTAATTTTAAATATGATTTTGAAATATTAAAAAAAGAGGACTATATAAATAGGATATTAGACAAATTTAATTTTAAAGATAAGATTACCTTAAAACAAATGGAGCAGGCAAGAAAAATAGCAAAAGAATATATAGAAAAGAGACTATAAATATTGTACAAACATTATTTTTATGTTAATATTAAGAAGAAAAGAATATTATTTGGAGATTACTTATGGAGAATTTAATTGTTATAGAGGGAAAAGAAAAGTATAAATTTGATAATTTAGAAAGTTTGGTAAAAGGATTTATTAATTATAATTACTATAATATGTCAGAAAATGAAAAAAAGATAGAATTAGAAAAAAAGTCAATTGCAAATGCAATTATTAGAAAGATTAAGGTTATTAAACTAGAAAATGATTTTAGTAATTTTGATGAAAATGCTTTTATTCTTTATGATGAATTTACTTATATAGTATCTTTGATAAAATTTGATATTATTGTTTTGTTAGAAAAAACAGATGCAAATATTTTTGGAAAATACATTAATAAGGAAGGAATGACAGATAATTATATTATATTAAATAAATTTGCTAATGAAATAATGAAAAACTATATAGAAAATAGATAGGATGAGATAATATGGGTGAAAAAGAAATAGAGGATTTATCATCACTTAGCGAAGGACAAATAAGTGCAACTATAGTGGAGTGGAACTCGGATGATAAAAAAATTGAAGTAATGGAAAAATATATAACTAACTTTTATTATAAAAGAGATATTATAATAAGTCTTTCTTCAGTTGAGAGAAAAATTAAACTTTTAATGGAATTAGGAGAAACATCAATTTATATAAGACAAATAGTATATAATACTAAATTTGAAAATGATGAACAAAGAATTAGAGTTGCTAGAGTATTAGAAGATGAAGGACTAATATACGAGGTTTTAAAGGGAATTGAAGATGATGAGAAAAAATTTGAGTCAATTAGCTTATTGACTAATAGTGTTTATATTGAGAGTTTAATTCATTCATTTAAATCTGATGAATACAAAATTAAAGCTTTAAAAGAATATGTGGATAGTCAAACTGCTAGAGAAGGTATCATAAAAAGTCTTTCGACAAATGAAAGAAAGATAGAAAACTTATACTTATTAGATGATGTTGAAAAAAAAACAGTAGTAGAAAGTATAGTATTTAATAGTGACGAAGAAATAATTAGTTTGGCAAGTAAATTAGAAGATGAAGAATTAGCAAGTATCGCTATAAAAAAGATTAAAAATGATGAAATAAAAATTGAGGCATTGAAATTAATAAAAGACGAAGAAAAAAGAGCTTTAATTATAAAAACAATTAATGATGAAGAAATAAAGATAGAACAATTAGAAAAAATAAGTAATGAAGATAATAAAGCAATAATCATTTCATCATTATCAAGCGACGAGAAAAAAATAGAACTATTAGAAAAAATAAATAATGAAGATAATAGAGCAACAATTGTTTCGTCATTTGACAGTGATGAAAAAAAAATAGAACAATTAGAAAGAATAAGTATTGAAGAAAATAAGACACAAATAATAATTTCACTGGAAAGTGATGAGTTAAAGATAAAACAATTAGAAAACATAGTTAATGAAAAAAATAAAACAAAAATAATAGTTTCATTTGATGAAGATGACAATAAATTGTTATATTTAGATAAAATTAAAAGAGAAGCTTTAAAAAAAGACATACTAGTATCATTGAGTGATTCGAATTTAAAGGCGGATTTATTAGATAAGATAAGTGATGATTATTATAAAGCAGAGATAATTACTTCAATGGCCAGTAATGCAGATTTTAAAATAAAACAATTAGAAAAAATAGATGATGAATTTGCTAAAGCACTGGTAATAAAATCATTATATGATGATAGAATAAAAATTCAACAATTAAGTAATATAAAGAATGATTATTGTAAAGCAGTTATTATTGAAAGTCTAAAATTAGAGAAAAATCAAATAAAACTAGTTGAAACTATAAATGATAAATACTTAAAAGAACTATTAGGAGAAGTAATAAATTCTAAAAAATATGGTGAGAAAACAGGATTTTCCTGTGTTAGTAGAAGCAAATTAAAAGAAAAATTCTTAGATAAAAACAGAAAATATACTCAGATAGGCCTAGATAAAAGAATGACTATCGGAATGGAAATCGAATCAGAAGGAGCATTAAGTTCATTAATGCTTTCATTAAAAAAGATTGCGATATCAGAAAAGGATGGAAAAGCTAGAGGATGGGATGCAAAAACTGATGGAAGTTTAAATAATGGAGTAGAAATAGTATCTCCAATCTTATCTGATAATAAAGAAGATATAGAAGACTTATATATGATTTGTTCTATGCTTAAAAATGGACAAAGAGCAAGCGAGAACTGTGGAGGACATATCCATATAGGAGCTGATTATTTAACCAGTAAAGAAGCATATATTAATCTGTTTGAAATATGGGGTAATACAGAAAAAATTATATATCAGATGTGTAATGATAAAGGAGATATACCTAGATATGGAATACAAGATTTTGCTCCACCTATTTCACCAAAATTTAATGACGCTATAGAAAAGGGTACAATTAATATAGAAGATGAAGAAGATTTAGATGAATTTATTGGGAAAGTACAGAAAATACAAGGTGGCAGATATTCGGGTCTTAATTTGTTAAATATTAATAATGGAAAAAATACAATAGAATTTAGAATTCCAAATGGAACAATTAATCCAGATGTTTGGATTGAAAATGCAAGATTATTTGGAAGAATTGTCCAAATGTCACAGAGTTTAGCAGAGATTGAAAAAAAGTCAGAACATAGTAAAGAAGAAGAGCATTTAATTGAATTATATAATAATTTAAAACAAGATATTCCAGAAGAACAAAAAATGGAGATACTATTAGAACTTCTTTTTACAGAGGAAGAAAGAAATGTATATAGAGAAAGATATTTTAATTGTTCTAAAAAACTAAAGGAATTGCCAGATGAAGGAAATCCAATAAAAAATGTAAAATTTAGTGGAGTGGATATAAAGAAAAAGCATAATATAGGTGAGTATCACAACGTAGCTGTAAATAATAGAAGCGAAAGTACAAATGAAGTAGTAAGAGAAACCAGAATGGGTTTACAAAGAGAAGAAGTAATTGATAATAATAGGGGAAATACGGAGGATTAATAATGGTAAGTACAGAATATAGTGAAGCAATTTCTGAGGTATTAGATATATTACAAAATTCTGATGAAAGCATTGTAGAGAGAATACCTAAAAAGCTAATTGAGTTTTGGGAAGATAATAAATCTTCAACATATATTCCAAATTTGGACCATAGTAAAGCAATAGATGAAATGAATTTAAAGAAAAAAACTAAAGATATTATTACTATGATATATTTAGAGTATTTATGTGACAGTGACAAAAAGAAAGAAATAAAAGAAATATTAATCAAAAATGAGGAGAAATATCAAGAAGAAATAAGTAATAAATATAATCCTGATAATATATTTAATGAAAAAGAGAATAAAGATATATATATAGGAGAAAAAACAAGTACAAATGATTTTAAAATGATAGTGTATAAAGAGCCATTTTATATTAGAGTTATAAATTATCTAAAAAAGCTCTTTCATAGAAAATAATAAAAAAGGACTGAAATAATTGAAATTAATAATAACAGAAAAACCATCAGTTGCAAGAGAATTTGCAAAGGCATTAAAGCTAAATGCAACAAATAAGGGGAGTTATTTGGAATCAAGTGAGTGGATAATTACATGGTGTGTAGGACATCTAGTGACAATGAGTTATCCGGAAAAATATGATGAGAACTTAAAGTTTTGGAGACTAGATACACTTCCTTTTATGCCAAAAGAATATAAATATGAAGTTATAAAAAATGTTGAAAAACAATTTGATGTTGTCCAAAAACTATTACAACGTGAAGATATAACAGAAATATATAATGCAGGAGACTCTGGAAGAGAAGGAGAGTATATCCAGAGACTTGTTTTTATGATGGCAAAACCAAATCCAAACGCTAAAATGAAAAGAGTTTGGATAGATTCGCAAACAGAAGAAGAAATATTAAGAGGTATTCGTGAAGCAAAAGATATGACAGAATATGATAGCATCTCAGATAGTGCATATTTAAGGGCAAAAGAAGACTATTTAATAGGAATTAATTTTTCAAGACTATTAACAATTATTTATGGAAGAAGAATGGCATCGAAAATAAATGAAGAAAAAGCCACAATTGCAGTAGGAAGAGTTATGACATGCGTACTTGGGATGGTTGTTTCAAGGGAAAGAGAAATCAGAAATTTTGTTAAAACAAAATACTATAAAATTTTAGGTGAATTTGGAAATGATAAAGGAAGTTTCAAGGCGGAGTGGAAAGTAAATGAAAAGTCTAAAATGTTTGACTCACCAAAGCTATATAATGAAAGTGGATTTAAAAAAGAAGAAGATGCGAAGCAGTTTATTGCAAATTTGGCTGGTAAAGAAGCGGTTGTAACAGAAATGAAGAAGAACAAACAAAAAGTAAATGCACCACTTTTATTTGATTTAGGAGAGCTTCAAAATGAATGCACAAAAAGATTTAAAATAAACCCAGATGAGACCTTGGAAATAATACAAAATTTATATGAAAAAAAATTACTTACATACCCAAGAACAGATGCAAAAGTATTATCAACAGCTATTGCAAAAGAAATAACAAAAAATTTAAATGGATTAGCAAAAGGATATAAAGATGAAGAAGTTCAAAGTGATATAAAGAAAATGATTGATGAAAAATACTCTACAGACTTAGTAAAAACAAAATATGTAGATGACAAAAAAATTACAGACCATTATGCTATAATTCCAACAGGACAAGGATTTGAAAACTATGATGGTCTTCCTGAATTGCAAAAACAAGTTTACAAAGTTGTTGTAAAAAGATTTTTAGCAATTTTTTATCCGCCTGCAGAATATAGCAAAGTGAATGTTACAGTAAATATAGAAAATGAAACTTTTAATGCTAGTGGAAAAGTATGTATTAATAGAGGTTATTTAGATGTATTAAAACCAGAAAAAAATGATAAACAATCCACAAAAAATGAACAAAATGTGGAAAGTAATTCTGAAAATGAAGAAAATAAAAACGAGGAAGACACAGAAACAAATTTAGAAATTTTAAAAACTTTAAAAAAGAATGAAAAATTAGAAGTAAATAATTTTGAACTAAAAGATGCAGAAACTTCACCACCTACAAGATACAATTCTGGAAATATTATTTTAGCAATGCGTAGTGCTGGAAAATTAATAGAAGATGAAGAACTTCGTGAACAAATAAGAGGAGATGGAATAGGTACAGCTGCAACAAGAGGCGAGATAATAAAAAAATTAGTAAGAATACAATATATACAAATAAATGATAAAACAAAAGTAATAACGCCAACTGTAAAAGGAGAAGCAATTTATGATGTTATTAATTTTTCAATGCCAGATATGTTAAACCCAGATTTAACAGCGAGCTGGGAAAAAGGGCTTGGAATGGTTGCAAGAAAAGAAATAAAGCCAGAAGTTTTTATGGGAAAACTTGAAAAATATATTAATTCAAAGTTTGATAAGTTGGTTATAAGAAGATGAAACTGACAGGCGAGTGCCTGTCAGTTTTAAAGTTATTTTAAAAATCACAACTATTTGGTGTTCTTGGGAATGGAATAACATCTCTTATGTTTTCTATTCCTGTAATATACATAAGTAATCTTTCAAATCCTAATCCAAATCCTGAGTGTACATTAGAACCATATCTACGTAGGTCTAAATACCACTGAATTTGACTTGCATCCATATTTTTTTCTTTTATACGTTCTAGTAGTTTATCATAATCGTCCTCTCTTTGAGAACCACCCATGATTTCACCAGAACCTGGAACCTCTAGGTCAACTGCTGCTACAGTTTTTCCGTCTTCATTTAATTTCATGTAATAAGATTTAATATCTTTTGGCCAGTTTTTAACAAATACTGGGCCATTGAAATACTCTGTAATATATTTTTCATGCTCTTTTGCTAAATCTTCTTCATAATCTGGCTTGAATTCCCATTTTTTATCTGCTTTTTTTAGAATATCAATAGCTTCTTTGTGGTCTATTCTTATAAATTCAGAATCAAGTAATTTTGTAAGTTTTTCTTTTAATCCTTTTTCTATGAACTTATCACAAAAATCTATTTCTTCTGGGCATTGCTCTAAAACTCTTTTTACTATAAATTTCAAGCAATCTTCTTCTATATCCATTAATTCATCTAAATCACAGAAAGAAATTTCTGGTTCAATCATCCAAAATTCATTTGCATGTGTTTTTGTATTTGAATTTTCTGAACGAAGTGTTGGTCCAAATGTATATATTTTTCCAAACGCAGATGCAAATGTTTCTCCATGAAGTTGGCCAGAGCCTGTAATATATGTTTCCTTTCCAAATAAATCATTTGAAAAATCTGTTTCTCCGTCTTTATTTTTTGGCAGTTCTTTCTTTAAATCCATAGTGGTTAATTTAAACATTTCTGCAGAACCTTCGCAATCTGCACAAGTTATTATTGGTGTATGTGCATAAACATAACCATTGTTTTGG
This sequence comes from uncultured Clostridia bacterium, assembly GCA_946415375.1. Lineage (GTDB taxonomy): Bacteria > Bacillota > Clostridia > TANB77 > CAG-508 > CAG-269. The sequence continues at coordinate 22,128 of CAMKSF010000022.1, forward strand.
AAATATTCATGAATTGCAAATGCTGCAACGCTTCTAATTCTAAATACTGCTTGGAAAGTATTGGCTCTTGGACGAAGATGTGCTATTGTTCTTAAATATTCCATAGTATGTCTTTTATTCTGTAAAGGGTAGTCTCTATCACACTCACTTAAAATATCAACTTTTGTTGCTTGTATTTCAAATGGTTGCTTTGCATTTTCGGTTATAACTAATAAACCAGTTACTTTAATAGTAGAATAAATTGAAAGCTTTACAACTTCTTTGAAATTATCAAGTTTATCTGAAATAACTACTTGAATGTTTTTAAAAAATGTTCCATCATTTAATTCAATAAATCCAAATGTTTTTGAATCTCTAAGTGTTTTTACCCATCCATTTAATTTTATTTCTTTACCTTCAAATTTAGAATAATCTTTATATAAATCTTTTACACATAATTTTTCCATAAGTTTCCTCCTCATAGTCTATATTACAATTATGTGAATATTATACAAAATTATATGGAAAATTGCAAGTTTTAATGATAATTTCTTGTATTATTTAGATGACTATGATATAATAAAATGCAAATATATGCAGTATCAATCTTTTTTCTTTTTTGAAAGGAGAATTTATCATGACCAATTATATTTTAGGTGCAATTGATCCGACAGAAATGATGCCGGAAAATGAAGGGACTTTTAGGCCACAAGGCCAGCATTATTTTTATGAGAATTATCCATCAAAATACATTGATGTTGAGGTGAAGGATGAAAATGGCAAAATAGTAATGAAGCCATACAATGTAGCTAAGCGTATGTTTAAGGAAGATGAATAAAAAAAGAAGGTTTTCTTTTCGTTTTTTTGAAAAGAAAACCTTGTATTTTTTTTATAAAATTTTATTTTTATATTGACAAAAATACTTATTTAATAGATAATATATATTGATAAAGAATGTTTTTAAGATACTAAGGAGGAACAAAATAATGTACGTATTTAATAAAATTACAGTAAATCCACAACTGCCAAAAAATATAAATAGATTACAAGAGATAGCAAATAATTTATGGTGGAGCTGGAATTCTGAATTTTTAAGACTTTTTAAAGATATAGATAGTGACTTATGGGAAACTGTAGATAAAAATCCAGTTAAGTTTTTAAAAAGAGTATCTCAAGAAAAAATTGAAAAAGCTTCAAATAATGATAAATTTGTAAAAGAATATAACAAAATAGTAAAAAATTTTGATGATTATATGACAAGCAAAGATACATGGTTTAGTAAAAAATATCCAGAAAACAGAAATGACTTAATAGCATATTTTTCAGCTGAATATGGATTAGATGAAACCATACCAATTTATTCAGGTGGACTTGGAATATTATCAGGAGATCATCTAAAATCTGCAAGTGATTTAGGAATTCCACTAGTTGGAGTAGGATTATTATATAAAAATGGATATTTTAATCAGAAGATAGAAGGATATGGAATTCAGGTATCAGAATATCATGATATAGATTTAGAAAATTTACCTATAAACCCTGTAAAAAATGAAAAAGGTGAAGATTTAATTATATATGTTAAGTTCCCTAAGAGAAGACTATATTTAAAAGTATGGGAAATTAATATTGGGAGAATAAAGCTATATTTGCTGGATTCAGACATAGAAAATAACAATCCAGAAGATAGAGATGTTACCTTAAGACTATATGGTGGAGACCAAGAAATGAGAATAAAACAAGAAATAGTTCTTGGTATGTCAGGAGTAGAATTATTAAAAGTATTAAACTTAAATCCTACAATCTATCATATGAATGAAGGGCATTCAGCATTTTTAACATTTGAATTAATAAAGAATACAATCGAGGATAAGCAAGTATCTTTTGAAGTAGCAAAAGACATAGTAAGTGCAAAGACGGTATTTACAACACATACACCAGTTCCAGCTGGAAACGACATATTTCCTGTTGACTTAATTGATAAATATTTCAAAGGGTTTTGGGACTTAATTGGAACAGATAGAGAAACATTTTTAAGATTAGGAATGAAACCAACAGAACAACTAGATACATGCTTTAATATGGGGATTTTAGCTCTTAAAATAGCTGGAAAGAAAAATGGAGTAAGTAAACTTCATGGAGAAGTTTCAAGAGAATTATTTGGAGAAGTTTGGCCTAATATTGCAGCAAATGAGTCACCAATTACTTATGTAACAAATGGTATTCATACTTGCTCATGGCTTGCACCAAAACTAAAAGATTTATATAACGAATATTTAACAACTCCAACTGTTCCATATTGGCAGGACAAAATACATCTTGATGAAACATGGAAAAGAATAAAAAATATACCTAATAATAAATTATGGGGAGTTCATTTAGAAAGAAAACAAAAATTAATAGAAGTTATAAAAGAGAACACAATAAAAAGATTAAGAAGATCTGGCGTTAACTATGATGAGGTTAGAGAAATTGTATCAGGATTAGATGCAAATGATTTAATAATTGGATTTGCAAGAAGATTTGCAACATACAAAAGAGCTACATTAATTTTTAATGATTTAGAAAGAATAACTCAAATATTAAATGATAGTGAAAGACCTGTAAAATTAGTGTTTGCAGGAAAGGCTCATCCAGCAGATAGACCTGGACAAGAACTTATTAAATACATCCATGAGCTTTCTATGAAACCACAATTTAAAGGTAAAATTTTTCTTTTGGAAAACTATAATATTGCAATGTCAAGATATTTAGTTAGTGGAGTTGATGTTTGGCTTAATACTCCAAGACGTCCAATGGAAGCATCAGGTACAAGTGGACAAAAAGCATCTGTAAACGGTGTAATTAATTTCAGTGTTCTAGATGGATGGTGGGCAGAAGGCTATGACCAAACTAACGGATGGAGTATAGGAACCAATCAAGAATATTCATCATATCAAGAGCAGGACGCAGCAGATAGTGAGAGTATTTATAGGACATTAGAGAACAAAATAATTCCAATGTTCTTTGATAGAAATGAACAAGGAATATCAGATAAATGGGTAGACACAATGAAAAACTCTATTATAACAACAGGAGGAAATTACAGTACAGCAAGAATGCTTGTAGATTATACAAACAAACTATATATGCCATTAATAAATTTAACTAATGAATACTTTAATATACTAGAAAGAGCTGTAGAATTTACATCTTGGAAAAAAGATTTAAAAACAAATTGGAATAATATAACGATTGAACAAGAAGAAAATCCAGAAAATATAAATATTGATGCAGGAGATTCTATAGAAGTTCGTTGTAATGTAACAATTCCAAATTTAAAAATAGAAGATATTGAAGTTCAAGTTTATTGTGGAAAAGTATCTGATAACGGAATAGTAGAAGATGTTTTAATCGAACCTATGAAATTAATAGAATCAGAAGAAGATTATAAAAGATATCATTATTCAGCAAAAATTAGATTACAAACAGGAGGAAATTATGGATACACATTTAGAGTAATGCCAAAACATGAAATGTTATTAGATAGTGAAAACCTAAATTTAGTTAAATGGATTGAAAGATAATACAAATTGGGACAGTCCCTTTTTGTCAAGGGAGAACCTAGATAAAAAGAACTGCCCTCAATTTTTATATAAAAACATACATTTGAGGATGAGGTTACTTTTTTTCCTCCGTCCCCAAAAGGAACTTTAAGGAGGATATATGCAAAAGGTTACAATTTACACAGATGGTGCATGTTCTGGAAATCCTGGACCAGGAGGATGGGCAGCTGTACTAATTTATGGAGAACATAAAAAAGAAATTTCAGGAGGATGCAAGGAAACAACAAATAATATTATGGAACTAACGGCAATTTTAGAAGCATTAAAAGCATTAAAAACAGAATGTGAAGTTGAATTATATAGTGATAGTGCATATTCTGTAAATGCCTTTAATCAAGGTTGGATATACAACTGGATTAAAAAAGGATGGAAAACAGCTGATAAAAAAGAAGTAAAAAACAAAGAAATTTGGCAAGAAATATATGATTTAACAAAAAAACATAAAGTTACATTTAATAAAGTAAAAGGACATAGTGATGTTGAATTAAATAATAGATGTGATGAACTAGCAAGAGCAGAAATTGACAAATTATGATGGAGGATTTTAAATATGGAAAAAGAACCAATAAAAATTGGACTAAAATTCGGAATTATACTTTCAGTATTAGTAATTGTTGTAATAATTGCATTGTTAATGATAATCTTTTTTGAGCTAAATAATACAGATAAACAGATAGCAAAAGTAGATGATTGGGAATTTGATACAAAGAAATTATCAGAAGAAAGCAGAAGCTTTTATGGAATAAATTCTAAAAGTCATGCACCGGCTTCATTGGCAGCTGATAGTGCGGTTTCATCCGAATCAGTAAATAGGGGAAATATTGGATTTTCAACAGGTGGAGCAAAAGATGTTAATAATTTTAGAGAAAACATTAAAAATGGTTATTTTCCTATTACAACAGATATAACATATAATGGATTATTCTATGATTATACATTTGATACAGGTATTCAAAAAGAATCAAAGGAGTTATTTTCACCTTCTTATTCAACTGCTATTTCAAAAGATCCAATATCAGGTATAAATGAAATATATATGACAGTTGGTTTAAACTCCAATATAAAGCAGAGCGATTTTGCAAGGAAGAAATTAAATTTGGTTGTTGTATTAGATATTTCAGGTTCAATGGAATCAAGATTTAATTCATATTATTATGACCAATTTACAGGAAAAGAAAGTAAAGAACAAGAAAATAGTGAAGATAATAATAAAACAAAAATGCAAATTGCAAATGAATCTGTAAATGTTTTAATAGACCAATTAAGAGATGATGATAGATTTGGAATGGTTTTATTTGATGATTCATCATATCTTGGAAAACCAATTTCTCTAGTAAAGAATACAGATATAAGTGCTATAAAAAATCATATATTAGAAATTGAAGCAAATGGTGGAACAAACTTTGAAGCAGGTTATACAAAGGCAACAGAATTATTTAAAGAGTATTTAAATGTTAATTCTTATGAATATGAAAATAGGATAATTGTAATTACAGATGCTATGCCAAATTATGGAGAAACATCTGATGAAGGATTAATGAAATATGTTAAAGAAAATGCTGAAAAAGGAATATATACTTCTTTTATAGGTGTTGGAGTTGATTTCAATACTGAACTTACAGAAGCTATATCTGATGTAAAAGGTGCAAATTATTATTCAGTTCATAGCTCAAAGGAATTTAAGAATAGAATGGGTGAAGAATTCGAATACATGGTTACACCACTTGTATTTGACTTAGAATTAAACTTAAAATCAGAAGACTTTGAGATTGCAAAGGTTTATGGTTCAGATACAGCAAACAAAGAAAGTGGAAATTTAATGAAAGTTAATACCTTATTTCCATCAAAAACAACAGAAATAGGAGAGGTAAAAGGTGGAATAATATTACTAAAATTAACGAAAAAGAATGAAAAAACAGTAGGAAATCTTAATTTAAGTGTTTCATATAAAGATAGAGATGGCAAAGAGTTTACCAACTCGCAAGATGTAATGTTTGGAAATCAAGTAGAACATTATGATAATACTGGAATAAGAAAAGCAATAGTTCTTACAAGATATGCAAATGTTATTAAAAACTGGATAATGTTTGAAAGAACTGGTGAACAAAGATTTATAATACTTCCTGCAATTGGTATTTTAGATTTTGACTATACAGAAGACCAAATAGTAGTAATGTTAGGAAGAAATGAAAGAACATCTGTTAAGCTAAAAGTTAGTGATACATATAAAAGTATATTTAACACAATCAAGCAATATATATTAAATGAAAATAATGAATTAAAAGATAATAATTTAAAACAGGAAATTGAAATTTTGGATATATTGACAAAATAATACAACAATAAATAATAACTATAGGAATGGCAAAAATATCCATAATATTATTAATTTAATAAGTAAATAATAAAAAAGGGTGAAATTTATGAAAAAGAAAATTTATTTTATAATATTTTTATCCTTTTTTATTATCTTTTTAAATTTAGTAAAAAGTAATGCAAGTGAAATACCTAAGGTATATCTTGAAGGAGATATAACAGATATGACATCAAAAAAGGATGAAAGAAAAATATTACTCAAATATAAAAGTGATGAAGTAAAATTTGAAAAATACACTAAAATAAAAGTACAAGGATCATCAAGTTTAGTATATGATAAGAAAAACTATACTATAAACTTTTATGAAGATAATTCTTTTGAAAAAAAATCAAAAGTAGATATGGAAAAAGGATGGGGAAAGCAGAGCAAATACAATTTAAAAGCAAATTGGATAGACAAAACTCATTCTAGGAACATAGTATCTGCAAGGATTGCAGGAAAAATTCAAGAAAAATATGGAGTACTAAATGAATTGCCAAATCATGGCTCAATTGACGGTTTTCCAGTTGAAGTGTATATAAATAATGAATTTTTAGGATTATATACTTGGAATATTCCAAAAGATGCTTGGATGTGGAATATTGACGAAGATAACCCAAATAATATTGTATTAGAAGGGATTTGGTATACAGAGTATACTAATTTCAAAACAAAATTAGATGGCTTTGATGGAACTGGATGGGAAGCTGAAGCAGGAAAACCAAATAAAGAAACGGTAGACAATTTCAATAGATTGGTAGACTTTATAAACAATAGCTCAGATGAAGAGTTTGTAAGAGATTTTGACAAATATATAGATAAAAATGCGAGCTTAAATTATTTAATGATGATATATTTAATTGAAGGAATTGATAATACTGGAAAGAACATGATGCTTCTTACTTATGATAATGGGAAAAAGTGGTATCCTTGTCTTTATGATTTAGATAGCACTTGGGGAACTTGGACAGATGGTAAGCTAAATGAATCATATTTAATTCTTCCAGAACAGGAAATTGCTGATCACTCAACAAATAATCTTATTACAAGAATGGTAAAAAATATGCCTAATGAGATTTCAAATAGATGGTTTTTGTTAAGAAAAGATGTTTTTAGTAAAGAAAATATTTTAAATGAGTTTAATTTGTTTTTGGAAAGTATTCCGCAAGAAGTATTTAGAAAAGAACAAAATAGGTGGAAGGATATACCAGGATTTGGAATGGAGCAAATAGAGGAGTTTATAAATATAAGACTAGAATATATTGATAAAATTATGAAGGATAGAACAAAAATAGATTGTAACAAAGTGATAAAATATATTAAGCAATTATCAAGTATTTCTGTAAATAGTTTAAATATAATAAAACTAGTATAGAATAGAGATGTTAAACTAAAATCAATAAAAAATGGTAAAAAGGATAACCTAATTTACCATTTTTTTTGTATAGTCTAAATTACTAAAAGAATCTTGACTATATCCTAAAGTATATATATTTGTAGCTAAAATATCTTTATCAAGCATTAGTTTTAAATTTTTATTCATATTAATGTCTTCAAATTTTTTAACTGATGTAATAACATTAAGTCTTGGATTAGCAGTAATTATTTTAGAAATTAAATTCTTTCCTTTTTCATTACATCCTAAAACTCTAATATATGGAATAGTTTTTTTAGAGATTGCCATATCTTTTTTTGTGATTTTTAGTAAAGAATAAAGAAGAATTCTTCTAATTCTTGTTTCTGTATATCTTTTAGTTCTTACAATATTCATAAATTCTGAAATTGTATTACAAGAATTTGCAGCTTTTTTTATCAAATTTTCTAATCCTTCTGAAACATCAGGAAGATCTGCAATTTGCTCTAAAGACATGTTTCTTAAATTATATATTATAATATTTTCAAATCTTGAAACATCTTTTACAAAATGTCCACTTTTTAATTCTTCTGAAAGTATAGTAAAAGAAGCAGGTGGAATATATGATTTAACATCTCTTAATCGATTGCTATAAATTAAATTTCTGACAGCAGTAGCACTTGCGAATTCACTTGAATAATCTTTACTCAAATACCCAGCATCAATTCTTGTTATATTAATAGGAAGTATTTCTGAAGAGTATTTTTTTAAAGCTTTTAAATACTCTATTCCAAGAATATTATTTGGAGTAGAAAGAATCGAAGAATACTCAGGTTCTTTTAGATATTTAATTAATGCTTGTTCTCTCGCTTTTGGAAAAGACATACCTTCTTTTAAATAAAGAGAAAGGTAATCTTTATAATCTCTTGGCTCTTTAAATATAGTATTTGAAATGATATTTAGTTTGTTTAAATCTTCGGTTTCTGTTCCAAAAGAAATTGTATCAACTATTTTTAGAGAATTTAAAATTTTAATTGCACCATCTGCAAAATTTTCTGCACTAGATATTGTATATAGTACAGGAAGTTCAATTACTAAATCAGCGCCATTAGCAATTGCCATTTCTGCCTTAGTCCATTTATCTAGAAGAGAAGGCTCTCCTCTTTGAGTGAAATTTCCTCCGATTACGGCAATTACTGAATCTGCTTTAGCTTCTTCTTTTGATTTTAAGAGATGATATAAATGCCCATTATGAAATGGGTTATACTCTGCAATTATTCCTAAAACCATATTTTAAAAATCCTTTCTTTTTTTTCATTATACTTTCTTTAATTTTAAAAATCAAGAGTTTTATTTTAATACGCATAAAAAAATTGTAGGTTAGTCAATCATATGTCACACTTTTTTGAAAAATATATACTTTGAG
>CAMKSF010000023.1 GCA_946415375.1 uncultured Clostridia bacterium
ATTAAATAATACACAACTAGGTGGATTTTATGGAACTATTATTTTATGAATATCTCAAAACAAAGGAAAAAGAATTAGAGTCACAAATTGCATATTCCAAAAGCATTGAAGATATAAAAAATAATAATGATGTATCTATAAAAATGAGAAAATTAGAAAAAGAAGTATTTGGAAAAGAAAGACAATACAAAACGAAATATGATAAAGAATACAATCTTAAAATAGATAATACAACAAAAAAATACAAGAGCAGGAACTATATCAGATTTATATAAGATTACTTCAAATGAAAAAAGTTTGATGAAACTAAATTTAAAAAAATTTAAAGAAGAATATAGAAATATATTTCTAAAAATGGTAACAGAAGCTTAAAAGCTATCATAAAAGTAAATGTTGAAGAGTTTGAGTATGTAATTAGATAAAAAAAGAGGTTACAAAACCTCTTTTAAAATATATAAATATTGATAGACATAAAAAAATAAAAATGATATAATTATTTTATCAAATTATATATTAAAAAATAAATAAAAAAGGAGAATTATGTAATTATGAATACTAGAACAAAAGTTGAAATTATTGTAGCAGTGTTTATAACCGTTCTAGCTATTATTCCCAATGTAGTAATGGCTAGTGATTATACTTATGAAAATTTCACTTATACGAGATGGGAAAACACACCTGGTGTTACAGAAATCGAAATTACAGGAGTTATAGATAAGAATATAACAGAAATTAATAATATACCAGAAAAAATAGACGGAATAGATGTGAAATTTATAGGATATGAAGCATTTAAAAACTGTACAAGCTTAGAAAGTGTGAAAATACCAAGTAATATAAATAGTATTGGAGGTCACGCGTTTAGCGGATGTACAAATCTAACCAATATAACGCTTTCTGAAAGTATAACAACTATAAGTGATGAACTTTTTTATGGATGTAAAAATTTAGTTAATATAAATATTCCTAAAAGTGTTACAAAAATAGAGGGAAGCGCTTTTAGCGGATGTACTAGTTTATCAAATATAACGATACCTGATGGAGTAACAAGTATACCGTTTGGTACATTTTATCAATGTGCAAGTTTGACAAATATAAAAATACCAGACAATGTGACAAATATAGGAGATGCCGCTTTTCGTGAATGTCCTAATTTAGTAAGTGTAGAACTATCGGATAATGTAACAAGCATAGGAAATGAAGCATTTTTAGATTGCATCAATTTAAAAAACATAAATATTTCAAGAAATTTAATAAGCATAGGAAATGGTGCTTTTTATGGGTGCCAACATTTAACAAATATACAACTTCCAAATACTTTAATAAGCATTGGAGAATATGTCTTTTCAGATTGTAAAAGTTTAGAAAGATTAGAACTTTCAAATAGTCTCATAAGTATAAGCGACTATGCTTTTGGAGGGTGCAGTAGTTTAACAAATGTAGAAATTCCGGATAGTATAGCAACCTTAGGCGAGAGTGCTTTTAATGGGTGTGCTAATTTAGTAAGCATAAAATTACCAAATAATATAACTAAAATAGGTGATATGGCATTTTGTGGTTGCGAGAAATTAACGATAATGGAAATACCAAATAGCGTTGAAACTATAGGGTATCATTCATTTGATGATTGTACAAATTTAACTTTAATAGCAGAGACAGGTTCGTATGGAGAAACATATGCGAGGAACCATAGGATTAGATATTATAACGATTACAATGTAGAAAATTGTACAATAGATAATTTACAAAGTCAAATATATACTGGTTCAGAGATTATGCCAAATATTGCAGTTAAATTTGGTTCAATTTTACTGATAGAAGAAACGGATTACACATTAAATTATTTAAATAACATAGATGTAGGAACTGCCACAATAGAAATAACAGGAATGGGAATTTATACGGGGAAAAAAATAATAACATTTGAAATTGAACTAAAAAATTTATTACAAATTGAAAAAACAATAGATACTAGTAATAAAATATATACAGGATATGAAATAACAACAACTGTATTATTACAGGACGATGACGTAACATTATTAGAAGGAACAGATTATACAGTAGAATATTCAGATAATAAAAATGCAGGTACAGCAACAATAACTATTACAGGTATAGGACGATCCACAGGAGAAATAATAAGAACTTTTGAAATTGAAAAAAAAGATATATCACAGTTAGAGATAGCGGAAATTCCAGATGAAATATATACAGGCAGATTTATATACCCTAATATAACAATAAAAAACCGAGAAAATACATTAATTGAAGGAATAGATTATGAAATAAAGCTTTTGATAAATGAGTATACTAATAATTTTTTAAATATATATGCGGGGAATGCTTCAGTATTAATAGTTGGAAGGGGAAATTATCTAGGAAGTAAATATATAAGTTTTAAAATATTGCCTAAAGATATATCAGAAGTAGAAACATCAGAAGTACCAAGTGAAATATTGTTTTCAGGAGATGAATTTAAACCAGATGTGATAGTAAAAGATAATGCCAATCAACTATTTGAGGGGAAAGATTATTCAATAAATTATTCAAATAATAGAAATGTAGGAACAGCAATTATAACAATAACTGGAAAAGGAAATTATACAGGAATAAAAACGATAACATTTGAAATATTACCAATAAATATGTCAGAAGTAAAAATATCAGAAATACCAAATCAAATATATTCAGGAAATGAAATAATTCCTAATATGACAGTCCGTGGAATATATAATTCTATATTAGAAGAAGGAAAAGATTATACTGTAACTTATTTAGAAAATAAAAATGCAGGAACTGCAACGATAGAAATAACGGGAAAAGGAATTTATACAGGAACAAGAACAATTAATTTTGTTATTACAAAAGCAGTATATGATATGAGCAGTGTTAAATTTGAAAATGCAACAGTAGTATATGATGGAAAAGAACACTCAATAGAAGCAAGTGGCTTGCCAGAAGGAGTGACAGTAAGTTATGAGAACAATGGAAAGATAAATGCAGGAGAATATGAAGTAGTAGCAAAATTTGTAGGAGATACAGCAAATTATGAATTGATTCCTAATATGAAAGCAAAACTAATTATTAAACCAATAAATTTAACAAAAGTTACAATATCAGTAAACACAAGCAATAAAACGTATACAGGAACAAACATAAATACAGCAATAACACTTAAAGATGGAAACAAAGAGCTAAAAGAAGGAATGGATTATAGTGTATCTTATGTAAATAACAACAATACAGGTAAAGTAACAACAACAATAACAGGAAAAGGAATTTATGCTGGAACAATAACAAGAACATTTTTAATAATTCCATCACAAGTAACTAATTTAAAAGCAAAATCTCAAAAGGAAAAAGAAATTACTTTACAATGGTCGAAAAATGGTGGTAATGTAACAGGCTATAAATTGTATCAATATAATTCTAAAACTAAAAAGTGGAATTATATAGGAAAAACGACCAATAATAATTATACAATAAAAAAATTAACTGTTGGAACAACGTATAAATTTAAAGTTAAAGCATATAAAAAAATAGATAAAAAGTATTATGAAGGAAAACAGGCAGAATTATCAGCAACTACACAACCATCTAAAACAAAGATCAATAAACTTACAACAAAAAATAAAAAGGTTATAATTAAATGGAATAAAGTATCTAATGCAACAGGTTATGAAATATATATGTCAAAAAATAAAAATAAAGGATATAGTAAAATAAAAAATATAACAAAGAAATCAACTGTCAAATATACCAAGAAAAAATTAAAGAAAAATAAAAAATACTATTTTAAAGTTAGAACATACAGAATTGTAAATGGAATGAAACTATATAGTTCTTACAGTAATATCAAATCGATAAAAGTAAAAAAATGATAAAATAATTTAATAAAAAAATAAAAAGTGGTTGACAAAAGACCACTTTTTGTTGTACAATATATATTGTACGAAAAAATGGTGGATTTGGTGTAGTTGGTTAACACGTCGGATTGTGGTTCCGAAGATCAAGGGTTCGAATCCCTTACTCCACCCCATTAAATATTGGGCCGTAGCCAAGCGGTAAGGCACCAGACTTTGACTCTGGCATGCGTGTGTTCGAATCCCACCGGCCCAGCCAAAAATTAAGCCATACAAGTATTGAGAAATCAATGGTTGTATGGTTTTATATATAATGAAAGAAATGTTGAGGCACCTATATTTTTGTTTTTTTATACTTACAGTACTTTACTAAATTATTTAAAAAGTGTATATTATAAAAAAACATTAATAAAAAATAGTGGTTAGACACAAAAAATTTACTGAACTAAGAGAAAAACGAATAATTAAAGAGAAAGGAGCTATATAATTTTTTAATTGTATAAAGAAAAAATATGAAGATTATAAATATAGATAAAAAATTATTAGAAGCATGTCCAAATATTCAATTAGGATGTATTAGCTATTCTGTTAATGTTGAAAAAGCAAATGAGGAATTATGGAATGAAATTAATAAACAAATTTTGAAGATTACAAAAAATATGACAATGGAAGATTTATATAAGCAAAAGAACATAGAAGATTCAAGAAATTTATATAAATCAATAGGGAAGGACCCTCACAGATATAGGGTTTCATCTGAAGCTTTGATTAGGAGAATAATACAAGGAAAAGGATTATATAAAATAAATAATGTGGTTGATGCAAATAACTTGATTTCGATAATTTCTAAATTATCTGTAGGTTCATATGATATAGATAAATTAGGAGATAATTTAGTTTTTAGAATAGGAAAAATTGGAGAAAGCTATAAAGGAATAGGAAAAGATATTGTAAACATAGAAAACTTACCGGTGTTTTCAGATGAATTTGGTCCATATGGAAGCCCAACAAGTGATTCTGAAAAGGCAATGATAACTAATAATACAAAAAATGTTCTTACTGTATTAATAGCTTTCTCAGATAATTCAGGTTTGGAACAATACATGAATGAAGCTACGAAAATTTTAGAAAACTATGTTGGAGCAACAAATATATCTACATATATTTCAAAAGGCGAACAGGAATAGATAAATATAAATTTTTTAATATAAAAGAAAAAGTTAATCGGCTGTCCAAAAAATGGACAGCCGATTTGTGGTCAGGGTTTAATATTCATTGCACTAGAGCTTTAAATGCATAGAAACTTAAGATTCCAGCTTCAAAGCTCTTAAGGTCATCAGGAAGAAGTTCTGTTTCTTTCTTGTATATATGAGAATATATAGCCGTTCCATTTTGAACTACATAAGTAAAGCGTTTTCTAGAGGAAAAGCATTCTCCGTATATAAAGAGACAATCTCCTTCGTATTTTCCAAATGCCGCTGTACAAGGTTGACTTCGGTTTGAATTCAACCCTATAAAAAACACAAATGTGTTATCGGATAACGTAAGTTCAAATCCACGCTGATATGCTCCTCTTATAAATGAAAGAGGAAAGTGATAGCATGTAAACTCACTAACATTTTGAATTGGACTTCTTTTGCTCATATCATGTAAAAGATTTGCTATTTTCCGCTTTTCAAACATATTATCTCCTTTCATTAGTGGTGACCACAACATTTGTAATACATACTAATTAAGTATATCATAAATTATGTCAATTTACAATAGTGCCATATTATATATTCATATATAAATAATAGGACATATTATTTTTGAATTAAATACTCAATTCCACCTTTTGCAGCAGCAGTTGCTGTAAGGACTATAACTCCAGCAGTAAAGACACCTACAATAATAGGAGGGATTGCTTTTTTAGGCTTTAATTCTAAAAAGTTTGCGATAAGTGAGCCTACCCAAGCTCCTGTTCCAGGAAGTGGTATTGCAACAAAAGCAAATAAAGCAAAATTAACTGCTGTTTGCAATTTTTTATTTTCAGCAATTTGTTTATTTGCTTTTTCTGTGGCAAAATCTATTATTTTTTTAAATGGTTTCCATCTTCCAAAAAAGTCAAATAAAGGCCTTATATATTTAACAATAAAATAAACAGGTATAATATTTCCAATAAAACTACAAAGAAAAGCTTCTATATAGTTTAGATTAAATACTCCTACACCAATAGGAATAGCACCTCTAAGTTCTATAATTGGAACCATTCCAATTAATCCTGTTAATATATATTTTATAATTATTGGTAGTGTAGCCATTTTAAATTCAATCCTTTCTTAATTATGATTATGTAAAATTTATTTATTGTTAAAAATAATCAAACAAAATTATATAAATAATATAAAAAAAAGTCAAGCGAAAAAGTACTAGTTTTAAGGCATAAAAATTTCGCAAAAATTGTTGAAATAAAAAAGCATATATAGTATAATGTAAACAAATTTAGATAGAATAAGGATTTGAAAGGAAGATATAATCAAATGAGATTCGTAACAGATGAGCAATCAGAAGCAGAATATACAAGTTTTTTAGAAACACACGAAAGATGCAATTTTCAACAATCAATAGAATGGTCAAAAGTTAAAACAAGTTGGAAACATGAAGTAATACTTGCAGAAGATAGTAGTGGAAAGATTATAGGCTCACTTATGGTTTGGATTAGGAAAATACCTATTTTTGGAAATATAATGTATTCATCAAGGGGACCAGTATGTGATATACACAATATGGAAGTGTTAAAGCAAATTCATGAGGGAATTCAAGAATTAGCAAAAAAATATAATGCAATAGTGATAAGGATTGAGCCAGATATAGTAAGTTCAGATGATAGTTTTAGAAATATAATGTTAGACTTAGGATATCAAATAAAAGATGATGCTAAGAATTTCAGAGAAGAAATTCAACCAAGGTATGTTTTTAGATTAGACACCAAAGGAAAGACAGAAGAAGAACTATTTAGCAATTTACATTCAAAGACTAGATACAATGTTAGACTTGCGACTAAAAAAGGAGTAACTATTAAAGAAGGTACTAGAGAAGATTTAAAAGCTTTTCACAAAATAATGGTTACAACAGGAATTAGAGACGGATTTATTACAAGAGCTTTAAGCTATTTTGAAACAATGTATGACCAAATGGCACCAAAACATATGAAGCTCTTGATGGCATATTATGAAGACAAGCCAATATCAGGAGTTATAGTAATTATGTATGGAAACAAAACTTGGTATTTATATGGTGCAAGTAGTAATGAGCATAGAAATTTGATGCCAAATTATTTACTACAATGGGAAATGATAAAAATAGCACTTGAAAACAAGAGTGATATATATGATTTACGTGGTGTTCCAGGAATTGCAGATAATAGCAATGGGTTATATAGATTCAAAAAAGGCTTTGGAGCAGAGTACACGGAATTTATTGGAGAAGTATATATGGAATTTAAACCACTAAGATATAGGGCATATAAATTTTCAGAAAAAGTATTTAGAAATCTTAGAGCATTAAAATTAAAATTTAAAAAATAGAAAATAGAAAATAGTGAGGAGGAGTTTTACCTCCGTCCCCAAAAGGAACCTAGAAAGGAATAAAATGAAATCATTATTAGTTAATAGACAAGACCTTAAACACAATATTAAAATTATAAAAGAAATAGCAGAAAAAAATGGTAGAAATGATAATCATAAACCTTTGCAAATAATTGCAGTTGTTAAGGGAAATGGCTATGGCTTAGGACTAGTTCAGTATTCGAATTTTTTAATAGATAATGGTATTAATTTTTTAGCAGTATCTACAGTTGAGGAAGCATTAAAATTAAGAGAAGCAGGAATCACAACAAAAATTCTTATGCTTTCGTCAACAGCTGTGGAAAAAGAAGTGGATTTACTTGTAAAAAATAATGTAATACTATCATTAGGCTCAAAAGATGCAATAAAAGTTGCAGAAAAAGTCGCTAAAAAAGAAAATAAGCAAATAGAAGCGCATTTAAAAATTGATACAGGTTTTGGAAGATATGGTTTTTGCTATGATTTAAAAGAAGAGATGGTACAAAGTTTAAAAGAAATAAATAATGTTAAAATCACAGGGACTTTTTCACATTTATCACTTGCATTTTACGAAAAAGACAAGTTTTCTAAACAACAATTTGAAAGATTCATAGATTGCATAGAGTATTTAAAACAAAATGATATAGAAACAGGAATACTGCATATTTGTAATTCTTCTGCTTTTTTAAAGTATAAAGAAATGAGACTAAACGCAGTACGAGTTGGTTCGGCATTTTTAGGTCGACTTTCTATTCCGAATATTTATGGGCTTAAAAAAATAGGCTATTTAAAATCAAATGTGGCAGAAATAAAAACATTAGAAAAAGGATATAATATAGGATATTCAAATGCATATACTACAAAAAGTCAAACTAAAATAGCTATAATTCCATGTGGATATGCAGATGGGTTTAATGTGTCTGTTGGAAGAGATATGTTTAGAATAAGAGATAAGATAAGATATATAGTAAGAGACATAAAAGATTATTTCAAAAAACAAGACCTTTATGTCGAAATAAATGGTAAAAAATGCAAGATACTAGGAAGACTTGGAATGTACCATGTTTCTGCTGACATTACAGAAATAGACGTAAATATAAATGATGAAGCTATTTTTAATGTTAGTCCTATGTATGTAGATAGTTCTATTAGAAGGGAGTTTAGGTAGATGGATGAAGAAGTAGTAAATATACCTAAATATAAAAAATTTTGGTATTCAATTACTAAATTTGAAAGATATCCAGAAATGGCAACAGAAGGAGTTGGCAGAGCGTTTGGATATTTAGCTTGGCTTATTTTTATGTTTTCAATATTATTAGCTATTGCATTTGTAATAAAATTTACAGGACTTGCAAAAAAAGGAATAAATTTTTTAGATAAAAACTTTAATGAATTATCGTATTCTGAAGGAGTATTAACAATAGATACTGTTAACAAGAGTGCAACAACTGATTGGGGAAATGTTATTGTAAACACTGAAGAACTTCCACAAGAAAAATTACAAGAATATGAAACTAAAAAAAGTTATACAGATGTAGAATTAGTTTGGCTAAAAGAGTATGTAATATTAAAGTACAATAATGAAGTTGGAAAAATTAAATATAAAGATATATTAGAGAACTTAGGTATAGAAAAGTTTGATAAACAGATTATTCTTCAATATTTAAAAGAACAATTAAATAGTCCACAAACATACATAATGTATTTTGTTGCTTTATCTATTTACTTATTTATTGCTTATTTTATTGCTATATTATTGGATGTAATAATACTATCATTATTTGGGTTAATAACGACAGCTTTTGCTAGAATACAAATTCGATATAGAGCATTATTTAATATGGCTGCTTATTCTATTACAATTTCAACTGTTCTACAATTAATATATATTATAGTTAAAACTTTTACAGGATTTAATGTAAAATATTTTGACTTAATGCATACAGCTATTTCATTTATATGTTTAACAGCATCAATTTTTATGATTAAATCTGATGTGATTAAACAACAGATGGAATTAATGAAAGTCATTGAAATAAAGAAGAAAGAACAAGAACAAGAAAAAGAGAAAGAAGAAGAAAAGAAGGAAGAAGAGAAAGAGGGAAAAAACGAAGAGAAAAAAGAAAAAAAGAATTCTGAAAAAAATGATAAAACAGAGAAAAAAGAAGAAAATCCTCCAACAGTAGAAGGAGAAACTTAGAATTTAAAGGAAGGTAATTATAATGAAAAACAAAAATAAGGGATTAGGAATTTTAGCATTGATTTTAATACTTGCGATTATTGTCATTACAATAATAATGCTAACTATGAAAACAGGGAAAAAACAAGATGATAAGGTTTTACCTTATACAGATTTAATTAAACAAATTTCTAGCAAAAATATTCAAAAAGTTGAGATGACAACAGGAAGTACTACAGTAAAAGTAACATTAAAAAAAGAAATAGATGAAAAAGGTATAATTGTTGAAAATGGAGTGGAATATAAAGAAAAAGAGGAAGATAAGGATAAAGAAGAATCATTTAATATAAAAGAAATTTTTGTAAAACAAAAAAGTGAAGAAGAAACAAAAATAGAAGAAAAGCTTGTAAAGACAACAATAGTACCAAACACAGAGAGTTTTATTGGCTTAATTCAAGATGAAGTTGCAAAAGGAAATGATATAGAATTAATTCAAAAAACCCCAAGCTTTTTAACTAAACTACCATCATACATTTTCTCACTACTTCCAACATTTATTATGCTTGCATTATTCATAATGATATTTAAAATGCAAGGATTAACAGAAAAGGGTGAAGTATATGATGACACAGAAAGAAAAATAAAAGTTAAATTTGAAGATGTTGCAGGACTTAATGAAGAAAAAGGTGAATTAATAGAAATTGTAGATTTCTTAAAAAATCCAAAAAGATATACACAAATGGGTGCAAAAATTCCAAAAGGAATATTACTTTATGGAAAACCAGGAACAGGAAAAACACTTATTGCTAAAGCAATTGCAGGGGAAGCTAATGTTCCATTTATTTCTATGAGCGGATCAGAATTTATTGAAATGTTTGCAGGACTTGGTGCATCAAGAGTAAGGAAGCTATTTGATAGAGCAAGAAGATTAGAACCATGTATAGTGTTTATTGATGAGATAGATGCAATTGGATCAAGGAGAACAAATGCAAGTGGTGCTGAGTCAGAAAACAATCAAACACTAAATCAATTACTAGTTGAAATGGATGGATTTTCTTCAGAAGAAACTATTATAGTTCTAGCTGCAACAAATAGACCTGAGATGCTTGATAAAGCACTTTTAAGGCCAGGAAGATTTGACAGACAAATAGTAGTTCCAACACCTGATTTAAAAGGAAGGGAAGAAATTTTAAAAATTCATGCAAAAGATAAAAAATTTGCAGAAAATGTTACATTTAAGAGTATTGCAGAAGATACAGCAGGATTTACAGGAGCAGAACTTGCAAATATTTTAAATGAAGCAGCAATTATTGCAACTAAAAATGAACATGAAGTTATAGAGCAATATGATGTTGAAGAGGCTGTTAAGAAAGTAACTGTTGGTCTTGAAAAGAAAAATAGAGTTATTTCTGAAAAAGAAAAGAAAATAACAGCGTATCACGAAGCTGGACACGCAGTTGTTAGTTGGTATCTACCTACTCAAACAGAGGTTAAAGAGATTTCGATTGTACCAAGAGGGATGGCTGGTGGATACACAATGTATAAAAATGATGAAGATAAATCATATATCTCTAAAACAGAAATGGAGGAAAAACTTATTGCTCTACTTGGAGGACGTGCAGCAGAACAAGTTGCTCTAAATGAAATTTCTACAGGAGCAAGCAATGATATTGAAGTTGCAACACAAATTGCAAGAGATATGGTTATAAAATATGGAATGAACAAAACTATTGGTACTATTTCTCTAAAAGATGAAAATGGAGATTACCAATTAGAAATGTTTGGACTAAATATGGGAGACAAAATTGGAAAGGAAATAAAACTTTTACTAGATACTGCATATAATGATGCTCAAACAATATTAAAAGAACATTTTGATAAATTAGATGCCATAGCAAAAAGACTATTAGAAACTGAAAAAATAAATGCAGAGGAATTTAAAAGTTTTTTTGAGTAAGAATGAATGTAATAATACGTGAAAGGAGCAATCAAAAATGTTAGAATTAGCAATAGTATTATTGATTTTACTTGCTGTATATATATTAATAATATATAATAAACTTACGAAACAAAAGCTAAGAGTTAAACAATCTAAATCTGGAATAGATGTATATTTACAACAAAGATTTGACCTAATTCCTAATTTAGTTTCGTGTGTAAAGAAATATTGTGAATATGAAAAAGAACTTCTAAGTGAAATAACAGAACTTAGATCTTTATATAAGGAAAACAAAAATTTAGAAATAGGAAAAGAATTAAATGAAAAACTTACTAGTTTAATAGCAGTTGCAGAAAATTATCCGGATCTTAAGGCAGATGGACAATTTGTAAATTTGGAAAAAAATCTATTAAAAATGGAAAGCCAACTTCAAGCTGCAAGACGATTATATAATATAGAAGTTACTTCGCTAAACACAATTATTTGTTCATTTCCAAGTAGTGTAATTGCAAAAGCATTTGGATTTGAAGTTGAAAAACTATTTGAAATTGAAGATTTAAATGCAAAAATAAATGTAAAGGTGGAAATGTAATAAAGAGGTAAACAAATGAATGAATTCAATGATATTTATCAAAAATTGTATAAAGAATGTGGGATTGAATTTAAAGAAAAAAAGAAAAAAGATACTTTTAAAAGAGTACTTTTCTTGATAGCAGTTTTATTTTTGATATTTCTTTCAATTAAAACTAGGAATTATATATTAATAATTATTGCAGGAGTTTTGATAGCATTAGGACCAATAATAATTATATTTAGTTTTATGGAATATAAAGACTTGTATAAAGAAAAAATAATCAATACTTTTGTAAAAGCATATTCAGACAAACTAAATTATTATCCACAAAGTGGAGTTACATCAAGTATGTATAATAAGGCAAGATTTGATAGAGGATATGATAAATTTCATTCTGAAGATTTAATAGAAGGAAAAATAATGGAAGATTATAAAATTTCTATGTCTGAAGTTCATACGAAAAGAAAAGAACAAATAACAGATAGCGATGGCAATACTCATACTTCATATGTAACAATATTCCACGGATTGTTTGCATGTATAGAGTTAAATTCACTATATGGTGTTGAATTTATGATTAAGTCAAATACTTTTTTGAGTGATAAGTTTGGAGGCAGAAATAAGCTAAATATGGATTCAGGAGAGTTTGAAAAAATATTTGATGTTACTACATTAGATAAAATTTCAACGTTACGAATTTTAACTGCAGATGTTATGCAAATGCTTATTGATTTTAAAAACAAAAATAAAGTTATACCTGAAATTGTTTTAAATAGTAAAGGACTATTTATAAGGTTTGAATTAGGGAATGTATTTGAACCTAAATTAATAAAATCTGATATAGATTATGACAGTTTAAAGAAAACATATGATATTATTAATTTTACAATAGACTTAACAAAAGAACTGAGCAAAAATGTTTTAGAATTCGAAAAATAAAAGGGGATAAAGAAATAGTTGATGATGAATGTTTGTTTATTTTTTGAATAAAAAAAACCCCCCACAAACAGATTGCGTGGGGCGACATGCGCATAGACTAGATGGTATGATGTGGCCAAAGAAGTGAACGCGCGATGTGAGTCAGAATTGTTTTTGTATAATTATATTATACCATATTTTGGTAAAAAATGCAAATTTTATGTAAATGAAAGGATAAAATAAGATGGAGAAATACTTTAATGAAGCTTTAATTGGAAATAAGGAGATATTGGTAACATATACCAAACATGGAGAAATACAAAGGATGTACTATCCTGCAAAGGATAATAGGCAATATATTAGCTTTTACCACACAGGAGTAAAGGTTAATGATTCAGATTTAGTGTATTTACATGATGATATTAATAATTCATATAATCAGTATTATGATGTAAATACTAATATACTTAATACAGAAATAAATAATACATATTTTAATTTGAAAATATTACAAACAGATTTTGTACCAATAAAGGAAAATGTAGTAGTCAGAAGATATACATTTATAAATGAAAATAATATAGATTTAGATTTAAAATTCTATATTCATTCAGAGCTATTATCAAATAGTAATAATCATGTTGGATGCAAATTAACAGATTATGGAATGATTCAATATGCTCATGATTTTATGTTATCTACAATATGTCCCGATAAAAAAGTAGTAGCTCATCAAATAAATGGAAGTAAAAACACTATAAAGTCAACTAATATTTCTGATAAAGACTATATTGGAATGAGTAATGATTCTAGCGTAGCATATGAAATAGGGGGTATTAAGCCTAATGAAAAGAAGACTATAGATATTTGTATAGTTTTACAAGAACAACCAAGTAATATGTATGACTTTGAAAAAGAGATAGAAAGAGTTAGAAGAATTGACCTACATTCAGAATATACAAAAACAAAAAGCTATTGGAGAAAGTATTTAAAAGCACATGATGGACTTGATTTTAAAGAGCCGTCAAATAGTTATGAAGAAAAACTACAGCAAATATATTACAGAAGTATTTTGTTATTTCCGTTACTTACTAATCCAGAAACAGGTGGAATTATTGCTTCACCTGAAATTGATGAAGGATTTACAAGGTGTGGAAGATACGCATATTGTTGGCCAAGAGATGCAGCTTTTATAACTCGTGCAATGGATATCCTAAAAATGGAAAAGGAGACAGAAAAATTCTATAAAATCTTTTGTAAGACAACACAAGGAAAAAATGGTATGTGGGAACAAAGATATTATTCAGATGGAAGATTAGCACCAACATGGGGATATCAAGTTGATGAAACAGCATCAGTAATATATGGTGTATTTACACACTATCAATACACAAATAACTTTAAATTTCTAAAAGAGAACTTACCAATGTGTGAGAAGGCTTTAGATTTCTTGAAAAGATATGTAAAAGATTTATTAGAAGAAACAAATAAATATCATATAAGCTATGATTTATGGGAAGAATGCGAAGGAGTACATTTCTATAGCTTATGTAGTATATATTCAGCATTTGAATCAATGCTAAGTATATATAAGGTACTAGGAAAAGATGTTTCTAATTTTGAAAATAACAGATTAAAAGATGAGAAAATTTCAAAATCAAAAGTTGAAATAGAAAAATTGAGAACAGAGCTTAAACAATATATACAAGAAAAAATGTATGATGACGAAAAGAAGTGTTATGTTAGAAATCCAAATGATAGATTAATGGACATAAGTATTTTAGGATCAGTTGTACCATTTAATGTATTTACACCAAATGAAAAGAAAATAGAAAATACAATTGAAAGAATAAATATGTGTTTACGTACATATACAGGAGGATATAGAAGATACGAATTTGACAACTATAATGGAGGAAATCCATGGTCAATTGCTAATGCTTGGATGACGTTATATTATCTTGAAAAAGGTGAAAATATCAAAGCAAAAGAGACATTTGATTTTGTTGTTAAAACAGCAGGGTTACATCATTTTCTTGGAGAACAAGTAAATAATGAAACATTAGAGCCAAATTGGGTTTTAGGACTTGGATGGAGTCATGCAATGTTTATTATAGTCTTAGAAAAAATGCTTAAAGGATAAAACAAAAAAAGAGAGGTATAACAAATGAAAGAAAAAAAAGGTGTTACTTTAATTGCGTTAGTTATTACTATAATTATAATTATGATATTAGCTTCAATAGCTATATATTCTGGAGCAAGTACGATTAGATATGCAAAGTATAATAAAGCAAAATCAGAGATACAGGTAATGCAATCTTATGTAAATGAATGGTATAAAGAGTATCAAAAAGCAGAAGACAAGAATACCTTTTTAGGGGATTATGGAGAATTAATTGGAACTGCTATTGAAAATGGTAAATGTACTCAAGAACAAATTGACAGTACATTTGCTGGTGGAGGAATAACTGATGATAATAAAAAATCAAATTACAGATTTTTTTCTGAAAGCTTTTTAAAAGAAGAAATTGGATTAGATACAAGCTTTGATTATCTTATTAGTATTAAAGATAGAAACACAATATTATATAATGGTGTTGTATATAATAAAGAAGTTTATTATACTTTAGATGATTTTGGGGTACAGAATATAAAAATAATATCACCAAATTCAATTGAATTTCGTTTAGAACAAGGAGATAATAAAGATATAATAATCTCAGATATAGCTATTAAGTATAAAGAAATAAAAACAATAGAACAAGAAAATAATGAAACAACAACAGTGGAAGTTGAACGATTTAATGATATTGGTAAATTTATTGTAGAATATAGAAAAACTGATGAAACTAGTTGGACTGATGTAACAAAAGATGTGATTAAATTTGAGGATGAAGGAGAAACAAAATTTAAGTTTTCGGTTTCAGATTATGCTCAATATATTGTTAAAATTTTAACAATTGATAAGAAAAAGGAAGAATCTAACGACATTATTTTAGAGGCAAGACACGGTATTAAAGTTGGAGATTATATAACATACACATCACCAACAGAAAATGTATCATTAAGTACAGCAGAAACAGGATATACAAGTGAACAAACATTACCAGCGAAAGATACATTTAGAGTAATGGATATAGATAGTCATGGAAATATGACGCTAATAGGTGCAATGACATCAGATGACCAAACAATATTTTTTAGTGGAGCTTTAGGATATAATAATGCAGTATATACATTAAATAAAAAATGTAGCGATTTATATAAAGATACATCAAAAGGAATAACAGCAAGAAGTATAAAAGTAGAGGATATAACAGATAAATTTAATCAAACAGGGAAAGATAAATTAACAACATATATAACCAATCAAATGTCATCACTATCTCCAAGTACAAATGTTACAAAAGATACAACAAATAATACAGTAACATATAGTAATGGATACACGTATTATCCAGACATATTCCAATATGAAGAAGGAGGATTGTTAGGAACTACAGCAACTACAGGTGTAATAGGGCAAAGTGATTCTTACAGTGGTTATGGAGGTTTAACTACAAATGGAGCAGCAGTAACATCAAGTACAAAACCAACAAGTTTAACAGTACCATATACATGGTATAGAACAACACATGTAGCAGGAGATTTTGAAGATTCTGCTAAAGCAGCAGCATACCAAAATATGTTTTTTGGAACAAATACATATTATTGGCTTGCTTCGCGCTGTATCCGTTGCTACTCGAACAGTGCGTATTTCAATGTGCGCCATGTGAACGGCTCTTACTTGTTTCGGCAATAATCTGTATGATTCGCACGACATCACTAATAGCGACGGCGGCTGCGTGTGCCCCGTAGTTTATCTACCATCTAGTGTCCAAGTAGAGATAAGTCCAAGTACAGATACAAGTACATATCACAAAACAGTACCACATGTAGTAAAATAGAGTAAAACCGCCACAAGAGGCCTTAGGTCTCTTGGCGGAAGAATTTAAGATGTGTTATATTTAAGAAAAAGGGACGGCTTTCTTTTTGCAGGGTTTAAGCAAAATATGCATTAAAACAAATATAAATAGAAATGGAGGAATTAAAATGACAATAATACAATCAATTATATTAGGTATTGTTCAAGGATTAACAGAATTTTTGCCAATATCAAGTTCAGGACATCTTAACTTATTTCCATGGGTATTAGGATGGGAGGCAATGCCAGAATCATTCGATGTAGCTTTACATATTGGAACATTGCTTGCTATAATTATATATTTCTGGAAAGATTGGCTAGGATTGATTTTAGGAGGATATAATCAAACAATAAAGAAAAATCCATCAACAGAAGGAAAGATATTTTGGTATATAGTTTTATCAACTATACCAGCAGGAATATTAAGTCTAGTTTTAGATAAAATAGCAGAAAAAATAATAGGCGGCAATTTAGATTTAGAAATGCTATTAATAGCTTTTGCTTTAATAGTATTAGGTATTGTCCTATACCTTGTAGATGAAAGATCAAAGTCAAAAACTGATTATGAACATATATCATTCAAACAATCACTATGGATTGCTTGTTCACAAGCAATAGCAGCAGCATTTCCTGGTACATCGCGTTCAGGAATTACAATGACAACAGCAAGATGGCTTGGAGTAGATAGAGAAAGCGCAGCTAAATACTCATTTTTATTAGCAACACCAATAACACTTGCAGCAGTTATATTTGATTTGAAACATTTTGCATTTGATTTACCGTTCTTTATAGGGATTCTAACAAGTTTTATAGTGGGATTCTTTGTTATAAAGTTTTTGATGGATTACCTAAAAAAAGGAAGCTTTAAAGGATTTGCAATATATAGGGTTGTAATAGGTGTAGTAGTAATAGGAATATATTTGTTTAGATAAATGAAACGAAAAAAGAATTAGATTATATACTAGTATGTGTATATGGAATCTAATTCTTTTGTTGTTTTAAGCTAACTTAGACTTCAAATCTTCAATTTCTCTATCATGTTTTTCTAAATGTTTGTCTACCTCATAATTATGCTTGTTATAGTCTTTAATAATTTCTACAATACCTTTTTCATTGTCAGATACATATTTTTTGATTTTTTGAGTTTCTTTAACAAGAGCATCAATACTTTTTTTATTATCAGATACATGTTTTTTGATTTCTTGATTTTCCCTAACAACTTCATCAATTCTACTGTTAAGCTTTTCTTCAACAGAATCAATTTTTTTGTTAAGCTTTTCATCAACAGAATCAATTTTTTTGTTAAGCCTTTCTTCAAGAGCATCAAGTTTAGTATCCAATTCTTCTTTTATCTCTTTTCTAAAATCATTAAAAGAATTTTGCAAATTATTAAGACTTTTTACAATTGAAATCAATAACTCATCTCTTTGTTCATTAGTCATATCAATCACCTCCTGTCATATAAATATTTGATTTGAAAAAATAATAATTAGAATTTAATTTGGGATTTAAAGTTAAATTTAAATATATAAGATTTAAATTTAAAAATATAATACCATAGGTTAGAGTAGAAGTCAATACTAAATATAAATAAAAATATTTATTGTATATATTTTAAATACTATTTTTCATATTCATAATAAGAAATGAATAAAATAAAATGTGAAAAAAGTGTGAATTTTAAAAATAGGTATTGACAATTCAAAAAAATGGGTATATTATTATTAGCAGTTAAGAACAAAGAGTGCTAAAAAATGTGCATTCTTTTAAAACTAAAAGAGGAGGTAATTTTTATGATAAAACCATTAAGTGATAGGGTTTTAATTAAAATGAAAGAAAAAGAAGAAACAACAAAAAGTGGAATTATATTGTCTGGAGCAAGCCAAGAAAAACCACAAATAGCAGAAGTAATTGAGGTTGGTCCAGGAGAAAAAATTGAAGGTAAAGTACAAGAGATGTATGTGAAAAAAGGAGATAAAGTAATAGTAAGTAAGTATGCAGGTACTGAAGTTAAATATGAAGGGCAAGAATATATAATTGTAAAACAAGATGATATTTTGGCAATAGTAGAATAATGAAGGAGGAATTAAAAATGGCAAAGATGATTATATATGGCGAAGAAGCCAGAAAAAGTTTATTAAAAGGTGTAAATAAATTAGCAGATACAGTAAAAGTTACACTTGGACCAAAAGGAAGAAATGTAGTTTTAGATAAAAGTTTTGGATCACCTTTAATTACAAATGATGGTGTAACTATAGCAAAGGAAATTGAATTAGAAGATAAATTTGAAAATATGGGAGCACGTCTTGTAAAAGAAGTTTCTACAAAAACAAATGATGTAGCAGGAGATGGAACAACAACAGCTACAGTTTTAGCACAAGCAATGGTTAAAGAAGGAGTAAAAAATGTTGCAGCAGGAGCAGATCCAATGAGTGTAAAAAGAGGGATGGATAAAGCGACTGACGCAGCGGTAAAAGCATTAAAAGAAATTAGTTCTGCAGTTAATGGAAAAGAAGATATTGCGAGAGTTGCAAGTATTTCTGCAAATAGCACAGAAATAGGAAACTTAATTGCAGATGCAATGGATAAGGTTTCAAAAGATGGTGTAATTACAATTGAAGAATCAAAAACTTCACAAACAGAATTAAATGTTGTTGAGGGAATGCAATTTGATAAAGGTTATGTATCTCCATATATGGTAACAGATACAGAAAAAATGGAGGCAGTATTAGATAATCCATATATTTTAATTACAGATAAAAAAATAAGTAATATTCAAGAAATACTACCATTACTTGAAAACTTAATGCAACAATCAGGCAAACTATTAATTATATGTGATGATGTTGAACAAGAAGCATTATCAACACTTGTACTTAATAAATTAAGAGGAGTATTAAATGTAGTTGCAGTAAAAGCACCTGGATTTGGAGATAAGAGAAAAGCAATGCTTCAAGATATTGCAATTCTAACAGGAGGAGAAGTTATTACATCAGAGCTAGGCTTAGAGTTGAAAGACACAACATTAGAGCAATTAGGAAAAGCTAAACAAGTAAAAGTTCAAAAAGAAAATACGATAATTGTTGATGGATTAGGTGATAAAGCAAAAATAAAAGAAAGAGTAAATCAAATAAGAAATCAAATTGAAGAAACAAAGAGTGAATTTGATAAAGAGAACCTTCAAGAAAGACTTGCAAAAATAGCAGGTGGAGTTGCAGTTATTGGAGTTGGAGCTGCTACAGAACTTGAAATGAAGGAAAAGAAACTTCGTATAGAAGATGCTTTGTCTGCAACAAAAGCAGCAGTCGAAGAAGGAATTGTTGCAGGTGGGGGAACAGCCCTTATAAATGTAATTCCAAAGGTTGAGAAAGTGGTTTCTTCATTGGGAGAAGGAGAAAAATTAGGAGCTACAATAGTTCTAAAAGCATTAGAAGAACCATTAAGTCAAATTGTAAGAAACGCCGGATTAGAGCCAGCAGTTGTAGTAGAAAATGTTAAAAAAGCGGATAGTGGATTTGGTTTTGATGCATCAAAAGAACAATATGTTGATATGAAAAAAGCAGGAATTGTAGATCCGACAAAAGTTACAAGAAGTGCTCTTCAAAACGCAACATCAATTGCGTCAATGGTGATAACTACAGAAAGCTTAGTTGCTGATATCCCTGAAAAAGAAGGATGTAAATGTAATCATGGAGAAGCAGGAATGCCAGACATGGGTGGAATGTATTAGTAGATATTTAATTAAAACGCAAGTCTTTAATAGATTTGCGTTTTTTGTTGATTTTTAAAACAATTAATGCTAAAATTGTTCAAGGAGGAATTTGACATGAATACTATAGTATATTTAATAAGACACTCGGTTAAGCTTAAGAATAATTACATAGAAGAATATAATTCATCTCAAAGTAATACTGTAAGAGATGAAAAAATAATACTAAGTTCTGAGGGAGAAAAAAGAGCTGAAATTTTAAGTAATGAAAAAGAACTACAAAATCTTGATGCTATTTATGCAAGTAATTGTGTAAGAACTTTACAAACTGCAAAATACATAATAGAAAAACAAAATTTAAAAGTAAATATAGATGAAAGATTCGACGAAAGAAGAGTAGGAAAACCAAATGATGGAACAATAAAAGACTGGTTTACAAGGCAACATATTGATGAAAATTTTAGGACAGAAGGTGGAGAGAGTCAAAAGGATGTAAGAGAAAGATTTTCAAAAGCTTTTTATGAAGTATTAGAAAAAAACAAAGGAAAAAGAATTGCAATTTTTTCACATGGTTATGCAATAACATTTTTCTTATTAAAATGGTGTAGATTATTAGATATAGATGAAACTAGAAAAAGAAAAATTAGTTTTAACAATAAGATAGTATTAGATAAAAGACTAAATGCACCAGAGGTATTTAAACTTGTAATAAATGAAAATAATGAAGTGATAGATATTCAGAATATTGAATTTGAAGATTTACCAAATAAAGATAAATAGGAAAAATAGGAGGTAATAATGGAAAGAAATAGAGTAATAATAAAAACAAGTGTTATAGGTATACTTGTGAATTTTATTTTGGTGGTATTTAAAGCATCAATAGGAATAATGGTAAATTCCATTGCAATTATATTAGATGCAGTAAACAATTTAAGTGATGCAATATCTTCTATAATAACTATAGTAGGGGCAAAACTTGCAGGGAAAAAACCTGATAAGAAACATCCTTATGGTCATGGAAGAATAGAGTATTTTGCTGCATTATTAATTGCAATAATTGTTTTTGTTGCAGGTGTTGCAGCTGGAAAAGAGTCAATTGAGAAAATAATACATCCTGTAAAAGCAGAGTATACTATTGTTTCTATCTGTATTATTATAGTTGCAGTAATAGTGAAATATTTTTTGGGCAAATATGTAAAAGAAAAGGGAGAAAAAATTAATTCAAAGAGTTTAGTTGCATCAGGAACTGATGCTTTTATGGATGCTGTATTATCTTTTTCAACACTTGTAGCTGCTATTATAAGCCTAATATGGAATATAAGCTTAGAAGGATATTTAGGATTTTTAATATCAGTTATAATAGTAAAATCGAGTTTTGAAATAATTAAAGAAACTTTAAACAGTATAATAGGTGAAAGAGCAGATAGCAAATTAACACAAGAACTTAGAGAAAAAGTAAATAAATTTGAAGAAGTGCAAGGAGTATATGATATAATACTTCATAATTATGGGCCATCACAGATAATTGGAACGGTCCATATACAAGTAGATGACAATATGACTGCAAAAGAAATACATAAATTAACAAGAAAAATACAGGTTTCTATATATAAAGAATTAGGAATAGTGTTAACAATAGGAATTTATGCTTCAAATAATAGTGATGAAAGATATATAGAAATAAAAGATACTTTAATAAAAATAATTGAAAAAAAATCAGAAGTATTACAAATGCATGGGTTTTATGTAGATGAAGAAAGTAAAACAATTTCATTTGATTTAATAATAGATTTTAAGGCTAAAAGTAGGGAAGAAATTAAAGATGAGGTAGTTAATAAAATCAAAGAGAAGTATCCGGAATACAATTATTTTGTTATATTAGACACAGATATTAGTGATTAAGTATTGATTTTTTAGAGTAATAGTGGTAGAATGGATTGCAAAGTTTAACAAATAATTAACAAAAATGGACGAGGTTATTTTTTTCCTCTGTCCTCAAACGAGAACTTAAAAAGGAGAAGATGAATAATGGATAATTTAGAATTAATAAAAAGAAAAGCTGTACAAATCTTTAATGAGGAAGATTTAGAGAAAAAAATAAAGAGCGGAAAAAAATTAGTTATAAAATTTGGAGCAGATCCATCGAGACCTGACTTACATATTGGACATAGTGTTGTTTTAAGAGTTTTAAAACAATTTCAAGATATGGGACATGAAGTAGTGTTTTTAATTGGTGATTTTACAGGAATGATAGGAGATCCAACAGGTAAGAATAAAACAAGACCTGCTTTAACATTTGAACAAACAAGAAAGTCTGCAGAGACTTATGTTAAACAAGCTTCTAAAATATTAAACCCTGATAAAACAAGAATAGCATATAACTCAGAATGGCTTTCAAAGATGACTTTTGAGGATGTTCTAAAATTAGCTGGGAAGTATACAGTTGCTAGAATAATGGAAAGAGATGACTTCAAAAATAGATTTGAAAACAATTTACCACTATCTATGCATGAATTATTATATCCTTTAATGCAAGGATATGATTCTGTTGCATTGCATGCAGATATTGAAATTGGTGGAACTGACCAAACATTTAATTTGTTGGTAGGAAGAGAATTACAAAAAGATTATGAACAAGAATCACAAGTTGTAATGACATTCCCATTATTAGTGGGATTAGATGGAAAAGAAAAAATGAGCAAATCTCTAGATAACTATATTGGAATATCTGAAGAACCATTTACAAAGCTAGAAAAAAGTATGAAAATACCTGATGAGGTTTTAAGACAATATTTTGAACTTGCAACAGATTTACCAATTGAAGAAATTGACAAAATAATGAGTGGAGATATAAGAGAAGCGCATTTTAGATTTGCTAAAGAGCTACTTGCGATGTATGATAATGTTAATGAATTTGAAGAACTAAAACAAAGATATCTAAATATTGCAAAAGGAGGAATTCCAGAAGATGTTGAAGAAATGAAAGTTGAAGAAGAAACTGCAAATATTTGTGATTTGCTAGTAATGGCTGGATTTGCAACATCAAGAGGAGATGCTAAAAGAATGGTTACTGGAAATGGAGTTAAGGTAAATGGTGATACTGTAACTGATATTACAACAATGGTTGATACAACAAGCAAACCAGTTATCCAATTTGGTAAGAATAAATTTAAAAAAATAATAAGATAGGTTTAAT
This sequence comes from uncultured Clostridia bacterium, assembly GCA_946415375.1. Lineage (GTDB taxonomy): Bacteria > Bacillota > Clostridia > TANB77 > CAG-508 > CAG-269. Next base: position 23,933 of record CAMKSF010000023.1, read on the forward strand.
ACAAAGAGTTTCGTAGTTTTTAAGAAACTCTTTTTTAAATTAATAATAATATTTAATAATATAAGAAAATAAATTTTATACTACATTTATTTTTCTCTACTCTCAGTTGGAATTAATTAACTTTAAATATTATTAATAATCTATTGATTTTTTTTGATGAATGTAATATAATATACACGTGAGAAAATGACTATAAATACTTGATGAAATCAAATTTTTGAATATAAACACAAAAAAGGAGAATAGTATGAAACAAAAAAATAAAAAAGGGAAGAAGCCATACAAAAAACCGGTTCAAAATAAAGCTAAAAAACAAAATAATAAAGTGGTTGCAAAATCAAATAATAATGCAAAAAATGGTAATTCATATAAAATGTTTGATACACAAATATATAATAATTACAATAAAAACTTCAATACAAAAGTATATAATCCTGGTAATAAACAAAATAACAATCAAAAAACAAAAACAAATAATGTTCCAAAAACAAAAAAAGTAAAAGAAAATAAGAAAAAATCAAAATTTGCAACAAAACACCCAAAGATATCTTTAACTTTAAAATTAGGACTTGTATTTTTTCTTGCTTTAATTGTTATTTTTGCAGGAATAGCTGTAGGTATGATTTATGGAATGTGGGGACAGGATTTTGAAATTTCTGAAGAAGAATTAAAAGTTGCTGGTAACTCTATTATCTATGATAGCCAAGGAAAAGTACTTGCAGAGCTTAAAGGTGATGAGAGTAGAAAGGTAATAAAACTAGAGGATATGGCAGAATATTTACCTAAAGCCTATGTTGCAATTGAAGATGAAAGATTTTATGAACATGATGGTGTTGACTATAAAAGAACAAGTGCTGCAATTGTAACATATATTTTACATAGAGGATCATCATCTTATGGTGGAAGTACAATTACTCAACAGTTAGTAAAAAATATTACAAACGAGAAGGCAAAAACTGGAAAAGAAGGTATTACAAGAAAAGTCAAAGAATGGGCAAAAGCATTCCAAATAGAGAAGATGCTTTCAAAAGATCAAATTTTAGAGATGTATCTAAATGTTATATTTGTTGGAGAAAAGAACTGTGGAGTTGAAGTTGGAGCAGAATATTATTTTAATAAAAAGGCTAAAAAGCTTAGTCTAGAGGAATGTGCATTTTTAGCTGGAATAAACAATAGACCAAACTACTATAACCCATATGGTGATAAGAAATATGGTAAAGATGAAACAAAAACAAAAGAAATAAACAATAGAACAAAAGTCGTTCTTAAAAAGATGTTAGATTTAGGATATATAGATCAAGCAAAATATGATGAGGCTTGTAAAAAAGTTGATGATGGATTGAATTTTAAAAAAGGTACATCAAAAGGGATGATTTATTCATATCATACTGATGCTACAATTGCTCAAGTTATAAATGATTTTGTAAAAGAAAAAGGTTGGTCTGAAGAATATGCAACAACTTATGTATATGGTGGAGGACTTAAAATATATTCAACACAAAATACAGATGTACAAAAAAATATAGAAAAAACGATGGTAAAAAATGCAAGTACATACCAAAGAAATTCAAGAAAGAAAAAGGGCGCTAAGAGTCAGGCTGCAATGGTAGTAATAGATAATGAAACAGGATATGTAGTAGGTGTGGTTGGAGGACTAGGAGAAAAGACAACAGCAAGAGGATTAAATAGAGCAACACAAAGCCCAAGGCAAACAGGATCAGCAATAAAACCAATAGCAGATGTTCTTCCTGCATTGCAAGAAGGAATATTAACAGCTTCAACAAGATATTTAGATGTTCAAACAAAATTTGATAATGGAAGATTTGAACCTAAAAATGACCATGGTGCATATTCAGGAAATATCAGTATAAGAACTGCAATTGCAAAATCTCACAACGTACCATTTGTAAAAATAATGGCAGAGCTTACAAATGAAACATCAAGAGATTACCTAAAAAAGATGGGAGTTACATCTCTTAGTGATGAAAAAGATGTAGGATTAGCTTTGGCAATTGGTGGTTTATACAGAGGAATAAGCACCTTAGAAATGGCAGGAGCTTATGCAACAATTGCAAATGATGGTGTATACAGAACTCCTTTATTCTATACTAAAATAGAAGATGATAAAGGAAATACTGTATTAGAGCCAAAACAGGAAACAAGAGAAGTTTGTTCAAAACAAAATGCATATATTTTAAAAGATTTATTAACATCAGTTGTAGCAAGTGGAGGAACTGCTCCATATTGTTCTGTATCAGGAATGGATGTAGCTGCTAAAACAGGTACAACAAATGATGATTATGATAGATGGTTTTGTGGATTTACAAATTACTATACTGGAGCAACTTGGTATGGATTTGATGACAATGAAACAGTATACTATAACAGGAGTAACCCATCAGGAGATATTTGGACAGCTACTATGAGAAGCTTACATTCAGGTAAAAAATCATCTAGATTTAAAAAGCCAGATGGAGTGGTTTGGATAAAAGTATGCAGTCAAACAGGTTTAAGAGCAACAAAGAAATGTGGTTCAACTTATTCAGAACTATTTTCAGAAGGTAATATTCCTGATTACTGTGATGAATCAGGAAAAATGGTAGAAATATGTGAAGATAGTGGAAAACTTGCAAATGAATTTTGCCCTAATACAAAAATAAAACCTTTTTCATATGTAATACCAAAGGAAAGACTAAAACTTTGGAAAACACCAATGTCTTCAAGTAAAGCTCCAACAGAGGTTTGCAAAGAACACAATGAAGAAACTGCTAAACAAAATGCAAAAGCACCAAAAATTAGTTTAATTGGAGATGCAACAGTTGTAATTTATGTTGGTGATACATATACGGATAAAGGAGCAACTGCTAAAGACGACATAGATGGGGATCTAACTGAGGACATACAAAGATCTGGAACTATAAATACGTCAAAAGCTGGAACATATACACTTAAATTTTCAGTAAAAAATTCAGCAGGAAAAGAAGCTACAAAAATTAGGACAATAATTGTTAAAGATAAATCAGCACCAACGCCAGTTACGCCTCCTACTCCAACAAATGAAAATACAACACCAAGTACAAATACAACTCCTGATAAACCAAGTGAAAGTGATAAGGATAAAGACAAGGATAAAGACAAAGATAAAGATAAAGCAAATACAACAACTTAGACTCAAATTATTTGAGGGATAGTTCTATAAAGAACCATCCCTCTTGAATGAATAAAAAGTGAAAAAAGATTGGAGGAAATATAATGAGCAATAAAAGAGTTTTAACAGGAGACAGACCAACAGGTAAATTACATATAGGCCATTATTTTGGATCATTAAAAAGTAGAGTTGAACTTCAAAATGAATTTGAAACATATATTTTAATTGCAGATGTACAAGCCTTAACAGATAATTTTAATAATCCTGAAAAAGTTAGAAAAAATGTACGAGAAGTATTAATTGATTATTTATCATGTGGAATAGACCCTGAAAAATCAACAATATATATTCAGTCAATGATTCCAGAAACAGCAGAGCTTACAGTTTTCTATTCTAATTTAGTTACAATTGCAAGATTAGAGAGAAATCCAACTGTAAAAACAGAACTTGCTCAAAAGAAAGAAGTATTTGGAGATAGTGTCACTTATGGCTTTTTGGGATATCCTGTAAGCCAAGCTGCTGATATAACTATTATGGATGGTACAATAGTACCAGCTGGTGAAGATCAAGAGCCTTTAATTGAACAATGCAGGGAAATAGTTAGAAAATTCAATAGTATTTATGGTGATGTTTTAAGAGAACCAGAAATTCTTTTATCTGAACGAAAAAGGATAAAAGGATTAGATGGAAATGAAAAAATGGGCAAATCTCTTGGAAATGCAATATATATTTCTGATTCACCAGAAGAAATAACAAAAAAGGTTATGAGTGCAGTAACAGATCCTAATAGAATCAAGAAAGACGATTTAGGTAATCCAGATGTATGTATGGTTGCATATTATCACAATCTATTTAGTACACCTGAAGAGTGTAAAGCAGTTTGTGAAGAATGTAAACAAGGACAACGTGGATGTGTTGCATGTAAAAAACAACTTGCAAATAACATAATAGAGTTTTTAAGACCAATGAGAGAAAAAAGAGAATATTATGAATCACATCCAGAAATTGTAGATAAGATTTTAAAAGAAGGAACTAAAAAAGCAAGAGAAGAAGCTAAGAAAAATATAGCTAGAATAAAGAAAGCTATGAAATTAAATTATTTTGAAGGTGAGCAATATGACAGATTTTAAAAGCGAAATAGCAAGTGCTATTGCAATTGCAACTAAGATAGAAAAAAGTGAAATATATGGGTATATAGAAGTTCCAAAAGATATAAATAATGGAGACTATGCATTCCCATGTTTTAAACTTGCAAAAGCTTTAAAAAAAGCGCCACAGACTATTGCAGAAGATATAAAAAATAATATAACTATTGATAATAACAAAATTTTAAAAATTGATATAGTAAGTGGATATTTGAATTTTTATATAAATAAAAAAATAATGGCAGAAGAAGTATTAGAAAGAATTGAAAACAAAGAAGACTTTGGAAAAGCTTTAGCACAAAATAATAAAAATATAGTGATAGATTATTCATCACCTAATATTGCAAAACCATTTCATATAGGACACTTAAAGACTACAGTAATAGGTGGAGCACTATATAATATATATAAATATTTAGGCTATAATGTAACTGGAGTAAATCATTTAGGAGATTACGGAACACAATTTGGGAAATTAATTGAAGGATACAAGTTATGGGGAAATGAATATGATTTAGAAGAAAACCCGATAGATAAGTTAGCTGAAATATATAAAAGAATAAATGAACTATGTAAAGAAGACGAAAATGTATTAAATAATTGCAGAGAAAACTTTAAATTGTTAGAACAAGGAGACGAATATTGTACAAGGTTGTGGCAAGAATTTAAGGATTTAAGCATAAAGGAATTTCAAAAAATATATGACCTACTTGGTACAAAATTTGATTCTTGGAATGGAGAAGCATTTTATGCAGATAAAACAGATGAAGTAATCAAAATTCTTAAAGACAAAGGAGTTTTAAAAGAATCAGAAGGAGCTATTATAGTTGATTTATCTGATGTAGGAATCGAGACACCTTGTATAGTATGTAAGTCTAATGGATCAACTATATATGCTACAAGAGATTTAGCAGCAATTTTATACAGAGCAAGAACTTATGATTATGATAAATGCATATATGTTACATCTTATGAGCAGAACCTACATTTTAAGCAAATTTTTGAAGTAGCTAAATTCTTAGGGTTAGATGAAAAATATACCAAAGGTTTAGAACATGTTCCATATGGATTTGTAAGACTTTCAACAGGAAAAATGTCAACAAGACTTGGAAACTTTGTTAAAGTAGAAGACTTACTCAATGATGCAATAAGTGAGGCAAAGAGAATAATTGAAGAAAAGAATCCTGATTTAGATAATAAAGAAGAAACAGCAAAAAAAGTAGGAATTGGTGCAGTTATATTTAATGATTTAGCAACAAGTAGAATTAAAGATGAAGTCTTTGATATAAAAGCAATGCTTAATTTTCAAGGTGAGACGGGACCATATATACAATATACTTATGTAAGGACAAACAGTGTATTAGAGAAAGTCAATAATAACAAACCAAAATTTAAAGATATAGATATAGAATTATTACAAGATGATTATTCTATAAACATAATAAAACTAATCTACAATTTTGAGGATATATTAAATCAAGTAATAGATAAGTCAGAGCCATCAATTTTAGCAAGATACTTAATTGATTTATCAAAAGCTTTTAGTTTGTTCTACAGTGAAAACAAAATTATTTGTGATGATAAAAATTTACAGGAAGCTAGAGTTTATTTAACATATGCTACAGGGAAAGTTCTAAAGAATGGAGCTAAACTTTTAGGTATAGAAATGCCGGAGAAGATGTGATGATGCATAATATTTCCTGTTGACTTGTACAAGCTTTTATTGTAGAATTTAAAGTGAAAAAGTAAAGCTAAAATATATATTTTTGGAGGAAGATGATGAAGACGAATGAAGTCGAGTTTATTAATACTATCACCGTATCTCCTATATTAAATACATATAAAAGTGAACCCGAAATGAAAAATGAACTAACAGAAAGTGATTTTTTAGGATTAGTTGTTTTTCGTAAAAAAGTTAAAATACTAAATACAATTAATTTAATTGCAAAAAGAATTATGGATATTATAGGTGCAATTATTGGTATAATATTGATGATACCTATAACAATTGGAATCGCAATTGCAAAGACTGTATTAAAAGATAAAGGACCAATTTTTTATTCTCATACAAGAATAGGAAAAAATGGTAAACACTTTAAAATGTATAAATATAGATCTATGTGTGTAGATGCAGATGAAAAACTAAAAGAAATATTAATAAATGATGAGGAAGCCAGAAAGGAATGGGAAACAACTCAAAAATTACAAAATGATCCACGAGTAACTCGAATTGGTAAATTTCTTAGAAAAACAAGTTTAGATGAATTTCCACAATTTATAAATGTATTAAAAGGGGAAATGAGCCTTGTAGGGCCAAGAGCTGTAGTAGATGGAGAAATAGATAAGTTTGGATTATTAAAGAATAAGGTTTTGTCAGTAAAACCGGGAATAACAG
>CAMKSF010000024.1 GCA_946415375.1 uncultured Clostridia bacterium
AAAAGTAAAATATGCTTATGGTGAATTAAATGCAGTAATGAAAAAAGTTGTTAAACTAAAATTTAGAGTATTAAACATTAAATTAAATAAAAGAAGATTATCTATTAGACTTATAGCATATCTAGTTAATAAACCAAAAGCAAAAATAGGAGATATTAAGTTTTTTGTTGATGGAGATTTAAGCAAACCAGCAACTTTAAAAGAATATCGTGGGCCTATATCTATAATAAAAATGTTTACAGATAAAAACATGTATAAATTCAAATTCAAGATGAAAGATATTCTTCAAGATGATTCAACGATAAATGGAAATATTAGATTTGAAGTAAATGTTGATGGATATCCAATTCAATATAACATTGCAAAAAAAGATAGAAGAACAAAAAATTTGCAACACCATTATGCTCCATATAAAGCAACTTGGACAAAGGATTATGCTGTACATATTAGAAGAACTATTGCAGGAAATTTAGTACTTGTAAAAAGACTAAAAGAACCTGTTGAAAGAACATTGAAATTTAGAATAATGGAAAGCAAATTTGTATCTAGACTTTTATATAAAATAAGTAATTTTAATATTAAACATAGAAAAAGAAAAATAAATGTATTTTATGAGAAGTTTTCAAGTAAAGCAGAAGAAGGTACATATGATTTATTTTTATTAATGCAAAAAGATAACAAATCAAGAAATTACTTTGTAATAACTGAAGATTCTCCCGACTATGAAAGAATAAAGGATAATAAAGACGTTATTAAAAAGTATTCTTTAAAATATTATTGGATTGTATTTAATGCAGATAATTTTATTTCAACTGAAGCACCAATACATTTAAATATTATAAGATCAAATAATACATATTTAAGAAAAAGCTTAACAGATAAACCATTTGTATTTTTACAACATGGAATAACATATTTAAAATGCCAAGGAAAGAATTCAACATTTGCAAAAAATAAAGAAGGACAAGTTGACTATATTGTTGTTGGAAGCGAAAAGGAAAAAGAGGTTATAGTAGAAAGCTTAGATATAAATGATGAACAAGTACTAAATACTGGACTTCCAATATTTAGTAAGATAGATTACAAACATATAAATAATGATTCTGATGATATAGTTACTGTAATGCTTACATGGAAACCTTATGAGGAACAATTACTAAATTTCGAAGAATCAACATATTATCAAAATGTAATTAAAATATGTAAAATGCTTGAAAAATATATAGACAAGAGCAAAATATTATTAATTTCACATCCTAAAGCACAGACTTTAATAGAACAAACAGATTTAAAAGATAGCATATGGCATAAGCCAATATCTGAAGCTTTAGAGAAAACAAAGCTTTTAATAACAGACTATTCATCAGTTTGCTATAATACATTCTATCAAGGTGGAGGAGTTATTTTCTTTCAACCTGATTTAGACTTTTATGAAAAAGAAAATGGACCACTATATCCAAGTAATGATGAATATATTGGAAAAAGAACATTTAATTTTGAAGAATTAGAAGAGGTTATAAAGAACACAATAAAGAACAAAAAAATTGACTTAAATGAAGTAAGAACAGATAAATTTGAAGAAAATTATAAAACAATAAATGAATTTTCAGATGGAAAAAATATTGAAAGAATTTATGAGAAAATAAAAGAATTAAAACTTATTTAGAACGGAGAAAAAAATGACAATAGTATTAATCATATTATTATTACTAATAATGATTACAGCTCGACCTAAAAAATATAATGAGAATTATTTAGACAAAAAGAATACAGATGCAATAAAAGGTATATTTTTGGTATTTGTATTTATAAGTCATTTTATATTATATAAGATTCCTTTACAGAATAATTGGGTTGATTCAGTTGGAGTAAAGTTTATAACAAAATTAGAACAATTGATGGTTACGATGTTTTTGTTTTATTCTGGATATGGAGTTATGGAATCAATAAAAAGAAAAGGCGACGATTATATAAAGACATTTCCTAAAAAAAGAATTCTTACTACACTAATTAATTTTGATATTGCAGTATTAATTTATATGTTTGCTAGTAGATATTTTGTAACACATACTGTTTTTTCTATTGAATCATTAAAGAAGATTGTATTAGCATTAATTGGGTGGGATGGATTTCAAAATAGTAATTGGTATATTTTTTCAATATTGGTGTTATATACAATTACATATTTATCAGCTAAAGCATTTAAAAATAAACATGAAAGAGTTATATCTATTTTTATTGGAACATTTTTATTTACATTATTAATGTCAAGGTTTAAGCCTGTGTATTGGTATAATACTGCCTTTTGCTTTGTTTTTGGAACAGTTTTTTCAACATACAAAGAAGAAATAGAAAAATGGCTATTAGGAAAAGAATTGATATTAATAATATATATGACAATGCTATTTTTAGTACTATATAAATTAAAAAACAATATATATTTATATTATATTTATACAATTGTATTTACTTTAATTATAGTTTTACTTACAAGAAAAATATATTTGAGTAATATAGCATTATCGTGGATGGGCAGGAATTTATTTCCATTATATATATTCCAACGATTACCAATGATGTTATTAAAGGATAATAGCTTTATGAAAGAAAATACATATGTATTATTTATAACATGTCTAATATTAACTTTAATAATAACTTTAATTTATAATTTTGTTATGTTTTTAAAAAATAAAATAAAGGAGAAATTTAAAAATGAAAAAAATATCAGTAATAATTCCAATGTACTATGAAGAATTGGTAGCAGAGGAATGCCATAAAAGAATGACAACTGTTTTAAAATCTATAGATAACTATGAATATGAAATTATATATGTAAATGATGGAAGTAAAGACAAAACTTTAGAAATCTTGGAGAAAATAGCGAAAAATGACGAAAACTCGAAAATAGTTTCATTTTCAAGAAATTTTGGGCATCAAGCAGCTGTTACAGCAGGACTTAAAGAAGTTACAGGAGATGTTGCAGTAATAATTGATGCAGATTTACAAGATCCACCAGAATTAATACCAGAAATGCTTAAATTATGGGAAGAGGGTAATGAAGTAGTTTATGGAAAAAGAAAAACAAGAGATGGAGAATCAATTTTTAAATTGATGACTGCAAAAATGTTTTATAATACTTTAAATGCATTATCAGATGTAGATATTCCAAAAGATACAGGGGACTTTAGATTAGTTGATAGAAAAGTTGTCGACAAAATGAATTCTCTTCCTGAACACAATAAGTTTTTAAGAGGATTGTGGAGTTGGTTAGGATATAAACAATATGCATTCGAATATGAGAGAAAAGAAAGATTTGCAGGAAAGACAAAATATCCGCTAAAAAAGATGCTAAAACTTGCATCTGATGGTATTATTGGATTTTCAAGCAAACCTATTAAATTTATCGGCATACTTGGATGCATCTCTATAATAATATCATTTTTAATATTAATATATTCATTGATATCATTTATTGGAAATTTTGGTAATATCACAGCAGGTTGGACATCTATTATGTTTGCAATAACATTTTTTGCAGGAGTTCAACTATTATCTTTATGGATGATTTCAGAATACATTGGAAGAATTTATGACGAAACAAAAGGAAGGCCTCAATATGTAATTGATAAAAAAATAAATATTGAAGAAAAAGAGGAAACAAAAAAATAATGAACAAGCTAAAAAACTTTTCATATAAAATAATAATAGTAATATTGGCTATTTTAATAACTTATGTAACATATTGTTCTATTTTTAATATATATAGACCTTCTATTGATATGAAGCCACTAATTATTATATTAGGGGTAATTGTTGAAATATTTTGTTTTATAAAAATAAGAAAAATAATTGATAAAATACCAGAAAGAAGATCAAACACTATAGCCATAATACTATGTATTTTATTTTTTATTGGATTGGCTTTAGCAGCAAAATATATTAGGATTGTACCAGGATATGATTCTGCATATATAAGAAAAGAAGCACTTGCAATGTTGAAAAATGGAGGCAATTTTGTTAATGAATACTATTTTGCAAAATATCCTAAACAAATTCCTACAACAATACTTTTTTATAATATATTAAAAATTGCAAGGTATTTTAGAATTGATGATACAACTATGGTATTGGCAACAGTAAATGCAGCGTTTATTACACTAACTGCTTTCTTTTGCTATATGACGGTAAAGGAAATAAAAAATTATAAATCAGGAATAATAACAATTCTGTTTCTTATGATGAACCCTATTTTGTATTTATACGTATCATATTGTTATACAGATACGTTGTGCATGCCGTTTGCAGCTATTGCAATGTACCTGTATGTATTGTCAAGGAAAAGTTCAAACGTTAAAAAAATGGTATGCCTGAATTTTTGCATAGGTATATTATTAGCAATTGGATATGAGATAAGACCAGTAATTATTATACCAATGGTTGCATTTATTATAGACATGTTCTTTCATAAAAAAAATTATCGAGACATTTTTATAAATGGTATTAGTTTAATAAGTGGCTTTCTAATAATACTTTTTTTAATTGGAAAGATACTTCCTTTATATAATTCACCAAAAAACAGAAACTTAGAATTTCCAACAGAGCATTGGCTAATGATGGGTGTGAGCAAAGATACGGATGGAGGTTGGTCTCTTCAAGAACACAACTATACATTTAAATATTCAGGTTTGGATGAAAAAAAGAAAGCAGATAAAGAAAAAATAAAAGAGAGATTATCTGATTTAGGATTTAGCGGTTATATTGAATTATTAAAAACTAAATTATCAAGAACATGGTCTAATGGAAATTATTATGCGTATAATCATTTATCAAATTTTGAAAAGAATAATATATTATATGAATATGTTAATGGAAATAAAAAAGTATTCTTGATATATTATGAGCAGATTTGCAAAGCTTTTATATTATTTTTATTATTGATTGCAATTATTAAAGAAATAAGGAATTTTAATAAAAACTATATATTTATATATATGTCTATTTTTGGAGCATTTTTATTTTATTTACTTTGGGAGTCTATGGAAAGATATAGTTTATCATTTTTACCATGGCTTGCATTAGTGTTTGATGTTGGTATTGGACAACTAGAAAAAGTACTAAATATCAAACAGATGAATTTAATATCAAAAAATGAAAAAATTGCTTGCGTAAATATACAAAAAGCAATAAAAATAATGACCAATACAGTATTTTCAGTAACTTTATGTTTGATTATAATTAATTACATTCCATATACAAAGAATACAAATACATATTATGATAATATAATAGTCCAAAATAAGAGCTATGGTGACAGATTAAACCAAATAGCAACAAATAGAATAAAACAATCATTTATAACAAAAAAAACATTTAATACAATATGTTTACGATTAATAAAATACGAAAATACAAGTATTAACAATATTTTTAACTTTAAATTATATAATTCTAAAAATAGAATATTATATCAAACTAAATTTAAAAAAGATGATTTTCTAAACGGAGTTAACAAAAAATTTGAATTTGATGACATAAAGCCTAATGGTGAAGAAGAATACTATTTTGAAATTTACACTGAAAGCGGAGAAGAAAAAAATTCAATTGGAATATTAGCATATTGTAATGAAGGATATCCTATTTACAAAGAAGGAAGATTATTTATAAATGATGTTCAGATTAAAGATGGAAGTTTACAATTTTATGTACAAAAGAAAACGGAAAGAAGTTATATAAGTAGGAAAAACTATATACTAATAGCAGTGATAATAATAATGATCGAATTATTTGCTTTTAAAAAACGAAAAATTACATGAAGGAGAAAAGATGAAATTTAGAAATTACTTTTACAAAATAATTATAATAGTTTTATTCATAGTTGTAACATATGTAACATATTGTTCTATTTTTAATATTTATATGTCAAAAGAAGACTTGAAACCATTTATTTTGATTTTAGGAACAATTGTGATGATTGCATCATTTATTAGGATAAAAAAATACTTAAAAAAAATACCGGAGAATAAGTCTGATATAATTGCGATAATAGTAAGTGTGTCATTTTTTATAATGCTAGCTGTTTTTGGAAATAAGTTTTCTTCTATTCCTACATATGATTTATCTAATGTTATTAAAGAAGCGACATATATGATACATAATGGCGGAAAATTTGTAACAGAGGAATACTTTTCTGTATATTCAAATCAAATTCCAATTACAGTATTTATTTATTACATTTTTAAACTTGGAAGTATTATAAATATAGAAAATCTAAAATCTTTTGCTACTATAATGAATTCATTATTCATTTCTATTACGGCTTTTTTTACATATTTATCTGTAAAAAAATTAAAAAATCATAAATATGGACTAATGACCCTATTATTCTTTATTGTTAATCCTGCATTTTATCTTTATTCTTCATATTTTTATACAGATACACTATGTATGCCATTTGCGGCAATTGCTATATATCTTTTTATAATATATAAAAATAATGAAACAGAAAGAAATAAGTTGTTGATGTTAATTTCCTCAGGAATAATTTTAGCTGTTGGGTTTAAAATTAGGGTTGTTATAGGAATACTACTGATTGCAATGATAATGTCAATATTACTAGCGAAGGACAATAAAAAAACGATTAGTATTTTAACAATTCTTGTGAGTTTTATTGTTGGTTACTTTGGATGTAATGTATTAGAGAAAAGTACTAATCCAATAATAAATGAGAATAAAAAATTCCCAGCGACACATTGGTTAATGTTAGGAAGCAATTATAAGACAGATGGAAGATGGAATATTGATGATTATAAATACACAGAAGCGGGAAAAACATATTCTGAAAAAAGGAAAAAAGACATTGAAGAAATAAAGAAAAGAATTCAAAAATTAGGTGCAACAGGAGTTGTGTCATTAATAAAAAAGAAGCTTTCGGTTAATTGGTCAAATGGAAGCTATGATTATTTAGCTAAATTTATTAATGTTGAAGAAATTAACCCACTATATGAATATATAACAGGCAACAAGAAAATATTCCTTACATATTACTACCAAATATGTAAGATTACAATTTTATTATTATTTTTGATGGCTTTGATAGAAGAGATAAGAAACGATGAAGGCATAAATAGTAAATATAATTTTATATACATATCAATATTTGGAGGCTTTTTATTTTATATTATTTGGGAAGTTCTAACGAGGTATAGCTTAACTTTTCTACCTTGGATGATACTGATGTTTGGAGTTGGAATTGATGAAATAGAGAAATATATAAATATAGATATAATTAATTTAGTAAGTAATAATAATAAAAGTCTAAATATATTTATTACTAGAATAAAAAAATATATTGCAATATCAACAATGATGTGTAGTATTTTTTTACTGATTATAAATTATAATGAATATGCAATTAGAAAAAAAATATTTTATGATAAAAGAGTAGTACAAGGCTCATCAGAGCAAGGACAACTAATTCCTAAAATATCAAATAAAAAAATTGAACAAACTTTTAAAACAGACAAAGCTTTTAATCACATTGAGATTAGATTTAATAAAAAAAATACAAGTGAAGAAACACATTATACTTTTATTTTAAAAGACGAAAATGGAAAAGAATTAGTAAAACAATCTTTTTCTAGCAATTCGATAGAAAATGATAAATATAAAGGATTTGATTTTAAAAAAATTAAACCAAAAGGAAATAAAAAATATACATTTCAAATTAGTTCAAATGATGCAAATAATAGTAATTCTATAGGAATTGCAACATTTTGCCAAGAAAAATACGATGTTTATCCAAATGGAAATATTAATATAGATGGTGAAATATATGAAGCAGATATGACCTTTGTTGTTCATAATGTAGTAACCAGAACCTATGTTAGCAAAAAAGTTTATTTATTTTTATCTTTTTTAATTATTATAATAGAAATATTTGCATTTTATCCATTTTTGACATATAATAGAAGCGTCAAAGAAATAGAAGGAGGAATTTAAAATGATATATGGTGGTATTTTAGCTGGTGGAAAAGGTACTAGAATGGGAAGGACAGAGATGCCTAAACAATTTTTAAATCTAGGTAATAGACCAATGATAATACATACAATAGAACAGTTTTTAATTTCAAACAAAATAGATAAAGTAATCGTTGCAACAAATGAGAATTGGAGATCTTATACAGAGGATATAATAAACAAGTACTATCCGGAGAATGATAAGATTGTAATTATAAATGGTGGAACAACAAGAAATGAAACAATTGCAAATATTTGTGATTTTGCTGAAAAAAATTCTCCTGGAGAAGAAAATGTAGTTGTTACTCATGATGCAGTAAGACCATTTATAACACAAAGAATTATAAATGATAATATAGATGCTATTTTAGAAGAAGGAATTGATGCAGTAGATACTGTAATGCCAGCTTTTGATACAATAGTAGAAGCAAAAGAGGGAGAGATAATTAGTAATATTCCAATAAGAGACTATATGTATCAGGGACAAACACCACAAACATTTAGAACAAATGAATTTATAGAGAATTATAATAGTTTAACAGAAGATGAAAAAGGAATTCTTTCAGATGCAATAAAGATTTATGTGTTAAAGAATAAAAAAGCTAAAATTGTAAGAGGAGAGACATTTAATATGAAGGTTACAACAATGTATGATTTAAAACTTGCTAATGCAATAGTAAATATGCAAGGAGAGGATAAAAATGATTAATCAAGTTGTAAAATTAGTAGCTCCAAGAAGAATGGAATTGTTTTTTAAAGAGGAAAGCATAGATGATGAATGTGTAGTTGTAAGACCAAAATATTTATCTATTTGTGCTGCAGATCAAAGATACTATACAGGAAATAGAGCAAAAGAAGTATTAGATAAAAAGCTTCCTCTTGCTTTAATTCATGAAGCAGTTGGAGAAGTATTATTTGACAAAAAGGGAGAGTTTAAAAGCGGAGATAGAGTAGTAATGATTCCGAATACTCCATTAGAAAATGATAATATAATAAAAGAAAACTATTTAAGAAGTTCAAAATTTAGGTCAAGTAGTTCTGATGGTTTTTTACAAAATTTAGTATTAATGAGAAGAGATAGAATAATAAAAATAGGAGACATAGATTTTGAAATATCAGCTCTTTTAGAACCTATAAGCGTTTGTGTAAATGCAATAGAAGAGTTTTTAAAAAGTGCTCATGAAAGAAGAGATGTAATAGGAGTTTGGGGATGTGGCTCAATAGGTTATTTAACAACACTACTTTTGAAAAAGTATTTACCAGAATCTAAAATTATTATTTTTGGAACGAACGAAGAAAAAATGAATTACTTTTCATTTGCTGATGAACAATTAATGACAAATTCAGTTCCAGAAAACTTAAAAGTTGATCATGCATTTGAATGTGTTGGTGGACCTAAATCTGAAATTGCTATAAAACAAATTATAGATCATATTAATCCACAAGGAACTATTTCATTATTAGGCGTTTCAGAAAACCCTATATCAATTGAAACAAGAATGGTTTTAGAAAAAGGCATTAAGTTAATTGGAGATAGTAGAAGCGGATATGATGATTTTTATAAAGCTGTTGAATTTATGCAAGATAAAAAAATGCAAGACTATGTAGAAAATATAGTTGTAGATGTTGTGGAGGTAAATTCTATAAATGATATTTACAAAGCATTTGATTCAGATTTAAATAATAACTTTAAAACAGTGATGAAGTGGGAATTATAAAAGTAAATGCAAACAGAAAGGAAAGATATAATGAATCAATATGATGTATCAGTTATTATACCTGTATATAACGGAGAAGAGTATATTGAAAAATGTATAGAATCAATATGTAAACAAGATTATGCTAGAATGGATAGAATACAGATAATTATAATAAATGATGGCTCTAAAGATAATAGCTTAAAAATATGTAAAGCTATAAAAGAAAAAGAGACAACTGTTAAAATTAATTTAATAAATAGTGAGAACCAAGGTGTATCATCAGCTAGAAATAAAGGGATGAAAAAGGCAAAAGGAAAATACATAATGTTTTTAGATTCAGATGACTTTATAACTGAAGATACAATCTCTAAGTTGGTAAGCTTTTTTGACAATCACTATGATGAAATCGATTTAGCTACATATCCTATGTATGAGTATAAAGAAGGCGTAAAAAAGAAAAAAATACTACAAAGATATGAAGATTATTTTGATATTACCAGAGTATATGATTTGAAAACAGAGTATCAAGCAATACAGCCAACAATGAATATAATTATGAAAAACTACTTTGATGATAACCTTTTATTTGAAGAAAATGTTAGTTTTAACGAAGATACTCTTTTTAATACGCAAGTATTAATGAAAAAGCAAAAAATCGGGTATGTTAAAGAAGCGAAATATATGTATAGAATTCATGAAAGCAGCACTACAAATACCAGACAGAACAATTTGTTTTCTTTTGAACAATACATGTATGTTTTTGAAAAACTATTTTCAATGTACAAAGATGAAAACAACAAAGTCCCAAAATATATACAGAGATTATATTTAAATGTAATTAGATACAGAATAAATCAAGATGAATTACTCCCATATCATCTTAAAGGAGAAGAGTATAAAAAAGCATGTGATAGAATAAAATCTTTAGTTGAACAGATAGAAAATCAAACTATAATTGAGTTCAATCAAATGGATAAATATCATAAAGCTTATTTAATAAAATTAAAAAACGAAGATAGCAATATAATAAAAAGATATGATGGTCAAGCATATACTGTTAATGACATGGAAAATATCTTGTTTACAGAAGATAATATAGAAATAGTAATTAATAAGCTAAAAATAAAAAAAGATAAAATATATATTTTAGGATATTTAAAATCAATTTTATTAGATTTTATAGAACCAAGCCTGATAATTAGTTATAAGAAAAAAGACAATACAATAGTTGAAAAAAGTGTTAAGCTCTCAAATGATACAATAGCAAATAGATATAAGACTAATATGAACATAGCTAATTTTTACAAATTTGAAATTGATAAAGACATTAGCAATATATCTGAAATAAAATTTAAGGCATATATAGAAGATAAAGAAATAATAACCAGATATGTTTTTAATCAATGGGTTCAAATGAGCGGAAGGATTAAAAACTATAAAGTTTATTTTGGAGATTACAGAGTTCAATTTAAAAAAGGTACAAACACTTTTTATATCAGTAAGCCAAAAGAGGAAACAAGAAAAAAAGATTTTAAAAGAAAATTCAAGAAATTCTTAAAAATAAGTGAAAGAGTTGTATTATACAGAGTAATTGCATTAAAAACAAGAAAAAAGAACAAGAAAATATGGCTATATTATGATAGAGTTAATGTTTTTGATAATGGATACATACAATTCAAACATGATATAAAGATTAATGATGAAATCGAAAAATATTATATTTTAGATGGAAAGAAGAATAAATTTAGAGACAAGTTTACTTTTAAAGAAAGAAAAAATGTTGTTAAATTTGGAAGCTTTAAACATAAAATACTATTTTTAAATAGTGATAAAATTATTACTTCGTTTTCATCGCTTGGAGAGTATTGTCCTTTTTTAAAAAATTATTTATATTATAAAGATATACTAAAATATGACTTAATTTATTTACAACACGGAGTATTACATGCAAAGTTACTAAAAATGTATGGAAAAGAATTTGCACCAATTGATAAATTTGTAATTTCCTCACAGTTTGAGAAAGATAATTTAATTAATAACTATGGATATTCTAAAAAAGACTTGATCTGTACAGGAATGCCAAGATTTGATGAAAAAGTTGAAACTACAGAACCAGAAAACAGAATAATATTTGCACCTTCATGGAGACAGTATTTAATTGGGAAATTAGAGAATAGACATAGAGATTTAGATGTTGATAAATTTCTAAAGTCTAAATACTATATAGAAACTATGAACTTTTTAAAGAATAAAAGATTATTAAATCTTTTAAAGGAAAAAAATATTATATTAGATTATAAATTGCATCCAATTTTTGAACCATATGTAAACTATTTTAAAAAAGCAGAATGCAATAATATAACTGTAAGCATAGGAAATACTGACTTAAATAAGTGCAAAGCGTTTATTACTGATTTCTCTTCTTTTCAATTTGACTTTGTAAGACTTGCTAGACCTATAATCTATTTTGTGCCAGACATAGATGAATTTAATGCAGGATTACATAATTATAGAGAGTTAGATTTAAAATATGAAGATGCATTTGGAAAGCTTTGTTTAACAGGAGAAGAATTAGTTGATGAAATAATTAAGACTGTAAATAATAGTTTCGAAGCAGAACCAATTTACAAAGAAAGGATGGAAAAGTTTTTCTTTAATATAAAATACAGAAAAGATAGACTGTATGATATATTAAAAGAGGATTAAGTATTATGAATGATAAATTTAAATTTGCAGTAATTATACCTATATATAATGTAGAGCTTTATTTAGAAGATTCAATTAAATCAGTTATTAACCAATCTATTGGTTTTGAAGACAATATTCAACTAATATTAGTTAATGATGGAAGTACTGATAAGAGTGAAGAAATATGCTTAAAGTACAAAAAAATGTATCCGGAAAACATTGCTTATATAAAGCAGGAAAATCAAGGGGCTAGTTGTGCAAGAAATAAAGGGTTGGAAATAGCTAACGCAAAGTATATTAACTTTTTAGATGCAGACGACAAATGGAGCTATGATGCATTTGATATAGTCTTTGATTTCTTTGAAGAAAATGAAAAAGAAATAGATGTTGTAGCTTGTAGACAAAAATTCTTTGAAGGCAAAGAAGAATATCATCAATTAGATTATAAATTTGAAGAAACACAAATAGTTGATATTAAAGAAAAATATGATTTTGTTCAACTTAGTACAGCATCATCTTTTATTAAATCTGATATTTTGAATAACTACAGATTTGATGAAAGGTTAAAATATTTTGAATGTGCAAAATTAATTACACAAGTTATAATTGAAAAATGTAAATATGGCATGATATCAGAAGCATTATATTATTATAGAGAAAGAACAAAGACATCATCATTATTACAAACAAGAGATAGCGATAAAAGTTGGTATAATGAAACAATAGACTTTGGATATGATATTTTATTTAAAAAATCATTAGAGAAATTTGGAAAAGTATTACCATATATACAATATGAAGTAATGTATGATATTCAATCAAGACTAAGTGCCAATGTTCCATATTACTTAAATTATAGAGAACAAGAACAATATAAAGAAAAACTTAATGTGATACTAAAATATATAGATGATAAAATAATAATGGAACAAAAGTATTTATGGAAAGAATACAAAATAATTGCTTTATCTATAAAATATGATGAAGATGTTATAGAAAAACTTAAATATAGGAATGGCAGTTTATACTATAATGGCATTGAAATCTATCAAGTTATTGGAAATCAACTTATAAAAATAAACAATTTTAAAATACACAGAAACAAAATTAGCATTATAGGAAGTTTTAATTGCTATTTACCTGATGAGAATTATAAGTTGTATATAAGTATAAATGATAATGAATATCTAATTAAAGATGTAAAGGCTTATAAAGAAGAATTTTCAATAAATGGAGTATTAAAACATTATAAAAAGTTTAATTATACTATTCCAATAGAGCATTATGAAACAAAAATAGGTTTTATTTTGGAATATTTAGGAAAAAAATGTAATGTAGGACAAGCTTATGAACTAAATGAAAAAAACAATAAAAAGATTTCAATGAAACAGAAAGGAATATTAATTAAAGGAGAAAAAAATTACATTTTAATAAAGAAAGAATATTAGACAATACATTAAATTAAAAATAAATTAATTATAGCAAAAAGGTTTATAGGTATAATCCTTATTTAAAAACCTAAATTATAATACAAGGAATAAACAGATGAATCAATTTGATGTATCAGTAATTATACCAGTTTATAATTGCGAAAAGTTAATTAAGGATAGTGTGAAATCTATATTAAATCAAGATTATAATGATTTAAGTAAAATACAAATAGTTTTGGTAGATGATGGGTCTACAGATAATAGTTTAAAAGTATGTAATGAGTTAAAAAACGATATAAAGGAACTTACTATAGATGTAATAACTGGACCAAATGGAGGAGTATCTGCAGCAAGAAATAGAGGGATGGATGCAGCATTAGGAAAGTATATATTATTTCTTGATTCAGATGATTTCATTTCAAAAAATGCATTAAAATCTTTAGTTGAATTTTTTGAAGAACATTTTGAGGAAATAGATATAGCTACATATAGTTTTTATAAATATACTCAAAACACAAAAAAGAAAAAGAAATATGTTAGGAATGATATTTTCACTAGAGGAACAGATGTATATGATTTAGATGGAGAGGACTATCATATAGTTCAACCTTCCATAAATGTTTTTATAAAAAACTATTATGAAGAAAATATTAAATTTGATACTACTATGCAATACCATGAAGATACTTTGTTTTCTACAATGATAATGATGAAAAAGAAGAAAATGGGATTTGTAGAAGAAGCTAGATATTATTATAGAAAATATGAAGGACAAGTTACAGATATTAAAAGTAATGCAAGGTATAATTATGACGATATGATGAAGCTATTTGATTATTGCATAGAGAATTATACAAAATTTAATGGCGAATTAGAAAAAAACATACAAGCATTATTTCTTCATGTAATCAGAAGTAAAATATTTGGTAAAATTCAAAACTTATTTCCGTTTTTTGATAATGAGGAAGAAACTAAAGAAGCTAAGCAAAGAATAATAGAAATATTAAATAAAATTAGTGATGAAGTAATAATAAATGATGTTAATACAGATATATATCATAAAATGTTTTTTTTACAGTTGAAAGATACGAAATTTAATACTAGTATCAATAAAGATAATTTATTAACTATTACTTCAAGAGGAAACGAAGTATGTGTAATAGATGAAATAGAATTAGTTTATTCAAGAATTAAAGTTAAAAATGGAAAAATAAAATTAATGGCTCATTTAAGGTCTCCAATATTTTGGATAAAAAGGCCATATTTATTCATACAGTATACTGATATAGAAGGTAATGAAAAAGAAGAAAAAATTGGGCTTAAAAAAACTAATCATGAATTATATAAAACAAATGAGAGAGTTGCTAAATTTTATGGATTTGAATATGAAATTGACTTAAAAAATGTAAAATCATTTGAATTTAAAGTAAAAATTGATGAAAATGTAATGAAAGTAAATACTTCTTTTGAATACTGGACACCATTTAATAAAAAAATAAAAAGTTATAAAGTATATGATGGAAAAATAAGACTGCAATACAAAAAAAATAAGTTTATTGTAACAAAGCCAGGTCTAAAAACAAGAATAAAAGATAAGATTAATGCAATAAAAAGATATGCCAAAATTGATTATAAAATTAATATATATAGAGCATTGACAAGAAAATCTAAAAAGAAAATATGGTTATACAATGATAAAGCTGGAGTATATGATAATGGATATTTACAATTTAAACATGATATTTCAATAAAAGATGGGATAAAAAGATATTATGTATTTGATGGAAAACTTGATGAAAATAAATTTGATGCTAAAGAAAGAAAATATGTTATTAAGTTAGGAAGCGTAAAACATAAATTATTATTTTTAAAAAGTGATAAAATATTAAGTTCTTTTGTAAATACACAACATTATTCACCATTTGATAAAAAGCTAAAATATTACAAAGATATATTTAGGTTTGATCTTATTTATCTTCAATATGGAATACTTCAAGCAACAGCTATAAAAAAATATTCAAAAGAATTTACACCAATTGATAAAATAGTTATTTCTTCAAAATTTGAAGAGAACAATTTTATAGAGAATTATAACTATTCAAAAAACGATTTAATAAAATGTGGAATGCCAAGATTTGATGAAATAAACAAGGATACAGAAATAGAAAATAAGATTATATTTGCACCTTCTTGGAGAGAATATCTAATTGGTGAAGCTGTAAACAAAAAAAGAAAAATAGACATAAATAGATTTATAAATTCAGATTATTATAAAAAAATAGTAGAATTTCTTAAAAATGAAAGGCTTCAAAATATATTAAAAGAAAAAAATATAGTCATAGATTTAAAATTACATCCTATATTTGAACCATATAGTGTTTGTTTTGAAGAAATAAAAAATGATAATATTAATATTATTACTGGTAATATAAATTTAAGAAAATATAAAGCATTTATAACAGATTTTTCATCATATCAGTTTGATTTTGTAAAATTAATAAGACCAATTTGTTATTTTATTCCAGATATTAAAGAATTTAAAGCTGGATTACATTCATATAAAGAATTAGATTTAAAATATGAAGATGCATTTGGAAAATTATGTCTTACAAGTGACGAACTAGTTGATGAGACAATAAAGATAATTAAAGATGATTTTAAACTAGAAAAAGACTATAAAAAAAGGATGGAAAACTTCTTTTTTAAGATAGATAATTGCAAAGACACTTTATATAGATTATTAAAGGAAGATTAGAATTATATGGAAGAAAAAAATTATATTTTTTCAGTAGTTGTTCCAATATATAATGTGGAGAGCTACTTAAAGGAAACAATTGATTCTGTTATTAATCAAACAATAGGTTTTGAAGATAACATTCAATTAATACTAGTAAATGATGGAAGCACTGATTCAAGTGAAGAAATATGTTTACAATATAGAGAGAAGTATCCTAATAATATTATATACATAAAACAGGAGAATAGTGGAGTAAGTAGTGCAAGGAATAAAGGACTAGAGTACGCTGAAGGCAAATATATTAATTTCCTTGACTCAGATGATATTTGGTGTTATGATGTATTTCAAAAGGTATATGATTTTTTTGAAGAAAACAATGAAATTATTGATGTAGTTGCTTGTAGGCAAAAGTTCTTTGAAGGAAAAGAAGGATATCATAAATTAGATTATAAATTTGAAGAAACTCAAGTTGTAGATATAAAAGAAAAATATGATTATATTCAATTGAGTACAGCATCAGCTTTTATTAAACTTGATGTTATGAAATATTTTAAATATGACACTAGGCTAGAGTATTCTGAAGATGCTGTGCTTATGGCACAGATTTTAATGAAGAAATGTAAATATGGCGTTTTATCTGATGCAGTATATAATTACAGAAAAAGAACAAAATCCCAATCTGCACTTCAACTTAGAAACTATAAAAAAAGCTGGTATAATGAAACAATTGATTATGGATGTAATTTATTAATAGAAAAATCAATAGAAAAATTTGGAGAGGTTATACCATATATTCAATATCAAATAATGTATGATATTCAGTGGAGAATAAATGTTGATGTTTCAGAGTATCTAAATTATGAAGAAATAAGACAATATAGAGAAAAATTAAAAAATTTGCTTAAATATATTAGTGATGATATAATAATGGAACAAAGATATCTATGGAAAGAATATAAAATAATTGCGTTATCTTTAAAATATGGCAAAGATGTTGTAAAGGATTTTGAATATATAGATGGTAAAATATATTTTAATAATACAAGAATCTATAGATTATCAAAAAGTCAATCAATAAAAATAAAAGAATTAAAAATAGGATTTAAATCTATAAAAATTAGAGGAATTATTAATTTATATTTACCAAAAGAAGAATATGAGTTATATATAAAAATAAACAATAAGGCTAAAAAGATTCAAGAGCTTACTACATTTAAAACAGAAAAATCAATTTTAGGAACTTTGGATCATTATAAAGAATTTAATATTAAGATCCCTTTAAAAGAAAAAGAAACAAAACTTGAATTTGGCATTAAATATAAGGATATAAATAATAAGATTTATATGAGTTATGAAATTGAACAAAATCAAAAAAACGATGAAATAAATCTTAAAAAATGGAACAAAAATTTAGAAGGCATAAAAGAACAAATTTTAATAAAGAAAGGAAAGATGTAAGATGAAAAGAGTTTTAACTTATGGAACATTTGATTTACTACACTATGGACACATTAATTTATTAAGGAGAGCAAAAGCGTTAGGAGATTATTTGGTTGTTGCAGTATCAACAGATGATTTTAATGAAATTAAAGGAAAAAAAGCATATCATAATTATGAAACAAGAAAACTTATGCTAGAAGCAGTAAGATATGTAGATTTAGTTATTCCAGAAGAAACTTGGGAACAAAAAATAGACGATGTTAAGAAATATGATATAGATATTGTTGTAATGGGAAGTGATTGGGCAGGAAGTGATAGATTCGATTATCTAAAAGAGTATTGCGAAGTTGTTTATTTGCCAAGAACTGAAGGAGTATCAACAACTCAAATAAAAGAAGAATTAAGTTTACAAGAGCCACATAATGGAATTAATCAAATTCCAACCCCTGGATCTAATACATAAGTAAGAGGTGTAAATTTTGGAAGAAATAAATGATTTTATAAAAATAATAAAAGAACATATAGAATATAGACAACAATTAATTAAACTTGCAAAAGCAGATTTAGTAAAAACATATAGAGGTGCTGCTCTTGGATGGTCATGGGCGATTATTAAACCTGTAGTTACAATTTTTGTATATTGGTTTGCTTTTGAAATAGGACTAAGATCAGGAAAAGATGTTAATGGATATCCATTTTTTCTTTGGTTAATATGTGGACTAATTCCTTGGTTTTATATTAGTGATATGCTTACTGTCGGAACAGATGCAATTAGAAAATATAGTTATTTAGTTACAAAAATGAAATTCCCGGTATCTACTATACCAACATTTGTATCAATGTCAAAACTAAGTGTAAACATAATGCTTACAGTAATAATGCTAATAATATATATACTATTTGGATTTATGCCTGACGCATATTGGTTACAACTTATATTTTTCATTTTCCTAAGTTTTATTATTTGGACATTATGGTCATTATTTTCATCATTACTTGCTGCAATAAGCAAAGATTTTGGAAACTTAGTTAAATCATTTGTAACTGCTGTGTTTTGGCTTTCTGGAATTCTATGGAATCCTGAAACAGTCAAAATAGCATGGCTAAAAAAGGCATTACAAGCAAATCCTGTTACATATATAGTAAATGGATATAGAAATTGTCTAATTAATAAAGTTTGGTTTTGGGAACAACCTAAGAGATTAGTATATTTTGCAATATCGACTTTTGTTATGTTGATTTTAGCATTATGGGCATATAGAAAGGTAAGAAAAGATATACCAGATGTATTATAGAGGAGTAATAAGATGAGTGAAGAGGTAGTAATTAATTTTAATAAAGTGACTAAAACATATAAATTATTTAAAGATGACAAAAAAAGACTACTAGGGTTACTTTTTAGAAATATAAAATGTAAAGAAAATAAAGCTGTAAACAATGTTTCATTTGTTGTAAAAAAAGGTGAGAGTGTTGCTTTATTTGGAAAAAATGGTGCAGGAAAATCAACAATACTTAAATTAATAACAGAAGTTACTTATCCAACAGAAGGTGCAATAGAGGTAAATGGTAGAGTTAGTGCATTGCTTGAACTTACATCTGGGTTTGACCCTGAATTTACTGGAAGAGAAAATATTTATTTAAAAGGACAACTATTAGGACTTAAAGATACAGAGATTAAAGAATTAGAGAAAACCATTATAGACTTCGCAGAGATTGGAGAATATATAGACCAACCAGTTAGAACTTATTCAAGTGGTATGAAAGCAAGACTTGGTTTTTCAATAAATGTAAATATTAGACCTGAAATATTTATTGTCGATGAGGCACTAAGTGTTGGAGATGAAGCTTTTAGAAGAAAATGCGTTGCGAAAGTAAGAGAAATAATGAGCAAAAAAGATGTAACATTATTATTTGTAACACATGCAACTTTAACTGCAAAAGATTTTTGCACAAGAGGAATAGTTATGAGAAAAGGAAGAGCTATATTTGATGGCCCTATCGATGATGCAATTGCCGAATATGATAAGATAATCGAAAAAAAATAAGAGTAAAACAATAGATTTTATTTGTAATAAAATTGTAACATAATTGTTATATAAATAACATTGATTTATATATTAAAAAATGTTATTATAATTGTAATGTAATTATTAACTAAAGATAGGAGGAAAAAAATGATAGTATTAAATATAGCAAATCCATTAACTTTGTTTTTAATAGTATTAGCAATTGCTCTATTAGTTTTCTTAGGACAGGAGGTAAAGAAAAGCATTGCTGTTGCAATACCTTTATTTGTTTTTTTAGTTTTACTTATAATACATGTAGGGCAAATAGCTACTTTATCAGCTGAATTAGCTTATTTATCTGGAACACTGTATAAATGTATAGCTTTAGATTTCTTATTTATACTTGTAACTTTCTTTGCATATTTGTGGGTAGATGACATAGAAGCAAAGTCAAATAATATCAAGAGCATAGATAATAGTCTAGATTGGTTTTGGAAAGAAATATAATAGATTTGGAAAAGGGGACGGTTCTCTTTTCCAATTTTTTTTTTGAGAAGAGAATCGTCCCCTTTTTTTCTTTTCTATAAAATAATACAAATAAGTCCACCACTTCCTTCATTAACAATCCTCTCTAAAGTTTCTTGTAGTTTCATTTGTGCTTCTTCTGGCATTTTAGATAGTTTAGTTTGAAGTCCTTCATTTACTAAAGAATGAAGGCTTTTTCCAAAAATATTTGAATCCCATATTTTTTTAGGGTCATTTTCAAATTCAGAAAGTAAATAATTTACAAGTTCTTCAGACTGTTTCTCAGAACCTACAATAGGAGATACCTCGGTTTCAATATTTGCCTTAATAATATGAAGACTTGGTGCAGTTGCTTTAAGCTTTACTCCAAATCGTGAGCCTTGTTTTACAATCTCGGGTTCATCAAGAATAAGCTCATCAATCGATGGGGTAACTATTCCATATCCTTTTCTATTAACATCATCCAAGGCATAAGCTATTTTATCATATTTTGTTTTCGTTTTAGATAAATCGCCTATTATCGAGAATAAATCACCTTCGTTATTAATCTGTACACCTGTCATTTCAGATAAAACATTATAGAATAAATCATCATTTAAAGCTATTGAAATATTTACATTACCGTTCCCAAGTATAATATTGTCAATATTGCTTCCTGATATTATATCAGTCTTAGATATTTTTTCTACACAAGTTGAAACTTCTCTTAGAAGTTCCATATTTTCAAAAGAATCTTTTATTTCAGCCAATAGTTTTACTTTTAATTCATGGTCTAAATCTAAACCATTAATCCATTTAGGAAATTTAAAATTAATTTGACTTACAGGAAATTCATATAGAATTTTAGAGAAAATATTTGTAATATCATTTAAATTCAAATCTGCACAATTTATAGGAAGAACAGCAACATTATATTTATTACTTAAATTATTTGTCAAATTTATAGTCTGTTCATCATATGGATGTTCAGAATTTAAAAGAATTATAAATGGTTTATTTATTTCTTTAAGTTCTGCTACAACACGTTCTTCTGCTTTAATGTAATCTTCTCTTGGAATTTCTGTAATAGAACCATCTGTTGTAATAAGTATTCCTATTGTAGAATGCTCTTCAATGACTTTTTTAGTTCCAATTTCAGCTGCTTTTTCGAAAGGCATTTCTTCATCAGACCACGGAGTTTTAACCATTCTTGGTTGATTATCTTCCATTGCACCAATGCTATTTGGTATTAAATATCCAACACAATCGACCAAACGAGTTTTTAATTTCAGTTTATCATCAATTGTAATT
This sequence comes from uncultured Clostridia bacterium, assembly GCA_946415375.1. Classification (GTDB taxonomy): domain Bacteria; phylum Bacillota; class Clostridia; order TANB77; family CAG-508; genus CAG-269. The sequence goes on from CAMKSF010000024.1 coordinate 21,836, forward strand.
TCAATTGCTTCATTTGGAACAAATTTTGGCTCTGTAGTCATTATTGTTTTGCCTGCTGCACTTTGAGGAAGTTCATCTTGAGCTCTTTCTTTTTTATATTCATTATCAATATTTGGAATAACAAGTAAATCCATAAACTTTTTTATAAAAGTAGATTTACCAGTTCGTACAGGCCCAACCACCCCAACATAGATATCTCCATCTGTTCTTTTGGCAATATCTTCATATAATCCTAGATTTTCCATCTATTTAACCTCCCTTTGTTGGAAAAGGGGACTGTTATCTTTTACAATTTTTTATTAATAATAATTTTTAGAAAAGATAACCTACCCTATATTCCAAAATGTTTGTACTAAACTTTAATTAATTTATATGAATAAGATTTAGAATTATGATATAAAAAATAAAAATAAGAAAATATATAAAAACAATTAAGAACAATAATAAAAATTACATTAAAAATAATTGAAAAAGGAATGTCATTCTAAAATTAAAAAGAAAATCAGTAGATTTCTATTGTTATTTTTAGAAATATATGATAAAATGCGAATAATGAGTAAAATAAGGAGGAATGAAAATGTCAGAAGCAAAATATAAAAGAATACTTTTAAAGTTAAGCGGAGAGGCATTAGCAGGAACAGACAAAACAGGGATAAACATTGAAGTGGTAGGAAAAATTTGTGACAAAATTAAAGAAGTAGTAGAAATGGGGGTTGAAGTTGCAATAGTTGTTGGAGGTGGAAACTTTTGGAGAGGAAGACGTAATGGAGAACAAATGGAAAAAACTACAGCAGATTATATGGGAATGCTTGCAACAGCAATGAATGCACTAGCACTTCAAGATGCAATAGAAGCAAGAGGAGTCTATACTAGAGTACAAACAGCAATTGAAATGAGAGAGATTGCAGAACCATTTATAAAAAGAAAAGCGTTAAAGCATTTAAGTAGAGGAAGAGTAGTAATATTTGCATGTGGTACAGGAAGCCCATTTTTTACAACAGATACAGGGGCAGCATTAAGAGCAGCAGAAATAGAAGCTGATGCGATATTACTTGGGAAGTCAATAGATGGAGTATATTCAGCAGATCCGAAATTAGATTCAACAGCTACAAAATATGATGAAATTACATATCAAGAAGTATTAGAAAAAGATTTAAAGGTTATGGATTCAACATCAACAGCTCTTTGCAAAGATAATAATATTCCATTGGTTGTATTTGGAATAGCGGATCCAGAAAATATAGTTAGAGTTGTTAAAGGTGAAAGAATTGGAACAATAGTTAAAAATTAAATTTTTAGGTTACTTTTGGGGACGGAGGAAAAAAGTAACCTTATAAAAAGAAAGGAAATGAAATTATGGATTATACAGAAATTAAAGAAAAAATGTCAAAGACAATTGATAATTTAACAGAAAAATTATCAGAAGTAAGAGCAGGAAGGGCTAATCCTTCTATATTAAATAAGGTTAGAATTGATTATTATGGAACACCAACACCAATAAATCAAGTTGCTGGTATTTCAGTTCCAGAAGCAAGAATGATAATGATTCAACCATGGGACGTTAGTATTTTAAAAGAAATAGAAAGAGCTATTTTAGCATCAGAAATTGGAATAAATCCAAATAATGATGGTAAAGTAATAAGACTTGTATTTCCAGAATTAAATGAAGAAAGAAGAAAAGAATTAGTAAAAGAAATCAAAAAATATGCAGAAGATGCAAAAGTTGTAATAAGAAATGCTAGACGTGATGGGATAGATAAAGCAAAGAATATGCAAAAAGATGGTGAAATAACAGAAGATGAACTAAAAGTTGCTGAAACTGAAATTCAAAAAATTACTGATAAGAATGTTGAAGAAATTGATAAAATAGTTTTATCAAAGGAAACTGAAATTATGTCAATATAAGGTTAAAGAATATTTAATTACTTCTTTAACAGAAAGAATAGAGAAAAATGGATTTTAAAGAGGAATTAAAGAATTATCAAAGAATAGTAGAAGATGAATTAAATAAATATAGAAGAGATAAGAGCTGCCCTGAAGCAATGCTTAATGAGTCAATGGAATATAGTTTAATTGCAGGAGGAAAGAAATTAAGACCAATATTAATCTTATCAACATATAAACTATTTAAAGATGATTTCAATGTTTGTATGCCATATGCTATTGCTATAGAAATGATACACAACTTTTCACTTATTCATGATGACTTACCAGCAATAGATAATGATGATTTTAGACATGGAAAACTTACAAATCATAAAAAATTCAATGAATCCACTGCAATACTTGCAGGAGATGGATTGATGAACTACGCATATATTGTAATAAGCGAAGATTTAAAAAACACAGTAAATAAGGAAATTCTTGATTTGAAACTAAAAGTATTTAATGAATTTACAGTTGCAGTTGACAGAATGATTGCAGGAGAATATGTTGATACTGAATTTGAAAGGAAACCTATTTCATCAGATTATTTAGAATATATGCATAAAAATAAGACCGGAGCTTTAATAAGGCTTTGCGTCAGGATTGGAGCAATATTAGGTGGGGCAACAGAAGAACAATTAGCAGATCTTACTCTATATGCTGAAAAGATTGGTCTTGCTTTTCAGATAAAAGATGATATTTTATCTGAAGAAGGAGATGAAGCAGTTACAGGAAAACCTGTCGGAAATGACAGAGAAAAACATAAATGTACATATGTTACAAAATATGGTTTAGAAGAAGCAAAAACTATTTTAGATAAAATAATATTAGAGGCAATAGAAATTACAAATAAACATGGTGATAAAGGAGAATTTTTAAAGCAACTTGCTATATATATAAAGGAGAGGAATAAATGATTTTAGATAAAGAAAACATGCCTACTCATATTGCAATAATAATGGATGGAAATAGAAGATGGGCAAAATCTAGAGGATTACCAGCTGCTATTGGGCATAAAAAAGGTGCAGAAACACTTGAAAAAATAGTAAGACATGCAAATAAAATTGGATTAAAATATATAACTGTTTATGCCTTTTCAACAGAAAATTGGAAAAGAGCGGAAGAAGAAGTAAAAGCATTAATGGTTTTATTTCAAAGTTATATAGATAAATATTCAAAAATTGCTGATTCAGAAAATATAAAGGTAAAATTTATAGGAGATTTTACTGCATTTTCAGAAAGACTTCAAAAAGGCATACAAGATTGTATGGATAATACAAAAAATAACACTGGTGTGACTTTTAATATAGCAATGAACTATGGCGGAAGAAATGAAATTGTAAATGCTGTAAAACAAATTGCTAAAGAGGTTCAAGATGGTGAAATATCAGTAGAAGATATAACAGAGCATACAATTTCTGATAATTTATATACAAAAGGTATGCCTGATCCAGATTTGTTAATCAGAACAAGTGGAGAGATAAGAACGAGTAATTTTTTACCATGGCAAATAGTATATTCAGAATTTTTATTTGTAGATAAAAATTGGCCAGATTTTAATGAAGAGGATTTAGATAATGCAATTTTAGAGTTTCAAAAAAGAACAAGAAAATTTGGCGCAAATTAAGGAGAGTAAAAATGAATTTAAAGAGAATTTTAACATCATTAATAGGATTCCCTTTGGTTGTGTTATTAATAGCTTTAGGAAATGCACCTGTTATTGATTTTGCAATAATGTTAGTTGCGATTATTTGTATGTATGAATATATTGGTGTTATAGCAAAAGTATGTAATCCAATAAAGTGGATTATGTATTTAAGCACAATTATTGTATTTTTAGTATCTATTGTGCCAAAAGATATAATGCAATATATTTGGCTGTTTGCTATACCAGTTACATTATTAATTTTATTTCTACATATAATAATATCAAATATGAAAATATCTTTTAAAGATATTGCATATACTTTTTTAGGAATTACTTATATAACAGGATTTATTATGTTTATGTCACTAATCATTATACAAGAAAAAGGCAAATTAGGATTAGGATATATTTTAATGACAGCATGGGCTACTGACGTATTTGCTTATACAGCAGGGAAGCTGATTGGAAAACATCATTTTAGTAAAGTAAGTCCTAAAAAAACACTAGAAGGGTGCATTTCAGGAATAATAGGAGCTCTTATTGTTGGATTTATATATGCAATAATTGCCAGTAAAGTTGGAGCGATTAGTTTAAATGGAATAGGATATCTATATGCAGTATTAATCCCTATTGGATTAAGCATAATTAGTCAAATTGGTGATTTTGCGGCTTCAAGTATAAAAAGATTTGCTAATGCAAAAGACTATGGTAGCTTATTACCTGGACATGGGGGAATGTTAGATAGAATAGATAGTGTAATATTTATAGCACCATTTATTTATATGATTATGATTATTGCACAGAATTTTTAGGAGGTAAAATTGATTGTATTTTTAATCAATGCTATTAAGATAATTTTTTTATTAGGCTTTTTAATTTTTATACATGAAGGAGGACATTTCTTAGTTGCGAAGATATGCAAGGTTAAAGTAAATGAATTTGCAATAGGATTTGGACCTACTATATGGAAAAAAGATGGAAAAGAAACAAAGTATGCCTTAAGACTTATACCACTTGGTGGTTTTGTAAGTATGGAAGGCGAAGATGAAGAATCTGAAAATGAAAGATCATTTTCAAAAGCAAGCATTTCAAAAAGAATTGCAATTGTTGTGGCAGGTGCGATTGTAAATATTCTATTTGGATTGATCGCTTACTTTATTTTAATTTTAGTTATGTATAAAAATATATCTATTGCAACACAGGCAACAGGTGAATTTATTTTAACAATTTTTGAAAGCCTAAAAATGCTATTTACAGGAAATGTTGGGATAAATGATTTAAGTGGACCAATAGGTATTTCAAGCGCAGTAAGTAGCACCACCACTTTAACAAATTATATCTATATTATAGCTGTAATTTCTGTATCACTTGGAGTAACAAATTTACTTCCAATACCTGCACTGGATGGAGGAAAAATTTTGCTATTAATAATTGAAGCAATTAGAAGAAAACCATTAAAAAAAGAAACAGAAATTCAAATTCAGTTAATCGGTTTTTCAGTGTTAATTGCTTTATCTTTAATTGTAACTTATAACGATATTATTAGAATAGCAAAATAAAAAATGTTTTTATGAGGAAAGGAAAAATGGAAAAAAATTTTAAATCAGGATTTGTTTCTATTATAGGAAGGACAAATGTTGGAAAATCAACATTATTAAATTTACTTGTAGGAGAAAAAATTGCTGCTATAACAAATAAAGTTCAAACAACTAGAACACAAATAAGAGGAATAGTAAATAGAGAGAATTCTCAAATTATATTTATAGATACACCAGGAATACATAAACCTAAAACAAAGTTTAATGAAAATATGATAGAATTATCTTGGGGAGCTATACAGGATTCTGATGTTATTTTGTTTTTAATTGAGGCGGATAGTAAAGACATTGGAAGAGGAGATCAAAAAATTTTAGAGAAAATTAAAGAATCTAACAAAACAACTATTCTAATTATAAATAAAATAGATTTAATAAAAAAAGAAGAATTAGCAGAGCTAATTGAGTTATATAAAAATGAATATGATTTTAAAGCAATAATTCCGATATCTGCCTTAAAAGTAAAGTATAAAAATACAGTTTTAGATGAAATAGAAAATAACCTAAAAATTGGCCCTGCATATTATAATATAGAAGAATATACAGACCAAACTTTGAGACAGCTTGCCGAAGAAACAATAAGAGAAAAAGCATTATATCTTCTTAAAGAAGAAGTACCACACGGAATTTATGTTAAAGTAGAAAAAATGAAATTTAAAAAAAGCAAAAACAATGAGCCAATGTACAAAATCGAAGCTGTTATATATACTGTAAAGGAATCACATAAAGGAATAATAATTGGTAAACAGGGAAGTATGTTAAAAAGGATTGGAACTATGGCAAGACAAGATATGGAAAAAAATTTTGGTACTAAAGTAGATTTAAAGACATGGGTTAAAGTAAAAGAAGATTGGCAAAATAATGAAAGTTTTTTTAAATAGTTTATAAATTAATCGATATCTTTAAATAAATTTTTAAAAATGGGATAGAATAACTAATGAAGGAGATATAGCTTATGATAAAAGAAATTGCGTGGAATACTTTTAAAAACACAGGAAGTATAAATACTTTTTTAGAACTAAAACAAATAGAAAATTTTGAAAATGTTAACAACCAAAAGGTGAATTATAATGAGTTTAGTAAAAATGAAGGGAATAATAATTGCAGAAAATAATATGGGAGATTTTGATAAAATGCTTACTATGTTGACACCTGGGGCAGGAAAAATTTCGTGTGTAGCAAAAGGAGCCAGACGACCAAAAAGCTCTCTTTTAGCTGGCACACAATTTTTGTGCTTTGGAGAATATGTTATGTTTAAAGGACAGGAGCATTATAGTATTAATTCATGTGATACTATAGAAGTGTTTTATAACTTGAGAACTGACATAGAAAAATTAGAATATGCAGTAAATATAACAAAAATAATACAAGATGTTACAAATGAAAATGAAAATAGTTATAAAATATTACAATTATATTTAAACACTTTATACATGATATCTGAAACAGATAAAGACCTTAATTTTATAACAAGTGTATTTAAAATTAAACTACTTTGCTTTTTAGGGTTTAAACCAAGAATTGAAGAATGCACTAACTGTAAGTCTAAAGAGAATCTTTGCTATTTTAGTATAAAGGACAATGGATTGAAATGTGAAAGCTGTAGTAAGCAAGATAAAGGAGCTATACAAGTAAGTAATAGTACAGTTACTAGTTTAAAATATATAATACTTGCTCCATCGAAAAAACTTTTTTCTTTTGAACTCAAAAATGATAGTTTAAAAGAATTACAATTAATTAGTAAATTATATTTAAATGAAAAATTAGAAAAAGAATATAAATAAAGCCATTGCTATAAATTATGAATGAATAGCATGGCTTTTTTTGTATATATTACAAATGGAACAATCTGAACAAATACTTACCTTATCTTCGAAAATTAATTTTATTGTATTGATAAATTCATCGATTTTTTCATCAATTAAATGTATGTTTATCTTTTTGGGAACAAGATTTAATAAGGTATTTAATGCATAGTCATTATTAGAAAAGGATATATCAGACAAGTATTTTTTATTTAATATATCTTTTTCTATATTAATTATAGATTTATTTTCATCAAGTAAGATAGGTTTTGAATTATTATATATTAAATGAACTTCATTACAGATTGAATCCTCTGAATTAACATATAACTTTAGAATTGAAATAAACTCAGAATACTCTTTTTCTACGATGTATTTATTTACAGATTTATCTATTTGCTCTAATAAAGAATCAAAGTATTCTTTTATTCTAAAAATTATAAATCCTTTTAGAACAATGGAATTATTAGCGGAAATGTAATCATATAACTTAGTATAAATTATTTTTTCTCTTTCTTTTGGTAATAATATAGCTTCTTCAGAATCATATAAATCTTGTGTTGCTATACTTAATACTCGTTGTTGTTCAATTTCATCAAAGTAGAAATATTCAAGTTTAATTAAATTTTTAATAATTTCTTCTTCAAAATAGCATAAAATAAATTTAGACAATAATTTTGAAATA
>CAMKSF010000025.1 GCA_946415375.1 uncultured Clostridia bacterium
TGTACATCATATGTAAGAAATGGTTCATGTACAAGCCATTCTATTAGAAAAGATAAATTAACTGAAATAATATTAGAAGAATTAAATAAGAAATTTAAAAGAAATAAAATTGATACTTTAACAAGAGATATTTTGTTAAAAAATGTAGATAGTATCATTATATCACAAGACGGAAAAGTAAATATAAAATTTAAGTAAAGGAGTTTATTAATGAAACAAAATATTTATGATGACGAAAAATTTTTTAATCAATATGAAGAATTACGAAATGAACAAAAAGATAAAAATGCAAATGACTTAATAGAAATACCTAATTTTAGAAAACTTATGCCAGATGTTACAAATAAAAGTATATTAGACTTAGGATGTGGTTATGGTGAAAATGATAAGTTTTATATAGAGCAGGGAGCTAAATATGTTTTAGGTACAGATATTTCTAAAAAGATGATAGAAAAAGCAAATGAGATTAATAAAATTGATGGTATAGAATATAAAGTTATTGCAATGGAAGATATCTCATCAATAGATAAAAAATTTGATGTTATTATTTCATCTCTTGCTTTTCATTACATAAAAGATTTTGATAAACTAATAAATGATTGCTATAAACTTTTAAATAATGATGGATATTTAGTTTTTTCACAAGAACATCCATTTACAACATGTATTAAATATACGGAAAATGTAAAAAAAGGACATACTGTTATCGATAATAAATACTTTGGTTTATTTTCTGATTATAATAGACCACGGAGAAAGAACTAAAGAATGGTTTGGAGAAAATGTAGTAAAATATCATAGAAATTTTGAAGAAATTATAAATACACTTATAGAAAAAGGTTTTATAATAGATAAAATATTAGAACCTTTACCTTCAGAATATGCAATAAAAAACAATCCTAAATATATTAATCAATATGATAGACCATTCTTCCTATTTGTAAGAGCAAAAAAATAATAAAAAATGTAAGTAAAGGAGTAGATAAAGATGGAGAAAGAACAAGATAATAGTTATCACAAAATCAACCTTAACTGGTACCCAGGTCATATGGCAAAAACAAAAAGAGAGATTGCAGAAGATTTGAAATTGATAGATGTTGTAGTGGAACTACTTGATAGTAGAATACCTTTGTCTAGTCAAAATCCAGACATAGCAGAATTGACAAAAGACAAAAAGAAAATAATAGTATTAAATAAAACAGATTTAGCTGATAATATGCAAAATGAGGCATGGAAGAATTATTTTAACTTAAAAGGACAAGTTTGTATATTAACAGATAGTAATCTAGGTAAAGGAATAAATGAAGTAACAAAAGCTATAGAAGAAATAATGAAAGAAGAATTAGAACAGTATGCAGAAAAAGGAAGAACCGGAAGAAAAATAAAGGCAATGATTTTAGGAATTCCAAATGTAGGAAAATCTTCATTTATAAATAGAATAGTAAAAACAAACAGATTAGAAGTTGGAAATAAGCCAGGAGTTACAAAAAAGAAACAATGGATAAGCATTAATGACAAAATAAATCTGTTAGACACACCAGGAGTCTTATGGCCTAGATTTGAAGATGAAAGAACTGCATTAAATCTTGCTTTTACAGGAACAATAAAAGATGATGTATTAGAACAAACAGAAATTGCATATCAACTATTAAAATTTCTTTTGGAAAACTATAGACAAAATGTAATAGAAAGATATAAAATGACTTTAGACTATATTGAAAGAACATTATCACAAAATCAACCTGAAAACTTTAATATATATGAGATAATGCAGGAGATAGGAAGAAAACGTGGTGCAATAATATCAGGCTCTAGAATTGATGATGAAAAAACTGCCAAAATAATATTAGATGATTTTAGAAACGGTAGATTAGGGAGGATAACTATTGAACGAATTAATTAAAATAGAAAAGGACGAACAAGAAATAAATCAGCTATCTCCATTAACTTGGGCTTATATTGGAGATTGTGTATTTGAACTATATATTAGAACTAAATTAATAAATGAAACAAAACTAAAGCCACATGAATTACATAAAAAAGCAATAAATTATGTTAAAGCTAAATCTCAAGCAGAAATGCTTCATAAAATATATGATGGTTTAACAGAAGAAGAGCAAGACATAGTAAGAAGAGGAAGAAATGCCGAAAATCATCATCTTCCTAAAAATGCAAATATACAAGAATATATGTATTCTACCGCTTTTGAAGCTCTTATTGGCTATTTGTTTTTATGCAAAAAAGAAGAGAGGGTAAAAGAGATAATAGAAATGGCAATAAAATCTAAGGAGGAAAGAAATGGATAAAAAAGATATTTTAAAAAATGTATATGATGATTTTTTTGGAATAAGTAAGAAAAAAGAAGAGGAAGAAATAAACAATCAAATTAAAGAAAGCTTGGAAGCTGATACAATTGAAATAAATATTCCTCAAGAAAAAGAAATTGTTAACAATATTGATGCAGATAAAATATTGAAAGATAGTTTTGAGAGAATCGATAAATTGTATATTGACGAAAAATCAAAAGAAACATTAAAGAAAATAATTGAATATATTAGAAAATATAACGAAGGAATTGAAAAAAACTTTATATCTTTTAATATGTGTATTTTTTCAAAAAGTAAAGAAACAGAGCAAGATGTAATGCATATATTAAATGATAACATAAACTATTTTTCATATCTTCCAAAAGGAGATATTGGACTTACTTCATTTTTTGATATAGAAAGTGCCAAGAATATTGATGAGATATATAGTTCAGATAACAATATTATAGTTTTTGAAAATCTAAATGCTTTTGATACAAAAGATCAAAACGAAAAAGAAAGAATAATATATAAAATAAATCAAAATATTACAGATAAAGAAAAGAGCTATTTAACTATATTTGCTGCACAAAATAAACAGGCACTAGAGAATATCTTTTTAATGTCAGATGATTTGAAGAATGAATTCTCGGATTTTGAAATAGTAGAAATTAAACCAGATGTACAAGATGTGTATAATGAGATTTTAGAAAAAATTGAGAATGCCGTGGAAATAACGGATGAATTAAAAATAAAGCTTTTAGATTATGTTTCTATAACATATCCAAAAACTGATTTAAGTTTTGCAAAATATAGGGATGGATTAGTAGAAAAAATACTATTTAACAAAGAAGTTCCAGAATATGAAAAAGATAAAACAATGGATGAAATTTTTGAGGAATTAAATAGTTTAGTTGGATTAACGAAAGTTAAGAAAATGCTTAATGAATTAGTAAGTTTAGTTGAATTGAAAAATAAATCTAAAGATGATTTGAAAATAAAAAATATAAACTTACATATGGTATTTTTAGGAAATCCAGGAACTGGAAAAACAACAGTTGCAAGAATAGTAGCGGAAATTCTATATAATTTAAAATATATAAAACAAAATAAATTAATAGAAGTTTCATCAAAAGACTTAGTAGCAGAATATGTGGGACAAACAGCACCTAAAACAATGGCGGTTATTCAAAAAGCATTAGGAGGAGTATTATTTGTTGATGAAGCATATTCATTAGCTAGCAACAAAGGACAAGGAAGTTCATATAATGAAGAAGCTATTGCAACACTAATTCAAGCAATGGAAAATTATAGAGATAATCTAGTTGTTATTTTTGCAGGATACACAAAGGAAATGCAAGATTTCTTAGATATGAATTCAGGTATAGTTTCAAGAATTGGATATACAGTTGAATTTGAAGACTATACTGAGGATGAATTATTACAAATATTTATGCAAATGATGAACAAAGCAGGATTTGATGTAACAAAAGAAGCACAAAATAAAGTAAAGGAAATAATAAAAGAGTATAAAGACACTAAAAATTTTGGAAATGCAAGATTTGTTAGAAATGTATATGAGAAATCAATTGTAAAACATGCTTCAAATACTGCAGGTAAAAAGCAAAAGAAGATTTTGAAAACTATAAAAGAAGAAGATATATCTACAGATAATTTGATAAAAATGTAAAAATACCAAAATATGGAAATTTTTTGAAAAACTATTGCATAATTTGATATATTATGATATTATAATTTGGCAATAGTTTTTTATTGTGATTTAAATTTTTAATTTTATAATTATTTGTTAAGCATTTTTGCTTAGATACATTTATATTTAAATTTATTTTTTCAAATTTATTAAATCAAAAGAATTTTAAAGAAAAAAAGAAAAAACAGGAAAAATATAATGAATTTTATTCTTAAAAACTAACTTTTGGTTAGAATAAACTATTGCAATTAAAAATGAAATGTTATAGCATAGGAGGTGGATAATATTAATTAAAGAAAATATAAATTATCTAATGAAAGGAGGAATTTTATGACTAATAAAGAAAGAGATGAAATATTATTAACTTTAGTTAAAGGAGTCAATAGTCTTCAAGTAACTGTTAATGATATGAGAGCAGAAATGAAGAATTTTGTAACGAAAGAAGAATTTGAATCAAAAATAGGCAAGCTAGCAACAAAAGAAGAGATAAGCAAATTAGCAACAAAAGAAGAGATAAGTAAATTAGCAACAAAAGAAGAGATAAGTAAATTAGCAACTAAAGAAGAGATAAGCAAATTAGCAACAAAAGAAGAGATAAGCAAATTAGCAACTAAAGAAGAAATAAGTAAGTTAGCAACTAAGGAAGAATTAAAAGAATTAAAAGACGAAATGATAAAAAAGATTGATGAGAGTAAAAATGAAATTAGAGCAGAAGTAGTTGAAGCAATAAAGGAAGCTTCTCATATTTCATATGACAGATATATAGAATTAAAAAATAGAATTGTTGCTAATGAAAAAGATATTAAAGAGATAAAACTAGCAATTGCTAATTAAAAGTAAAAAATGCTTGATTTTTCTAAATAATTGTAGTATAATAGTTAAAGTTAAATAATACCTTTAACTTGGCTAAGACTTTAACACCAAAATCTTTGCTCAGTTTTAGGTTTAAAAGAAATAGGAGGTGTAGTTATGATTTCAAAAGAACTAAAAAGTCAAATCATTGATAAATATAAGAGAGACGAAAAAGATACTGGTTCACCAGAAGTTCAAATCGCTATCTTAACCGAAAGAATCAATGAATTAACAGAACACTTAAAAGTTCACAAAAAAGACAATCATTCAAGAAGAGGACTTCTAAAAATGGTTGGAAAAAGAAGAAATCTTTTAAACTATTTAGCAAAAAAAGATATCAACAGATATAGAGAAATAGTTAATCAATTAGGATTAAGAAAATAATTTTTAAGACCAAAAAGCCTTGCGATTTTTGGAGGCAAGGCTTTTATTTTAGGTCATTTATTCAAAATTTTATTAAATCATAAGTTTATTATTAGATAGGTAGCTTGTATAATGTATTAATTTTTCATTTTATTTAATTAAATATGTGTAAAACCTGTATTAATATATTGTAGAGGTTACAATCTAAAATAAATTTATGTAGATGGAGGAAAAAATGTTTAAAGTTTATGAAACAGAATTAGCAGGAAGAAAACTTTCAATAGAAACAGGGAAAATGGCAGGACTTGCTAATGGAAGTGTATTAGTAAGATATGGTGACACATGTGTAATGGTAAATGTTACAGCATCAAAAGAACCAAAAGATGGAATAGATTTCTTCCCATTATCAGTAGATTATGAGGAAAAACTATATTCAGTAGGAAAAATACCAGGCTCATATACAAAAAGAGAAGGAAAACCTTCAGATAAAGCAATATTAACATCAAGAGCAATAGATAGACCATTAAGGCCGCTATTCCCAAAAGATTTTAGAAATGATGTTGTAGTAGTAGCAACCGTATTAAGTGTTGATCAAGATAATTCGCCTGAAGTCGCTGCTATGATAGGAGCTTCAGCAGCATTATCCATTTCAGATATCCCATTTGGAGGACCAACAGCTGCAGTTAATGTAGGATTAGTTAATGGAGAGATAATAATAAACCCTACAGAAGAGCAAAGAAATGCTAGTGACTTAAATCTTACAGTTGCAGGAACTGTGGATAAAATTGCAATGATAGAAGCAGGTGCAAATGAAGTATCAAATGAAACTATGCTAGACGCAATAAAAACTGGACATGTAGAGATTAAAAAGATTTGCGAATTTATTTCAAAAATGAAAGAGGAAATTGGAAAGCCAAAATTTGAATATAAATCATTTTCAGTTAATGAAGAATTATATAATTATTTGTCAGAAAACTATAAAGAAGACATGAAAACAGCTGTTACTGAAAAAGATAAGACTATAAGAGATAATAATGTTGATGAATTAACTAAAAAAATAAATGAGGAATATGCAGAAAAATTTGGTGAAGAAAAAGCAGAGGAAGATAAAACTGCAATTGGTGAAGCTGTATATAAATTAGAGAAAAAAGTTGTTAGAGATATGATTTTTAATGAACATAAACGTGTTGACGGAAGAAACTTAGACGAAATAAGACCATTATCATGTGAAGTAGGATTATTACCAAGAGTACATGGAAGTGCTATGTTCACAAGGGGATTAACACAAGTAATGTCAATTGCAACACTTGGAATGGTAAGTGAAGAACAAGCATTAGATGGAATTGATACTGAAGAATCTAAAAGATATATGCATCAATATAACTTCCCAGGATATTCTGTAGGAGAAGCTAGAACTTCTCGCGGACCAGGAAGAAGAGAAATAGGACATGGAGCTTTAGCAGAAAAAGCATTAGTTCCAGTACTACCATCAAAAGAAGAGTTCCCATATAGTATAAGAGTTGTATCAGAAATATTGTCTTCAAATGGTTCTACATCACAAGGAAGTATTTGTGCAAGCACTTTAGCGTTAATGGATGCAGGTGTACCAATAAAAAGACCAGTTGCAGGAATTTCTACAGGATTAATTACAAATCCTGAAGATGAAAATGACTATGTTATGATGACAGATATACAAGGAATAGAAGACTTCTTTGGAGACATGGACTTTAAAGTTGGAGGAACAGAAAAAGGAATAACAGCTATTCAAGTAGATATAAAAGTAGATGGACTATCATATAAGATTATAGAAGAAGCTTTTGAAAGAACAGAAAAAGCTCGTATGTATATATTAAATGATATAATGTTACCAGTAATTTCAGAGCCAAGAACAGAACTTTCTCAATATGCTCCAAAGATTATAACAACAAAGATTAAAGTAGATAAGATAAAAGATGTTATTGGAACAGGTGGAAAAGTAATTAACAAGATTATTGAAGAAACTGGAGTTAAAATTGACATCGAAGAAGATGGACAAGTATTCATCTATGGTGAAAATAGTGAAAAAGCTTATGATGCTTTATATATGATTGAAGATATAGTAAGAGAAATTGAAGTTGGAGGAATCTACTATGGAGCAGTAATTAGAACTACTTCATTTGGTGCATTTATAGATTTAGGAAACGGAAAAGAAGGACTTGTTCACATTTCTCAAATTTCTGATGAACATATAAGAAGAGTTGAAGATTATTTGAAAATTGGACAAAAAGTTACTGTTAAGGTTACTTCAATAGATCCACAAGGCAGAATCAATTTAACTATGAGAAAGCTAAATAAAGCTGATGTTGAGGAAAATACAGAAAATAACGAAAATACTGAAAACACTTCAAATACAAATACAGTTGATTATGTTGAAGATGTAAAAGAAGAAAATATTGAAGAATAATAAATGATTGTGTAAGTGGCCTCGCCACTTACAAAGCATTATATAGATTTTCTATAAAAATATCAGAAATTCAATCTATGAGTTTCTGATATTTTTTGTATCACAAATGTAATGAAAATGTTATAGAATTGCAATAAAAGCTTAAAAATATTGCGAGAGTGCACACACATATATACATACACGGACATTTTATAAATTGACAATATTGTTTTGATTTTATATAATTTATTAAAACATTATACATATGAAGGGAGTTTTTTATGAACAGAAACTTAAAGAAAAAAGAATTTGTTAAAAGAAGAAAAGGTATAACACTTATTGCACTTGTAATAACGATAATAGTTTTACTTATACTAGCTGGAATATCAATCTCAATGCTAGCAGGAGACAATTCGATATTAAATAGAGCAGGGCAAGCAAGAGAAAAAAATGGTACAACAGGAACAAAGGAACAAATACAAATAGCGACAATGTCTGCGCTATCAAATGGAAATGGACAAATAAAAGATGATGATTTAAGAGCTGAAATAAAGAAAAACATAAGCGGAGTAACTGATAATGACATAACAGGAAATGAAAGAAATGGATGGCAAGTAAAAAAAGACAATAAAGCATTTGCAATATCTAATACAGGAAATGTAAACGAAGCATTTTGGGAAGAAGTAAAAGATGAAAATGGAAACGTGACAGAAGTAAAAAGAGTAGATGGAACAATTACTGGGCTAAAAATTGGAGATATAATAAATTATGATTCAACATCTGGATTAGATAGAACAAATGAGGCTCAAATGCAAATAATCTCAGATAAAACAAAAAATGGACTAGTAAAACAAACAATAGATTTAAGAGATTATACAGGAACGTGGAAATTATTAGGCGTACAAAAAGGAAATTTGATATTAATATCATCGGAAGTTATAGGAAATGAACCTATAACAACTATTAATACACGCTCAAGAAAAGCATTTTATTTCGGATATGAAGTGGCATATCAAAATTATGAAGAAGAATTAAATAAAATTTGTAGTTTATTTGGAAATGGGAATTATGCAGAAAGTGCAAGAAGTATAAATGCGGAAGATATAAATAAAATAACAGGATATGATTCAAAACATACAGGGGTAAATACAAATAAAGCTACACAAGCAGAAATAAACGCAAAAAGCCCATATGCTGCTGGGAATTTATGGCAATATGGGAATGTGGCGACTTTTTATTGGGATGGTACAGATAAACCTAAATATACATCTAAAGTTGCAAATGGAAATTTAACAAATGCACATAGTACAAAATTTTGTTGGTATGATGGAAATAGTTGGCAATCAAATAATTATAAAACACTTACGGAAAAAATTTGCGAATTAAAATTTGATTCTTATAGGTATTATCCAGAAACTTTAACTGAAGTAAAAAATGAAGATGCAGAAATTGGAATAAAACATAGCTCTGTGGAATATAATTTACTATTTGGCTTAGAAGATGCATATTTTTTGAGTAATATCTGTATAGGGATGACAGATGATAGAGCTGTATCCTATAGTTTTCTAAGTACATATCAAGGAAGGATTAGTGATGATTTTAGATTTAAGTCATCTTATGATGCTAATGCATATCATGGTTTACGGATTGAGACCAGTTGTTAATTTAAAATCTAATATTAATTTAAAAAAAGATAATAATGGAATTTGGCAATTTGTAGAATGATATTTTAAAGAGAGTTAAAGCTGCGAATAGCTACTTCAACGGCACGCGCTAAAGCAAAAAAACATTAAACACTTTTATAAATGATTTTGGTTAAATATTAATCAAATTAAACTATGTCGAAATATCTGTGATTACATATTATTTTTAACAGTTAATTCATCTGAAAGGAGTAATTTTAATGAATAAAAACCTAAAGAAAAAAGAATTTTGTAAAAGTAGAAAAGGAATAACACTAATTGCGTTAGTAATAACGATTATAGTTTTACTAATATTGGCAGGAATTTCAATTTCTATGCTAGCTGGAGATAATTCAATATTAAGAAGAGCAGGAGAAGCAAGAGAAAAAACAGATAGTTCTGGATTAAAAGAACAAGTACAAATGGCAACATTAGCAGCTTTATCAAATGAAAACGGACAAATAAAAGATGATGCCTTAAGAGCAGAAATAAAGAAAAACATAAGTGGAGTAACTGACAATGATATAACAGGAAATGAAAGAAATGGATGGCAAGTAAAAGTAGGTAACAAAGCATTTGCAATATCTAAAACTGGAGATATAAACGAGGCATTTTGGGAAGAGGTAAGAGATGCAAATGGAGATGTAACAGAAATACGAAGAGTAGATGGAACAGCTACAGGATTAAAAATTGGAGATACAATAGGATATAAAATGCTAGATGGAGCAACCACCACAGAAATCTCATCAAGCCAATCAGTAAATGGATATGAGGACCAAACAATAAAATTAAGTGATTACAATGGAACGTGGAGATTATTAGGAGTAGAAAATGGAAAGTTAAACTTAATTTCATCAGTAATTACAGGAGTTCCAAAAGTAGAAGGCGATAGCACAGATAATGGAGTATATACAAATTCATATTTTAAAGTAAAGGGTAGAACAGGATACACAAATGCAGAAAGTGAATTAAATAGAATATGTAGTTACTATGGAAAAGGAAAATATGCAGAAAGTGCAAGAAGCATAAACGTTGATGATATAAATAGAATAACAGGATATGATCCAGAACATACTGGAGTAAATGTAAATAAAGCAACTGCAGAAGAAATAGCAGCAGGAAAAGTATATGGAGAGAATCAATCATATCAGTATGGAAATAAAGTAACATTTTCATGGAAAGGTGATTCATATCCAAAATATGAATCTAGTGTAAAAAATGGAAATCTATCTCAACCACATAATTGGAGTACATTTAAAGGATTTTCTTGGTGGAATGGAACAAGCTTTCAAAAATCTGATTATACTGAGACACCAGGAAAAATATGTACACTAACATCAGATTATTATTACTATTATCCAGAAACACTAACAACTACTAATGATACAGCAAAATCAGTTGGACTAGCAAACGATAGTGTTTTACGAGAAATGTTATTTAACCCTGGAACAGATTATTACTGGCTTGCTTCTAGGTGCGTCAATATTACCTCTTACTATGCTTACTTCGGTGTGCGCTTTGTGAATAGTGGCGTTGTGTCATACTACATCATAGCCTATTCGTATGGCGGTGAGCGCGGTGTTGGAATCGGCTTGCGTCCCGTAGTTTCTCTAAAATCTGATATCCAATTAAAAAAAGATGATAATGGAGTTTGGCAGTTTGTGGAGAAATAGAAACATTATGAATACCGACTTTGAGACACAAGATTAGTGTAGTATGCGAATTTTACAAAAATGTGATAAAAATTGTTAAAAAGCTTGAAATTATGTGATAATTTTCTTGAAAATAGCTGCAAAAATGTGATTTATTGAAGAATAAATATAAATATAATCCCTGACAGATAAGCCAGGGATATTTATTTTTCTAAATAAAATTTTTCTACATACAATTTACTTGCAATAGTTTGTACAACATTAAGAAGAACATATCTATTTTCAGAACATGTAGATTTATCTACTGTAAATTTTTTATTTATAAGTGTTGAGAAAATAGCATCTTCTAAGGTATCGCAAAAACCATTATAAGCTATATCGATAGGAGTATCTTTTAAAATAGTTTTTATTAATATATCAATATCATTAATACTATAAACTTGTTTTAAAATGCAAATAACAAAAAGGTAAGCAAGGCTATTTCTATTATACTTTTTTTGAATAGGAGCATCCATAACCTTTTGCTTAACATAGTTATTAATCATTGTTTTAGTAACAATTTTATTTTCTTTATTATCATTTTCATATTGCAAATAATCATGTAAATATTTATCAATGAAAGTAACTACTTGATCAAGGTATAAATCAATCTCAGGTAATTCTTCCCATCTTGGCATATGAAAATTTTCTATATCTTCTTTTTTGAACATTTTTATCAACTCCAAATATGAGTGTATTGTACCACAAAAATTAGGATTATGCAAATTTTAAATTTTATTAAATATTTACTTGTAAAAAAAAAATTAAATGGTATAATAAAAACATAAAAGAAAGGAAGAGAAATATGTCAGATTTAAAAAAGATAGGAATACTAATAAATGGAGGAGATGCACCAGGACTTAATGCTGTAATAAGGGCAATAATTAAGACAGCAAGAGTACATGGAGTAGAAAGTGTAGGATTTATTGAAGGATTTAAAGGCTTAGTAGAAAATAGATTTATACAATTAGAAGGAAATCCATTAGCTTCAGGCATTATACAAAAAGGTGGTGCAATAATTGGTTCATCATTAAATACAAATGTATTCAATTATAAAGTAATTGAAGATGGAAATGTAGTATATAAGGATATGTCAGATGTTTGTGTTCAAAATTTGAGAGATGATGGAATAGATTGTTTATTTACTCTAGGAGGAGATAGTACTCAAAAAGCTGCAAGAGATTTGTCATTAAAAGGGATAAGAGTAATAGGTGTTCCAAAAACAATAGACAATGATGTAGCAGGAACTGATATGACATTTGGTTATAACACTGCAGTATCTGTTGCAACAGAAGCACTAGACAGATTGCATACTACAGCAGAGACTCATAATAGAATTATGGTATTAGAAGTTATGGGAAGATATGCTGGTTGGATTGCCTTAGAATCTGCAATCTCTGGTGGGGCAGATGTTGCATTAATACCTGAAATTCCATATGATATGGATAAAGTTGTTGAAGCTATAAACAATAGAAAAGCTAGAGGAAAGAATTTTAGTGTTATGGTGGTTTCAGAAGGAGCATATCCAAAAGGTGGAGATTTATTTATAAAAGGTACAAGAGAAGGCGGAGAAGGAGTTATTAATGTTCAGCTTGGTGGAGCAGGTGAATTTGTTGCAAGAGAAATAGAAGCCAGAACTGGAATGACCGCAAGAAATACAACTTTAGGATATTTACAAAGGGGTGGAACACCTACAGCAACAGATAGAGTTTTATCAACAAAATATGGCGCTAAAGCTATGGAATTAGCACTTGAAGGAAAATTCAATGTTTTAGCAGTACTTAAAGATGGAAAATTAGATTCGATACCATTAGAAGAAGTTATTGGAAACAACAAAGAAATAGGTGCTGTTGAAGGTGGAACAGAAGAAAGCAATATGAAGACTATAAAAATGGATGATGATTTAGTAAAAACAGCTAGAGATGTTGGAATATGTCTAGGAGATTAAGTATATTTTTATGGAGGAATAAATGTCAAAGAAAACAATAATTATATCTGCATCTGTAATGTTTTTATTAATATTCGCAGTTGCTCTGATTTTGACTAGTAATCAAAAAAGCAGGGTAAAAAGTATATATGACAAGATGCTAAAAAGTAAATGCTTTACGTTTTCAATGGAAGAAACAACGCCAGAGATTAATTACAAAGTATCTATGATACAAAGAGAAAATGATATATGTATAGATATGTATTCCGACGAAGAACATACGTCAACTTTAATACTTGAAAATAAATCTTATTTTATAATGCACGATGAAAAAGAGTATTATGATTATGGTGATGAAATAATTGATTCTGATATCATACTTAGTAGCTTAAAGAAAAATATCCAGAAACCGTTTTTAACAGGAAAAGAAGAAATAAATGAATCTACTTTTTACTATGAAGAATATGAAAATGAAGAAACAGACTTTATAATATTTGCTAACATCAAAGAGGATTCAAATATTAAGACAAGATTTTACTTTAATGGAAATAATATATGCTATATAAAAAATATTATAGAAAACGAAGATGAAAAGCAAGAAGAACTAATAAAAATTGATTTGAAATATAAAGTTGATGATGAAATATTTAATATACCAGAGGATTATGCAGAATCAGCAGATTTTTAAAAAATAGAATAATTTTGAATGAAAATGAATACTAATTATGTAATAAGCAAAGGAGTTTATTATATAATGAAGTATTCTAATTGGAAAAGAGTTTTAATAGAATATATAAAAAATAATTATAAAGAATATCTACTTGTATGTATACTATTTCTGATTGGATTATTTATTGGAGTTATGATAATAAATTATAGCAATGAAAATATAAAAATAGAAATTGTAAAATATATAAGTGATTTTATAGATATGTATAAAAAAGTTGAAAATGTAAACCAATTTCAGCTTACAACACAATCAATTAAAAAGAATCTATTATTTGCAGTTATTTTATGGATTGGTGGAACGACGGTAATTGGATTACCAATTGTTCTAATAAGTATATTAATAAGAGGAATAATATTAGGTTTCACTTTAGCTTCAATTACAATTACATTTGGAACAATAAAAGGCATTATGTTTTGTATGACATCATTAGTACTACACAACATTATATATATTCCTACAGTTTTAACAATTGGTGTTAGTAGTATAAAACTATATAAATCAATAGTAAAAGATAAAAGAAAAGATAATATAAAAATAGAAATATTAAGACATACAATTATTTCTATAATAATGATGATACTATTAGTATTATCTGCAATAATTGAAAATTATGTAACATTAAGAACTTTAAAAAAAATAATAAAATATTTTTAAAAAACTATTTACATTTTCAAAATTGTTTGATATAACATATATAGTTTATGTAAATGGATGAGGGGTAAGCGATGGAAAAACAATTAAAACAATTTTTTAAATTTTTAGAGAATGATAAAAAGGCATCAAATAACACATTACAATCATATAAAAGAGATTTAGAACAATATAGAAATTATTTACTAACAAAAGATTTAAAATACAACAAAGTAACAGAAAAAGAAATAAAAGAGTATTTAAAATATTTAATAGAAGAACAAAATAAAAAACCATCTACAATATCTAGAATGATAGCTTCAATTCGTTCTTTTTATCAATATGAGGTTAAGAATAAAAAGGTTAGTGCTGATCCAACAGAAAAGGTACAATCTCCAAAAATAGAGAAAAAGGCACCATGTATTTTAACTACAAAAGAAGTTGAACTATTATTAGAACAACCAACAGATGCAGATTTAAAAGGTATTAGAGATAAGGCAATGCTTGAATTTGCTTATGCTACTGGAATGAGAGTAACTGAAATTATTTCTCTTAATGTAGATGATGTAAATATAGAGCAAGAATATGTGCAATGCAAGACTGGAAAAAAGACAAGAGATATTCCTCTTGGAAAAATGGCATTAAATGCTATTAAAGAATACCTTAATAAAGCTCGTGATGTTATGGTTAAATCTGATAAAGAAAAAGCTTTATTTGTTAATGTTAATGGAAAAAGACTAACTAGACAAGGATTTTGGAAAATAATTAAATATTACCAAGAACAAGCACATATAGATAAAGATATTACACCACACACATTAAGACATTCTTTTGCAACACATTTATTACAAAATGGTGCAGAGTTAAAGGCTATTCAAACAATGCTTGGCCACTCAGATATTTCATCAACACAAGTATATATGCAATTTCAAAATGATGGATTAAATAATATATATAAAAAAGCACACCCACGTGCATAAAAATGATTTTAATGAACTCTTCAAAGAAATTTGAAAGAGTTCTTTTTTTAGTATAGTTTGAAGACAGTAGTATTTTTATAATAGTCATATAAATGCTGATAAATACAACTATTTTGTTGAAAAAAGATGATTTTAATGATATAATAATCAACAATAATAAATATTGGAGGTTTTAATAATGAAAGTAATTTTGGCGTCACAAGGATTTACAACAGATGAAATTGAAATGGAGGTTTCTAAAATTGTTGGAAAGCCGGCTAGTGATATAGATATAGCAATTATTAATGAATCTATGTACTATATAGAAAAAAATAGAAGTAAAAGATGGTATATAAAAGAATTATCTAATATAGAAAAACACATTGGTGGTAGAATAGACTTTATAGATTTCTATGCACATGAAAAAGAAGAAATAGAAGAAAGATTGATGAATGCTGATTTAATATATATAGTTGGCGGGAAACAACATATCTATTCAAAGATATTTGATGAAACCAATACTGTCGACTTAATAAAGCGAATAGCAGAAAGAAAAGTATTAATGGGAACTTCAGCAGGCTCAATAGTATTAGGAAAGAAAATTCAAAGCAAGGATTTTTGGAAGGAAAGATATAATATAGACGTAGATACAGAAAAGTGTGGAAACAAGGAACTTGGGATAGTACCATTTAATATTATTCCACATTATTTAAGAGAAGACCATAAAAATTGGACAAAAGAATTTTTAGAGAGAACTTTAAGTGATAATCCATTTATAGTGTATGCAATAAGAGATGATCAAGCTGTAGCATATATCGACGGGGAAATAAGATTTATTGGTGGAGAACCAGAAGTATTTGGAAATTAAACTAATAATCAAACAATTGGTATTCTAAAACAGACAGGTGAAGATAGATAAATAATGAACTAAAAAAATAGATTACCTAAGGGGTACTATTATATATGATATTGATTATGTGATACATAAAGAGATTATATTCATATTACTGCAATTATTGAATATATATATAAGGACAAGGAGAAATATATGTTTAATGTTGCAGTAATTAGATTGAAAGATTTAGTAAGAATTTTTCTATTAGGAATTTTAATTGTAGTTTTAATAGTATTTTGCAAGAATTTATTAAAAAGAATAAAATTTGAAAAGATAAACATAAGAGAAAAAGTTTCTACAAATATAGAAGAACATATAAAAAAATCAATAAATATGGAATTACCTAATATAGAAGAAAGCAACCGAAAAAAAGTAGATGAATCATCAAATAACAATATAGTAAAAAAAATAATTGGTATAGAATTAGGGATAGTGAATGCAAAGAAAAAAATACAAGAGAAAATTGAAACAAATAATGAAATTGGACAAAATGTAATAATAAAAGAGGACAAAAATGAAAAAGAGGAAGAAGAAGAACTTGCAAAAGATAATGTAAAAACTGAAATAATAACTAAAAATCCAATAGCAGATGCATATACAAAAAAATATAAAGGAGTAAAGATAAAAAATGAAACAAGTTTTGATTTAACAGAAGAAGATTTAAAATATGAAGAATTAAAAATAGATAAAACAAATATTATAATATTTCATACACATACTTGTGAAAGCTATACTTCAAGCAAAGAGTATACATATATACCAACAGGGAATTATAGAACAACAGATTTAAATTATTCAGTAGTAAGAGTTGGAGATGAATTAACAAAATACCTAAAGAAATATAATCTAAATGTTGTACATAATAAAACTTATCATGATTATCCATCATATACAGGTTCATATTCAAGATCTCTTGTTACAGTTTCAAATCTTCTAAAAAATACAAAAGCAGATATAATTATAGATTTACATAGAGATGCCATTGGAAGCTACAGCAGTTATGCACCAACAGTTAAAATTGGAGAGGATGAGTGTGCACAACTTATGTTTGTAATTGGAACAGATGGAGGCAAGCTAAAACATCCAAATTGGAAGTCTAATTTACAATTTGTAATTAAATTACAAGAAATAGCAAATAGAGAATATCCAGGATTATTTAAACCAATAATTCTAAGGAATTCCAGATATAATCAAAACCTTGGAAAAGCAGCATGCATAATTGAAGTAGGAGCAACAGGAAATAAACTAGAACAATGCTTAAATAGTATGAAATATCTTTCAAAAATAATAAACGAAATTTAGTAATATTTTCCAATTAATAATGACTAATTATTAAAATTATGATATATTAAAGATATAGTTTAGACACTATGAGTTTAAATTATACAAACATCAGCTGAAGTCAAAAAAATAGCAGGGTGGCACCCCTGCTATTTTTTAATGATTATGTAATTTATTACATTCATCATTTTTGTCATTTGTTTCTTTTTCCTTTTTGGAATTTTTTTCTTTTTCAGCAAAATACATTTGTAGCAGATTCCAAATTACATCAGCTGATGTCATATTATCTACATCCTTTCTACTTTTAAGAGAAAGGCTTTGACATTTTATCAAAAATATCTTGCAAAGTCTGTCAAAATTTGTCGAAGAAATAAAAAGTTTTATGTATATTGAAAAATAATTTATAATGTGATATATATATTTTATATATAGAATTATATATAAAAATCAAAGGAGGAAATTAAGTAAAAATGAAAACAATAACAAAAAAATCATTAATTAGTCTATTAATAACATTAATAATGATATTAAATCTAGTACCTTTTGGTGCTATTTCAAAAGTTTATGCAACAACAACAATTAACAACATTAATATTTTAGGAGTTGAAAAGCCTATAGCAGGAAGACATCCTAAGAGTACTTCGATTACAACTGATACAGAAGGAGTAACTCTTGATATAGTACAATGGCAAAATTACTCATCAAGTTCTGTAATACCAGATTCAAGCAAATATGAATATAATACAAGATATGGATTATATATAACTTTCCATCTAGAAGATGGATATGAATTAGCACAAGATGTTACAGTAACAGCAAATGAAGAATATGAAGAATTAGATAATAGATTTCCAAGTTTTATTTATATAACGTATACAACACAATCTCCTTCAGATAGAGAGCTTATAACAGAAGTAGAAGCTACATCTAATATTAAAGGTGTATATGCAATAGGTGCACTAATAGACAGACCTGATTTTACAATAACAAAAGGAACTGGAATAACAATTACAAGTACAGAGTGGAAAAAGTTTAATGGAGAAGAATTTGAACTATCAACAGGGTCAACATTTACAGAAGGAACATATCGCTTTAGATTTCAAGCAAATTTAGATGAAGAAACTGTATATACAAATATAATAAATGATAATACTAAAGCTACAATAAATGGAATAGAATGGACAGTTTTACCTGGTTTTAATGGGAACACTAAACAATATGTATATATTGAATCTCCAGATATAATAGTTAGAAACTCTAGAGTAATTCTTGATGCTAATGGTGGAACAGGTTCAGGATTTGTTCCAGTAAGTAATTATGGAGATGACTGGATTGTGGATTTACGTGGAGTTACTGCACCCCCATGTCATGAATTTGCAGGATGGAAAGTTGGAGATGAAATATATCAAGTAGGAGACACATATTCTAACATAACAGAAGATATTACTGCAGTTGCTCAGTGGAAAGAAATTCCACATACACCAAAAGATGCAGTAAGAGAAAATGAAATTGCTGCAACTTGTACAAGCGAAGGAAGCTATGATGAGGTTGTATATTGTTCAGTTTGCGGAGAAGAAATAAGTAGAACTCCAAAAATAATTGCTAAAAAAGAGCACAATTATAAATCTACTATAGTACCTGCAACATTAGAAAAAGATGGATCAATTACAGAAAAATGCACAATTTGTGGACATACTAAACCTGCAACAGTAATTCCAAGTATTAAGACAGTTGAATTATCAAAAACTAAATATACATACAACAAAAAAGTACAAAAACCAAGTGTTGTAGTAAAAGATAGTAAAGGCAAAGTCTTAAAAAATGGAACAGATTATACTGTGACATATTCAAATAAAAACAGCAAAAAAATAGGAAGCTATAAAGTTATAGTTACATTTAAAGGAAACTACAAAGGAACAAAAGAATTAACATATCAAATAAATCCAAAAGGAACATCATTAGTAAGATTAGGAAAAGGAAGCGAAAGATTTAGAGTTGTATGGAAAGCACAAAAAACAGAAACAACAGGATATGAAATACAATATTCAACAAATAAAAAATTTAATAGTGGAAACAAGAAAACAAAAATTAAGAAAAACAAAACAACATCAACAATAATTATGAAAGTTAAAGGCTTAAAGAAATATTATGTAAGAATAAGAACATATAAAACAGTAAATGGAAAAAAATATTGTTCAGGATGGAGTAAAGCATTAAATGTTAAAACAATGAGATAACAAATGAAAGAAATAAGAGGTGTAATAATGAATAAAATAACAAAGAAGACCGTAATTAGTTTAATAATATCATTAATAATAATTCTTAATTTATTACCATTTGGAGTAATAAAATCATATGGATTAAGTGATGTATATTCAGCAGCTATTGAACAAACAACATTAGATTTAGGTTCTACAAAACCGGGATATAATAATAGTGAATTTGTTAGTAATTTTACAATAACAAATACTGGAACACAATTCTTCTATTATCAATATACAAGATTACATCTTGTAGGAACAGATGCTGATAAATTTGAAGCAGGACGTAATAACAACGGAGTATTCTCAGTTGGAACGACAAATAATTCAGTATATTATATAAGACCGATTAGTGGATTAAATACAGGAGTATATACTGCAACAGTTGAATTCCAATTATCTGAAGAAGGAAATGAAAATTATGAGACGTTAGATACATGCACAGTAACATTTACTGTTTTAGAACATAGTTTTTCAGAAGAATGGACAACAACAGATTCAGAGTATCATTGGCGTAATTGCCTAGATTCTGGATGTTATGAAAGAGGATTCTTAGGAGCACATGATAGAAACGAAATAAGAAATGCAAAGGTTGCAACATTTAATGAAGATGGATATACAGGAGATGTTTATTGCTCTGTTTGTGGGAAAGAGATGTCTTCTGGAAAGATAATTGCGGCAGGAAAATACATCAGAGACTCAAGAATAACAATGGCACCAGGAGAATTTATTGCGGGATTAAGGCCAATTGATTATACATTCAAATCAACAGAACCTTCAAAATACACAGTATCAATAGCTAGCTGGTATGATTCAACAGCTAGTGAAGAAATAACAGATTCTACAGAACTAATTGCAGGACATGAGTATTTAGTAACAATGAATTTTGGAGAAGTTGGAAATTATGTATATGATGAAATGTCTGATGATTATTGGTCACTATTCTATTTAAATGATATAGAGATTGATACAACAATGCTGGTATCAGGTTCAAAGTATAGAAAATATCAGGCAACATGTGTAGAAGAAAGTTCATTACCAAGATATGAAATAACAATTAATCCAAATGGAGGAAAAGGTCAAACTTGCTATTTACCAGGAATGGTAAAAGGTACTGGTTGGATAATTGAAAGTCCTTCTGTATATGGAATCGAAACACCTGCATGCCATGAATTTACAGGGTGGAAAATAGGAAATAAAATTTATCAGCCAAAAGATACATATATAGTAAAATCAGATATAACAGCTATTGCTCAATGGAAAGAACTTACACATACAACAAACAATGTAACAACAACAAAAGTAAATAAAGCAACGCTTTCAAAAGATGGAAGTATAATAAAAACAACTGAAACTAAATGTACAAAATGTGGAAAAGTTTTTAACTCAAAAAAAGAAACAACAGTTATTCCAAGTATAAAAACAATTACATTATCAAAAACAGAGTTTACATATAATAAAAAGGTGCAAAAACCAACGGTTATAGTAAAGGATAGTAAAGGAAATGTAATTGCAGCATCAAACTATACAGTTAAATATTCAAATAATAGTAGTAAAAAAGTTGGAGAATACAACATAACAATATCATTTAAAGGAATTTATGAAGGAACAAAATCCTTTAAATATTATATAAATCCAAAAGGGACATCTCTAAGTAAATTAACAGCAGGAAAGAAACAATTTAAAGCAACATGGAAAAAACAAACAACAGAAACAACAGGATATGAAGTACAATATGCGACAAATAAGAGTTTTACAAGTGGAAAGAAAACAGTAAAAATAAAGAAAAATAAAACAACATCAAGTACAGTTAAGAAATTAAAAGCTAAAAAGAAATATTATGTAAGAATAAGAACATTTAAAACTGTAAATGGAAAGAAGTTCTGTTCTGGATGGAGTAAAGTATTAAATGTTAAAACAATGAGATAATTGTTATTATAATAAGAATAAAAAAACAGGTAAATTCAACGAATTACCTGCTTTTTTTATTATCTAAAGACCATATATGGTCTTTAGAGTCGACCCTACTGGATTCGAACCAGCCACCCTCCTGTCCCTAACGGGATGCTCTAACCAACTGAGCTAAGGGCCGAAAATGGATAAGGCATATGCCAAATCTGTTAAACATAATACCATACGATTATGTAAATGTCAATAGTTTATATTAATTTTTATAAGATTTTTTCGAAAAATAGTGTTGCAATAAAATATAAAATATGGTTAAATATTAATATAAATAGAAGGTGATTTGTTAAAATGATAAAAAACATATTAGGACATACAAAAACAATAATAAAACATAAATGGATAGTATTTAAGTTGGCTTGTAGGGCAGGAATTCCATGGAGAGGATTTGTACATGATTTATCAAAATTTTCACCGACAGAATTTGGTGAAAGTGTAAAGTATTATGTTGGTACACATAGTCCAATAACAGAAGCAAAAAAAGATAAAGGGTATTCAGATGCTTGGCTTCATCATAAGGGAAGGAATAAACATCATCTAGAATACTGGATAGATTTTGATGCAAATCCTGTAGTACCTGTAATACCATATAAATATATTGTAGAAAAAGTCTGTGACGACTTATCAGCAGGTATTGTATATAACGGAAAGAATTGGACAAAAGACACACAATACAATTATTATATGAAACAAAGACAATATGTTTTAATTAATCCTAAAATAGATAATTTTTTATTTGATATTTATACCCAAGTTAAAACAAATGGAATTAATAGAACAATAACTAAAAAGAATTTAAAAAATCTATATAAAAAATATTGTATAGATGATAGAAATAAATATGTATATAAAGTTGAAAAAGGAGTTTGGATAATAGAATGAAAGCTACAAGACAAAGTTATGGAGAAGCTCTAGTTGAGCTTGGAAAAGAAAACAAAAATATAGTTGTATTAGATGCAGATTTGGCAACAGCAACAAAAACAATTGAGTTTGCAAAGGAGTTTCCAAATAGATTTTTTGATATTGGAATTGCAGAAGCTGATATGATAGGAACTGCAGCAGGAATGGCTACATGTGGGAAAATACCATATGCTAGTACTTTTGCAGTATTTGCAGCAGGAAGAACTTATGACCAAATAAGAAGTAGTGTATGCTATCCCAATTTAAATGTAAAAATATGTGCAACACATGCTGGAGTTACAGTTGGAGAAGATGGGGCGACACACCAAATGCTTGAAGATTTAAGCTTAATGAGAGTATTGCCAAATATGAAAGTATTTTGTCCATCAGATGATATTCAAACTAAATGGTTAATAAAAGAAATATCAAAAATAGATGGTCCATGTTATGTAAGACTTTGCAGACTTGCAACTCCTGAAATATATGATGAAAATCAAGATTTTGAAATTGGAAAGATGGTTCAAATAGGAGAAGGAAAGGATGCTACAATATTTGCAACTGGAGTGACAGTTTCTGAAGCAATAAAAGCACAAAAAGAATTAAAAGAAAAAGGTATTGATGTTAGAGTAATAGATGTACATACAATTAAGCCTTTAGATGTAGAAATGGTATTAAAATGTGCAAAAGAAACTAAAAGACTAATTTCAATAGAAGATCACAGTATTTTGGGAGGAATGGGTTCTGCTATTGCAGAAGTATTAACAGACAGCTATCCTATTAAATTAGAAAGAATGGGAGTAAATGATAAATTTGGAAAATCTGGGAAGGCTGAAGAACTACTTAAATACTTCGAAATAGATAGTACAGCAATTATTTCAAAATTTGATTAAAAAAAAGTGAAATTTTTGCGAAAAGTATTGAAAAAAAAGTTGATTATTGGTATGATATAAATGTAAAAAGTTTGCACTATAATTTTTTATGTGAAAGGATAAAGCTAGAAGATGATAGAATTTAGAAATGTACAAAAAAAATATGATACAGGTGTAGAAGCAGTAAAAAATGCTAATTTTGTTATAGACAAAGGAGAATTTTGTTTTTTAGTAGGAGCATCAGGAAGTGGAAAATCAACATTAATCAAAATGATATTAAAAGAAGAAGAACCAACATCAGGAAGCATAATAATAAATGGAAAAGACACAACATTTTTAAAACAAAGTAGAATACCATATCTAAGAAGAAGCATGGGAGTTGTTTTTCAAGATTTTAGACTACTACCAGATAAAACAGTATATGACAATGTAGCATATGCTATGTATATAGTTAGAGCAACATCAAGACATATTAGAAGACAAGTTCCAATGGTACTATCATTAGTAGGTCTTAGTGGAAAAGCAAAAATGTATCCAAATGAACTATCAGGAGGAGAACAACAAAGGGTTGCTTTGGCAAGAGCTTTAGTTAATAATCCATCAATGCTTATTGCAGATGAGCCAACAGGAAACTTGGATCCAGAGACTGCATGGGATATAATGAATTTACTAAATGATATAAATTTAAGAGGAACAACAGTTGTTGTTGCAACACATGCAAAAGACATAGTTGATCAAATGAGAAAAAGAGTCATCGAAATAAAAAAAGGTAGAATTGTTAGAGATGATAAAAAAGGTGGTTATGATCGTGAAGTATAGTGTACTAACATATTTAATAGGAGAAGGTTTTTCAAATGTTTTTAAAAATAAAAAACAAGCATTAACATCAATTGGAATGATGTGTGTTACAATGCTTATATTTGGAATATTCTTTGTTATAGGAGAAAATTTAAATCACTTTGTAGATCAGGTTCAAGCGGAGCAGGGAATACAAGTGTTTATGAAACTAGATGCAAAAGATGAAGATATTACGAAATTAAAACAAGAGTTACTAGCGATAGATGGAGTAAATACAGTTGATTTTATATCACAAGCTCAAGCTTTACAACAAGTTAAAGAAAGATTTGGTGAAAAGGCATATTTACTAGAAGGAAGAGATGAAAGCATATTCCAGGTTTCGTACATTGTTACACTTACAGATTTAAGTAAATCTTCAAGTATTCAAGAAAAAATTAATAAACTAGATAATGTTGATGAAATAAGAAGCAGTAATGAAACAATTGGAACACTAGTAAAAATTGCAAAGGGTATAAGAATAGCAACATATGTAATTTCTATATGTTTAGTAGTATTTGCAATATTTATTATAGCGAATACTATAAAACTTACTGTCCATGCAAGAAGAAGAGAAATATCAATTATGAAATATGTAGGCGCAACGAATAGCTTTATAAGATGGCCTTTTGCAGTAGAAGGTATGATAATAGGTCTTATTGCTGGAGCAATTTCAACAGCACTACTTGCTGTAATATATTCAGTAGCAGTAAGTAACAGTGGATTTTCTGGATTTATATCAAAAATGGGATTAACTCTACTTAATTTTTCTGATTTGATTAATTTAGTAGTCATAGTTTATTTAGCATTAGGAATTGGAATAGGCGTACTTGGAAGTACAATTTCAATGAGAAAATACTTAAAGGTTTAAAGAATTAAAATAATTTAAACAAAAAAGAAAAGAGGATTTCATATGAAAAAATATTTAAAAAGTTTTATTGTTTTTATAATAATTTCTATATTAGTTGCATATAGCAATATAAGTATGGCTGCTAATATGAATGATTTAAAAAACCAAAAAAACAACATACAAAATAAAATTACATCAACAGAGAAGAAAATTCAAGAAATATCAAAAGAAAAGGAAGAAACTATAAACCAGGTTAAAGACCTTGATACTAAGATTACAGATTTTCAAGAAGAAATTGAAAAAGTAAGTGATAAAATCAGCAAATTACAAGTGAAAATTACTGAGAGTGAAACCCAAATAAAAGAAGATGAAATAGAATATGAAAAACAGGAAAAAGCATTAGATGCCAGACTTGTAGCTATGTACAAAACAGGTGAAACATCTTATTTGGATTTCTTGCTTTCTTCTGCAACATTGGTTGATTTTATCTCAAGCTATTATCTTGTTTCAGAAGTTGCTGATTATGATACAAAAATGCTAGAACAGCTAGAAGCACATAAAAAGAAAATAGAAGCTGAAAAAACAGAACTTGAAACAGATAAAAAGGACTTAAGTAATTCAAAAGTTACATTACAATCAAAGCAACAAGGATTAAAAGCAATAAAAAAGACAAAGGAAGAATATGTTCAAGAACTTCAAAAAGATGAGAAAGAATTAGAAGCAGAGCTTAATGAGTTAGCTTCTCACGAACAAAGTATAAATAGAAGGATAATTGAATTACAAAGACAATATGATGAAGAACAGGCAAGAAAAAGAGGAACATCAGGAGGCTCGGCAAGCAGCTATTCAGGTGGAGGGTCAAGTAGTTATGGATTTGGATATCCTGTAACAAATCATCATATTGGAACCGGATATGGTGTATCGGGAAGATATTGGAGCTCAGGACATCATACAGGAGTTGATTTCCCAGTATCAAGTGGAACACCAGTATATGCAATTGGGGATGGCCAAGTTGTAGACACAGGATATAACAGAGCATATGGAAATTATGTAGAAATATATCATGGAAACAATATATATAGTTTTTATGCACATGCTTCAAGTGTAATAGTAAGCGCAGGACAATATGTAAATAAAGGACAACAAGTAATGAAATCAGGAGCAACAGGAAATGTTACAGGTCCACATTTACATTTTGAAATTAGGACACCTGGACCTAGATATGCAAATTGTGTAAATCCTATGAATTATTTACCTTAATATAGAAAAGAGGAAAAAAGATGAATGATAAGCATGAAGGAACAGCTCAAAGAATATATAGAGTCATAATGATAATTATTTTAACGGCATTTATTACTTTTATGGTAACATCAATTGCACTATATACATATTTTACAAAGAACCCTGCTTATACTTTAATAACAGGAGATAATACATATCTAGAAAACTCAAGCTTAGAAACATATTTAAACACAATAAAATCTGTAATAGATAAAAACTATTTATGGAAAGAAAAAATAGACGAACAAAAGTTAAAAGATAGTGCAATAGAAGGATATGTTGAAGGGTTAGGAGATAAATACACAGAATATATTCCAAAAAATGAAATGGATGATTTTACAGAAAATATTACAGGGAGTTTTGTTGGAATTGGGGTATATATGATAGCAGATGAAGACAGTGAAAAAATAATAGTATATTATCCTATTCCAGATAGTCCAGCGGAGAAGGCTGGAATAAAATCAGGAGATGCAATAATTAATGTTGACGGAAAAGACTATGGATATGATGATTTTGATACAATAGCTGATAATATCAAAGGAGAAGAAGGAACAAAGGTTAAACTTGTAATAGAAAGAGATGGGCAAAAATTAGACTTTGAAATAACAAGACAAAGAGTGGAGACAAACCCAATAAGTTCAAAGTCTTTAAATAATAATATTGGATATATAAAATTACCAAGTTTTGATACTGATTCTTCAAAGAGACTAAAAGAAAAAATAGATGACTTGATTTCGAAAGGTGCTAAATCATTAATTCTTGATTTGAGAAACAATGGTGGAGGAATAGTTGATGAAGCAAATAAAATAGCTGATTTATTCTTAGATAAAGGGAAAACAATAATGACAACAAAAGATAATAAAGGAAAGGAAGAAACAGAAAAAACAAAATCTAAAATAGAATATGATTTTCCAATTATTGTTTTAACAAATGAAAATACTGCAAGTGCTTCTGAAATATTAACAGCAGCTTTAAAAGATAATTCAAGAGCAAAAGTTATAGGAACAAAAACATTTGGAAAAGGTGTTATTCAAACTGTAATTACTTTATTAGATGGAAGTGGACTTAAAATAACAACAGCAGAGTACTTTACGCCAAATGGAACAGAAATAAATAAAAAAGGTATTTCACCAGATATTGAAATTAAGTTACCTGATACAGTAAAAAATATATATGCTTTAAAAGATGAAGATGATACTCAATTAAATAAAGCAATAGAGGAATTGAGTAAGTAGTTTTTAGGGACTTAAGAGTCCCTTTTTTGAAAGGAAGAAAAAAATGAATTTGCCAAATAAATTAACAGTTCTTAGAATTATATTAGTACCAATTATGGTTTTAATACCATATTTAAATATACAAGGAGAGTTTTTGGGAATACCTATTTCTTGTATAATCATAGATTTAATATTTATTATTGCATCCATAACAGACAAATTAGATGGAAGTATTGCAAGAAAAAGAAATCTTGTAACTAATTTTGGAAAATTTTTAGATCCAATAGCAGATAAAATATTAGTATTAGCTGCAATGGTAATGCTTGTTGGTATGGATAAACTTCCAGCATGGATACCAATTATAGTTCTATTTAGAGAGTTTGTAGTTTCAGGATATAGACTAATTGCAGTAGAACAAGGTGGAAAAGTTATAGCAGCATCAATTTGGGGAAAAGTTAAAACTGCAACACAAATGACAGCAATAATTTTAGCATTTTTAGATAAATTTAGTTTTGGACAATTTGTATTTAGAGTTGGAAGTGAAGCTGAACAAATGGCATCATCAGTAGGAGTATATATGACTACACCACAATTTATTTTAAATATAGCTGTAACTGTACTTATGGTTGTCTCTGTAATTGCTGCAATATTCTCAGGATGGGACTATATAAAAGGTGGAAAAGATTTATTAAAAGATATGTAGTTATATTATCAATTATTCAATTTAAGACCTAAGTAAATACAATTTAGTGTATAAATTTTTAAAAATATATTATATTAAAAAATAGAAAGGATTTGATTTATATGGAAGAAAACGTTAGATTTTATAAATGTAAAAAATGTGGTAACATGATAGGATTAATACATGGAAATAGTGAAAATATAAATTGTTGTGGTGAAAAAATGGAACTATTACATGCAAATTCTACTGATGCAGCAACAGAAAAACATGTTCCAGTTTATGAAATAGAAGGAAATGAAATAGTTGTTAGAGTTGGAGAAGTAGAACATCCAATGGAAGAAGAACACTATATAATGTGGATAGCACAGGTATCAGAAGATAGAACAGAAAGAGTAAGATTACATCCAGGACAAGCAACAGAAACAAGATTCCCATATATACCTGGTTCAGTACTTTATGAATATTGTAATAAACAT
>CAMKSF010000026.1 GCA_946415375.1 uncultured Clostridia bacterium
GTACTTTCCCTATGAGTCGTTGATATTTCCAATATCGTGTTTCTACTTGAGTTAAAGAAGATTTAACATTGGTATTTAAGGCTAAAGAAGCTGATGGTGAGGGATTTAAGTATACTATTCAACCATGGAGATGAAGATTTAACGATTGTAAGGTAGTTAAACATGAGATGCCAGGTGAAGCTATTATAGCAGAAGATAAATTGTGAAATACTGCAGAAGTTTTATGAATATTGATTCCTTCTATAAAAGAAAAAGATTCTTCTACTATTAATAGATTTAAAAGTTTAATGAAAACGTATGCTGAGAATAATGATGATAAATATCTTAAGTATATCTGAATCTATTTCTGATATTTATTAAGTAATATATAGTTTTAAATAATTATATGTTCTATTATGAAATCTGAAACTAATATAAAAACTCGTTTAGTTGTAATGTTAACTACTCTATTATGATTGCCTCTTAAAACATTGTGAGAATCTCGAGATGATTTGAAGAATACTGGAAAACAATGATTTTGACCTGGCTTTTCTGATCATTGGAGTGTTGTGCAGTCATTATATTGAGTTCCTATTGATGTAAGAGAAGAACGTGATACTTCTTCTCCTCTTGGACTTTTTGCTTCTATTTTAGTTATTGTTACTTTTTTGGTCTGAGTTGTTAGTTTCTTTAGAATATGGAGAATTAAAGATAAGGATTTAAAGCATAAAAATATAAAAATATCTTTATGGATTATTTCTATTTTAATATTAATTATTGTGCTAATATCTCTCTATATTTGGATGGTAAATACTGATATGATTGATGAATTGTTTTAATTTCTTATTTTTTTCTTAATGAAAAAATATTTGTTATTATTCCTATTCTGATTTTTAGGATTGTTATTTACTCAGACTACTTATTGAACGGTTGCTCCAGTTTATACTTATTGTGATAAGTTTATTCGTCCTATCATAATTAATCCTAATGGTATCGATTGATATAAATTAGTTTCTTTTACTTGATTTTATTGATCTGCTGAGGAAATAAAATGATTTTCAATTGTAACATGATTTATATTTTTGATTCCAGATGATTTGGATTTTAATGATATTAGACCTATAAAATTGGCTGAAGAACCTATTAGATGGACTGATTGGGAGCCTAATTCATATTTTCGAATTGAAGAAAATATTATATGGGGATTGGATAATTATGGTACAAAATTTTTAACTAGACTTTATGATAAAGATGATTTTCGTTGTTCTCATTATAAGACTTTTCATTTGATAGAATTTTATAAACTTTGAAAGAATGACGAATGAGATGTTGTTCTTAATAAAATTGTATCTTTATATTATGATAAGAGTTCAATTATTAAATATATATTATATTTTCTTTGATTTGTTATTGTAATTTGTTGAATTGTGTATTTTATTAAGAGAAGAAAGAAAAAGTATTTAGTTTTTGGTATCAATATTTAATGGTTTGATTTAATTATATTTGATAATTGAATTTAGAATATATTTCTTTGTGATTTTCTTTTATTTGTTTTTGTCGCCAGACTGTTTCGTTTCATCATTGGATATCTGTTTTTGTATAGAGTAATAAAATCTGAACCTCTTTTTTGTTTTCGTCGACATATGCAATAATTCTATTTCATGATGTTTTAGGAGATTCATTAGATCAGGCTATCTTAAATTCACATTTTGCAATATATCAGTTTTCAGAAATATGAATTCTTTCTGCTTTTGAGGTTCTAATAAATAAATCTATACGACTCAGCATTTCGTTTATGGCATTTATTGTTTTATCTCGAATATTATTGTATCTTTTTTTGAATGCTTTTATAAAGTGTCTTTCTGCATATTCAGTGATTATAACTTTGTATCATGTATTAATAAACATTATCAGATTCTTCTTGAGTAATTAAATCGTAAGGTATGATTTCCTTATCTTTACAAATCATTCGTGGTAATTGCTGATGTGTGAAATCAACGATTTTTTGTGTATCATCATCTTTCCATTTTTTAGCAATTTTTTCTAATAGATTCATTTCATCTTCTGATAATCTATCATGTTTTGGCTCTTCTACGTTTTCTATAAGATATGCTTTTCATTTCTGATTTATTGTAATGCTTTCTTCTTCTTGGAGCTCTTCTATTGTCCTAAAATAAGCATCAGGTACTGGTCATTGTTGAATCCTTCTATATTCAAGTCATGTAATGGATTCTAGATTATTGTAATATCGAGCAAAATCTAATAAATAGCAAAGCTTGGCAAGTTTCGTTTTTGTTATTTTTCAATTATTAGATCAGTATTTGATGAAATTTTTGATTATCTGTCTGTATTTTTCCCAATCTATCTCTTTTGTTGCTCTGGTTTGAGTGTCTCATGGTAGAAATTCTACTACATCTACACCAAAAAATTCAGAAATTTTTACAGCTTGTCATAATGTTGGATCAATTTTTCAATTTTCTAATTTTGAGAAAGTTTGACGAGTGATTTCAAGAAGATCTGCTAGCTCTTGTTGGCTAACTCCTCTTTCGATACGTAATTTTTTGATTGAAGTGCTCATAGTATTTTGTTGTATAAAAGTATTTATAATATAATAAAATTTTTAACAAATGCAAATTAAAATGTTAAAATTTTTTAACATTGTGCTGAAATATTTTTTGTGGGGATTTTCTTCTTGTTTTTTGATAATTATTCTTCATTATTTAAATAATTATGCTTGTATGAGATATTGGTTTAAACAATCCTTCTGTAAGGTCAGTTTTTTTGTTTAAATTCTGACTATTTATTTGTTTCCTCTGTTGAAATGTGAATTTTTTTCTTTATAAAAAATTTGTTTATATTGTTATTAATTATCATGCAAATCTTTGAACAAGTTAGTTATGATTCAGAAGTAGATGCGTGTTACATTAAGATATCAAACAATAAAGTTTGTGATTCAGAAATGAAAAAAAGTTGGCTTATTGTTGATAAAGATAAAGATTGAAAAATAGTGTGAGTTGAGATACTTAATGTAAAAAATCATAAAGGTATTGTAGAAAAGCTTGTTTTGTCTGAAAAGGATATTGAAAAATGCATATCATTTTAAGTAATCATTTTGTATGAGATTAATGATAAGGGTATTGATTTAAACTGATCTTTCACAAGGTCAGTTTTTTCTTATTTTTTTTAAAGTTCAAGCTTAATAATGTATTGAAATAATCCTATATTTTATTAGAAGTCTTTTGTTGAACTTATTTTACTAATTTTTTGTGTTATGTTTAAGAAGATCTACAAGCTCTGAGAGTTAGCTATGATGAAAAAAGTTAAAGAAAGGGAAATGAAAGAACATCGTTTAGTTGATCTTTTTTGGGAATGTACTCTTTCTTGTAATGCTCATTGTAAACATTGTGGTAGTAGTGCTGAATGTAAAAAATATACAGGAGAGCTAACAACTCAAGAAATTAAAGATGCATTCAAACAGATAGCTCATGATATGGATGCTAGTAAGATTCTTATTAATGTAACATGATGAGAACCATTAGTAAGACAAGATTTATGTGAAGTTATGGAATATGCTACTAATGAGTTATGATTTCATTGGTGAATGACTACTAATGGTATTTTA
This sequence comes from uncultured Clostridia bacterium, assembly GCA_946415375.1. Lineage (GTDB taxonomy): Bacteria > Bacillota > Clostridia > TANB77 > CAG-508 > CAG-269. Next base: position 3,602 of record CAMKSF010000026.1, read on the forward strand.
ATGAATGATGAGAATATTGAGAAATTAAGAAAAGCTAATATGGAGACTATTTCTATTAGTGTCGATTGATTAGAAAAAACTCATAATGAATTTAGATGAGTTCCTAATTCTTATAATATTATCTTAGAGAATATTAGAAAACTTAAGAAAGCTAATTTTGTTAATATCATACAAGTTACAACAGTTTTTCATAAATGAAATATAGATCAAATAGAAGAGCTTTATAAAGTTATGTTAGATTTATGAATTGATTCTTGGAGATTAGCGTCTATGGATCCAATAGGAAGAGCTAAAGATAATTGAGACTTAATGTTAAATGGAGTTGAGCTTAAAAAAGTATTAGATTTTATTAAATCTAAGAAAGATAATAAATGTATGGAAGTAACGTACTGATGTAATGGATTCTTAGGATTAGATTATGAAAAAGAAGTTAGAAAATATTACTATTTTTGTAGAGCTTGAATTAATATTGCTAGTATTTTGTATAATTGAGATTTGTTTGTTTGTCCTAGTGTTCCTAGAATAAAAAAACTTATCCAATGAAATATTAGAAAAGATAATTTTAAAGAAGTATGGGATAGTAAATATAAAGAATTCAGAACTGAGGAGAGAACTAAATGTGAACATTGTGAAAGTTGTAAATTCTGGGATTTTTGTTTAGGTGGTCCTTATCATACATGGAATTTTGATGAAAATAGACAGAATGCATGTCCTTATGAAATGATTTATTGTTAATACTTAAAATATCATGAAAAATAGTTTTTCTAAGATTAAATGATTCTTTGCTATGGCTTTTGTTTCTATAGCTTCTTTTGTTTCTAAAGCTATGTGACAGACTATTGATAATGATCGAGGTGCTCAACAAGGATTTTATTGAGTATATAGGCCTCGCCCTATTCCTGTTTCTGTAGCTCCAGAACCTTCTTCAACTTCTAGTATAATTGATACTGTTGTAAAATGTTTTGAGTCTGTATTATTCGCTGCAATATTTGTTGTTTGAATTGTTAGTTTCTTAAAAATTAGAAAGATTGAAGATAAGGAACTTAAAGCTAAGAAGATTAAAAGGACAATTGTTACTGTTGTTGTATTATTTGTTATTGGAATTTTGATTTGATTATGATATCGACTTTATAATAAATATTATTGATAGTGAAATTTTATTTTTTCTGTTTTATAGTTATATTTGGAATATGAAAAAATTACCTTCTCTATTTAAAACAAGTGTCATTATTTATTTTGCAGGTATTGCATCTTTTTTATCTAAGGTTATGTGAAATAGTCTTGGATTTTGACACTCTATGCCAGGTATACAACAGCCAATGTATTGAGTGCCAATGGATGAGTATAGTTATGAACCTGTATCATCTTCTGCTTCTTCTATTATTTCTACTGTTGTGAAATGTATAGAAGGTGTGTTAATTGGAGTAATATTTTTAGTATGAATAATTAGCTTTTTAAGAATTAGAAAAATTGAAGATAAAGAACTTAAATCTAAGAAGATAAAAAATGCTATTATTACTATTATTATACTATTAGTTATTGGAATTTTGATTTGATTATGATATCGACTTTATAATAAATATTATTGATAGTGAAATTTTATTTTTTCTGTTTTATAGTTATATTTGGAATATGAAAAAATTGCCTTCTAAATTTAGAACAAGTGTTATTGTCTATTTTGCTGGCGTTGCGTCTTTTTTATCTAAGGCTATGTGAAATAGTTCTGAATTTTTTGAACCTTCATTTGGACAGACAAAGTATTGAGTACTATCTCCTGATACAAGTTATTCAGTTGAATCCTCTTCTACTATTCTTTCTACTGTAGTGAAGTGAATTGAAATTGTGTTAATAGGTGTAATATTTTTAGTATGAATAATTAGTTATTTTAAGATTAGAAAAATTGAAGATAAAGAACTTAAATCAGTTAAAATTAAACATACGATGTTTACGATTATAATATTATTACTTCTTGTTGTTTTAGTACGGTTATGAAACCGATTTTATGTGGTATATTTTTGATAATATTTAGTGATTTATTTTAAATAAGTGTTGTTTATGAAAAAGATTCTTAATAGAATTAAATGATTCTTTACTGTTGCTTTTGCTTTTGTAGCTTCATTCCTTTCTAAAGTTATATGAGGTGATTTTGATTTTACTAATTATCCTGCTCAATCACTGTATTGAGTAAAGGGAACTGTTGGAAGAGTACCAGACCCTGAACCTTCTTTGTTATTTACTGTCCTTTCTTTTCTTTTTAAATGGATTGAAGTTATATTAGTTTGAATAGTATTTATTATTTGAATTATAAGTTATCTTAAGATTAGAAAAATTGATGATAAAGAACTTAAATCTAAGAAGATTAAAAATACTGTTATTACTATTATTGTTTTGTTTGTTATTGGAATTTTGGTTTGGTTATGATGACGATTTTATAATAAGTACTAAGATACATTTGATGCAAGTATCTTTATGGAGAAGATTAAAAAATAGTTTTGATTTATTTAAGTTATTATGGTATGAAAAAATATTTGTTATTAGCTTTATTATGAGTCTTCTGATTATTGAATGTTCAAGATGCTTTTTGAACAGTAGCTCCAATTTTCCCTACTTGTTATCAGAAAGTTTGTTCTATGATCACTGATACTAATATTGTTGATTGATATAAACTCATATCTGTTTCTTGATTTAGTTGATATGTTAATGAGGTAAAACCATTTACTTGTTTAAAATGATTTATCTTCTTAGTACCAGAAGATTTGGATTTAGAGACAGTTAAAACTAAAGAAATTAGAATGACTGGTGATGACAGTCATTTTAAGGAGCGATATGATAATAATAGATATTATTATTGAAGTAAATATCCACGAGAGTTAGATAATGTAGATTCAAAAGAAATTTGAAAGTTGGAAGATATTTATTCATATTATTGTGTAAGTGTTAAGCCTTCTCATGTGTTCAATTTGTATGAAATATGAACTGGAGAAAATTGAGAGCTGTGATTAATTAACAATTATACTTTATCATATGATATGAAATGGGTATATTATGTTCTTTGATGAATTATTCTGATTTGTTGAGGTATTTATTGTTTTATAAGACTAATAGTTAAACATAATAAACATGAAGTGAAATAGATAAGAATTATTATTCTTATGTTTAATGATTTTTTTATTTATAGTTTCTTATTTTTATAGATTTTCTTAAATGTGCTTCGAACTATAGTTTGATATATTTTTTTGTTTTTTTTGATTATGTGAATTATTCACAGAAATTTCTCTATTTTTCACAATTATTAGTAATTATATTCTTCAACGTAAGATAGAATAATAATAAAAATGTGTTTTATATTCTAATATATATAAACATGAACAAAAGATTATTAACTCTATGAGTTGTATGATTATTAGCATGAACACCAAAAGTGTATGCTGAGATCGATTCTCTAAAAATGGGAACTAAAAAAGATTTAGTTGAAGTTGTATCAACTAATAATGAAGATGTAACAAAGAAAATTACAACAATTCCTTTTCCTGAAGGTGCCTACTCTATTGAAGAGAAAGAGGTTCTTGAGAAAATTTTAGATAATGAAGAAATTCAAGCAGTAATTGAAACATACTGACAAGAAAATATTGAGAAAATTATAAGGGAAGTTGTTAATAGTCAAGAAACAGATAAAATTGTTAAAAAAGCTATGGAAAATAAAGATGTACAAAAAGTATTAAAGAATTGAGATAAAGAAGAATTTAATAAACTTATATCAAAAATTGTAAGAAACTATTATAAAGATCCTTTATGGGTATTGATTATTAATGCAGTTATTACAATTATTGTTTGGGAATTATCAAAGAGAGGTATGAAATTATTCTCAGAATAATGTAATGTTATGGTTTTAGCTTTATATTAATTGAAGAAGCATGTGATTTATCTTGTTTTATACTTGTATCTTTTTAAAGGGAGAATTATAGATTAATAGCATTAATAAGAATGTTATTTATGTTAAATTTTGGATTGTAATGAATATGAAGAGAATATAAGTTATCTAATTTAGACATTCTCATAATTTACAATCAGGATCATAATTTATATTTAGTTGTTCACAGACATTCTCATGCTCTGGAGGACAGGTATATTTTTTATTTTTTTGGGGTTCAGCAATAAATTTGTTTTTATATCACGGAAATGATTTAACTTTACACCTTATATCTTCTTTTGAACAAGAATCTTCAATACAAATACATTCCCCATTATCACAAGTTTCATTAAATCATTTAGGACATCAATCTTTAAGTTCTTTATGCTGGTATAGATAGTATAATATAGATCATCATAGAATTATTACAATTGTTATGATTATAATTATCCATCGTTTTTTAGACATTGAATTATTAGGTTATTTAAAATCTTTGATAGAGATTAAATAGAATATTAGTAAGAAATCAAGAAAAAAATAAGACTAGAAGTTGAGCTACCGGGTGCAATTTCCTGCTGACTTCTAGTCTTATTAGTGGAGAGACCAAAGTCTCTCGCCCATCAGGTTTATTTCCCCGAATCTCTGTCGGCCTGCGACATTTCTGCATCTCAGCAATATTTACATTTCCTAGCTGTATCTGATATTTCTGATTTACAATGTGGACAGTTTCTCATGAATAATTTTTTAAAGAATAAAATTTAAATGATAATAAATTATTTAGTTCTTTCTTCACGTCTTCAATACTTCATTGTATCTTTCTTATTCGTTATATACAGAAGTATTTGTTTCTTCTGATTCTTTTAAGCTCTTATTTTCTTGAATTATACGTTTTATCTTATCACTTTCATATTTTGTTATATAATTTATTACATTATTGTTTGAATCATATTCTTTTGTTAAATATACTGATGTATTTCATTTATTATATTTAATTTCTTCACATGTTTTACAAGAATTTTTTGCTATTCATCCGTAAGTATTATTTAATTTATTCTTCTTATTTTGGTATTCATCTTCGATGTAAACATGTTTTTCACTTAAACTAAATAATCTATATTCATTATCATAATTATAGAAAAATAGTAATTGTTCACCTCATCTTAATGTAAAACTAATTCAATAGTAAGGATAATTCCATGCCTCATTAATTTGGTAATCATCCAATGAAAAAAGACTTTTAGTTTCATCGATCGTCATTCATCGATGTCCACCTTTTCAAAAAATATGTTCTTCAATTTCTTTTTCTTCGCTCTTAATTTCAGTATTTATTAATTCGTCGTCTACATATGTTTCTTGTAATACGATCTTTCAATTTTCATCATATTCTATGTATGTTCAATTTAATTTATTATTTTTTGCGTTTCGTTTTATTTTAATTGTTCAGTTCTCATAGTATTCTTTGAATTCTCAATTTGCTTCGTCATTTACATAGTTTCAAATACTTGATATATTTCAATTTTCAAAATACATAATATATTCTCAATTTAATTTTCAATTTTTATAAGTTCTTTTATGATTTATTGTTCAATTTTCATTAAAGGCATATAATTCTCATTCTAATTCTCCATCTTTATAAAAACATTTTAGTTTTAATTTTCAATTATCAAAATAATTAAATACTTCTCAGTTTAGTATACCATTAATATAATTTTCTTCTCCTCTTATTTTTCAATTTTCATAATAATTAACTGTTCTTCAATCTAGTACGTTATTTTTGTAAATATTTATTCTTGCTACTGTTTTTCAATCTGAAAAATACTCAGTTGTTTTTCATTCAAGTTCCCCTTCTTTAAAATTTGATTCAATTTTTTTGTGTCATTTTTCGTCATAAATAGTTGTTATTCAATCTTGTTTGTTGCTTTTAAAGTTTGAAACTGTTTTAATTGTTCTTCAGTCTGGATAATATTCTATTGATTGTCATTCTAATTTATTGTCTTTATAATTGCTTTCTATTCGTACATTTCAATTTTCATAATATTCATAATATACTCAATTTAATTTATCAGTATTTATGAATCATAAATTAGTGAATAAATTAATATAAATATTAAATAGTAATAATACTATTATTGTTAATATTTTTATGATTTTTTTATCATTTTTGTTGTTTTTAGTGTCTTGTTCAGTTTTAAATATTTTATCTAATATTGTTGGTGTCTCAAAAAATAAATCAATAATACTTATAATTATTCATATAATTGATATTGTTATGAATATTATCACTACGTTGTCGAATTCGGGAATTATTTTGTTTAAAAAGCATATTATATAGGTTGTTCATATTATTATTGGGTAAAATATTCTTAAAATTTTTAATAAATAATTTTTAGATTCTAAGTTTATTCATATAATTTTTCTTCAGATTGTTGTTCCGAAAAAAACAAATATTATTTCGAATAGTGTTCATATTCATGTTAAATAAGTTAGAAGATCTATTAAGAATGCCAATATTCTACTTCTTTTTGAATTGTTATGATGTTTATCTTGTATATTCTTTTCTCCTGATTCTTTATTATCATCGACTAATTCTCAACAGTATTTACATTTAATTGTATTATCTGGTAATTCAGATTCACAATAAGGGCAGATTTTCATTTTTGTTTTTTATTATTCATTTAAAATGCTCATAAAACTATTATTTCAAAAAGTTTTTTCTATATTTCATTTTTCAATTGTTCAGTCATTACAAGTTAATGTATAATCTCCTGTAGGAATTCAATTATTAAAATTAGTGTCCAATGTACATCATTCAAAAGTTAATTTTCATTTTCAGTTCATAATTCAATTTTTAAAGTTACCTTCATATATTCATTTTCAAAGGTCATAATATCAGTATCATTCTTTTTTTCATCATGCAAAATTTCATTTATATATTCTTCAGGATTCATAGTGTATTTCTCAATATCAACTTGGTTCTCCATTGTCCCAATTTCATTTCATGATGCTTCAGTCAAATAATACCATTATTCAGTTTCAATGTTTCTTTCAATCTTTTCGATATCATTTATATAATCATCATGAATTATATTTCATTATTCAGTATCAATTCCTTTTTGAGTTCTTGAATTGTCATAAATATTCATCTCAGTTTGCATAATGGGATTGTCAATATCAGTTTATAATATTTCAGCAATATCGTTCATTGTATTGTAAATATGTACAATTTCTCCCAATTGATCTTAGTATTGTTTCTTCGTCGCTAAACTCGATTTCTTGTGTGTTATTTTTTGTTTCATATGTATTAATTGTTCAGTTATTTCAAACTTTTTCTATGTCATTATCTTTAATATAATAATTGTAAATGAATCATATAATTAAAGTTAGTATGATTCATATTATAATTCATATTATGTCATTTATTCTCCTTTTATAGTATTCTTTTTTTTGTTTTGAATTATCTCAATTTTCAATAACTTGATTATTTTCTTTCTCATTATTTTTGTTTATAACCCATTCTCAACAATGTTTACATTTCTTAGCAGTGTTGGATATTTCTGATTCACAGTAAGGACAGATTTTCATTTTTTGTTTTGTTTATATAAAACATATAATTATTCTAATTAAAAAATAATAATTTGCAAAAAATGTTTTCTGTTCTTGATCTTCATTAGATCTATTTTATAATTTGTTGTATTTATAAAAAAAGCGACCCCCGATTTCCATATTTAAGGTTAGCTTTTTTTAATATTGATTAATATATTATTTTATCTTGTTTTATATTCATAATATTCTTCAGGTGAAAATCATAGGTTAATTGCCCTTCCTGCTTCTTCAAGTGTAATCTCCATTTCTTTTCAATTCTCTGCAGCAATATTTTGAAAATCTTCAGCAAAATATGTCGCTTCGTCAATATCATAATCAATGTCAGTATCTAATGACTCTTCTTTTCCATTTAATTGATTTTTTAATTTTTCATTTTCTTCTTTTAAATCGTCATTTTCTTCACTTAACTCATCATTTTTTTCTTTTAATTCTCAATTCTCTATTAATAAGTAGTCAAATAAATAATCATCATCGCCGTACATTAGAATATTGATTATAGTATAAATTAAGAATGATTCTTATTCCATTTATCTATTTGTCTTTCATAAGCTGCATTAAAACTACTTTCTAGTAATGTATCTTTAAAATATTTTTCCACCAATTCTTTAAATACTGGAGCTTTCTTGAATAAAAATCTTTCTAGTTTATCTTCTTTCATTAAATCACATTCAGAAAGATTGTCAGTAATATCACAAACTTTAATAGCCCAAGCTTCTTTATCATCAGCTTCTTTTAAGCGTTCAATCATTTTTTGTCGTCTTTCAAAAGAATCTTCAATAGCACTATCATGAGAACAAAGGTCTACTAATTCAACAGTTCTCTTAGAATATCAAAGATCTAATAATTGTTCTTTAGTATATCATCAATCTTCTATAATATCATGAAGTAATCCTGCCATCCAAACATCTTTAGGATATCAGTTTATAAATAATTTATCTGATACTCTTAATGAATGAAGATATGCTGGAGCTTCAGATCATTTTCTTTTTCAGGTAATTGAATCTCTTACCATATGTAATCATTTATCAAAAAGTTCATTCTCTTCTTTTTCTCAACGATAGTATAAGTTATCATACCAATATGGTTCATCATCGTCATAAACCATATCCCATACATCATCGTTATAGGAATCAGTATTATTGCTTTCAAAATTTCATATTTCTAACTTAGTTCTATATGATACTTGTTTTCGAAAATAAAGTCATCTATCTATAAGATCATCACCTACTCTTCCTTTCCATTCATCAGTATGTTTTACTTCAACCATTTGAATATTGCTAAGCAGATAAAACTATCACTATTTTTATTAATATAATTTTCTCTTGAAATTACAATGTCTGAAAATATAATTACATCAGATAATTAAATGTGGACGGATTTATACCTACTTGCAAACCACTATAAAAAAATGCTAAAGGGCGATCGGAAGAGTTTGATAACTTCACCGTTCTTTCATTTCTAGATTATAGGCAAGAACTATAAATACTGAATACATTTGAGAATCTAATACAGATTTGGCCAAGTGTATTTTTTGTTTAGAATGAATAGTTCTTTACTTATTTATCTAGTAATTTAAAAGGAAATGAAATGGAGTACAATGACTAAATATCTTAGTATTAATGATTATTTAGAATATCAAAAAATTCTTAATGAATCAGAAGAACCAAATGTAGAAAAATTAGATGAATTCTTTTTTACTCATTGATTACCAACTTCAAAAGAATTAAGAGAACAGAATTTACGCGTGTATATAGGTCAGGATATTTCTGTTAATATTTATAATATTAATGAGATGGAAAAAGATCATATATTGATAACTCAGAAACTAGGATAATTAATTTCTCTAAAAAATTTTATTTTCTGAGTATAAGAAATTATCTTCTACTTCTCTATGGTTTATAGTATAAAACGATATAACAAGACCCTAAAAAAACAGAAGGAATTATTCTTTCTGTTTTTTATAAATATATTCTTAGTAATATTTTTTTGTTACTATGAATTTTTTATTATTAAAAAATCGTTGTTATTAATTGGTATTTTTAAAAATGAAAATATTTCTCTGGCAGTTCTATATATGTTTCTAGACCTCATTCATTTGAAAAGAGATGATCTACTCATGGAAGAAATATTATTTTTATGTTCGGAGAAATGCTTTCTAATAATGGATAAAATAAATAGTCTGAGTCATTTTCTCCTATAATTATTGTTCAGATTCACCTAAAGTCTTTTAATGCATCCAAAAGTTTTTTATTATTAACTCTTAGTACAGGATTAACTAGTAATAGTTGTTTAATCTCTGGATATTTATATGCGAATCTTCATACAAAATGTCCTCCTGCTGAATATCCCATGATATAAAATTTTGGTGAATTATATCAGAGTTTTTTCATCTTATTTTTCATATATCAGAAAGCATTGTCGAAAAATATTTCTGGATCATCCCAAGATATTCAAGGATTTTCAATGATAAAAACATGAACTCCATGATTTTTAACAAGATTATTAGATATTGTTATATATTTATTTTGATATCAATGAGTTGATCATCATTTTCATACGATTATTCAAATGGCTAAATCTGTTTCTCATTTATAATAATCTACTTCTACTTCATAATTTAATGGAGAATATTCATGAATTTCTAAATCTCATTTATCTGTAGGTAATTCGAAATATCATTTTTCAGGCATTATTAGTTTCATTCTTTATAAAGTTTTTCTGCATACTCTTTTATCTTTTCTACTTGTACTAATCCATTTTTTCGTTCTTGTGGTATAGTATCATATCCATAATATGCTCATGCTAGATATCAGTAAATACATCATGTTGTATCGGCATCTAGTCATAGATTAACCGTCTTTTCCATTCAGTCTTTAAAACTTTCTCAATTATGGAATCATCGTAAAACTGTTTCTAAAGTTTCTACTACATATCATGATGGATTAATCTGATATCTATCTTTAGATTTATAACTTCATTCAATTACTGGGATAATCTCTGGAGCTAATTCATGTTCATCTCGATATCATTTAACTGGAGAATAATAAGGAGTTAATAATTCCTCTTTCATTGCTCAATTCATAGCTCACCATATTAATCAACAATAATATTTACACGCACTAATACATATTTGTGTATGATGAGTTGGCTTAGAACTTTCTCAAGCATAATAAAGAGCTTTTTCAGGATCTTGCGAATAATATAAAGGTATAGGTCATATTCTCATTAATGAGCCATTTCAATCCATCTTTTCTCACGTCAAGTCTGTCTCTCGAGGTTTATCAATTATTCTTCATTCTTTGTACATTCAATAATAGGTTAACATTTGAGAGATTTGTATTCCTTCTCATGCTGGGTAATCTTTTAATCCCATCCATCAGTTTTGATGTCGTTTAAAATATCAATCTAATTGATCTTCAAAGTCAAATCCTTTTCTGATTAAACTATCGGCAAGAATTAATGCCATAGCAGTATCATCTGTTCGTTCTCAGAATGGTTTTTTGGTAACAGGATCTTCATGATAATATTTTTCAATCCAATCAAATTCATCTATACCTAGGAATTCTATTGGTTCTCATAAAGCATCTCAAACTGCTCATCAAACCATCACTCATAAAAATTTATTTAAGTCTTTCATTGGAAAATTATTATATATTATAAATTATTTTAAATCGTTTAATTTTGAATTAACTGAATCAATTTCTTTACCATATCGATCTATATTAAATTTTAATTCATCAATCGCTGTTTTTATTTTCTCTAATTTTCTGTTCGTTTCACGAACATCTGCTCGTATACAAAAAACAACAAATGTAATTACTGGTATTAAATATTTTATGTAAGCATCAATGTTCTCTATATATTCCATTTTATTATGGTAGAAAATAAAAATTAATGATTGTATAGTTTTTCAGTTATTTCTTTTATTAACTCTTTGTTTGTTACATTATTTTTCCGTCTATCTGGTATTGAATCATATCAGTAATAGGCTCATGCTAAGTATCAATATATACAAGCATTAGTATCAGCATCACTTCATAGATTAACGATATGTATCATTCATTCCTCAAAACTATCAAATTTAAAGAATCACCATAAAGCTATTTCTAACGAATCAACTACATATCAATAAATATTATCAGATAATTGTTTCTCTGCTTTTCAATTATAAGATCGTCTTGTTACTGGTAATAACTTTTCATGAATGGTATGTGTTTTTCGGTAATCAGGTATTGGTGAATAATCGAATTGTTGTAATGTCTTTTTATCAGCTCACTGTAAAGCTCATAATACTAATCATACAAAGTATTCTGCACAAGAAATACAGATATCTGTATTGTGTAATGCTTTACATGATTCTCATGCATAATAAATAGCTTCTTCAGGATTATCATAATAGAATAATGGAATTGCTCAAATCTTCATTAATGATCCATTTCAGTCTTTTTTAGTTCATGATAAATCCTCTTCTCGTGGTTTATCTTTAATTTTTCATTCTTTATATTGCTTATATTTGAAGATACGATTTCATGTTTGTAATCAGATTCAGAATGCTCTATCTTGTGATGACATATATCATTCTGTTAACCGTTTAAGGAGTTTTTCTAATTGATCTTCTATATTAAATCCGTTACAATCTAAGAGACTTTGAGCAAGGCAAAGAGCTTGAGCAGTATCATCAGTATAATCTCATGGTATTGTTCTAAATTTTGCTCTTCATTGGAAATCTGTTACAAGATTGAATTGTCATGGTTTAAGAAATTCAGTAGCGGCTCATAATGCATCACCTACTGCTCATCATATCATTACTCAGAGGAATTTATTTAGATTTTTCATAGATTGAATATGTCTCATGGTTAAATTTTCTTTTGTTCTTGTATTTTTTACAATTAATATATTATCTATATATTTTTTTATATTTTATTTGCAAAACTTTTTTATAAATCTCTTGAATTTTTTTAAATTTCATTATATATAGGTATGGTATTTTTAGATTTTGAATAGTTATTTTTGATGAAAAATTATGTAAGTCTTGAAGAGATTATGGATATTTATTCGTTATCTTCTAATACTGTTGGTGCTATTTTAAGTAAATATAAAATAGATAATTTTAAACTTAAAAAGTGAATAGTTATTAATTTGAATGATTTTCATAAAGTTTATACTTCTAAGTTTAATCCTACTCTATTTGTTTTTGAAAATAAGAAAAAACTGATTTCTAAGAAAGGCGTTGTAAGTTGACTTAAGTTCTGAGATAATAATTCATTGTTATTGAGTATTTTTTCTAGACCTTTATTTTATTAATTTTTAAGATGGATTACGAAAAAATTAGAGATGCTATCTTAGACTTTAGAGAAAAAAGAGACTGGAAACAGTTTCATAATCCTAAAGACTTAGCTACTGCTATTGCTATTGAAGCTGCAGAATTACAAGAAGTATTCTTACGAAAATCTCAACAAGATTCTTATGAAATTGGTAAAAATGATCCTCATGTTAAAGAAGAATTTGCAGATATTTTTAATTATATGGTATTATTTGCTGATGAATGTTGAATTGATATAGAGAAAGAGGTTCTTTCAAAATTAGAAATGAATAATCAAAAATACAGCGTTGAAAAAGCTAAATGAAGATCAGATAAATATGATAAGTTATAATTATTATTCAACTATATCAATATATTTGCTTAAATATTTTCTTACTCATGGATCACAAGCGTAGATGAATGTTCACCTAATTCATCTTGTACAGAGAACTCAATAAATATGGAGAATTAATTCTAGTAACTCTTCTCAATTAGTAGTTGCTTTTCAAAGTGAATCATGATAATTTGATTTATCTGCATAGAGTCATTTTCAGTCTTCATATTTGAGGTCTTCTCAAATTATAACTCAGCAGTAATTTAGATCAAATCATTGAACTGTATGGATACATCAGATTTCATTGATGGCATTTGCTGAGTTTATCCACCCTACTCTAGTTGAATTCCAAATATAGTGTTTTCAATGTATATCTATATCATAATCTTTTGTCTTATTTTTATTTTTAGGATTTGTCTCCCAGAACCGTGAATATCATGCAACATTTCTACACAATCAGTATTTTTTATCTAATTCTTTTATATCATTAACCATCTTGTCTACATCCTTGTAGAGCTTGAATTGATAATTTGAGAATATTCTTTTGTTTTCCGGAGAATTATTTGAAAAAATATCAGATATATATTTCATATATTTTTCTCATCATCTTGATATTCTTATTTGTGCTGTTAGTTTACGTGTGTGAGTTGATTCTTTTTCTTTTAATAATTTAAAAACTTCTGGTTTAATGTCAGCTGGTCTTATTTTTTGAATAGGATCATAAAAAAGAACTTGATGTTTACTCTTTTTCATAATCCAGTCCAATTCTGAAGCAAAATTAGGATCAAGTCAAAGTTTTTTACATCTATTATCGAATCATGGATAATTAGCTAATGCTTTTCTATAACGCAATCTATGTGCTTCATCAACAATTAAAAGATCAAAAGTTCATTTGTAATCAGCAACTTCATTTGGATTAAATACAAGTTTTTCTCTTTTCTTTTGTCATCTAAATAATTTATCAATTGTCCCTCATAAGTTAGAAATTGATGTTACATATCAGATTTTTAGATTTTCAGCTCATTTAAGATTGATATTCTCATCTAGATCTTTGATAATATCTTCATCTTTAAAGAATACTTGATCTCATATTGCTCATTTTAATAGTTTTAATAGATATATTCATATTATTGTCTTTCATGTTCATGCTCATCATTCGACTATGAATGTAGAATCTTCGTTATTAGCTATATCATCTGCGAATGTGTTTATGATTTCAATTATGATATTATATTGATCATCTGTAAGAGCTTTATATGGAGAAAATTTAAAATCATCTGAATTTTCTATTTGTTGTATACTTCTTTTTGCTAGTCAAATTGATTGTAGTCATTTCCATATTTCTTCAAAACATTTTTGAAATTTTTCTTTATCTGGGTAATTATAATCTTGCATTCATCAATTATAGTTTTGAAGGGTTAATAGCCCATCGGCACTCATATGTTTTATTAAAAATGATTCAAGATCTTGAACTACAGATGCATTAAATTTATTATCTCAAAGAACACTTATCAAGTTTAATCTTCTTCTGTCTGGATTTTTCAAGTGTTGTGATGCTCTAGTATATGCACTATTGGTTTCTCCTACATAAGCTTCTTCAGCATTATTAATAATATAAACTATTGGCCAATTTGATCAATATTCTTGATCTTTTAAAGTATCTGGAGTATCGTCGTTGAATTTTATTGTATTTATTTCAAAAGGATTATATTCTAAAATATCTTTTCCATTGAAATTAATAATAGTCTTTTGTGGATGATCTAGGACTTGGGTTTTAATAGGCATTATTGTTTCTTTTTATGTTTTTATAAAATTATTTTATACTTGCTTCAATTATTTTGATATCGTCATTGTTTATTCAGTATAATTTATAAACTTCTTTGTCAATTTCTTTTTCAATATCTGAAGTATCTGAGTCGTTATTCTCTGATTTAATTGATAAAATTTTTTCTACAAATTTTACTATAATTGAATTATCTCATGTTGTATTTGGTAATGGAATTCCTAATAGGGGTTCTTTATCTATTTGGTAGTTATCTCATTGCATTTTTCATTTATTTTTTAGCCAGAAAGCTATTAGTTTTGAATTTAAAATTCATGTTAAAAATTTCATATTTCGACGATCTGTTAGTATAACGTTAATAGACATCATTACATAAGCTTCTTTTTCATAGTATGTGAAAATTGGTCTATTTACGCATTTTCTTACTGATAAAATTTTGGGTCATTTTATAAAAAATTTTTCTTCACGTGGTCGGTGTAAATGCATAAAATCTATTCTTCAATTCTGGTTCTCTCTTCTTAATTCCATTATCTCTTTATATTTTTTTAGATGATTTAATAGTGTTGGAGCATCATTTCACCAGTTGGATTTTGTAATATATATTAAACATTTATCGTTTTTTTGAATGGAGTATGGTTGCATTAAATATGGCTCATATAATGGTTTTATATATTTTTTTTCAGCTTCAGATAGATTATTAAATTTATCTTTATTTATGACAAAAACTCATTCTCAGATTTCGATTGTTTTATCTGTTAGATTCTTAATATTTCTTGAATTAACTACATCTGGATTTGGCACAATTCATTGTGCGATTTCTTTATCATCTAAATATAATTTATTTGATTCAATTTTTTCTAAAATATTTCAATTTTCAGAAAATGTGAGAAGAGAATTTATATATTTTTTACGTGATATTGTGGGATTCCAAAATTTAGTATAATCATTCTTTACTTTATTTAGAAGAGAAATCATATCATTTCTCTTGGATCATGATAATAAAATCCTATGTTCAAATTTATAATTGTCTAAATTATTATTTTTTTCAAACATCATTATCATAGTTTGAATACTAGCATTTTCAAAAACCATATAAGTGTTAAAATCAATTATTTCTTTTATGGTTGTTTCTTTTATTACTTTATTTCTCATGATTTTAGCTCATGCACTTGTTGTCCAATTATTTTGAGCTATAAAGCACAGTGTTCATTTCTCAAATAATAAATCGATTCAATAACATGCAAATCAATACCATAGATCCATTTTTCACATATAATAAGGGCTTTGTTCTCTGAATCAGTCAAATGCACTCCTGTTAAAATCTTCTTTAATGTATGGAGGATTTCATATAACGATATCAAAATATTTTGTTCAAAACATAATTTCTGAATCAAACCATGGATTATATGTTTTTGACTCAAAAGGGTCTCGTTCTAAGATTTGTCTGTTTCTTTTATCCATATTTAGATTATAGCAATAATCTTCTCGTTCTTTTTTTGACTTAAATTCAGATTTATTTTTTCAGAATCACGTTAGTTCTGATTTTAATGTAGAGAATTGTTTTCTTAATTCTTTTTTTATTGATTCATCGTCACATTCATAGTAGTCCTCTCTTAACTTCATTAATTTTTTAATTGTTTCTTCCTTTGTGAAAAGACTTCATTTTTCAAGATAAACTGTACTTGTTGCACAAATGAATTTAAACTCAAAGTTTGGTAATGGTTCTGGTTCATCTTCATCTACAACTAATGACAGTCGAAATCTAAGTTTTGCTATATCAATAGCTCCTTGATCTATATCAATTCAGTAAATATTATTAAGAATTATTTCTCTTTTAATTTTATATAAGGATATTTTTCATTTTTCATCTTTGTATCAATTTATTTTATTTTCGAATATTGAATGGAATACTCAATATATATAATATCTTAAACTGCTTATTTCGTGTAAAAGTCACATTGGAAATGCTCAAGATCAAATTGCAGGATCAAGTATTTTTATTGCCTTTAAATATCAATCAATTTTAACAATATTATCTCAAATTTGTTTTAGTACTTCATGTGAAAATGATTCATTTTTCATGTCCTCTGAATTTAACAAGAACTTTTCTTTTAATTCAAAAAGTTGTCTTATAATATTTTCTCAATTTTCTATGTTTAATGAATTTATTAAATAATTAATCAAGCTCTCTTTTGTCATATAGTGAACAATTTCTCTTGGAGTATAGAATGCTCATAATTTTTTATTTAATTCTTTTCAAAAATCGAATTTAGCATTTGTGTTCTTTTTATTATATAATTCTAAAACTTTTCATATATTATCTGAATTTATTGATATCATTTTTTCAAATATTCTTCCAAGCATTTCAGGATCAACCGCAATGTCTCTATCATATAAGCTGTCTTCATCAATTGTGAAATTGTATCTATCAAAAATATCTAGAATTCAATCACCATTTCAGATTCATTTTATTCTTTCATTAGAAAAAATATCATTACTAATTTTTGTAACATATGATTCTCGTCAAGAGTATTCTTCCTTAAATAATCATCAATTTAAGTAAGGTACTTTCATTTTTAAACTTGGGAACCAATCGTCATATTGTCTTCTATCAATGTTAAGTCATGCAAAAAATAACCATTCAAGATAATCATTATAAAAGTATCATGTTTTTTCGGTACTTATCCTCTCTCAATTATTTTTAAAATCATCCCATAGAATTCTCATAAAATCCTTTTTTCATTCTCAGTATTTTGTATCTTTTCATAATCAAAGCCATCATTTTTTTTGAACAAAATACAAAAATATAATTTTTCATAATAGGTTTTTTGTGAAGCTAACGATATCTTTATTCTGAGATTCTAGTAATTCAACAAATGGTTTATCTTTTTGTATTTCTTTGTATAATCTTACGAATAATTCTAGATATTCATCAAAGAATTGATTTCTGACAACTTCAACTTTAAATCTATTTGTAAGATCTTCATAGTTTTTAATTGTGTGTAATAATTCTAATTCAGGTGTTTTTACTTTTTCTGAAGGTCATAATATATATGAATATCTTTTATAGGGAGATGTTTTCTTTTCCCAATTTTCATATGTTACTGTTAATAATGATAATCTATAACTGTCTGTGTCTTTACAATGAAATATTACTACAGCATGATCAATTCAATGATATTCAAGAATTTTAAATGCATCTTTTGTTAGAGTAACTCTGGGGTCATTTGATGATTTTTGCTCTATTTCAAGGATATATATTTTTTGGTCTAATTCAACTATTCAAAGCTGTGTTATTCATTTATCAACAAAATAGGCTGTTGATTTTCAAAATTCTAAAGGTCTTTCTATTCTTTGAAAAGTTGGGAATATTTTTGATTCTATTAATCTTATAAATTCTGATCTGTTATATGGTTTATCAAAATACATAAATATTGAATTAATTTATAAATTCTTGTGAGATAATTAGATCTTGTGCTTCATCATCATACTCCTCTGCTTGTTTTATTATATCATTTAAATACTTCTCAGATATCATTGATTTTATTTTAACCATTTCTGACTCAAAATTACTAGGAGTTACATTTCTAAATTTTTTCATGTAATAGCGTGGTAATGATCTTAATTCAATAACTTTTTCAACTAATTGAAAATATGGATTATGAGTTGCTGAATACATTTTTTTAACATTTTCTAGCGCATCTTTTTCTTGTTTGGTTAATGCTTTTGCAGCTTTAGGTGATTTTAATTCCTCTTTTAGTTTATTATACATTTCATAAAATTTTTCTGATACATCTTTAGCTTGTTCCTCTTTTTCTGCTTTAAAGAATTCAAAAGCTTCTTGGATGGTAATTGGTATATTTTCTCAAATTTTTGAGTCAAAGAAATTGAAGAGTAAGTTATTTCATTTTTTAGCAAAAAGTATTGTTCATTTTTTATTTTTCTTTGCTTCTCTCTGAATTTTTGTTCTTTCTGGTATTTTTTCTATTTTTTCTTCTAATTTTGGGTCTTCGATTTTACCGTTTTTAAAGTCATTATAGTATGGAGTATCCCAAGATATTTCTTGATCATCAGCTAATCATTTTTCCATTTCTCTTTTATAGAATGATCATAATGGTTCATCTCATGTTAATGTTTTTACATCAATTCATAGAATTGTAGCTATCATCTTTATCTTTAAAACTGAAATAGCTTTAATTGCTACTACTCATGCTCATACTAGTGATGGGAAATAGTTATAGATATAAAGTTTATCAAACATCTTTTTGTTGATACGATTAATACGTCCTATTCTTTGAATTACTTTTGTAGGGTTATAAGGAATATCGTAGTTTATAATTGTTCAAGCTCTGTGTAGATTATATCATTCTGATATAGCATCTGTTCATAATAAAATATCATAATCATCTTTCCAATCTGATCTTTTTGCTCATGCATCAAAATTATATTTTATATCTTTTTTAAGTTGTTCTGTTTTGTTTGATCATGTTACTTTAAGAACTTTTACTTTTCATTTTAATTTTTCTGCTAAGTAATCTATTGTTGCTGTATATTGTGAGAATACGACGATTTTCCTATTTTTATCTTCTCTTAGTTCTTTTAATCTCTCGATAAAACTATCTAGTTTCGGATCTTCTTCTATTTCTTCTCGTTTATTAATTAATTCTACTATAAAAGCTCTATCTGATTTTATATCATCTACAAAATTTGGTTTTAAATCTGTTAATGGTATTAAAAATCAGTTCTTTTTATCTAACAATTCTGTTATTTTTGAATTACCGAATTCGTCATATTCAAAATTATCAGCTCAGTCTAGTAAATCTTCAATATCTGGTAATCCTCATTTTTTTATTACTGGCATTCATTTTAATTGTTCTATATATTGTAATGTTTTATCAATTGAAGATACTAATGAATTTAATGTTTCTTTGAATGCATATATTGAGCTTTCAAATCTTGATACAAGTAATCTTCTAATAAAAAATGGCATGTTTCTTTGTCTTCATGCAAGTAATGAATAATCATATCATAACATTAGCTCTATCTTGTCTGCATATTTTTCTGGATTAATAAGGTATCATAACGCATTATATCTTGCTCATTTGAAATTAATTGGAGTTCATTCTTCGTCGACTTCTGTTAGTGAAGTTAGTGTTTCTATGTATAAAGGTTCAAGATTTCATAAATCAAAAGTTAATTCTTTTGGATCTTCTACTTCAGAAATTTCATATCATTGTTTTATTAGATCTTCTTTGTATGCGTCTATACGTTCTAGGTCAACTCTTGATCTTCTAACAACAACGGGGCCTATTAATTGTCTTATATCTTGTCATATTTCTTTCATATCTTCTGGATTTAGTTCTTCTCATTCTTTTACAGTTGCTTTTTTGATATCGAGATATTTATTTTGAAGTTCTGTAAAATCTTGCAATAATCAGTGTTGTGTCTGAATTGTTGGTTTATTTGGTATCTGAAATAATTTTATTAAATTAAAAATATCATTTGGTTGGTTATTAAATGGTGTTGCAGTAAGTAGGATTACTTTTTTTCACTGACATAACTGATGTAAATTTCAATAATCAATAGTATCTGCATTTCTATATTTATGCGCTTCATCTATTAATATAACTCATGCTTTACGAGTAGTCATTGGATCTTGATCATCGTATAGTGCTTTGGCAATTTTTCATGATGTGTATATCTCTGCATTAAAGTCAAAAGCTTTTTTATAATCTTTCCATTGATCTTCAAGATGTGGAGGACATATGATTATTGCTTTTTCATTTATATTGTGAAGTAAGGTGGATCAGATAATACTTTTTCAAAGTCATACAACGTCCGCTATTATTACTCAATTGTGTTCTTCTATTATATGCATAGCTTTTTTTATAGCGTCTGTTTGATATTCCAGATCTTGGAATGTTCATTCTGTAATATCAGATGGGTATTTGATATTCTGATTTTCTTTAAAGTATTCACTAAGCAGTCTCATATAACAAAGATATGGGTCTGAAAGCTTTAACCATGTTTCATTTTTTAACACTTTAACAACATAATCATCATTTCATCATGTTGTTAATTGTTTAGAGTTTTCTCGTTGTTCATCAAAATATTTTAATGTTGAGTTGAATGGCTCAGTATCTCTTATAACCATATTAAATTCTCATTGTCCATGCATACCTCACCATGTTAAATTTCCTGATCACATAATTATTGTTCCTGGATATGTTCATCATTGGCTAAATTCTTCTTTATTTTCAAAAAGATATATTTTTGCATGATTCTGTTCAATTGTTTGTCTTATTTCTAATGATCAGTCTTGTATTTTTTTGATAAAAATTTCTAATGCTTCTAATGCTTCTCAATCTTCAAAAAAATCTGTTTTATTTATGAAATTTTTAAAATTATTTATTGTATTCTGTATGTTTATGAATGTATCATTTCAAACTTTAAAATTAAGCTCTTTTATCATTTGCTCTGTATCCATTCCAATGAGTAATCTTACTTTTTTATCTTTAAGATTTTTATAGATTTGTTTAAACCCCGAAAAATAAAAAAATCATACTAAGAATGAAACATTTGATGATGATGGTAATATTTTATTAATTACTTCATCAAGAAATTGTTCTTTGTTTGTAATAACACTAGATACTCACATGTATATATACAAGTAATAAATATTTTACTACTTGTATTATAATATAAACTAAAATCAAGATTTACTATATAATTTATTGCTTATTTATTAATATATTTTTCCAATAACATTCTCTTAATATTTCCCTATTTATTTGTTTTCTGTATTCGATTTGCGTTTCTAATCACTTAAGATTTCTACACTTTGAAAATGTTTTATAAAAACTTGTATTGTTACTATAAATAAATCATCTTTCGATACAATAATCCAATGTAGTGTCCGATACTGCTTTTGTTATATCCCTTGCTATTTTTTTTATATCATTAAAAAGGAACGAGAAGTCTTCGTTTAAAAAATGCTCAATACAATCATTTCATATTAAACATTCTTCTCATGTAATTTTATTTCTTATTAGACATAGATTTTTTATATTAGTTTGTCAACATAAGCACTTATGAGGCTCATCTTTATAATACAAACCAATTACATTCCATTCATCTCTAGCCTCTTCAATTTTTTTTGACTTACTGCGTTTTAAAATCTCTTGCTCCAATTTTTGTTTCATAATATTTAAAGAAAATTATAAAATAATCATTTTGCAGTTTAATAATTTTATATTCTTTTTTAAAAGACTTACTATTTTTTATATAAAATCCAGATTTTTTTGATTTATTTTCTTTAATAATTTATAATTACTTATAATTTACTTAATAATTTTTTATATGCGATTAGAAAGCGAAACTATAAGAGCAATGATTTCAATTTTAGTAATTTTTGTTGCTATTAATGTTCTGTCAATTGCCTATATTCTTCATTCATTATATTTCAAAAAGATTTTCTATAATAAATATAAAAGAAAGAATTTGTTTTCAAAAAATGAAAAAAGATTATACTATATTTTATTACAAAGATTAAAGAATAAAAGCAATAAATATTATGTACTAGCTCATGTTAGACTAAATGATTTATTTGAGATTGTAAAAGATAAAGATTGAAGAGAAACATGGGATATTTGAGTTCAATGACATGTCGATTTTTTAATTATTGATAGTCTATCTCTTGAGCCTAAACTTGCAATTGAATTAGATTGATGGAGCCATATTCTTAATCCTAGCCAAAAAAAGATGGATAATTATAAAGATATGATTTTTTCAAAATACAGTAACATCCCATTAAAACGTTTGCAGAATAAGCAACTATATAAATGAGAACAAACAATTAAAGATATTGATAATTTAGTTTCTTGTCTATAAAAAATGCTCTATTAAGAGTATTTCAAGTATATAAGTATAATTACTGTTATTCCTTTATATTCACCAGTGTAATTTTTCATATTCACTTTGTTCTTGTCTTGTTTTAGGAATAGATGAATTACCTATTCTAACAAAGAATTGGTCTATTCATTCATTTTTAATAAATACTGGTTTGCCACTCTTTTCTACTTTAATTTTACATATCTCTTTTCAATCTACTATTGGGAATTCTACTTTAAGATGTGTTTCAAAACTATTACCTAAGTATTTATTAATTATATTTCTTAGATGTAATTCAAATCAGTCCTTATTATCTTTAGGTTTTAAAGTCTCATAATCTTTTTCTAATCATAATACATTTCAATCATCATCTACTCAGATAAGTAATATTCATCATTCTGAATTTAAGAATGCTGATATAGTTTTAGCTATTACGAATTCTAACTTTGGATTCTGTATTCATTGTCTTATATCATAACGCATAGATGATTTTAATTCAAACTTTTCATTTTCTCATTTATGGATTAGTTCTTTAACTTCTTCATCTTCTATATTCTCATTATTTATGGATCATTCTAATCTTTTAATTAATTCGTTATACATCCATTTTGCTCTGCTCTCTAGGAATACGTTATAATCATTACTTAGTACTCATGCATCTATATCTATTAAGTGTGATTTTAATGTTTCTTTTAGCAATGGATTAATGTCCATGAATTCTTGTATGTATTGAGAAGGAGCTTTTGCTCTTATTTTGTTTTTGTTTAAGTCTCAACTAACAAGAGTTATGTTTACTAAACTGTTCTCATTTTCTATATCGTTGTTTCATAGATATGCTTTTGGAAAGAAGTGATGGTAATTTTTAGAATTGGCTGCTTTTAGAAAATTGTTATCTAAGAATACTTTTCAGTTATTTCTAAAATCTTTTGGTTCTTGATATGCTAGTAAACATAATATAGCTTTACAGAAACTGCTTCATACTCTAAAGTATGTGTTAATAAGATCTTGTGGTGAATTTAAACGATTTGCTATGTCGTCTCAGTATGTTGGTCTTTCTCAGTTTAATATTAAGTCTATCCTTCTAATATCTTGTGCTAATTTTGTTTCTGTTGCGCTTGAATATCTGTTTGATAATGAAATTCTCCAGAAAAACTCTTCTAGATATTTTGCATCATTTCATATTGGATCATCGTGTTTGTAATAATAGTAATATGCAAATGGTACAAGTAGACTATCATATGGAAGAAATGATGATACTGGAATACGATATACTGAACGGAAATAATCTATAGCCCATTTAATACATCATAATGCATTATCCCGTGTATCTATGATTTTATCTTTATCTAGCTGTAAAATTACTTTATTTTTACATTCTTTGTTCTTACTTAGGATTAATGATAGTAACATTAAAATTGTTGTATTTGATATTGTTTCGTATCCAATAGCTTTTGTTTCATCTATAAATTTGTTAAATAATTTGTTCATATCAAAGTTTCTCTCTTCATCAAATGTTTTAGCTGACATTATTTCGAATAGAGTTAGCTTTTTACCTCATGTATTTATTCTCGTGAATACTTCGATTGCTGATTCTATTTTGTCTTTACGAAGCAATATTGTTGAAAAATCATATGTTTGGAACGCTAATCAATATTCATTAATTTTTGCTATTTCTTCTTGTTGAAATCTTTCTTGAAAAGAAAGGTAATTCTTTGAGAACCATAAAACTTCATTTAATGAAACATATGATCATGATGGCTTCTCAGCTACTATTATTTGATTATCTTCATCATTTATATCTGCTTCTAGATCTACATATATTTCAGAATAGTCTGTAATCTTTTTTTCTCAGTGCTTCTGAATTTTTGCTCCTTTATAAGCAGCATATAATGATGTTATTCTTTGTTGTCAGTCTAAAACATACTGAACTTTTGCTCATGCTGGAGCTGGTTTTAGTTCTAGATTTCAAATATCTTTTATTTCATTTAATCTTTCGTCTGTTTCCCAGAGTATGAATGTTCATATTGGATATCCTTTTAGAATAGAATCTAGTAATTTTGCTGTATCTTCTATACTCCATACGAATTCTCTTTGAAATTTTGGTACTTTTATAATTCAGTTTTCAATATCTCATATTAGATCACTGTATTTTTTAGTGTCTGGTTTAGGTTGTGCTCAGAACATCTTAAAATTTTTTAATTCTAAATTTAAATTATATTTATAATTATTTACTTATTATTCAAGTATTTAAATTAAAAAAAAGAGAGAATGTTTAAATTCTCTCGGTTTGCTATGATAATCTTTATTTAAACCACCTCTTAGTATATTTGTGAACTACTATATAC
>CAMKSF010000027.1 GCA_946415375.1 uncultured Clostridia bacterium
TTTCCAATTCCTCATCAGAAGGAATGGGTTGGCCCTTTATACGACAGACCTCCTTGAACTTTTCTCTAGTAACAGGGTCTTTTGCAACAAAATTGCTAGCACGTGTGCTAGAATCAATCTGATTTTCCATTTCCTGGATCTTCTTGTTAAGAAGTTCCAGAATAGCTTCTTTTGTTGTCATAAGCATTAATGTTTTTTGTTTGTTTTTTCTCCCAATGACTTATTGTATTATAAGTATAGGTAAAAGAATGAGTAATTTCAATATTAAAAAATTTGATTTTTTTTGTAATTTCACTATATTATATTTAAATTTAAATATGTTTTGATGAAATTATGAAATATCTTGAAAAAATATTACAATTAAAAAAGACGGTATTTACACAACAAGATCTTTCTCTTATCCTTTGAATTACGAATAAAAATACGTTGATAAGTATTGTATCTAGATTGTTAAAATCAAAAATATTATTAAATCCTTATAAAGGAATATATACATTGGCTAATTATGATATATTTGAACTAGCCTCAAAAATTAAGAAAAATTCTTATGTCTCATTTGAAACGGTTTTAAGAAAAGAATGAATAGTCTTCCAAGAATATTGAGAAACAATATTTCTAGCAACTGATAATACTATAGAAAAATCAGCTGTTTGATATACGTTTAAGTGTATTAAAATAAAAGATGATATCCTATATAATCCATTAGGAATTATTAAGAAGAATTGATATTCAATAGCTACACCAGAAAGAGCAATATGTGACAGAATTTATTCTTCAAAGAATTATTACTTTGATAATCTAGCTGATATTGATAAAGAAAAGCTCCAAGAAATCTCACAAATATATAATAAAAGAGTTATTTTAGAAGTTAAAAAGTTAATAAATGCTTAATATTGCTAAACACAGAAATTTACTATTACAGTTAATAAAGGAGTTCTTTAAAAGTCCTCTTTGACCTCAATTAGCTTTTAAATGATGAACATCAGCATATTTTCTCTATTGATTAGACAGATTTTCAACAGACTTAGATTTTGATTTTTTCTGAGATGTATTAGTTGATGATATAGCTGAATGAATACTAAAAAAATATGGTAAGATAAAAAGATCTGATAAAATAATTTTATCATATTGAGAAACTGATACGAACATAAAAATTGATATTAATAGAAATATATGGGAAAATAATAAATATGAAATCTTGGATTTCTTTTGAACAGAAGTTAGAGTTCAAACAAAATCAACATTATTTTCTAATAAACTTGTAGCACTATCAGAAAGATTTACAAATAGAGATATTTATGATGTATATTTCTTCTTTAATAATATGTTTGAACCTAATCCAGATCTTATTAAAGAAAGGACATGAAAAGATATGAAATCATTTTATATAGACATTAAAAAGAAATTAGAAAAATTACCTAAAAATTACAAGATACTAGATTGATTATGAGAGGTGATAAATGATAAACAAAAGAATTTTGTAAAAACAAGTTTAATAAATGAACTTATAAATATTATAGATATGCAGATAAGGTTTTTGTAGTATAAGAGATTCTTTTAGATAAAAAATATATTAGAAACACTATAATAAGTAAGCATAGATTTTAAATTAAAAATTGTAAACATGAAAATAAAAGAGATTAGTATAAAGAATTTTCGTTCAATTAAAGAAGAAAAAATAATTTTTCCCCAAAACTGAATTTTGGCTTTAGTATGACCTAATAATGCATGAAAATCAAATATTTTAAAAGCGATAAATAATATTTTATGAGATTCTCGATTTAATTGAGATAGAGCGGAATTGAATGATTTTTATAATAAAAATAGAGAAAATATAATCGAAATAAAAATATCTTTTGATGATTGAAAATATGTCGAATTTAAGAGTAATGAATCACGGGCAAAATATTATGATGAATTTGGAAATCCAATATACTCTACAAGATGAAATATTAAAGATGATTTTCCTTGCACCTATTTACCAGCTAACAGAGATTTGGAAAAGAATCTTCAATTTAGGAGCTATGAACTTATGTGAAAAATTGCTAAAGAATTTAATGAAAAAATATGAGATGAAGTAAAAAAAAATTTAAATAGAAAATTTTGAGAAATTATGGAAGAATTTGACAGTGTTGAATGATTCTCCGAATTTAAATCGGATTTTTCTAGTTTTTATGATGAATTACAATCTGATTCGCAATATAAAATAAAAGTTTCATTTAAAGCTTTTTCTCCTTTAAACTATTTTAAAACAATTAATTTACTCGCTAATGATACATCAATTGATAATATGTATAATATTGATCCAGCCGAGTTATGAGAGTGAGATAAGAGCCTAATTCTTTTTGCATTAATTAGGAGTTATTCAAAGAATTTTAAGCAATCTGCAACTGGAATCTTAGCTATAGAAGAACCAGAAATCTATTTACATCCTCAAGCAAGAAGACATTTATATCAAGTATTTAAAGAAATATCATCAGAAAGTAATATACAAATTATATATACAACACATTCTCCAGATTTTTTATCTACTGAAGAATTTCCATCTATCTGATTAGTTAGTAAAAATCCAACAGAATGAACAAAAGTTAAAATTATTACAGAAGAAAATTTAGTTAATTTTTGTCTAAATACTTGAGTACCTCAGTGAAGATCTAGTATTTCAAACATAAAAGATTTTTATTCTACAACTTCAGATTTTAAATTAAATGAATGATTCTTTGCAAAACATCTTGTATTAGTTGAGTGAGATACAGAAGAAATGTGCTTACCTATCTTATTGGAAAGACTATGACTTAATTATTATTCTTCATGAATATCTATTATTTGAGTCGAAGGGAAAAATCAGATTCCAAAGTATCGAAGATTATTTAAATCTTATAATATTCCAATTTCGATTATATTTGACAGTGATTCTGAGTGAAATCATAATATTGCTAGCTGTTTTTGAGTTGATGAAAATTCTATAATAGATGGTATAAATATAATAAAATGTATACAATCAGACAATCAAAAACTGTATATTTTTGAAAAAGATTTTGAAACTGCATTAAAAAAGCATTTTAATAAAAATGAAGTTTATGAACAATTCGAGCATGAGGCTAAAAATATAATAAAACCATTACCTAGGTGACAGAAATGACCAGTTGCTAGATATATTTGTAAAAAAATATTAGAGGATGTAGAATATAAGCCAAATTTTTTACAATGACTTTACAACGATATATGTAATATAGTAGAAGAGCAAGATCAAATAGAAAACCAATTTCAAGTAGATGATGACGATTTACCATTTTAGTACGATTATTCATAAAAAATACATCGTGAATTGAAAAAAACTGTTTTTCCTATTGAAAAACTCTATCCTTCTTGTATATTGATTTTGCCAAATCATTATACAAAAAACGAGATATCTTTTTTCAATACGATTTGGTAACTTATACATAGTTACCTTTTTTGATTCTCTTCTTTCTCGTTTTTAATCCTTCCTTTATTAGTTATGGGAAGTTTTATGATTTGGAGTCTTTATATGACTCCTTTTCTATTTTTATGAAAATAACAGTCGTAACACCATCATATAATCAAGATGAGTATATATGAAGAACTAAAAGAAATGATTGAATCTTATAATACTAGAACATTAAATGATAATTCATGGATAATTAAAGTAGAAGACATAAAAGCTTATGACTTATCTCATAAGATTCCTAGTAAACTAGGAGATATTGTATATGAAAATCCAAAAGTAATTATGGATAGAATAATGAAAACAGTTGAAGAGAATTTAGAATTCTTGGATAATTTAAGTAATATTCTCTAATATTTTATCTTTTAATTATGGTCTCTATGAAATTGCAAGAAATTAGTATTACAAATTACAGAAGTATAAAAGATCAAACGATTAAATTTGAGGAGCTATGATGAAAAAATTGTATGATTTTACTTTGAGCAAATGAGTGAGGTAAAAGTAATATACTTAATGCAATAAATGCAATTAATGATATTCCAAATTACAATAATGATTGTAATAAAGATGCAAAAAAATTAAATGATTCTATACTTATTAAGTATATTTTTTCTATCGATAAAGATGAGATAAATTTCGATGATTGATTTCCTAGAAGTCTAATAGATATTATAGAATTGGAGAATTATAGTGTTGAAATAGATATTTGAAAAGATAGTTCTGATGATCCTACTTGTTTCTGTTTCCTGATTAGAGATAATCCTAAGTTTTCTAATTATGTACTTAATGAAACAGATAACTCAATCCATGAAATTCCTGACGTGTATGAGTGAAATGAGGATATTAATGAAGATAGTATTCAGTCATTACTTCCTTGATATCAACTATTGAATAAAGATTTATTAGAAGATCTGATAATTAATCAAATTGATAGTGATAGTGTGTTACCAAAATTTATTATGCGGAAATCTTCATCAAGATACTTAATAAATGATGCTGTTGATTTAAACGTCTTTAAGATTGATCCAAATAGTTCAATACCTCTCAAAAATATATTCAATATTTCAGATTTTTCAGATATAAAATGAACTATTGAAACCATGTGTTCTGATCATGAGTCAAGAAAAGAATTGGAAGCAATTCTTTCTGAAAGAATAACAAATTATATCAATAGAATATGGCCAGAGCATAAAATTAAATTTGCTATTTCAATTGAAAGTAACTTAATGTGTAAAGTTAATGTTATTGATGTGGATAATGACAAACCAAGATTTACTATGGATCAAAGAAGTGATTGATTTAAGCAATTTGTTTCTATTCTTTTAAATCTTTCAATTGAGAATGCTGATTGAAGTTTAAAAAATAGTGTTATACTTCTTGATGAACCTGAAGTTCATTTACATCCAAGTTGAATAAAATATTTAAGAGATGAATTACTAAAAATATCTCAAAATAATATCGTTGTATTATCAACACATTCAATTTATATGATTGATCATGAATTTCTTAATAGACATAAAAAAATAGAGAAAATTCAATGAGAGACTAAAGTAATACCGGTTGATGATAATCCTTATAAAGAAGAGGTAATATACGAATCATTAGGAACTTCTATATTTGAACATATAAAACCAAATGTAATCTTGTTAGAATGAAAAACAGATAAGGATATTTTTGATGTATTTACAGATAAATTTAAAGATGAAATTGATCCGCCAGAAATTAGTACTATATCCACTGATTCTGTTGATAAAATGGATAAATATGCAAAATTTATTGATTGAAAACTAGTTAAATGATTTGTTTTACTAGATTCAGATAATGCGTGACACGATATGAAGAAAAAAATATTAGAGATAGAAAATTACAATAACGATAATACATTTGAAATAAAAGATATTTATAAAATAAAAATCAAAAAGACAGAAAAAAAATATGTTGAGCTTGAAGATTTATTGCCACTACAACTTATATTGGATGAAGTTTGTAATTATTTTTGAGTTACTATTCCTGAAACATCTATTAATCAAGAAAATTTAGTGATGGATGAAGTATTTGTAATTCTTAAGAAGGATCCTAATATAAAACTTAATAAGGATGATAAGATGGCTTTAAAACAAAAAATTTGTACTTCTGTGTGTTCTGAAGTTAGAGATTTATCGGCTAATGATGTCAAAACAAAATATAAAGAATATTATAATTTTATAACCAATTATTATAAAAAATTAAAGTAAGAATAATTAAATATCTTTATAAATACAAAAATCTCTAATCCAATAATTTATACGAAATCCTTCATAACTAATAATGATACTTTTAATAATCATTATCTTTGTTTTGTGAGTTAAGTATAAATTGTTAGAAGCATGATGAACAACGTCTAAATATTGATATAAAACAGTCAGATTTTTCTTTTCTAATCATGAGAGATTCTTTTTATTCCTTTAAAGAAAGGACAGTATATTAATTACAAATCCAGTTATGAAGTCTTTTCAAAGGTATGATTAGCCGATATTTTTGAACCAAAAGAATGAAAAAAATAGAAACATTGCGAATTTAGTATAAATCTTAATTTTCATGAAACTTTTCTTCTTTGATACTGAAACAACATGAACGAGTCCAATTAGAGATCGTATCATTCAGTTTTGAGGTATTTTTTGAGAATTTAATACAGGCACTTATGAATTCTTGGAAGAAAAGAGAATTAATCAACTAATCTGTGTAGATAAAGTAATACCAGAAGAAGCAGTAGCAGTACACTGAATAGGAAATGAAGATTTAGAAAATTATTGATACATAGATGAATATTTACAGGGATTTGTAGATTTAATTAATGAAGCAGATTATGTTATAGGATATAATGTATATTTTGATGCAGATATGATTACATCTGAATGTAGGTTGAATAGTATTGTATTTAATCCTGAAAAAATAAAATGGATTGATACTATGAGACCTACTTGTGAATTAGTTAATGGTAGAGGAGGGAAGTGGCCAAAGTTAGTAGAATTATATAAATTCTTGTTCTGAAAAGAATTTGAAAACGCACATGACGCTATGGCTGACATTGAAGCTACGAAGAATTGTTTTATTGAATTATGTAAGAAATATAACTTTTATGAGAATGGAAAGTTTAAGAAGATGATTTAAATTTTGATATATTAAATATGAATAATACAAAACAAGAACATGATAAAATAGATTGTAAAAATATTTACGATTTATGGTATGAATTAACGAAACAAAAGTTTAAAAATATGAACGATTCAGAAAAAGAACAAGTATATAAACAATTTAAAGAGAATTTTGGTATGGATAAAAATACATGTAAAAATCTAATAGAATATCTTAAAGATTGATTTGATAGATATAATAAAGACGAATTGTTTGAATGCTTGTGGAATTCTAATGAATTTTCTTTTAGTATTCTACTTCTTATTTTTGTTATAATTGGACGTTATTATTGAAATAAAGTACAATAAATATCCTTTTTAATCTGATTTTTAAATCTATTCTATAAAATTTCTGAATAAAATGGATTTATTAAAAGGATCATTAATAAATAATTAGATTACCTTTTTAGCATTATTTAAATAGATAAAGTATTTGATAGATTAATAAAATATGATATATCAATGAAAAAATATGATTACATATATGTAAAAAAATTTATAAAATAAGATATAAAGGAGAAATTTTAAATTGTTTCTCTTTCTTGTGATAAAAATATTTTTTAATTGTATAGAAAATCTTTGTTTATATTACCATTCTTTTCTCTTTTTTAATAATTCCCAAACTATAACGAAAGTAATTCAATAAGAAACTTTATCAGCTATTCTCCACCATGCTGGTCTTACATGATAAAAGTCTTCAATTATTTCTTGTAATATTTTTGCTACTTCATCTTCATTTCATTCTTCCATAGCTTTTTGGAGATCTTCACTATTAAGAGCTTTATCAATTATTTCATCTATATCTCAATTTTGAAGAACTTCGTTAATAATAGTTTTTACATCTTCTTCTCAATATTCTGTAATTAATTCTTTAATATTTTCATTCCCTAATAATTTTTCAATGAGTTCTTGATTCTCTTTTAATTTTTTAGCTTCATCAAAAGAAATTGTACTGGCTGAATCAGGAGAACTAGTTTGATCATTTGAAATAGTTTCAATTAAATCTTTATTAGTTCATTCTTTTGTTGAATTAATTTCTGCATTAGCATTTGGTGTTCAAGCGAGTAGTCAAGCGACTCATAATGTAATCAATCTTTTTTTCATCTTTTATAGAAAACTTTATAAAACATAATATTTTATTAATTATAAACTAAAAACTATCATTTGGCAAATTTTGGTAAATATAATTTAAGAGAAGTCATGAAATGATTTTTCTTTTTTGTTTGTATTTTATAAGAAAATACGCATAATTCACACCGTTTATTAATGATAAATTATGAGTAAAAATACAGAACTTTTAACAGATGAAACATTAAGTCAAAAGCTAATAAAAAAGTGATTCCGACTTTATTTTTTTTGATATCTTGCTGCTCCATTTTGATATTTTATAAGACTGACAATATCTAACTCACCTGATGTCTCAGTAGCAGATTTTTGAGTAATGTATAGTATCATATCTTTGGTAACTTTCCTTTGAGCATATAACGATCTATGACTTACAGAAAGTCTTCGTTTTTTCTTACCAAGATTCTATCTTAAAAAAGAATATAATAATATAAAAACTACAGTATGGTTATCGTTAGGAACTCAATTATTTACATCACTTATAATTGCTTCTTGTCTACGATTCGGTAGTGAATGGTTATCTGTTCATTATTTTAAAAATGAGCATGCTTGAATTATCTTAAAATATTTTTGCATGTATTTCACATTAACAAATATATTACAAGTAATTCAATCAATATTCATATCATTCCAAAAAACATTTGAACAACAACTAACATCATTTATCCAACTATCATCAACATTTATTTTTGCTCTATTTTGTTTCTTTTCATGAAATTGAAATATCGAGCGATATAGTATATGATGGGTATTATGATTATTTGTTTGAATTATAACAGCATGATTACTCTATAAAAAATATCGTCCATGAATCATGCAATGAAAATTCAAATGGGATAAAGAAGTATTAAATAGATATGTTAAATATGCTTTATGGGCATTTATAGGTTCAAGTATTTGAACATTGTTCTGACAAATTATTCAACAAATGGTATTATACTTCTTATGAGCAGAGAATGCATGATATTATTCAAACTTTTTAAGCTTATTTCAAATAGGATCAATACTTATCGGTCCTATCATGTGATTAATCTTTCCTCTCGTTTCAGAGCTTATTGAAAAAAATGATAAATTTAAATTATCACTTCTGTATTCTTTCTTTTATAATTATTTTTCTATCCTAATTCTTAGCTTTTCTACATTATTTATTGCCCTATGACCTGAAATATCTATCGCTCTATTTTGAAAACAATACATTACTTCTTGAGAATTATTAACACAATCATGAATATTTTTATTCTTTAGCATGTTAGCTTGATTCAATTATAGTGTTTTAGCATGAATGGGTAAAGTAAAAGAAAGAGTATATATTACATGAATAGCTTGTGTATTAACAATAATTACTTCATTTATTATGATTAAATTATATGGCATCTATTGAGCATGACTTGCTTTTTGACTAAGTAGTATTTATACATGGTGATTAAGTCTATTCCTATTAAAGAGGGAAAGGTTCTCTTTAACTTTTGATATAAAATTTATTCTTAAAAATATTATATTGTTTGTTATTTTATGCATTTGATTAATTTATTTTAAAGAATATTTACTCGATATAGATTGAAATAGATGGTATACAATTATAAGAATAATTCTAATATGATTAGTATTCTATAGTATAGTTTGAATATGAAATTTTTGAATCATTAAAAAATTAAAAAGTGAAATTTTAAACCTAAAAAAATAAACTAAAAATTAGAGATATTTTAATTGCATATCCATAAGATTTTAATATATTGATTTTGTCAATTCATTATACAGACCGAATCAATATACTAATATAACTAAAGATTCGTCTGTCTTTAGTTTTTTTTGTTAGAATGAAATACGATTTCATTATTGTTTGAGCATGACTAACATGATTAGTTCTATGAGAAAGATTATCATCTCAATCACAAAAAAAAGTTTTATTAATAGATAAGAGAAATCATATATGATGAAATTGTTATGATTATAAAGACAAAAAAACATGAATAACAGTACATCAATATTGACCTCATGTTTTTCATACAAAATTCAAAGAAGTACGAGATTATTTATCTCAGTTTACAGAATGGAATCCATTTTTTTACAATGTTAAAGCAATAATTGATTCAAATATTGTATCATTACCTTTTAATTTAAATTCATTATATCAAGTTTTTTCTCCTGAACTAGCTAAGAAATATGAAAATCTATTAATTGATAAGTATTGATTTTGAACCAGATTAGTAATTAAGGAATTATTAGATTCTTGAGATGAAAATCTAAAATTTCTGTGAGATTATGTATTCAAAAAAGTATTTGAATGATATACAAAAAAACAACGATGATTAACTAGTGAGGAAATTGACCCTTCAATTTTATCTAGAGTACCTATTCTTATTTCTAGAGATGATTCGTATTTCCAAGATGAGTATCAAGCTATTCCTAGTAAATGATACACTGAAATGATGAATAATATCGTAAAAAGTGCTAAGCTAAGAATTAAGTTAAATACAAATTTTAAGGATTTAAAATGAATAGAGTACGATAAAATAATATATACTTGACCAATAGATGAATTTTTTGATTATAAGTTTTGAAAACTTCCTTATAGAAGTCTAAGTTTCGATTTTAGGAAATATGATATGGAATATTTTCAATCATGACCTCAAGTAAATTATCCGTGTAATCATGATTTTACAAGGATTGTAGAATATAAATATTATTTAAGAGAAAAATCTAATTCTACAGTTGTCTCTTATGAATATCCACAAGATTATATAGTTTGAAAAAATGAACCATATTATCCAATAGTTAATGAAGATAATATGAAATTATATAATCAATATTTAGAGTATTGAAAAAAGAATAATTCTAGTGTAATTTTTGCATGAAGATTATGACAATATAAGTATTTTAATATGGATCAAACAGTTAAAAATGTTTTAGATTTATTAAAAAATATTAAATAACCATGAATTTTAAAGCTCATTTTAAATTATGAATAATATTACTTCGAAAGAAAAAATGAAAATTACATTTTATTGATTTTTGATGACGAGCAAGTAGAAATGAATCAATGATAAAAATATTAAAGGAAACACTTTATGAGGATAATATAAAAGATTTTCCATTAGTTATTATTTATACTGGAGACAGGCCTATAAATAAATACTATGATATAAATATTTTTTCATTTACAACAAGTAAATGATTCTTTGATAGAATAATACCAGATTTTACATATGATCAATGGCCTGAGTGTAAAATTCCAGAATTTAATAAATTTGTAGAACAAATAGAAATAGCATGAAATGAAAATCCAAGCATTAAAAAAATATGATGGATTAGAAATTTAAAAACATCACCATCAAGAATTGCCCTTGATAATTTATGAAAAAAATATACTGAATACTTAGATATAAAAGATTCAAATAAAACAAAATATATTAGTCTACCTGATTTAATAAAAGAATATCAATATTTAATTGATGTTGAATGAAATTGATATTCATGAAGATTAAAATACCTTTTTTATTCAGGAAGACCTGTTTTTGTTCAAAAAAGAATTCGAAGTGAATATGCACTACAACGGGCAGTCCCTTATAAGGATTTTATACCAGTAAATAATGATTTTAGTGATTTGATTGGAAAAATAGAGAAATATTACAACTCAAATGAAATTGAAAAAATTTGAAAAAACTGACAAAAATATGCAATTAAACATTTAAATAAAGATACTGCTTATAAATATATAAGGCACGAATTTTTAAACTTAAAAAAAATACCTTTTAATTACATAAAAGTTTATCTGTTTGTTGTATTATTAATTTTAAAACAAATTTACAATAAATTATACAATTTAGTCAAATAAAGAAACTATTAGAATACTTTATTATATAATAATACATGGAAATTAATGTAGCATATTGATCTGATGAAAATTTTGTTTGGCATACTTATATATCGATATATTCGATCTTAATAAAGATGAAAAAAAATGATATATTAAATTGCTATCTTTTAACAAAAACACCAAATAAAAATATTCCATTAGTTAAGAATCTGGAGAAAAAATTTAGTAATTTTAAATTAAATATTGTTTCAATAAATAACCTTAATCTTGATTGTATTAAAACATCAGAATTTTTATCACATATAAACTCTTCAACCT
This sequence comes from uncultured Clostridia bacterium, assembly GCA_946415375.1. Lineage (GTDB taxonomy): Bacteria > Bacillota > Clostridia > TANB77 > CAG-508 > CAG-269. Next base: position 11,900 of record CAMKSF010000027.1, read on the forward strand.
ATTATAGGTTTTGAGTATCTTTAATAGATTGAATAAATAAAATAATATATATAGACTCAGATACTATTATTCTTGGTGATATAACTAGTTTATTCAAAATGGATTTATATAATAGTACTGTATGAGTATGTTCAGATATGCCAAAAAATATTATTAAATCAAATATAATTGAATTATGATTAAAAAGAATGAAATACTTTAATGCTTGAATAATGTTAATCGATTTAAACAAATGGAAAAATAAAAAAATATCTGATTGTGCGATAAATTTAGCAAATAAAAGGGAATATAAATTTTCTGATCAAGATGTTCTCAATATCATACTTCAAGACGAATGTAAATATCTCCCATGAAAATACAATGTTCAGAGTTGATATTTCCCTTGAAGTTTAGGAAATTATACAAATATTTGCTTTAAAAAAGAATATTATGAAAAAGCTATAGATAACCCCATAATTATACATTTTACATGAAAATCAAAGCCTTGGAAATTATTTTGTTATCATTTCTTTTCCCCTAAATATTATAGCATATTATTAAAAGCACATCCAAAAATATTTTCAAAATGGTTTTTTGTATGGATATATGAAGTACTCACTACTACTCTAACAATTTGTAGAAAGGAAATATGATCTAAAATATTACAAATAAGAAAAAACAATAAATTTATTTTTCATAATTCATTATAAAAATGGAAGAACAACCAAGAATCAAGATTTTTGTTTCACATCATAAACCATGATATATTTATGAAGATGATGTATACATTCCAATACAAGTATGAAAAAAAAATTCAAAGGTAGATTTATGAATATTATGAGATGATACATGAGATAATATTTCTGATAAAAATAGTAATTATGCTGAATTAACAGCTCAATATTGGGTATGGAAAAATTATGATTTATCAGACGTAGATTATGTATGATTTTGTCATTATAGAAGATATATGACATATTGCTATAAGCCAAATATACTAAATTATTTATTTGCAAAAAATTTTTATTCTCCAATAGAAGGCAGAAAGCCATTAATACGAAAAATAGGAGCCTTTAAAGAACACCATTGCCTAATGAAATTTAATGAAAAAAAACTCAAAAAAAATTCACTAGAAATTAAAAAATATATAATGGACAATAATTTTGATGTATATACTCCTAAATATAATTCCTATATTAAAGCAAGATTATTAAGCATAATTTGAAAGGAACAGAAAAGGCTAATGCACTTTGGTAATGACAGAACTAGTGAAGGCAGTCTATTATTAAAAGAATGTCAAAAACTATTCTATGAAATATATCCAGAGCAAAAAGAAATAGAGAAATTGTTAGATAGAAAATTTCAATATCATTTTGGCTTATGAAGACATATTTATATAATGAGAAAAGAATTATTTATCCAGTACAATGAATGGCTATTTAAATACTTATTTGAAGTAGAAAAGATAATAAAAGAAAAAAAATTAGATATTACGCAGCATAGAGCATGAAAATACGATTGAAGATTTATTTGAATTTTTTCAGAACCATTAATTAATTACCGATTAGCATACATACAAGAAAACAAGAATATAAAAATATCACATAAGGCTAATACACTAATGTTTACTGATTACTATTTTTAATTATTCTGAAATTATATAAAGATGGAGAAAGGATCAAGAATCAAGATTTTTGTTTCACATCATAAACCATGATATATTTATGAAGATGATGTATACATTCCAATACAAGTATGAAAAAAAAATTCAAAGGTAGATTTATGAATATTATGAGATGATACATGAGATAATATTTCTGATAAAAATAGTAATTATGCTGAATTAACAGCTCAATATTGGGTATGGAAAAATTATGATTTATCAGACGTAGATTATGTATGATTTTGTCATTATAGAAGATATTTAGATTTTTGAGTTACTCTAAAACCATGAGATATAAAAAGCATCCTAATTAGTTCAAAATGATTGTATACAAAATGTTGTAGTTTATTTGACTATATTTTTCAATTCAAAAGAATTTTAAAATTTAATAAAAATTTAATAAAATCTTATTCTATTAATACAAAAAAGTATATTAATAACAATTATGCTGATATATTTTTAAATAAACCAACTATATGTATACGCAAAAATAATGAATTAGTAAATTTATGATTAAAAAACAAGAATCTATACACAATATTAAAAGATATTATAATAAAGAATAATCCTAAATATAAAGATTCTATTGAACAAGTTTGAAAAATAAAAAAAGGTAATTTCTGAAACATGTACATTATGCATAAAAAGACATTCTTTGAATATTGTGAACGGCTTTTTGATATATTATCACAATTCGAAGAATATATTTACATAAATAATTTAAATAATTTATCATTACAAGAACCTATGACCGCAGATACAAGATTTCTATGATGCCTGGCAGAACGTTTATTAAATCTTTATTGCACTCAAAAAAGGAAAGAACAATCACATATAAAAAAGTGTGCAACATATGTATTTTTTGATACAGAAAAAATTTAAACCAAAAAGATGTTAAGTAATAATTATATTATAAATTCAAGATATTAAATATATTTGGTTATATATATTCTTTTCAATTTGTAGATACTTAATCAAATTTTATACTTTATAAAATAATAAATGTTTAATAAAAATCCTATAGTATATATAGTTTTGCCATGTTATAATGGTGAAAAATATCTATTAGAACAATTAATGTCTATATATTACCAAAATTATACTAATTGGTATTTAATATTTATAAATGATTGATCAACAGATAATTCTGAAACAATAGCAAGAGATCGGATATCTCATTATAATCTTCATAAAAAAGTAAAAATCATAAATAAAGAAAACTGATGATTAAATACTGCAATTCAAAGATGACTGGAAGAAGTAAAAAAATTATGTGATATAAATAACACAGATAGTTTGGTTGCATATTGTGATGCAGACGATATATGGACTAGAGATAAATTGGAGACTCAAGTTAAATATATGAATCAGAATCCAAAATATTGAATGACATATCATAAAGCAATATGAATTGATGATGATTGAAAATTAATAAAACCTAACTATATGGATCATTATTTTCGTGAAGATAGTTTTTTATATATAACAACCATCTGAAACCGATATAGTGCTCCTACTATGGTTTTCAAAGCAAAATATATTGATTTAATAATACCAATGCCATTATGAAAACAAATGGCTCAAGATTATCGAACGGGAATCGTTCTCTGACTAAACAACATAAAAACATCTTTTATAGATAAAAGTCTATTTTACAGAAGATTTTACCATTGATCTATGCAAAGAACACTCGAAAAAAGTAGTTTAATCGAGCAATGAAAAGTAAGAATGGAAAATTTCATACACTTAAAAGAGAGATTCCCAGATAAAGATATTTCCTATATTTATAATTACAATAAAGATAGATACATTATTCGACAGCAAAAATGATACTGAAGATTTAGAATATACTTATGTATATTATTAAAATACCCTAAAGTATTTTTTAAAGGACTAAAAGCTTTTTTACTCAGTCATTTACATCTCGTTTAACATAATAAAAAATAAGCTAAGGAATATAAACTGAATTATACTTGTAATATTTTTAAGAAAACAAAAAAAAGAGAGTTAAACAGATAGTTTGATAAAAAGTTTTGATTTTTAAAATTTCTTAATACACTATACAATTCAAATTTTACTTAAAATCTCAATAGTTCTCTTAATTCAATTCTCCATATCAAAGCGAGGATTGAATCAAATCCACTTAATTTTATCATTATCCATTCTAGCAACTGTAGCTGTACTAAATCATTTTCTTTCTGTTTCACTGGGTAAATCAAATATAACTTTTTTACCCACACTCTCAGCAACAATATTTGCTATTTCATATAATCTTTTATCTGATTCAGGGTAAGATATATTATATGCCTCACCATTTTCTCAATTTAGCATAACAATCAATAATGCATAAACTGCATCATATATGTAAGTGTATGAATAATACTGTATACCTTCACTTTTTAATACAATATCTTCATTATTTATAGCTTTAAATAAGAACTGAGAAAGTGCCTTAGAATCATTTCTTAGTAAAGTTGGTCAATATATTCTAGAAAATCTTGGAATAACTATATCTAATCATTTTTCTTCTTTAAAGGCTTGGCATAATGTCTCTCAGCATCTTTTACCTTCAGGATATCATGCTCTTAATGTATTTGAATTGATATATCCACAATAATTCTCATCAAATAGTTCAACATCCTTTCTATTTTCTCAATATATTTCAACAGAGGAGGCAAAAACAAATCTTTTAATATTTTTTGATACGGAAAAGTTTAATAAGTTATACGTACCAATTATATTTGTAGTAATAGTTTTTATAGGTTCTTTAGCATATAACATTGGGTGGGTATTGCTGGCTAAGTGCATAACATAGTCAATTTTATCATCTAGATTTAATACATTGTTTACATCGTGCTGTATATAAGTAAACAAAGGATTATTTAGATAATCTTTAAATCTTTCTTTACCTAAATCACTTGAACCTAAGGCATATATTTTACAGTTTAAATCTTGTTTTTCATTACAATACATTAAAGTATCTATCAAAAAACTTCATATTAAACCTCTAGCTCATGTTATAAGAATGCTACTATTTTTTAATTTATCGAAAGGGATATCTTCTTTAGTAAGTTTTTCGATATCTTCCATATATAGATCATTCTTTAGATAATTTATGTCATTTATTTTAGCCATTTTTCTTTATCACTATTTAAATATGCTTTAAATAATTCAATATCATCTTTTGTTGTTAATTTTATATTTTTGTCACTTCATGCTGCAAAGTATAATTTTTCTCCAAGTTCAACCATCATTGTATTAGTATAACTTGATCCATATATTCCAATTTCTTTTTCAAAAGCTTCATGATATTTTTCATCTAATTTCTTAAACTTATAAGCTTGAGGAGTTGATACTCTTCTAAGGGTCTCTCTAGGAATATATTTAGTTGTTGATATTTCATCATCAATAACGAATATCTGTTCATTATAAGGTAATGATGTAACACCATTACCATATTGATTACATTTAGCTATAACATCAGAGAGAACAGATGGTTCAACTAATGGCCTAATACCATCATGTATAATGATATTATCATCTGGATCTACTTTGTCTTCTAAATTATAGACACCGTTTCTAATTGATTCTTGACCTGATTCTCAACCTGAGACAATATGTTTTAATTTTGTGATATTAAATTGTTTAGCATAAGCTTCCAAAACATCTACCCATCAATCTAAGCATACAACTTCTATTTCATCAATTTCTGGATGCCTTTGAAAACTTTCTAATGTATATATAATGATAGGCTTATCATAAATATGAATAAATTGTTTTGGAATGTCCTGTCACATCCTAGATCATTTACCACCCGCAATAATAATTGCAATGTTCCTAGCTTTCTTCATCTTTTCATTATTTCTATATAAAATTTGGAAGTTATTAATTTAATTATATTTTCATTCGGTTATTTTATTTATTACTTCAACTATTTTTTCACATGATTTACCAATTTCTTTCAGTCCCATACGATTATAAAATGAAATTAAATTTTTCTCATATTTATCTATATCATAATTAAGAATTAATTCTTTTAATTCTCTATTATTAGTTGCTATTGGAAATGGGGTATCTTCTATCTTATACAAAAAATCTCTGTCATTTTTGTTATATTCTTCTATATCTGAAGCATATATTATAGCTAGTTTTTTTGAGATAGCATAGTCAAATATGCATGAAGAATAATCAGTTATTAGAAAGTCTGTAGCAACTAACAATTCTTGCATATCAGGATAATCACTAGCATTAACAATATTTTCATTAAATAAATGAAATTGGTCAGTTATATTGGAAATTGCTGGATGTAATCTTATTAATATTTTTCGATTGCCTTTAAATTTATTTTTTAATTCATTTAACAACATTTCATACTCTATATCATATGCATCTAATGATTTATTGTTTCTAAAAGTAGGAGCATATAAACATATTTTTTCTGAACTTGAAAATCAGAAATAGTTTTTTACCTTTTTTATTATATTATAATCATTACCCGTAATTATATCATTTCTAGGGCATCAACATTCTAAAATATTTCAATTATACCAAAAATTATTTTTATAATTATTTGTACAAAACGTACTATCACTTATGAATAAATCAGCCATTTTTGAATCATTTTTGGCACTCCATACATACAGCATTGAAGTATTTTTTACAGCTGCTTCTACTTTTTTAAATCAAATACATCCATGTCGTGTTTGGATGTAAAATTGACCTTTCCTTTTCCTTATCCCTAGCCAAAATCTATTGTTATTAATCCAAATTTTGGCTGTCGCTAGATGATATAAGTATTTTATTGAATTAAATTTTATATAGTTAATTTTTTTTGGTAAGCTATTCTTATACTTTTCGGTTGTTGCCCAATATATTTTATAATTATACTTAATAAGTTCATTGCATATATATTTACCATTATCTCAATAACCTTTCCCATCATAACTTATAACTACAATTTTCTTATTATTAATTTTGAATAAAGAAAAAATCAGTAATAGAATATAATAATATAGTGTCCTTGGTATGAAAAAGATAAACAACAATAGGTTGTATACGAATTTATTTCTTTTTATTAATTCTATCATTGCTATCTAAACAAATTATCTAAATTAAACTATTTTATTTTTTAATTTTGTAATACACTGCTTGAAATGGCCAAATTAATATCTTAAGTAAATAATGAAAATTTAGTTTATCATTAAAATTTCTAAACCATAATCTTTCTAAATAATGTCATTCTTCTGGGTTAACATGATAATTCAAATATTGATGTATATTTTCATAAAATTTTTTTTGTCTTGCTTGTATTTTTTCTTTTGTAACGGCAAAATTTGCACAGAAAAAACACGGAAATATTAAAGGTTGCTTTTCTCAATATATTTTTTCATAAAAATCAGCAAACGTGTCTTTAGCATGACTCATTGATCAATTGTTATACTGTTCTTTTGTTTTTCATTCAAAAACTATTTGAGGATTTTTTTTATAAACAATCCATGTTCTACTCGTTGAAAATCCATATTTTTTTACTTCTTTAATGTATTCTTCTAAATTACCGTACGCAACTTTATTATATAACTGATCATGCATTCATCATTGTAAGAAAATTGTTATATCTGCTAAGTTATCATAGTTATTAATAATGTGTTGAAGATAAGTCTCTCATTCTCTTCATACATTTTCTATCTTAACTCGTTTTTTAACAGGAAATCTTGGTTTATCTTCTTTTCATTTGTGATATATCGTTACATAATCAGCATATGGCTTTAGCCATTCAATATCTTCAGAATAATGAGCTACTACTATTTCAACATTACTAAAAAGATCTTCTTTGCCATCTGATTTTCTCATATTTAATTATTGAAAAAATCTAAAACATTTTTAACTGTTTTATCCATATCTCGATATCTATAATTTGCTAATCTTCAGAAGAAATGAACATTATTTAATTTTTTTGCTTCATCTTCATATTTTGACAACAAGTCCAAATCTTTAGCAGTTCTTATTGGATATATTTTAATATCTCATTTTCATGGATATTCTTTAATAAGAACTGTTTTATTAATGTTATAAGTAGGAGATTGTGGATAGAATTTCTTTATCTCTGTTATTCTTGTCCAATCATAATCATTAGGATAATTAACTACTGAATTCTCTTGAAAACTTTGTACATCAAGTGTTTCAAATGTAAATAGAGTATTTCTATATCATAATTCTCAATATTTATAATCAAAGAATTCATCAATAGGTGATGTTACAAATAATTTCTCGTATTCTAATTTTCATATAATGTCTTTATAATCTGTATTTAACATAATTCTGATATTTTTATTCTCTAGCATTTTATCAAACATTTTTGTGTATCATTCTTTAGGCATTCATTGATATTTTTGATTTGGAAAATATCTATTATCTCTAGAAATTACTATTGGAACTCTTTTCATTACTTCTGGATCTATCTCACTTTCTTCTATTCACCATTGTTTCATAGTATAATGCTTAAATATCTTTTCGTAGATATAATTAGCTAGAAAAGATAATTCTTCATTATTTTCTTTCTCAGCTCTTTCCTTTATTTCTCAAATAATAACTTTTGTATTATATTTATAATATTTAAGTAGTAATTCTTCTAATCTCTCTGCTAATTTTTTAGGACAACAAATATAAAGAGAGTTAAAGTTAAAAGGTATAGGTGCTAAATTACCATCAATAAGTCATATTACTTTGTGTTGGTAAGTAGTAAACTCTGTAAATTGATTCAAATAATCCCGTACTTCTTTTATCTCTGTATGAAAAATATGTGGTCAATACTTATGAACAAGTATTCAATTTTCATCAAAGTAATCATAGCAGTTTCATCAGATATGATTTCTTTTTTCAATAATTAAAACTTCTTCTCATTTTTCAGATAGTTTTTGAGCTAAGACTATTCATGAAAGTCATGCTCATACTATAACGTTTTTTACTTTCATATGATTTGTATAAAAAGTAAAATTAATAAGTAAACAACTTAAAAAGAGCTAAAATCCATTTATTTGGCAATATTAACAATCATTTTAAAGCAATATGATAAACTCTATCAGAAAAAGATGGCTTAATCTTTTCATAAGCATTCTCCTGACACTTTAATGTTCATCTAATAGTTTGTTTTACATTAGACTTCTGTGCTCATTTTCTAATTCTATATTTGAGTAGATCTTTATCGATATTCTTTATTTTATATCACTCTGTATATAGTCTAATCCATAAATCATAATCTTCTACATACTTTACCTTAGAATATCATCATACTTTTTCAAAGATATCTTTTCTCATCATCGTAGTAGGATGTGATACTGGTGATTGTTTTAATATTACACTTCTTATATCATCAGAATATTTTCTATGACCTATTACTTTTCATTCTTCATCAATGATTATATTATTTCATGCTACTACTGCATAATCTTTATGATTTTCAAGAAATTCATATTCTAATTTTAATCTATTCTGAGTACTAACATCATCACTATCTTGTGATGCTAAATAATTAGTTGTTGTTAATCCTATTAATCTATTCTTAGTATAAGCTACTCAACTATTCTTCTCATTTTTATACAATCTTATTCTCTCATCTTTCTTAGCATATTCTTCACATATTTCATAACTTCAATCTGTAGATCAATCATCTACTATAATAAATTCAAACTCTTTAAAAGTTTGATTTAAAATAGATTCTATTGCTTCTCATACAAAATCTTTAGTATTGTATACTGGCATGATTACAGATACTAATGGTTTCTTTGTACTATCTTGTTTTTGCATGATAGAAAAAGGAGTCATAAAAGACTCCAAATCATATGCTATCCCTTAATATCAAAAAAAAGAAGGGGATAAAACAGAAAAAACAAAAAGGTAACTTATAATTAAGTCACCAAATCATACTTTAATAAAAGTATTAATGTATTTTTTCTGTTTATGTATAATGATTTGGCATTAATCACTATACAAGAAGTTTTCCAATTTTCAAGAAAAATAATAATAAAAAAGAATTTTGTGTAATTGCCCTGTATTTATTGAAAAATAGTATAACAATATTATTATTGCATTTGTTATATTTAAATATTAATTATTTTAAATAACAATTGGGGGATGGAGAATAAAAGGAAAAATGATAATAAAACGAAAGAATTAATGATTACTAAGCTTTCTTGCTGTGCAGCTATTGCATCTGCTATTTGTGCTATTTGATCATGGATTTCTGCTATTACAGCAAATAATATCTCAGAAAATATGTTATCAGCGACAAATTATGCAAATAATGTTTCTCAAAGGATGCTTGAAATTGAAGAGAATAGAAAACTGAATGAGAATAAAGAGAAAAGTGTGAGATTAATAAATGACTTATATGAAAAGATTATGTATAATTCTGAATTATATGATATTTATAATAAAGTATCGAAAAATATATTAGAGTGAAATGAAGACTATTTACAGCGTTTTATTGATGAATTCGAAGGCCTTTGATATGAATATTGTCAAGAGCAGATTTACAAGACAGACTTGAAAACATATACATATTTTTTACAGAAAATATGTATAAATCCAGTGATAGAACATAAATATTGATGATTTAAAAATTGAGTATCCAAAATTTGTTTGGATATTATATGAGAAAGCTGAATGTGAAAACATTTTAATTGAAAAAATGATTGTAGAGTATTGGAATAATTTTATATATTGAGGTAACTATGTTATGAATGGTATTGTAGAATCTGTTGCATGAGAATTAGGTAAGTGAGCCTTTAACTGGTTCTTATGTACTTTTTTTTGAAAACATTATATTGAATATATGAAAAGACAAATGATTTTAAAATGAATTGCTGAAGCTGAAGCAGAAAAGCAGTTGAAAGTATTCTTGGAAAATCCTGATCCTATGGCAGCCTTTATACAAGCTGAAAATGAATTAGAATACAGGAATATGTTTAAAACTTTAATTAAAGCATTACCGAAAATATCAAAAAAAACACCTGATGAAAATAAAATTAACTTTGATGTTATGACTCGTTTAAAAAATTTATCAAAAGATTTTTCGAGCGATGATATGCAGGAAATTGTAGCTTGAATACTTGCATGAGAATATAATCAACCATGAACATTTTCATTAAGAACATTGGAAGTCGTAAGGAGTCTAACAAAAGATGATATTGAACTTTTTAAAAAATTTTGTTGATTTGTATTCAATTGAAAATTTTATTTAATTAATCCTTATACTGCTGGATCAAAATATAGTAATAATATAAACATTGAATGAATATGATATGATGTATTGAATTATTTACAAGATTTATGATTAGTTTCAAATAATAATTCAACTCTTACAGTATGAAATATAGAGAATGAAACTAACCAAATTTTCCCAATACAAGATTGTAAACTTGAATATAGAATAAAATGACAATATCCCATTAATGTGTCATCTTTAACAATAGCTTGAGTTGAACTGTTTTCTATTGTATGATTTGATAGTAATGAAATTCTGATTAATATAGTTGATGATTATTTAAAAAATTTTTTCTGATTAATACATAAAAATTCATAATTGTTATTAAGTTAATAATACTTAACAATTACATATTTTCTTTGCTATTTAAGAATGATCTAGCAATATTTAATTTCCAGTTTCCTTGTTTTTTGATAGTTCCTTGCATTTCACCACAAAACCTCTATAATAAAAACGTGAAAAATTTAAAAAATACAATTTTTTCACGTTTATAATCTATAAACCATTATGAAAGATAATAACATAAAACCAAGGTTAGAACAATTATTCTCTACCTATAAACAATTAGAAAAGAAAAATAAGTTAGCTCTACGAGAAATAACTCTTTCTGAAGTTCCAGAAATAGTTTATAACTCAAATGCTATAGAGAATTCAACATTAACATTAGAAGAAACAGAAGATATTATCTTCTTTGATAAAATAAAAAAAGATCACGATATTCGTGAAATCTATGAAGCTAAGAACTTAGTTAAAGTAATAGAATTTCTACAAAATAATCCTAATATAAAGTTTAATGCTGAATTAATTCTAGAACTCCATAAGATTCTATTAACAGGAATAAATGATTCCATTGCATGACGTTTTAGATCATGAGGGGAGTGGGTACGTGTAGGTGCTCATCTTTGAGCTAATCCTGCTTTTGTTAATGAATTCGTTTATGATTTAGTTACTTCATATAAAGAAGATAAAAAAAGTTATTTCCTAGATAGAATAGCTCATTTTCATGCTGAATTTGAAACTATCCATCCATTCTTAGATTGAAATGGTAGAATGTGAAGGGTTTTAGTAAATAAACAACTTATGGATCTTTGATATCCTCCTATTATTATTCCTAGTAAGAATAAGCATAAAGAATATTATCCATTATTTGATGTATATTTAAAAAACGATGATTATACATGATTTACTAATCTCTTTGCCTTATTACTTATGGAATCATTAAATAAAAGGATACAAATTTTAACAGCTAAGAATATAATAACACTAAATGAACGAGCTAAAAAGAATAATAAAAATGTTAATTCATATCTAAATAAAGCTAAGAGACAAACAATTCCAGCTTTCAGGAAATGATGAAAATGGATGATCTCTGAAGACTATAGTGATTAAAGTGTGCTTCAAATTATCGTATTTATAAACTTGCAAAATCTTGATATATATACTCCTTTAAACAATTTTACTTTACTTCTAATACAGTATGAAAATTCGATGATTTAAAAAATGGATGGAGGAATTTTGAAAACTATTCAATGCTATATTTTTCATAATAGCTATCTTTACAGTAATCCTATTAATCTGAAGTGGTAAATTTCGTTATCAATATATTATAGATACGAGTAATCTTGTTGATCTCATAAAATGAAATTTCTATAAATTGGATTATTCTAAATATGAAAATCTACAAGTAAACCAAGATATAACACTAACAGGTCAAACATTTGTATATCAAATTAATCAATTTAAAGATCTAGAAATAGATATTATTTCATGAGATTTAGAAAGCTTGCTATATAATACTTTTGAACATTGGTGAGATAGCTTTTTAGATACTAATGAAAGTACTTCTTCAATTTATCAAACAACACGTCAATGATATTGATGTTCAAATAAAGGTTGCCATGTCTATGACAAGTTAGAAGAAAAAGAAATGCCTAAATGTTGGTTATTTAGACGAAATCCTAGAAGCTATTATTCTTTAGAAGAAGAAATCCAAGAATGAGAGAATCCAAATAACTGTAAACTAATATTATTCCCTTTAGATTTATCAGCATGGAATAAAGAATGAATAATTACATTCCATGGTAAATTTGATAAAGAAGTAGTTCTTCATATTTCTCAGACTGATAGAAATGATACATGATTGCCAGAAAATCATTATGTAGATCCAGTTGAATTGTGGGATAAATATAAAGATCGCAGAATGAAAGTATTAATCTGAACTTGAGAATTCTGAAATACTTGATATCTTTATGAATATACTTGGCCAAACCTTTGAATAAAGATAACAACACCAGCAGATTATGAACCTTATTTTTCAAATTTAGCAAAAGAAAGCTTTCTATTCCTTTCTTGAAATAAAATTATTACTAATCTTAGACCAATAGAAATGAGTGATAAAGTAGAAGTTTATCGAAAACAAGCTAATGAATCTCTTAAAAGTGTAATAGAAAGGAAACATACACAATGAACATGATGTTGAGTCTTTGAAATAAATACTGGATTTAAGTTAGTTACTTGAGCTAATGAAGCATATTATG
>CAMKSF010000028.1 GCA_946415375.1 uncultured Clostridia bacterium
GTAAAGTACTGTATTATTACGTAAAATCAAATCATCAATTCTGTTAAATGTATACTCTGCAGTTGCAATTTCGTTTGTTGTATCTGTTGTCCCTTTTAAATACATATGACAATTATCTAATATAACTCTCGTAGCTCTTTGTATAGATATGTTTTCCTTTATTGCACTTGTAGTACCATAATTTTTTATAGTAACTATTCCATATCCAGAAATCTTTGCAGCATTTCCAGATCCAAATATACTTTTATCTATGTCAAATGTCCTTTGTCCATTTCCATTAAATCCAGTAGCATCTATATCTATATATGTATCTCCTGTAACACTTTCAAATGTAAAGTCATAGGTTGCTGAACCTGCTGTATTTGATTTACCTCCACCAAATACAGTTTTTCCTATATGAATATTTCCATCAATCATTCCACTATCATTTACTGCATTTTTTCCGATTTTTACATTTGTATTTCCATTTACAACAGAAGTATTTGCTGCTCCATAAACATCTCCTAATATTTCTCCGCCTGTTATTAATGTTGTAACAAGTGAATTACTATTTTGTGGAGTTCCGTTTTGTGCAGCATTTCCACCTCCAAATAAATCACCATCTATTTTTGTAGTTCCTTCAACTAGAGTTGTGCTATTTCCTAGTACTGTTGCACTTACACCGTTTCCACCGCCATAGGCATCTACGGTTACTCTTGCATTTGTAAGTCTTAAATAAGTATTTCCACTTGTAGTTGCTTCATTTCCTCCACCATATACTTTTTCAACTTGAGAGGTTACAAGTACTCTTGTATTTCCCGTTGTTTGAGCTTGATTTCCTCCTCCATATACATTTGTAACACTTGAATTTATATTAACATTTGTATTTACAGTATTTCCTCCAGCATTGTTTCCACCATATACATTTGTTGCTGTTCCTGATGTAATGGTAACATTTGATGTATTAACTGTTCCAGATGAATTTGAACCACCATATATATTTGTAGAGGTTGTTCCATTTAAAACAATATTTGCTGTTGTAACATTTGCGGCATTTCCTCCTCCAAATCCATTAGTAATAGTTCCTCCTGTTAAACTTACATTTGTTGTTGGAGTAGCTGCTTTATATCCTCCTCCATATACATTTGTTGAAGTTCCTCCTGTAATATATACAAATGATTGTGTTGTCTCTCCAGCTACATTGTTTCCACCATATACATTTGTTGCTGTTCCTGATTGTATATATACATGACTTGCGGTAACTGTACCAGATGAATCAGAGCCTCCAAATATATTATCTGCATGTCCTCCTTGAAGATATATTGCTCTTGTAGTGTCTGTTGTTCCTGATGTTGTCAAGTTTGCTGATTTACCGCCATTAAATGCATTTGTAACATTTGCATGTGATAATAGATAAACCTTTACTGTGTCTGCTTCTGTTCCTGTAGCATCTTTGTTTCCACCACCATAAGCATTTAATAGTTTGGATTCATAATTTTGTCCAATATTAACTGTAATATTTCCATTTGTTGTACCATTTATATCATTTCCGCCAAATACACTTCCTTGTGGAAGATTACTTCCATCTACATTCATTGTAGCATTTCCACTAATTATTGCAGCTGTTCCTGTAGTTCCTTTACCTCCTGCAAACACATTTCCTTTAACACTTATAGTATTTGGATTTGAAGGTAAATCTTGAATATTTACTGTGACATTAGAGTCCATTCTTCCTTGTGAACTTCCACCATAAGCACTACCAATTATGTTAACATTTCCATCAGTATCTAAAATATTAACTACTGCATTACCTGAAACAGTTGTACTAGAACCATAGCCTCCACCAAATAACACTTCATTATCTGTAGTATTTGATTGTTGTCCAAGCGTACCACCTGTAACATTTATGGTTGTAGTTGTAGAAATTGTTCCAGATGAGTTTGATCCTCCATAAACAGCTCCTTTTACTTGTCCTCCTTTTACATCAACCGTTGTTGAGCCGTAAATATTATTTTGGTTTGCTCCTCCATAAACATTTTTATCTATAGTTCCACCCAATATCTCTATTTTTGTTTTTGCTGAAGAACTACTAGATGATCCAACTATTCCATAGTTTCCTCCACCATATACACTGTTTAAAATATGTGCCTCATCATTTATTATAATATGAGTATTATCAACTTGTCCTGAACTTGCAACTGAACTGTTACCATTTCCTGCTCCTAAAACACATCCTGCATGTACTCCATATAGTGTCTTTGGTTCAGGTTGGGTTACAGTATCTGTTGTTCCAATTTGTGCATTTCCTCCGATATATACTAATGTATCGCAATTTGTTATTCTACCATCTTGTCCACTACCAGTTGAATAAACACCATTTGACCCTCCATTTACACTATACCTTACTTTTCCGCCAGTAACCTGTATATATCTGTCTTCATAAGTAGTAGAAACTCCGGCACCTCCAACTATGTTGTAGATTTCTCCTCCTTTAACATACATCCTTGTATATACACCAGATCCATTTGTAACTTTAAGTCCACCTATTGCATTTGCAATAAGTCCACCTTCTACTATCATATATCTATGGCTTCTATCTCTTACACTGCTAGATGCAGATGTTCCATATCCTCCCATATAGATTCCAGAATAAGCACAATCTTCTTTAAGATCATCATCTGTAGAATCTATATATGTATCAAAAAAATCTACACCAAATTTTCCACTTTTAACATTTATTAAAAATGCCATATCATTCGTACTTGTTCCATTATATCCTGAACCAGAATTAATTGTTGTCCTGTAATATACTGAAAGGTTATTATTTTTAACCAATTTTCTATCTATATCGTTTCCAAGAGTTAAATAGGTTGTTCCAGCATATGAATAATTACTTCCATTTTTATTAAAGCCCTGTATATTTGAATACTTTCCAGATTCAACAATTAATTTATATTCAACTCTAGAAGATGATGTATCAGATTTGTGACCACCTATTACATTAGCAAAAGTACATCCAGTTGTCTCTGTGTTTGCACACAATATTCCTCTTCCAAGTCTTACACAATTTAAATACCCTATAAGCCAAGGATAATTTGCAGAAAAGTTTGTTCCAGAGCTATTAGACGTATAACCTGTTGCATTTATCTTAACGTGATTCATTTGAAAAGCTTTATATATTTCAAAATCTGCATAATCAATTTCTGTTAAATCTATAGTTGCATGTTGTCTATAATCTGTATGATTATATAAACTAGTAACAGTGACAGGAACACTATTTGAAGTATTATAATAATAGCTATTATCTTCATATTGGTCTTTCGAAAGAGTTACTATCTCTTCTCCGTCTTCATCATATTCTGCAGTATATGTAACAAAGTAAAAAGATGTTCCATTTCCAGAATAAGTACTTGTTGACCATGCTCCATTGTTATATCTTAAATAAAAATCATAACGACTTCCATAATAGTAAAATCTTCTGTTTCCATTATTATATCTCCACTCACCTCTAGTATTGCTCATAGAAATCACTCCACTGTTGTTACATACAAGATATTGCCCTGTTTCTGCATTTCTAATGTAATAACCTCTATTACTTGCTGTTAAAATCCAACCTGATCCAGCAGGAGGAGCAGCATTATTTGAAAGAACTGTATTCATAATAGTTGTTCCATTTGCTGTAATAGCATTAGCTCCTACTCCTTGTCCTGTAGCTAGAATTACTGTAGTATTTGTTGATATACTTGTTGAATATTGGTATGTTATTGATCTTACTGGCCTTGTGACTGTTTTTGTTATATTTCTTGTATAATTAATACTAGAATCTAAATTTCCAGTAACAACAATAATATTTTTCTCTCTATCGCCTTTATTGTGAGCAGAATTTGACAAATACTTGAATGCAGATTCCCAAGAGCCAAAAGGGGTCTCTTCTGAAAGTCCATCATTCATGTTGTCGTTTCCAGTCACTCCATTTACATACACTACAGATGCTGCTTCCCATTTAGCATAAAGATTAACTGTAATATCTGTTGAAGTAGTAACCGATAGAGTATATGTTAAAGTATTAGTGTTATTTGAGATAGTTCCAGTACTTGCAGTCCATCCTCCAAAGCCATAACCTGTTGGTTTATCCATAAAAGGATTATCCATTAATTCTATTGATACAGTTCCATTTTTTACAGGTGCACACCTAATATTTTTTACAATGTCTTGCTCTTCTCCTGTATCTAGTGAAATTCTACCTTTCTTTTCAATATTGGTTTCACCTTGTGCAAAACCATAATAGTAAAGTGTAACTTTTACCAAATTGCTATCAGTATATGTATTACTGTTTGTTCCAGCAGCATTGTCTGTATAGTTCTTTCCTTTATAGTAATAGTAATCTGACAAATAGTCATCAATTTCTAAAGTACTATCTGGCAAATTTCTTGCAGCAGCTTTTCTAGGAGTATTTTTAATTGTTTTTTTAGGTTTAGAATTTGTATTTTGGGATGAAGTTTCATTTTTACTTTCAGTTGTATTTATATTATCTTCAACTGAATTACTTTCTTCTAGAGTATTGACCTGAGTCACCTCATTTGTCGTAGACTCATTTATGTTTTCATTTTTTTCATTATTATCTTCTAACAACTCAATAGCATATGTAGAAAATCCCTCTGTTTCAAATTCTATTGTATCTGATTTTTCATTTAAATCCATCATTTCAATTGAATTATCGTTTTTTATGTGCCAAACATTGATTTTTTGTCCTTCAAAACCTTTTATTGAAACAGAAGCTTTTTCATCAAAATCTTCAGGTTCATATTCTTTCTCTTCTGATAATATTTTTATATCATATGCAGCTATTAATTTAATTTCTCTATTTACATCTTGAAAATTATTTTTCAAAATGTTTGTTACTTCTTCTAAATCTTTTTCTTTTAAATATAGTTCTGCTTTTTCTGGCATGTATCCCAAAATATTGATACTTGCCTTATTTGTTGTTTTAGAAATAATTTTGTTATATATTTTTGTGTCATTTGCTTCTTTATCATAATATTCTGCAATAAGATACATTTTTTGATTTTCAATTTGCTCGTCTGTTAACTCTATTTCTTTTGAGTTTTTTATCAGCTCTCTAATTTTTCTTTCTTCTTCCTCTTTCTTTTCTTGTTCTTCTTGGCTTAATTCTAAATCTTTGCTTTCATCTATTTCATCTATTTTTTCTTTATTTTCTTTTTCTTCATCTTTTTGCTTTTCTTTTTTATCGTCTTCTTTCTTTTCTTTATTTTGCTCTATGTTATTACTAACTTCATTTTTATCTTCTTTACTGTCTTTGTCGTCACTATTATTCTGTTCTTTTTTATTATCTATTTCACCCTTATGTTTTTCATCATATATTTTCTTTAATTCTTCAAACTCTTTTTCTGTTGCTAATTTATATTTTTTTACAATAAATCCATTTTGAATCGGATAAAGATCAGCTTTATATTTTCCATCTTCTTCTTGTGCTTTTAAATCATAGCTTAAAACTCCAATATCTGTATTTTGGTCTATAATATACGCTCTTACTTTTACAACATTTTTTGCTTTTGAAGTATTTACAAAATAAAACGCAATTGTAGATACCAAAAAGATAATTCCATATATAATCAATGATAACATTTTTTTTCTTACTAATTGTTTCTCATATACTACTTTCTTTGATTTCATAAACTCTCCTCTTAAGTTATTTTTTCATTCAAAATATTCCTGTTTATATTATATCATATTATATTTTTTTTTCTACAATTTTGTCGAAATTTTTTTAAAATTTTTTTGAATTTTTTTCTATTTTTAGTAGTATTTTTTTTATTTATGTGTTATAATTCATTTGAAAAAATTTTAATAAATGGAAGGATGTTTAAAATGATAAATTATTCTAAAAAAGTTGACTTACAGGAAGTACTATTTCAAGAAAAAAAAGTTGTAGATTATTACAATGATTTTGAAACAAATGTAAAAGATTCATTAGAAGCATATATAGATGAATTTAAAGAAGTGTCTTTTGATAATGAAGTTTTAAAAACTATGTTACTAAACAATTTTGCTAGTGCTATCATTCAAGTTGACAACAATATTCAAAACATACAATCTTTAAGTAATATTTTGGAAATTTTAGAAAAACAAGATGAAGTTACTTCAACAGATATAGATACATACAATAAACTTGCATCAAAAGTAGATAAAGATATTGAGCTTTTACAAAACTTTCTATACCAAACAATTTCTAGTTTTGATAATGTTCCAATTACTGGAAAGAAAAAATCTATAAATGTTCTAAATAAATGTAAAGAACAACTTTTGAAAAAAATTGATTTATCAGATATTGCTGAAAATGAAAAAAATGGAAAAGACAAGAAAAACGCCACTTCAAAAAAATCCCCAAAGACTATAAAGCAAAAAATGGATTTTTCATCTTCTGATTTATTATGTTTCTTTCCTAAAGATAAATCTGATAGCTTAGTTATTTCTACTGTTCAAGAAAATTATAAAATCTTATTCAAAGATGAGGTTGCCAACATTTATATAGAAGACGAAAACTTCAATCTATCTCTAAAAACTGCCGGTGTACAAATTTCTAATTCAAATAATAATAATATTTTATTTGTATCACAAGCAGACCATAAATATACTATTATTACAAATAGTGAAATAGAGCTTCCTCGTTTTATACAAGTATCAAAGATTTCAAAAAATGATGATTTTCTTGAAGTTGAAATTGCAAATCCAAGTTTAAGTTTAGATATAGAAAATAATGTTATTAACTTTGAAGATTTAGATGATGATGAAGATGTTGAAGAAGAAGTTGTAGTAAAAAAGCCAAAGAAATCTTCTACACCTAATAAAACAGATGATATATTTGGTCATTTAGAAAATTTACATACAATTGATGAAGAAGATGATGATGAAATTATAGAAGAACCTATAATTACAGAAGCTCCAAAAAAAATAGTTCAAGAACCTATCATTAATTTAGAACCAGAAGCAAAACCTGAAAAGAATAAAATATATGAACCTATTCCAACTAGTGAAGTTGCAGAAACAATAGAAGATAAAAAAGAACCTATAAAAGAAAATCCAAATGAAATAACAGATAATAATACTCTTATTATTTCAGACTCAAATCAAAATGTTGTATTACCATACAAAGTAATTGAACTTGAAGAAAAGTTGAAGAATAATAAGAAATATAAAACACTTGAAGATGTTATAAAAAATGAGTACACATTACCATTAGAAACTTTTAAGAATCCTACTAAATCAAGATTTAGAGAAGCTTTTCAATTAATAAAGAAAAAAGAGCATGGCTCTTTAAAAGAAGCTATTGAATTAGGATTTGAATTGATGTTTCAATCAGATTTAAATCCAGCTGTAATTGCAGCTTGTAAAGACTTAGATGAACTTGATATTTATTTAGATTGTTTAGATGACAATGAACTAGATAAATTCTCATGCTTTAAAATAGAATACAATGTCCCACCTACAAAAAAAGGAAAAAGAAAATAAAAAATTAAGAGGTTACATTTTATTGTAACCCCTTTTTTCTTTCGTATTCTTTTCTTTTTTCTTTACGTTCTTTTTTCTTTTGTATAGTTTTCTTTTGTATTAAATAACATATAATAAGAAGAATAAGTATTAAGCAAAATACATATTTATTTTTTAAAATAGAAAATAATTTTCCAACTTTAGGAATTTTAGTTACATATCTCCCCTCTATTTGTTCGAATTCAACTGTTTCTATATCTGTAACATCATTTTTATCTCCTTTTGTTGTATAAACAAGTCTCCCATCTTGATTTGTAATGTTTATTATTCTATGTGTTATAGTTTCGTTTTCTATTCTAAATGTAATAATATCATTTTTTTGTATACTGTTTATCCCAGCTTTTTTTACTATTACTATATCATTAACATTTATTGTAGGTTCCATACTCCCTGTAATTATACTAAATGTCTTATATCCAAAAAAATCAGGCGTATCATTTGGATTCATAATAGTTTGTATTATTAAAAACATATCATATATAATTATTGGTATAATTATTATATATAGGATATAAATTAATAAATTAATAGCAAATTTTATATCTTTATGCTTTTCTAACATCTTGCATTACCTGAAATCCTTTCATAGACGTTTGTTTTCTTCTAATATTTTATTTGCTTGTAACAAGAATTGAATATCTTCTAAAGAAGTTCTACTATTAATAATATAGTTATAATCACATATATTATTTACTGTTGTAAGTAAATTCGAAACATTGTCTTCTTCTAAATCCTCTTTTGTAATATTTATATTGCAAAGATTATATTTGTCTTTTATCATTAATATTATATCCTTATCTTCAAGTATTTTAACATTGTTGATAATTGTAATTCTAGGATATTTAATAAATCTTTTGAATCTTTCTATCATTTCTTGGATATCATCCTGTAAAATATCTGGGAATTGTTCAATTATAGAATTTACTAAAAAGCTATAGAATTGGCATATTAGTAATAGTGCATCATAGATTGTTGAACCATCATCTAATACTGTTGAAATTATATTATTAATCTTATTTTCTTCTAAGTCTCTATATATATTTCTTAATTCTAAGATTTGTGCATTAGAATTTACGTTTATATTTTCTAATCTATTTGTATTTTTTCCAAATATCTTTTGCAATAATCCTTTATGACTTTCTATTCTTTGTAGTTTCTTGTTACTCTTAAATACTTTTGTTTCAATCTTTTTTATTTGTTTCAATTTTTGGTTATATATTGTCTTATATTTTTCTTTCGACTTATATATTTCATTTAAACCATCATACATAAATTTAAATTTTAGATAGTTTTTATATTCATATAAACTATTTTGTAATCTAGAAATATTTTTATTAACTTCATCTAGTTGTTCTTTATCAAGTTCTTCTAAATCTTTTCCTAAAAGCTTTTTATAGCTTTTCTTAATACTTGAGTATTCATAATCTTTTGGATTTTTTTCTCCAGAAAGAAATTTTTCTATAATTAGAGCTGTATCTTTATTTTTTGCCTCTATTAATTGATTTTGTAAACCTGCATATTTTTCTAGTGCTTCTTTTTCAGTTAATCCTAGTTCTTTTGTGATTTGTTTTCTAGCATCATCGTAATACTTGTTAATTGCTTTTTCATTTTTTAGATATAAACTTCTAAAATTAAGCTCTATGTGTATAATAATATCCGGACATTTCCAGTATATCTGCTCAAATGTGTCTTTTACTTTACTTGAGTTACAATCACCTTTTTTTATTTCTTCTAAAAGTGTAGTCATATATTCTTTTGTGTAGACACTGTATTCAAAATCATCTGCAACTAGATTTACTCCTACTATTCTAAATGTTTCTAAACATTTGACAATTGCATCATTGATAAGTTCCAAATTATTTTTGTAGAATCTTCTTAAAATGTATAAAGTCTCATCTAATTTCATTTTTTCAAATGATGTTGTATTTCTATCCAATAATTCTATTTTTTCCATATATTTTAACTCTTGAGATAGCTTTTCAATTTTAGGGTCTTTTTCTGATGACTTTATTTTTATTGTTCTTCTCTTCATTTCAGATAAAATTTCATCTAAATAAATTGAATAGAGTCTTTTTATATCTGCAGCTTTATCTTTATATGCCTGAAGATTTTTTTTGTTATTTTTAGGTAGAACAGATAAAATTTCTTTGTCAACATCGATTTGATTATTAATTTTTTCCTTTACTTTTAAATTATCGCTCATTTTGTTTTCTTTTCCACCTCACTAGTTTCTATTTCGCTATCTAAATATGATATAAATTCTTTTACTTTACTATATAATAAAATTAAATCATCATGGCTTATTTCACTTATATTAATATCTAAATCCATTTTACTTCTCCTATTTCTAATATAATTATGAAAATAAACATATATATATACAAAAATAAATACATTTATTTTCATAGTTATATTCTTAATTCAATATATTCTATATAAATTTAAAAATGGAAGTGAAAGATATTCTATTTAATTTATATCTTTCACTCCACTCCTTTTCTTAAATTTTATCTATATTAATTCTATGTAACAGCTGGTTTTGATAGGTTGATTTGTAAATCGAAAGATTTACCTGTAGATGCTGTATCTTGGCAGTCTGGGTCTTGTCCTTCAAGCCAAATATATACTCTAGCTTTTGATATAGCGTTTCCTGGTAATGATATTTTATGTGATTCTTGTGTACCACTTACATTATATAATTGTCTTTCTCCTCCTGAAACTGTACCACCTGTTTGAATAGTATTAGGTATTGTCATATATGTTCCTGCAACTCCAGCTACATTTGGATCAACATTTCCATCAGTATCTAATGTAACAGAAAGACCATCTCCTACACCTTGTCCTGTATTTCCATTTCCATTAATTCCTTGTATATTTTTACCTACTGCAGATGAATTCATTGCCATAGTATTAAATGCTTGTGTAGCTGCAGTGATTCTGTTATCTAATCTTACAATTTCTCCAATATGTTGGTCAAAGTTTGGTTCCCAAATTGTTACTACTGGATCACCAAATGCTAAACCATTAACTGTTGCTTGGCTATCAGTAAATGTCGCTGTAGTGCTATATAGCTCTATAGCAGCTCTTACACTAAATTCCAATCCTGTACCTGCTTGTCCTTTTCCTTTACTTTCATCTGTTGTTATTGCAACAAATGATCCATTTGCTAGTTGTAAGAAATCACTAGCTCTTGATGAAGAGTTCTTTAAATATATATCAAATGCGATATATTTGTTTGTTGGTCCTGTATCTCCTGTTGCTCCTCCTATAGCTGTTGTTGAAACAGATTTAGTTGTTTGAACATTTTTTAGTACACTACCATCTGGGCTAACTTCTCCATAATAGAAATTAAGTTCTCCATCAGATGCACTTGTTGTACCATCTGTTGATACTGGCTCTAATTTATCTGCCCATGCCACTTTGTTTACAGCTGCTGTTAATGCAACTAAAGTGTCTTTACTTATTGTAACAGATGTGTCCCAGCTAATTCCATCTAACGAAATTTGTAAACCTTCAGCTGCTCTTACTTTAGCTGTGATACCAGTAATTTCAACTTGTCTGTTGGCAGAAAACCATGCGTAAGTTGACATTATTAACATTATAGCTGTTAATATCAATGTCAAAAATAAAGAATTCATTCTTCTTTTGCTTTTTCTACTTCTTCTTCCCATAATTTTTTTCTCCTTTTTTAATTATTCTTGTTTAATATGTTCTTCGGTTATGGTCATGTGCATTTTCATTTCTCCGCCTATCAAGTCGTCTATGCAGTCAGGATCATCACCCTCAACCCATATTACCACAGTAAATTTGTCAACATCTTTAGATTTAAAATCTCGCCTTTGAACTAACATCACATTCTCTTCATCCTTAAATGCTACTGTATCCTTCTCAGGTCCAGATGTTCTAGTATTAGCTTTAGCATATACTGTTTTTTCACCATTCAAGTAAACTGCTACTCTTATTGCTTTATCAACATTTTTTACAACGTCGTCAACGTAAATTCTGTACCAGTAGTGTATTGTTTCATCACCTAAATTTTCCAAATAAAATGTATAAGCTATGTAATTTTCACCATTATGTCCGTCCGTCTTTTTCGTCATTTATGTTTTCAGGAATCCAATCTCCAGAAATATTAGTCATAAAATCTAACATATCTGCTTTCAATGTTCTTCTTGTGAGTTTTTCATTCCTGTTTTCATACATAACGAGTGCACCCTTCATGTCTGATGAAGTATCTAAAACTACTGTGAATCTTCCTGTTTCATAAGCTATTCTAAGTGCAAAATAGATTATTAGTAAAAAGATTAACATTATGAAAAGTATTTTTTTAAGCATTTTAATTTTTTCGCTTGTATCTGCAAGTTTTTTTGCTTTTTTTCTTACTCTTCTTTTTTCAGTTACTTCCTGACCTTTTTGGTTGTCTTTTTTTACATCTTTTTGCTTTTTAGGATTTTGATTCTCAACCTCCTGATTTTCTTCTTTTTCTTGCATGTATAACACCAACTTTTTAAGTGAATAAACAAATATAAGCTTTCGCCTTATTTATTTAATTAGAGTATAGCATATATTCATTTCTAATACAATTACATTACAGTTACATTTTTTTAACATTTTTTTTACAGTTTTTTTACATTTTTGTAACATTTTTTATTTTTATGTATATATATGTTATACTTTAATTAATATTATTGAAAGGTTTATTTTTATGAAGAAAAAAGTACTATTTATTTTAGCTTGTTTTTGGCTCATTATTTCTTTTCTTATAATAAAATCAACCTATGCAAAATACTTATCTACAATTAATTCTAATGCAAATATTAGTATTTCTGCATGGCGAATCAAGTTAAATACACAAGATATAATGACAAATTCTAATTTTACACAAAATATGAATTTAATATTTCCAGGTGACAATTATTATGTAGCTGATAATATTGTACCAGGAGCACTACGGATATTTTGATTTAGTAGTAGATACATCTGAAGTAAATCTTGGTGTTAAATATACAGTAACATGTACAGTTCCTGCTACTAGCAATATTCCAGATGCAAAAATCGTAGGATATTCTTTTCCTGGTCAACAGAATTATATTACATATCTAAATGGAACAAATACATCAGTTAGTAGCAGCTCTGCTGCATCAGTTAATTCAAATACTATTAGAATTTATGTTTCATGGGATGATAATTCAGAAACAGAAACTTTAAACGATGTACAAGATACACAAATTGCATTAAATAGTGGTAATGCAATAATCAGTGTAAATGTTTTATTTGAACAACTTATAAATTAAAAAACAGTTTAAGATAATATTTTCTTAAACTGTTTTTATTATTTCATAATAATACTTTAGTAATATTCTATGGTTCTGGTTCAGGATCTGGTGTCGATGGTGTCTCATTACGTTGTTTAACTATAATCTTAACAACCATTTCTACTGCTTGTTTTCCAGGGTTTGCAGCATAAAAATCATAAGCTGTAGTTCCATATGTTGTGTCTTTATTATCATCTCCTGACTCATAAGCCCAAGAAAAGTTTATAACCAATATTCCTTCTGTTTCTGATTCAACTGTATTATTTTCTGTAGTTAAACTTAAATAAAAAGGATAGTCATTTTGTATTTTTGTAAGTAATGCACTAGAATGCATTGTAGTTGCTCCAGTTGGTACTGTTTCTCCTGATTGCATTTGATCTGTTGCAATATATATATCATTAAATATTCTAACATATTTAATAGCAAAATCTATAACCGCATCTTTTTCTCCATCATTTATTACGGTAACCCTTTTTTCTACATCTACCATTCCTGGATATGCATGTGCAATTTCTATAGGGAATTCTCTTTCTACTACCTCGTCATCTACTTTAAATTGAACGTGCCATTTATCAACATGTGCTGTAATTTCCGCTGAAATTGTATTAAAGTATGTAAACCAAGCATAGGTATTGAAAATCAATGTAATGATTAGTAAAAATAAAGTTCTTATTGTGACTCTATTTTTTATTCTTCTTTGACTGCGTTTTAACTTTTCTTTATGTCTTTTTCTCACAATACCTACACCCCTTTCTCTTGTATTTTTCTATTTAATCATTTTTATTTCTGTTTCTTCTTTTTCTTCTTTTCTTTCTTCTTTCTTTTCGTCTTTCTTTTTCTTCGTCTATATCTTTACTTTTATTTTCTTCTAATTCTCCATCTTTTTTTGTACCATCTTTAGATTCTTTTTCTTTTAGTTCTTCTTCTATTTCTTCATCTCTATCTCTTCTATATAAGATGTATTCTATAAATATTATTAGTCCAAATGGAATGAATATTGCAAAATACATTCCGTATAGATTTCCAATAATACCATTTACATATGAAATTGATTTTATTTTGTATATAACTTTTCCAAATATTTGAGACTCATTTATTTTTGGGTCTGCTTTTGGATTGGCAATACCCTTTGTTTCAAATATATATACACCATCTTCACCTTTTTCAATGTTTATAACTCTGTGAGTAACGATTTTATCTTTAAAAGATTCTGCCATACCCAAATATGTAATATCATCTCCTATTTTTATTTCAGATGGTTCAATTGTTTTAGTTACAATTGCATCTCCTACTAAATATTTAGGTTTCATACTTTCTGTTACTACTGTAAATATTCTAAAACCAGCTACTGCCATCTTGTTATTAGAAACTCTTTGAGTTACAACTACTACAAGTAAAGCAACTAATACAACTGTTAAAATTGCTCTAATAATTGCCCATATTGTCCTAATTACTTTTAGCATTTTAGCTCCTTTCTACTTGCAAAATCTAGCCAACTTTTTCCAGATATTTATTAATATATTTTCTAAATATTTTTTCAATATCATTTTTAGTAAGAACTCTTCTTTCAACTGCTTTATCAAATTGTGCTCCAAGTTTATCTTGTAATTCTTTTTTTGTTAGTTCTGGGTTCATATCAATTATTCTATCAAGCATACGGCTTAATGTTTTTTCTTTTGCCGCTTTTATTTCTTCATCATCTTTATTTATATTATTTACAGTTAAATACTCTAATAGGAATGTCTCATCTATAAGGCCTTTTATTGCACCTTTTTCCATATAGTCTTTGTTTTTCTTCACTGGAGTATCTTTTTTAGTAATGTTTTGATGCACATAGTCCCATAAAGTCATTGCATATTGGAAATTAACGTTTTTTAAGATAACATTTGTCTTTTTTATAGGTGGTGTTACTAATGAAACTCCCTCTTTTTCCAAAGCTCTATATACTTCAGTAAATCTCATATCTTTAATATTGTCTTCTATCTTTTTTATTCTTTCCAAAACTTTTTTATCAATTTCTAGATTTGTATCTAATGTAGTATTTAATTGTATATTTACATTTATTTTTTCTTGTCCTACCATAGTTGCACTTGTATATTCAATTTTTTTGTTATCTTTAAGTCTTGGATTCTTTTTTAGCCCTTCTTTTCTAAGTCTTACAAAATCTGCTAAATGTTGGATTAATGTATAAATAAATCTATTTTCATATGTATTAAATGTTTCTTCTTTTAATACATTTAATAATTTTGAAGGTATAACATCTCCTGTTTGTTCATCTAAATCTTGAATATAATTTGTGTGTTTAGCTAAATGCTTTACTGTTTCTACTCCTACTTTTTTTGCAGACTCAATTTTAACTATTTCTTCTTCTGTTGTAATAAATCTCTTTGGGTTCCTTAATATTTTTTCTATGTATGGTAAGTGTTTTTCAAAAACATCTAGCCATTCAAAGTCATTAGCATCTTTAAAGTAGTCTGTTTTAACTCTCATGTTTGAATCCATTTTACTATTAAAATCTTCTAAGCTTCTTTCATCAACACTATCATATAAACTTGTTACTTCAAGTTCTCTCATTTAGGTTCCTCCTAACCCATCTTCTTTAATCTTAATAAGTATTCTATACATTCTGCCATTGCACCTTTTCCAAATGTATCATCAAGGAATTTTACATATCCATCTATCTCATCTCTAATTAAAGCCATATTTAACTGTTCAAATTTTCTTAAAATCTTTTTAGCTATGAAATAATCAACACCTTCTACTTCTGTTCCTCCACAAGCAACATATACAGGTACGAATTTCTTCATATGAGCAACAATACGGTTACCAAAAGCAATTCTGAAGTGCTTAATAACAAAATCATCCATTTTTTCAATCTTATCAAGTGTTTCTTTAGATATAGCAAAATTTTCCATTGCTTCAGTAAACAATTTATCTAAATGTGAATAATTAATATTTTGTGCATCAATATCTTCAGGTTCAAATGGTTCACCTTTTTCGTTAATGTCTATAGGCATCGCTCTATCGTAAACCTTATCCGTAACGGCGAATGTAGAGTCGTCGTTATTGATTGTTCCTATATACCACATATTTGGTGGTACTTGAATTTTACCATGCATTAATTTCTTTGGATCACTTGGCCAATAGTTTGGCACTATTTCTATTATCCATTCTTTCTTGTCTGGCATTTCTAGTATAGATAACATTTCAGCAAAGTAGTACTCAACACGTGATAAGTTCATCTCGTCAAGTATTACTGTATATACATCATCTGTGTAATCTGCTATATACATTTCTTTTAAAAGCTCTGTTTCGTTGAATTTTTTTGTAAACTCGTTGAAGTATCCAAAAAGGTCCGTTCTATCTCTCCAAGATGGTTGTACAGATGCAACACATGAGTCTTGTTTCATAAATTTTCCCCAAGCATAAGCAAGTGATGTTTTACCAGTACCAGAAATACCCTGTAATATTACAAGTCTTGTCGAAGCAAGTCCTGCAACGAATGTTCTTATCATTCTTTCTTTATAGAATAGTCTTAGTTTTGATGCTGCAAAATGTCTAAAATTATGGCATAATTCTGGCAAATCAAAAGTATTTCCATAGTTTTTAATCTTATAATCAGCATATTCCATATCTATTAAATTTAGTTTTGAAAATCTTATTCCCATCTCTCCTGCAGCTTCATCTTCACCGTTTTGTTCAGTTTCAGCTTCTCCATCAGGGGATAAATCACTTGGTTTTAGACCTAGTTGAGAAACTTTCATTGCTAATATTTCATCTTTTTCTTTTGATAGCTTAATTACTTTTTTATTTAATTCTTCTACTTCATTAATTAACGCACCTTTACTTACAGGTTTTATCCTTTTTATAATCTTTCTTCCAAAGAATATAACTAAAAAGATTGTACCTCCATAGAAAATAATCATAAATAAAATAGTAATTGCAACTAAAATCCATTCAGCAGTAGTAAAATCTCCCTTGTACTGTGAAACCAAATTATAAAATGCTGGAAAATTAAGCATCTGTTTTACTCCTTGAACAATTGAATATAATCCAGCAACTATTTGATTTACAAATTCATATAAAAATCTTAAAAATGTATCCATTTTGCACCTCTTATTCATATATTACAACACTATTTAGTTTTCTTTCAGCATCTTGTATTTTTTCAATATGTTGATATTTTTCAGGGACAAGCATATATTTAAAAATGCTAAGTTTCCTAAGATTCATAATTGTAGGTTTAAACGAATTATCTAGTATAATTGCAAATCTAAATCCATCTTTCATTAGGTCATAAATTAATTCTTTGTTTTCCTCAAAATCTTTGTATTTAACTTTCAAAAATATCTTGTCCTGTATTGCTGCATTATTAATTACTTTTATTGTTTGTTTTAACTTTGATTGTTTTGTATATAAAGTATTTGCAAAATCAACTAAATATTTTGTTGTAAAATTTCCTTTGTTTATATCTTGAATGCATACTACAGTTAATAATATGTATTCAATTATTAACTTGTCCTCATAAACTCTTCCTTCATTATATACTTCATTTATTACTTTGTTACTATAAATATATGGAATTCTAAAATTATACTTTATATCTACTTTATATGTATTATCTATTAATGTATATTTCTCAATATCTAGTAAAAAATCGGTTGTTTCATATTTTTTAAAAAATGCTTCTTTTTCTTCTAGATATGTTTTTATTATTTTAAAAACTCTTCCTTGAAAGTTTTTAATTGCATCTTTAACATCAAAATTCGTCTTTCTGCTTGAACATATTGTTCTTACAAATTCTTCTAAATCTGTTATTGGTCTTACTCCATCTATATAGAATATAAACTGATATATTTTCAAATTGTCTTCAAGCACTTTTTCATCAATTTTTTTATATTCTTTTTTTAATTCCTTTTTTCTTTTTGTTAAACTAGCATATATTCTTCTATAAAAAAACCTTTGTTTATCTTCTCCATAACTATATATTCTAGAATCGATATATGTTTCTATAAATTCATTTGATATCTTTTCATTATATTTTTCTGCAAAAAACATTTTTGTAAAACTTTTTAAGAAAGATTTTGTGTTTTTTACATATTGTTCCATTAAATTGCTAGTCATATGTTCCTCCCAATATTAGTGTGATAATGCTATTACAGGTGTAACCCCTGAACCTGGTGAATAAGTATAGTCTTGACTTGAATCATTTTTATAAAATCTTACAGTGGTAGTACTTAATGATTCAACATATGATGTTATACTTTTTAAATAGCTATAGTTGTTTATTTGTTGAGTATCATTAGCAGTTGCATTTAAGTAAAATCTACTTGTCATATCTAGTAATACTACTGTTGGATCATATGCTAAAGTTACATTTGCTCCTGTACTTTGTGAGTTTGTAATGTTTACAGTCAAATATGGTTGATTTACAGCATCAATTATTTCATAAGAAATATCAGCAGAGCCAACTTCTATTATTAATTTTCCCATAAGTTTTTGTTTATATGGCGAAGTTGATTCTGTTTCAATATATACCCATGCCGATTCTCCCTCAGCTAATGCAGTATTTCCTGCTGGACTTACAACTACAGTAAAATAATCCTCATTAACTCCTGAATTGTCTGTACCAACAATTGTGCTTGATGTTTTACTCAATGTACACTGTATATTATCCGATTTATCACATGTAATGTTATATGTAATATCTGACGCTGTATATGCTTTGTCATTTCTTTTGCTGCTCATATTAACTGTAATAGTATATGGTTCAGCCCCTGACCAGTTATTTGTAATTTCATATTCAGTCTGAACAATACCTAATTTATCACTAGAAAAATAAAAGTCCTTTGATGCTAAATAATGTTCATGAATAGCATTATATACATATTTGGCTGTTGAAACAAACTTCGGAGTTAAAAAAATTACTATTACAAAAACAATTAATAATACTATTGGATTTAATTTTACAGTTTTTCCTTTGTTTTTTTTCTTAACCTCTTTCTTCATTTTTCTCCTCTTTAAACAATTCTTTGTGTAGATTTAATTGTTAATTTTACATATTCAACTATTCCTTCATATGGTGCTGAATTGTATAATGTTGGGAATTCTACAAGAATTTTATAAACTACTTGTTCGTCTTGTTCAAATCCTAGGTTTCCTCCTGCTACTTTAATATATTTAAAATAAGTTCCATCATCATCTGCTCTTGTCTCTGTTGATTCTACTAAATCAGTTGTCATGTCATTTGCGTTATATACTTTAAAATCTAATTGTAGATTTGTGGTGGTTTTTAATTCTATTGTATAGTGAATTGCTGTTTCTGTTCTATCTGTTCCGTCATTGTTTGCTACTGAAAATGTATATTCATAAGGCTGTTCTCTTGGTAATATGCTTTCTAGTTTTAAGGTCTGTGATATATCTGTTTCTTTAAACATATAAAATGCTAAATCTACTTCTGCACTTGATTTAGCAGTAGATCTGTACTTTGCAATAGAATTTCTAATTAAGCTAATTGCAACTATAAGAACTATTACTAAAAATGCAAATTTTATATACATTAACTTAGCCCTTTTCCTTCTCCTTGCTCTTCCCATTCCTTTTTTCTCTCCTATTTCTCATAAATCTAGAAAAAGATTTTTTTTCTTTATGTTCATTCTCATTTTTACTTGAAACTGCCATTCCAAATAAAATCATTGTTACTATTATAGATCCAACAACTTTCACATCTGAAAGAACTTTAACCCATATACCAAATCTTGGTAGTATTTTTACAACTTTACCAATTACTGCATCTTTTTTTATAGGTACATCTTCTCCACTATTTGCATCACCTTTTGTAAAATATTCATCTTCTTTTACAGCTACAATTCTATGTGTTATAATTTCACCTTTGTTTTCGAATGTAATTATATCGTTGTTTTTAACATCATTAGTAATTTTAACTATTATTACATCATTTATCTCTATTGTTCCAGACATACTTCCTGTAGTAACTTCAAATATTGTAAAACCAAAAAGATTACTATATTTATTCTTTAATATGTTTATTTGAAAAAAATTTATTGAAACAATAATTACTAAAATAACAACTAATACTAATAATATATTAAAAAAAGTTTTAACAATCTTTTCTAATAATTTCATGGTTGATACTCCTCTAGTGTTTCTCCTGAATACTGACTAATTACTACATTAACTGGAAGGTCTGCAGTAACATCTTTTAAATTTCCAAGTTGTGTATCTGACACATCTCCTTCTTCTGATTCTTCTTCTTCCCAACCTATATAAAATCTCATTGTACTTGCAACTCCATTTGTAACATCTGCTAGTGATATTACTCCTGAATATGTATGGTCTGCTGTTCTTACCATTCCTTCAGAAACTTCTTCTCCATTAACAACTCTGTATGCAGATGTAAAATTAATTGCATCATATTCACTTAATTCTGATAAGTCAAGTGAAACATCAAATCTTACAGCTACACTGCTTCCTGTTGGATCTATTACTACATCAAAATATCCACTTGATGATGGAGCAAGTTTTCCGTCTACTACAAATTCACTTTCTGGAAATATTAGTTCATCTATATTAAATGTTGTCTGTGAGTTACTATTTGATATGTCATTATCATTTATTTTAATAACCCATGCTCCCGCTTGTTTCTGTGCTGTTGCAGTTGCTAAAGTTGTATATTTTGCATAAGTTTTGGCTATTTGATACGAAGTAAACAAAAGCATGATTATTCCAACCAAAATCCAAGTTTTTTTCATTTTATAATCCTTTGCAATTTTTTATTTTTTATTTGTTAATTCTAATATAAATTGATATATTTCATGTAAGAATGCCAAAAGTGATGGGAATACAATTAAAAATAAAAATCCCCATTTTGACTCAAGTACAGATAATACAGTTCCTACTTTACCAATTACTTTTTCGTTGTTAGATGCACCAATCATGTCTGATTTTACAACTTGATAGTTTCCTTCAATTGTAAAAGTAACACCTGCATCTCCAAAGTCATTCTTTTGTTTAACTTCAGCAATTTTTATACCATCATTATCATAGAAAAATATAATGTCACCTTTGTCAGCTTTTTCATATCCTTCTTTTCCTACAATAACTAAATCACCCTTTTTATATTTTAGTCCTTCTTCATCCTTATTGATTATGACTAAGGTTTTGTCTCCAAATTCAGAAACTCTGTATTCATTAAATGTAAGTAGGCAAATTGTTGTAAATATTGCTACTACTACATATAGAATAACTATTATGTTTCCAAGCATCTTTCTCATATCTATTCCTCCCATAATATCGTTGATTATATTATACCAAATAAAAAAATAATTGCAATGTTTTTTTTAAATTTATTTTGCGTAAAAATTTAGAATTATTTTTTATAAAATCCGATTAAATAAAGGTTTTTTCCATTTTGTAAAATACATATTTCAAATTATTACAATTATATATTATTTTTGTTACAAAATAAGGACAAAAATAAAAAATACCAAACCTAATTTTTCTAGACTTGGTATTTTTTACTTTTTGATTAGAAAATCTATTTAATTAAGAAATGTAAGACAATATAAATTATTTTACAACTATATTAACTAACTTTTTAGGTACAACTATTTCTTTTACAATAGTTTTTCCTTCTATTTTTTCTTTTACAGTATCAATTTCTTTTGCTACTGCTTTCATTTCTTCTTCAGAAGATGAAATAGAAACTACAGCTTTTCCTCTTACTACACCATTAACTTGAACAACCATTTCAAATGTATCTTCTATTAATTTTGATTTGTCAAATGTTGGCCATGGCTCATACGCAATAGATTCTTTATTATTAAATACTTCACTCCAGATTTCTTCAGTAATATGTGGAACTATTGGATTTAATAGTTTAACAAAATTCTTTGCATATTCAAGATTCCATGAATCTTCTTTATATACAGCATTTACAAATATCATCATTTGAGAAATTGCTGTATTAAAATTCAATGTTTCATAATCTTCAGTTACTTTTTTTACTGTTTGATTATATACTTTATCTAGATTTGGATTGTCTTTGTATTCTTTATTTTCTTCATGATATAATCTCCATACACGTTCTAAGAATTTTTTTATTCCCCTTACAGCTTCATCATTCCATGGTTTATCAGCTTCAAGTGGCCCCATAAACATTTCATACATTCTAAGTGTATCTGCACCATATTGTTTTACAATGTCGTCAGGATTAACAACATATTCAGGGAAACGTTTTCCCATCTTTATTCCATTTGAACCCATTATCATTCCTTGATGAACTAATTTTTGAAATGGTTCTTTAACACTTACTAGTCCTTTTTCATATAAATATGTATTCCACATTCTTGCATATAGTAAGTGGCCGACAGCATGTTCTGGCCCACCAATGTATAAGTCAACTGGCATCCAATGTTTTATTAATTCTGGGTCAGCAAGCATTTTGTCATTATTTGGATCAATATATCTTAAGAAATACCAACTTGAACCAGCAGATCCTGGCATTGTAGATGTTTCTCTTACACCTTTTACTCCATTTATTTCAACATTTTTCCAATCAACTGCATTTTCTAATGGTGCTTCACCATTCTTTCCTTTATAATCTTCCATCTCTGGTAATACTAATGGTAGTTCATCATCATCTAATGCAACATCTTCTCCATTTTCTAAATGAACAATTGGTATAGGTTCTCCCCAATATCTTTGACGTGCAAAAATCCACTCTCTTATATGATAATTGTATGTCTTTTTTCCACATCCCATTTTAACAAGTTTTTCAGTAATTGCTTCTTTTGCTTCTTCAACAGTTAGTCCTGTAAATTCCTCACTATTAATTAATTTACATCCTTTATTTAGATAATCTTGTTTTTCAAACGCACATTCAGTTGTATCTCTTCCATCAATTACTTGAATCATAGGAATATTATATTTTTGTGCATATTCAAAATCTCTTTGATCATGACTTGGTACAGCCATAACAGCACCTGTTCCATATCCTGCTAAAACAAAATCTCCTAAAAATATCGGAACTTCTTTACCATTAACAGGATTAATTGCAAGTACTCCTTCTAATTTAACTCCTGTTTTTGTTTTATTTACTTCTGTTCTATCAAAATCTGATTTCTTTGCAGTTTCTTCTCTATATTTAACAACCTCATCCCAATTATTTATTCTATCTTTTAGCTTATCTACTAATTCATTTTCTGGTGCAAGTACCATAAATGTAATACCATAAATAGTTTCTATACATGTAGTAAATATAGAAAACTCTCCACCATCTTTAATTTTGAACTTAACTTCTACTCCTTCAGATTTTCCAATCCAGTTTCTTTGTATTTCTTTTGTTGACTCTGGCCAATCTAATTCATCTAATCCACTTAATAGTTTTTCTGCATAGGCCGGCATATCTATAATCCATTGTTTCATATATTTTCGAACAACTGGATATCCGCCTCTTTCACTTTTTCCATCTATAACCTCATCATTTGCTAAAACAGTACCTAATTCTTCGCACCAATTAACAGGCATGTCAACTTGTTTTGCTAAACCGTCTTCATATAACTTTTTAAAAATCCATTGTGTCCATTTATAGTAGTCAGGATCACAAGTTGAAATTACTCTATCCCAGTCATAAGAAAATCCTAATCTTGTTAACTGACCTTGAAATGTTTCAATATTTTTTTCAGTAAATACAGCAGGATGATTACCTGTTTTTATTGCAAATTGTTCTGCTGGAAGTCCAAAAGAATCATATCCGATTGGATGAAGAACATTATATCCTTGCATTCTTTTCATACGAGAAACAATATCTGTTGCTGTATATCCTTCAGGATGTCCTGCATGTAGTCCAACTCCAGAAGGGTATGGAAACATATCAAGTGCATAGTATTTAGGTTTTGAAAAATCCCATACATCAGTTTCAAATGTTTTATTCTCTTCCCAGTATTTTTGCCACTTTTTTTCTATTTCTTTAAAATTATACATATTATTCCTCCTTCAATTTATTAATAGTTACAATTTTTAACATTATTTAACAATTTTTTATAGAAATTATAACACAAAAGTCTTTTCATTTCAATATATTGAGACTATTTTTTTTGATAATAGCAAAAATAAGCCGACTGACTCGGCTTACATGTACTATATATACTTATCTTTTTTGGTGCCACCAAGCAGAATCGAACTGCTGACCTACGGGTTACGAATCCGTTGCTCTACCAACTGAGCTATA
>CAMKSF010000029.1 GCA_946415375.1 uncultured Clostridia bacterium
ATCGAAAAAGGATTAAGATTCGCTATTCGTGAAGGTGGTAGAACAGTAGGTTCAGGAGTTGTTTCTGATATTTTAGCTTAATTTAATTGTAAATAAAAAAGTAAGGAATTAAATCCTTGCTTTTTTTTATGCTCAATGATATAATTAACTTGATTTTATGCAAAGGATGATGAGATGTAAGATGAGTAAGATAAATGGAACATTGATGCAGTACTTTGAATGGTATATGCAAAGTGACCAAAATTTGTGGAATAAAACTAGAAGAGAAGCAGAGAGACTTTCTGAACTCGGAATAACAGCATTATGGCTTCCACCAGCATATAAGGGAATAGGTGGAAAAGATGATGTTGGATATGGAGCATATGATTTATATGATTTAGGAGAATTTGATCAAAAAGGAAGCATAAAAACAAAATATGGCTCAAAAGATGAATATATAGAATGTATAAAAGCACTTAAGCAAGTAGGAATAGAGTCTTATGCAGACATAGTATTAAATCATAAAATGGGAGCAGATATGATGCAAACAATACTTGCAACAAAGGTAGATTGGGGAGACCACTATAAAGAAGTATCAGGACAAAAAATTGTAAGAGTTGCAACTAAGTTTACTTTCCCTGGTAGAAAACGTAAATATTCGGATTTTGAATGGAACTGGACACATTTTCATGGGATTGACTATGATGATATGACAGGAGAATGTGCTATATATAAATTTAAAGATAAAGATTGGGATGATGCAGTAGATGAAGAATTTGGGAACTTTGACTATTTAATGGGAGCAGATATAGATTTTAAAAACCCAGAAGTAGTGGAAGAATGTTTTAAATGGGCAAAATGGTATTTGGAAGAAACTGGAGTGGATGGATTTAGATTAGATGCAGTAAAACATATCAGTTCAAGTTTTTATAGGGAATATATAAAAAGAATAAAGGCAGAATTAAAGAATGACCTATTTTGCGTTGGCGAATACTGGTCAGCAGATATTTCAAAATTGCATAGATATATAGAAAAAACAGAAGGAAATATTTCTTTATTTGATGTTGCATTACACTATAATCTATATTGGGCATCACAAAACGATGAATTTGACTTATCAAGAATTTTTGATAATACATTAGTTAAAGATAATCCAAGAATGGCAGTAACATTTGTAGATAATCATGATACACAACCAAGCCAAAGTTTGGAAAGCTATATAAACAATTGGTTTAAAATCCCAGCATATTGCTTGATTTTGCTTAGAAATGAAGGATATCCATGTGTGTTCTACGGAGACTTTTATGGAATACCACATGATAATGTTGAACCTATGCAAAAATTAGATGTACTTTTAAAGGTAAGAAAAACTAAAGCATATGGGGAACAACATGATTATTTGGACCACCCACAATATATAGGATGGACAAGAGAAGGAGATGAAGAACACTCAGATTCGGGTTTAGCAGTAGTTATCTCAAGTGCTGGAGATGGAGAAAAAAGAATGTATATTGGAAAGAAGTTTGTAGGAAAAGAGTTTAAAGATGTATTACAAAATTTTGAAGAAACAGTTACAATAGATGAAGAAGGATGTGGAATATTTAAAGTAAGAGGAAAATCAGCATCTGTTTGGATTTTAAAATAAAGGAGCAAATAATGTAC
This sequence comes from uncultured Clostridia bacterium, assembly GCA_946415375.1. GTDB lineage: Bacteria > Bacillota > Clostridia > TANB77 > CAG-508 > CAG-269. The sequence goes on from CAMKSF010000029.1 coordinate 1,642, forward strand.
GAAAATCTTGAAGAATTAGAGAATAGTTTTAAAGATTGTAAAAAATGTAAACTATGTAATGCAAGGCAAAATATAGTATTTGGAGTAGGAAATCCAAATGCAGATATAATGTTTATAGGTGAAGGACCTGGAGGAGATGAAGATAAACAAGGAGAGCCATTTATAGGAAAAGCAGGGCAACTAATGAACAAAGCATTTGATATAGTTGGAATAAAAAGAGAAGAAGTATATATTGCAAATATTGTAAAGTGTAGACCTCCAAATAACAGAGATCCAGAGGAAGATGAAATACAAGCCTGTATGGATTATTTGAGAAATCAAGTAATGATTATAAAACCTAAGATAATAGTGCTACTCGGAAGAATAGCACTTCAAAATATATTAGGAAGAGAATATAAAATAACAGCAAGTAGAGGTAAATGGGTAGAAAAGAAAGGAATAATGTATATGCCAACATGGCACCCAGCAGCTTTACTTCGAGATGAAACAAAAAAAATAGAATTTCTAAATGATTTAAAACAAGTTGTTGAAAGGAACTCAAATGGATAATATAAAAGAAAAATCAGAATACTGTTTGAATTGTAAAAATAAACCATGTTCAATAAAGGGATGTCCTTTAAACAATGACATTCCTTTATTTATAAAGGCAATTAAAGAAGAAGACTATAAAAAAGCATATGATATTTTGTCTGAAACAACAGTTTTACCTTCTATATGTGGAAGAATATGCCCACATTACAAACAATGTATGGGTTCATGTGTAAGAGGAATAAAAGGTACTCCTGTTAATATAGGAGAGTTAGAGGCTTTTATTGGAGATATATCAATTAAAGAAGGATATGAAATAGAAAAAGAAAATAAGTATAGTAAGAAAGTTGCAATAATAGGAGGAGGTCCTGCTGGACTTACTGCCGCTGCTTTTTTAGCAAGAGAAGGAAATGATGTTACTATATATGAAAAGTATAATTATTTAGGTGGACTTCTAATTCACGGTATACCCGATTTTAGATTACCAAAAGAAGTTGTAAAATATTCTATAGATAAGATTCTAAAATTAGGAATAAAAGTTGAATACAATAAAGAGTTAGGAAAAAATCTTGATTGGAGTGAATTAGAAAACAACTATGATAATATTATATTAGCATATGGTGCAAATGTATCTTCGAAACTAAAAATAGAGGGGGAAGAATTAAAAGGAGTATATGGAGCGAATGAATTATTAGAATATAATGTTCATCCTGATTATACAGATAAAACAGTAATAGTAAATGGTGGCGGAAATGTCGCAATGGATGCAGCAAGAACAATTAAAAGACTAGGCGCTAAAAAGGTCATTGTTGTATATAGAAGAGCAAAAGAACAAATGCCTGCTGAAGAAAAAGAAATCCAAGATGCAATAGATGAGGGAATAGAGTTTCTATTCCAACATAACATTGTAAGAATTATTGGAAAAAGTGAAGTTGAAAAAATAGAAGTTATAAAAACAAAATTAATAAAAAAAGAAGGAGAAACAAGGCTTTCACCTGTAGACATAGAAAATAGCAATTACGAAATAAATGCCGACTATGTAGTAACAGCAATTGGTGCCCATCCACAAGAAATAATAAATAAACTAGGATTAAAAACAGATAGAAAAGGTTATATAGAAGTAAATGAAAAATGGCAAACATCTAATCCTAAAATATTTGCAATTGGAGATTTAGCAGGTAATACTGCAACAGTTGCTTGGGCTGCAAGAAGCGGAAGAGATGTTTCGGAAGAAATTAATAAAATAGAGTATTAATATAAGGAGACCCCAGCTGGACAAAAAAGTCTAGCTGGGGTTTAAGACTACGAGGAGAGAAGTCTCTGCTTCTCTTTTTCTAAATATAAAATACGGTTTAAGATAGAATCTTTAGAAGGCATATACTTAATGTCAGCAGACGAAACGAAATTCTCAATATCATTTGCCTTTCGATAGAGTTCTTCTAGTTCAGAGTTAATCTGCACCAGTCTCTCTTTAAGGTTTTTTTGACAATATTCATTCCGTTTTCTTTCAAGTCCTTTGAAATGAGCAACCATCTTGGATAAACCAGAAGGAGAACTGCATTTCATTAAAGAGTTTGAAAAGATAATCCTCATTACAGGATCTTCAACAATCTTCTCTATGATCGCTCTTTCAAGAATTATACACAGTTCTTTTTCAGACAGATACAATTCTTTTGCAAGTTCTTTGCAGGTCATGCTATGATTTTCCATGTAAAGATATGCAATTTCTCTGACTTTTTTCACAGGGAGATTTTTTACATACTCAAAGCGTTTCTGAAAAAGCTTTTTATAGTACTTATCAGATTTTGTTGAGTGTATCTTTTCATTAGTTATGTGCTTAATCTGATTCCTACGAGACTTGTTCATAATTAAAAGAGAATGATCAAAATCAATAAAGCAATTAACGATTGCCGTTTCTTTACATTGCTCGACAGCCCCTCTTGTTAACTGGAAGCGAATGCATAATTCATCGATGGTGGTATTATCATCTTCTAATGCATAGGCCAATGCGACCTGCCGAACACCTTTTACACCATATTTTTCATAGAAGGACTTAAAGCCCATTCCTCTGCTCATAATGTTTCCTCCTTATAATGTGAAAGACAATAGTTATATATAAAATTATACCATAGATTTACATAAAAATCAAATTCTACTATATATGATTGTTTATAATACAGTTATATATAATAAAAATTTAAAAATTCCCAATCAGACAATGTTTAAAGAATGGGGATGTTTTATTTATCTTTTTATTAGTAGAGTTATAATTGAATGACTTTCTATTGTATCATGTATGAGTTTATCTTCAATCCATAGATTATAATCTATATCCCAATCAAATTTATTCATTATAACAACAACAATTGAATTATCTGGGTTTTTAAATGATGTAATTTCTAATTTATCTGTATATGAGCTATAAGCTATTCTTTCTGCTCCAACTTGAATATATTTACTAAAATGACCGATATAGGTAAAGCTTAAATTTTTAATATAATCAGTTCCATCACTATTTAGCATAACAGGACTATTGCAGAAATTCTTTTTATGATTAGGGCCACCTTCATGGTCAAGCATAATATTCCAATCGATAAATCCATTAGTTCCTGAATTTAAATCTCCAATTATTTCATGTGCATAAAGCTCTGCATTTGGGATTTCATCACACTGTTTAAAATTAGAGTATCCTGTACACATTTCAGTGTGAATTAGTAATTTATCTGGATATATATCTTTAAAGAGTTTTAGATTTTGAAAATGGTCTCCTGAATAGTAATGAAATGCTATACCGGCAATTGCATCACTACTTCCTTCAATACCAAATTCTTCTATAGCCCTTTTTAGAACTCTATCTTTATTATGATCCCAAATTAAAATTTTAGAATCAATGTTATTGTTTTTTAGTGAAGTATATAAATAATTAATAGCAAAATCTGCCTCATCTTTTGAATTGTAGACACATGATTCCCATATTTGAATTGCATTTGTTTCATTTTGTACAGTTAAGTATTTTATATTAATTCCTTCATCTTTATATTCATTAATATATTTAACAAAATAATCAGCCCATTTTTGCTTATATTTAGAACGAAGTTTTCCACCTAAAACTAAAATAAAAGTATTTTTCATAAACCAAGGTGGACTCCATGGAGATGCAAGACATTCTAAATTAGGATTTTTTTCTATAGCTTTTTTTATAAATGGAATAATATATAGTCTATCTTTTTCTATACTAAAATCAGATAAATTGCGTTTTGAAGCATAAGAATATGATTTTATTGAAAAGTCACAACTTCCGATAGGAAGTCTTGCTAGAGAATAATTTAGACCATCTTTTGAAAAATACTCATTTATTAAAGCGTTTTGTTTATCAGCAGGGAGTCTACTAAAAGCATAACCTGCAGATTCTGTAATAGCACCACCAAAGCCAATTGTTGTTTGATAAGTTATTTCTGGATAAAGATCAATTAATTGACTTTCAAATCTTTTAGGGAAGCGCTTTGCTTTAAGTTCTGTTTGATTAAAGTATAATTGTTTTTTAAAATTTGTTTCATATCTTATAATTTTCATATAATCATTCCTTTTTTATAGTATAAATATAATATACATTATTTTTTAAAAAAAGACAATAAAACCTGCTACATAATTGCAGCAGGTTTATTTTGGAGGCGACACCCGGATTTGAACCGGGGATCAGAGTTTTGCAGACTCGTGCCTTACCACTTGGCTATGTCGCCGTAAAAAATTGGAGCGGGAAACGGGGCTCAAACCCGCGACCTCTGCCTTGGCAAGGCAGCGCTCTATCAACTGAGCTATTCCCGCAACTCAAATACTAATATAGCAGAAATATAAGTATTTGTCAAGTAGTAGAGTTAAATTTATATTAATGTATATTCGTTTCGAAAAAATTAATTCCATGTTCAATAGCATTATTTTTAAAAATTGGTTTTCCATATTCTACTAGTTTGCTATAAAAACAAGATGAATTACTTACAAGTTTAGCAAATTCACAAATTGCAATATAAAACAAAGAAATATCTTTAAAATCTTTATCAATTTCTGAAAAAGTTAAAAAGTATTTAGATTCATATTCATATAAAGAATTAGTTTTAGCAAATTTCTTTAAGTTTCCAAGGTTTGAATTATTTAAATATGTACAAAAGCTACAAAATTCATCAAAGGAATCAAACATATATACTGATGTGCTAGATGTATCATTATCAGATTTTCTTTTAACCTTTGGAAGTGTATGTTTTTTTTCTTTAAAATCATTTGCAATTTTTGTAAAAGTTAAAATAAAAAAACCTTCTGTTGATATAAAAGCTTCTATTATGAGCTTTGCATCCTCAACATCAAAACCAACTTCCTTTTGAGCTTCTTTTAAAATCTTTTTGAAAAATTTTTGTGTTCCTTCATTATTCTTTATTAGGGAATGAACATCAATATTTTTTTTAGCTAAATCATCAATATCAAGTATAATTCTAATTTTGCTATCGGTAAGTTTTTCTATTTTCATAAAAGCCTCCAAACAATATCTATCTATTTATATTATACTACTATTATTATTATATTTAAATACACAAATTTTGGTAATAATTTTTAATACAAAAAATATAACATAAAAAATAAAAAAAATCTACAATTTACTTGAAAAAAATTCAAATACAGGATATAATATGGAAAGAAAATATACGGAGGCAGGAGTTTAAGATTTTTAAAAAGTATAAAACTAATAATAAAAATTATAGAGAGGAACGTGAGAAAAATGGCTGTAAAAGAAAAAGGAAGATTGATATCATTATTATTTGTATTAGCAGGACTTGTAATTGGAGGATTAATTGGAAATGTTGCATCAAATGTAAGCTGGCTTAGTTGGCTATCTTATGGGGAAGAATTTGGACTTATGGAACCACTTGTTTTAGACTTAAATGTGTTATCATTAACTCTAGGTTTAACTATAAAAATTAATATAGCAAGTATAATAGGGGTTATAATTGCTTTAGTAGTATATAGAAAAGTATAAATATAGATAAAAATGGTATGGGGCAGAAAGGAATTTTACTTGAAAATAAAAGAATTACCGGAATCAGAAAGACCATATGAAAAGCTAGAACTATATGGAGAAAGAAATTTATCAAATGCAGAATTATTGGCTATAATAATAAAAAGCGGAACAAAAGAAAAAACGTCAGTAGAAATTTCAAATGAAATATTAAACTTAAACAAAAATCATAATAAAGGTGACATTAATTTTTTAAGAGATATAAGTTTAAAAGAATTAATGAATTTAAAAGGAATAGGAAGAGTAAAAGCAATACAAATTAAAGCAATATGTGAACTAGCAACAAGAATGAGCAAACCAAGTAATTATAAGAGCGTAAAAATAAAAAGTCCAAAAGATGTTGCAGAATTACTAATGAATGATTTAAGATTTGAAAAAAGAGAAATAGCAAAGATAATCATTTTAAACAATAAAAATGATATTTTAAAAATAATAGATGTAGCAATTGGCTCAGGAAATTTCTCGAATCTAAATATAAAGTATATACTATCAGAAACAATAAAAATAAATGCACCTAAGATTATATTGGTACATAATCATCCAAGTGGTGATCCAACACCATCAAAATCTGATATTATAGTTACGAGTAAATTAAAAGATGCAGCAAGAATAGTAGATGTTGAATTATTGGATCATATAGTTATTGGTAATATGAAGTATAAAAGCATAATGAATTAAAGGGGAGAAAATTATGAAATTATTTGGTTTAAATTCAAAGGATATAGGAATAGATTTAGGAACGTCAAACATATTAGTAACAATGAAGGGAAAAGGGATTGTATTAAAAGAGCCAGCAGTTGTAGCAACAGACATTAAAAATGGTAATATTTTAGCAACGGGTTTCGAAGCAAGGGAAATGCTTGGGAGAACACCAGAAACAATAAGAGCTGTAAGACCTATGAAAGACGGTGTTATAGCTGATTTTACTGCAACAAGGCTATTACTTAAAAATATATTAAAAAAAGTTTGTCAAAAATATAATTCAAGAAGACCAAGAGCAGTTGTAGGTGTCCCTTATGGAATAACAGAAGTAGAAGAAAGAGCTGTGGAAGAGTCTGTTTTACATGCTGGAGCAAGAGAAGTATATTTAGTAGAAGAACCTATGGCAGCAGCTATAGGAGCAGGACTTCACGTAGAAGAGCCAAGTGGTAGTATGATTGTTGACTTAGGTGCAGGAACCACAGAAGTAGCTGTTATTTCTTTAGGAGGTATTGTTGTAAGTAATTCATTAAGAATTGCTGGAGACGAATTAGATGAGGATATAATTAACTATATAAAAAAAGAACATAATCTTTCAATTGGAGCAACAACAGCAGAAGAAATAAAAATGGAACTAGGATGTGCGACACCATTAATGACAGAAATAAGTATGGAAATCAGAGGAAGAGATTTGAATACAGGACTTCCAAGGAATGTTACTTTAACATCAGCTGAGATATTAGATGCACTTAAAGAATCAATGGATAAAATTGTTGAAACAGTAAAGCTAACTTTGGAAAAGACTCCACCAGAACTTGCTGCAGATTTAGTAGAAAAAGGAATTGTATTATCAGGTGGAGGAGCGTTACTAAAAAATATAGACAAACTATTAAGTCAAGAAACTAATATGCCAGTGTTTATTGCAGATAACCCACTAGAATGTGTAGTAAAAGGAACGGGAAAGGTCTTAGAAGAATTAGAAAGACTAAAACCTGTACTAATAAATAATCGTAAGAAGAGAATTTAAGATTTAGAAAGGATTTCAAATGTATAATAAAAAGAAATATGGAATAGCGGGAGTTATAATTGCCATTATAATCCTAATTATATTATTTTTTTTAACAAATATTCAAAATAGTAAAATGTCATACTTTGAAAATGTAGCAAATAAAGTAGTAATGCCTATTCAAAATGGATTAACATTTTTAAAAAACAAGATAAATGGAAATTCAACTTTTTTTGCTAATGTTAATAATTTAAAACAAGAAAATGAAAATTTACAAAAGAAAAATACTGAATTAGCTGAAAAGCTTAGAGAGTTAGAGAGTATAAAAGCCCAAAATGAAAGCTTGAAACAATATCTTAATCTTAAAGAAAAGTATAGTGATTATGCTGCAATTCCAGCAGATATAATTAATAGAGATATTAGCAATTATTCAAAGAATATTGTAATAAATATTGGTACAAAAGACGGTATAAAAGAGGGAATGACAGTAATTGCAGCAGAAGGACTTGTAGGATATATTACTTCTGTTACAGATTCAACAGCAAAAGTACAAACAATAATAGACAGCTCAAGTTCTACAAGTGCTCTATTAAGCACTTCTAGAGATAGTATAGTTTGTAAAGGTATTCTAAATAATGATAAACAGCTAAAAGCAATGTATATACCAATGGATGCAACTGTTTCACAAGGTGATACAATAGAAACTTCAGGTCTAGGTGGAATATATCAAAAAGGGATATATATAGGAACAGTTGAAAAGGTAGAGAATACAACAGATTTAACAAACAGGTATGCTATGGTATCTGTAGCAGTAGATTTTAAGAAATTAGAAACAGTATTAGTTATAACAAATAAATAAATATGGAGGTTTGAACTGTGAAAAAATTTATAATAAATGTTTTATTATTTCTTGCTTTTTTAATTATATATTTTTTACATTCAAATCTTTTTGTTTGGTTTAAAATAGCAGGAGTTATGCCAAATCTTTTCGTTATTCTTGTCTTATTTATAGGATTATATGCACACAAATATATGGGTGTTATTTATGGAATAGTATTTGGATTATTATTGGATTTTTTTATAGGGAAAAAAATTGGAGTTACTGCAATAATGCTTGGAATTGTAGGGTTAGTAGGAGTGCTATTTGACAAGAATTTTTCAAAGGAAAATAGAATTACTTTAATAGTAATGGTAATGATTACAACTGTAATTTTTGAGATAGGGGAATATTTGATTAATTATTTTGTGATAAGGCAACCTTTTGAACTAATTCCTTTCATACAAGTATTATTAGTAGAATGTATATATAATGCAATAATTACAATTATTTTATATCCATTAATGCAAATAAGTGGTAATAAAATAGAAAAAGAGTATAAAGGAAATAAGATATTAACAAGATACTTCTAAATAGAGAGGTGAAAGCATTGAAGAATAAAATTAAAAAAGAGAATGTTAATTTGAGATTTAATGTATTAATGGTTTTAGTATATATTGTTGGAATTATTTTGCTAGTAAGATTATTTAATTTACAAATAGTTCATGGAGCGGAATATAGGGAAACTTCAAATACAAGACTTTCAAGAGAGAGTACGTTAGAGGCAACAAGAGGAGATATTTTAGATAGATCTGGAAATGTTCTCGCAACAACAAGAACAACATTTAATCTATCACTATATAAAACTAAATCAGATGATGAAACATTAAATAGATGTATTTTAAATATAACTAATTTATTAGGTAAAAACAAAGCAAGATATCCAGATAATTTTCCGATAAACAATGAAAAAAAATACACAATAAAAGATGAAGAATTAAAAAAGTGGCTAAGAAACTTTAAATTAAGCGAAAATGCCAAAGAAGAAGATGCTATAAAATATTTTATAAAAAAGTATAAAATAACAAATACAGAATGGAAAGATATACGAAAAATCATAGCAATACGATATGAGATTACAACAAAAGGATATAGTAGCACAAAATCACTAAGTATTTCAAAGAATGTATCACGTGAAGTAGTTGCGCAAATAAGTGAAAAGAACATAGACTATCCTGGAATTACTATATCAACAGATTCAGAAAGGGTATATGGATTCAATAATCTTGCATCACATATTGTTGGTTATATTGGAAGAATAGGTCAAGAAGAATATAATGCAAATAAAGACACAGATAACCCATATAAAAATGATGATTATGTTGGACGTACAGGTATAGAAAGTATGTTTGAGAGCTATCTTAGAGGAAAAGATGGAAAAGAAGAAATAGAGATGTCTGTTGATGGTACAGTTACAGGAAGTTCAGTTACTCAAGATGCTATTCAAGGATCTTCAATAGTACTTACAATAGATGCAAAATTACAGAAAGTTGCGGAAGATTCCTTAAAGAATAACATAGAAAAAATAAAAAGAGGTGGATTTGGAAAAAGATATAATGCAGAAGGTGGAAGTGTTGTAGTTCTTGATGTGAAGACAGGTGAAGTAAGAGCTATGGCAAGTTATCCAGACTATAATCCGAATTCTTGGGTTGGAGGAATAAGCACAGAAGAGTATAATAAAATTAAAAAGAAAAATGCCTTATTTAATAAAGCAATATCAGGAGCTTATGAACCTGGATCTGTATTTAAAATGGCAACAGCTATTGCAGGATTAGAGACAAAAGCAATATCAAAAACAGAAAAAATAAATGATACTGGAATATATAAAAGATACACAGATTATCAGCCAAGATGTTGGATATACAACCAATCACATCATGGACATGGATATGTAAATGTTCAGCAGGCAATACAAAAATCGTGTAACTATTTCTTCTTTGAAACAGCATATAGAATGGGAATAGACAAGCTTGACAAATATGCTAATTATTTTGGTCTTGGAACAAAAACTGGAATAGAGCTTCCAAGTGAAACAGCTGGAATACTAGCATCTCCAAAGACTATAAAAAATTGGTCAGGAGGAAGAACTCTTCAAACAGCAATTGGTCAACAAAGCATTTTTTCACCACTACAAATTGCAAAATATACAGCAATAGTAGCAAATGGTGGAAAACAAATTAATCCTACAATCGTAAAAAATGTATTAAACGCAGATGGAACAGAGGAAAGTAAGAAACAAATAAAAAAATATGTTAAGCAAAAGTTAAATCTAGAAAATGAATCAAGTAATATTAAATTGTCAAAAGAAAATGTAGATATAGTTAAACAAGGAATGAAGTCTGTTGCACAGGATGGAGGAACAGCATATAATATTTTTAAAGACTTTAAAATAGAAATCGGTGGAAAAACAGGTTCGGCAGAAGCACCAGGCAATAAAGTAAATGCATGGTTTACTGGTTTTGCACCATATGATAACCCAGAGATATGTGTAGTCGTTATGGTGGAAAATGGTGGACATGGAAACTATACAGCAGAAGTTGTAAGAGAACTAATAGCAGAGTACTTTGGAATGAATATTAATTCAAATGAAATACAAGAGAATAATCGTGCAGAAAGTTATGCAGAAAGTATAAATTAAAGGAATGGTATAAATGAAAAGTAGTTGTTTGAATGTTTTTCAAAGAAATAATTATGTTGTAATAAAAATTAATGATGGAACAGAATTTGGTGACATTGAAAAAGAAGTTAAGAAGAAAGTTACTCAATTAAAGAAAATATATAAAGAAGATAGAACTCCAATTAGAGTTATAGGAAGAGTATTAAAAAACAAGGAAATTGAGAAAATTGAGACAATAATCAAAGAGATTTTAGATGTTGATGTGGAATTTGATATGCCAAGAGAGATGGGATTGTCTAATATTAAAAAGACATTTTTAAGTGAAATATCTACTTCAGAAACAAAATTCCATAAAGGTTCCTTAAGATCTGGACAAAAACTTGAAGAAGAAAGAAGTATTGTAATACTTGGAGACGTAAATTCAGGAGCAGAAGTAATTGCGTCAGATAATATAGTTGTTTTAGGAACATTAAGAGGGTTGGCTCATGCAGGAGCAAAGGGAAATAAACAGGCGATAATTGCAGCAGGCAGAATAGATACAGTTCAGATGAGGATTGCAAATATTGTAAAAGAATTTAACAGAGAAGAAGAACCATTAAGAAAATTAGCATATGCATATGTAGATAAAGATAAAATTATTATTGAATAGTCTTAACTTAAGAGTAATAAAATTAAACATATAAATAGCTCTTCATTTTTTATTTTCTCAGTATATAGAAAATATAAAATACATAGGATTAAGACATCGTCGAAGAAGAGTTTTAAACCAAATATTTCAAAAAAAGCCTCAGAAGTCTCGTTACCTTCAGAGACTTTTTCTTTTTTTTTATTAGTATTAATAGTTTTATTAAAATTATGTTTTATATTATTTAATGTTGTATCTCTTGAGGGATTATAATATAAATATCTAGAATTATTAAAAAAAGGTAAGTTAAATGGAGGGTAAAAAGCCATTATGTACCATCTCCTTTTTGATTAAATAATTTCGATACATGAGATATCTTTAATATGTTTATATATTGATCAAGTTTCTCTTGCCTACTCTTACGTAAGTATGGCTTTAAAGAATACAGAAGTCTACTATCTTGATTATTTGAATTATTCATATTATCCATTACTGATTTTAATTTCATTATTGTTTCAAAGTCAATATTATTAGCAGTATTAGTAGCATTAGTATTATTTGAATTCTTTAGATTTTCAGATTCTTTAGAGTTTTCTTTATCATTTGAATAATTTTGAAAGGAAGGATTATTACTTAACATATTAACCAAATTATTAATCATATCTGGAGAAATATTCAAATTATCAGACATTATATATTCCTTTCTTTAATTTTTTCTTTGATTATTTAAAGCGTCTATAATTCGCTTTTTATCCTCATTACTAAGTATCTGATTTAATTGATTTATACTTTGGTTAAGTTTATTTTTATCCATATTATTAAGAAGATTAATAAAATTTGAGATATCATTATTATTCATAAAATCAACACCTTTCTATATATTTATATTTTTAATATTTTATTATATGAAAAAAAATAAAATATGTTACTAAAATTAATAATTTAAAACAACAAAAAAAGTAACATAAAAAGTTTAAAGAAATTGGCGAAAATACTTGCAAAATTTGAAAAAAAGGGGTATAATAATAATAGAATGCCAAATTGTGTCATAGAGCAAAATTAATATTACAAAAATGTAATAAAATTATAATAAAAATGTCATATAATAACAAGAAGTAAAAGCCGTAAGTACATACATTTTAATAAGAAAATGATATATTGACAACTAAAAATGGCATATTTATAATATGTAAAGATATATTATAAAGGGAGGAATTTATTTATGAATACAACTGGGAAAAGAATTATTCAGAAGGTATTAGCATTAGTTGTCATTATGGTCATGACAATGGCAGATTTAAGCTTCGTTGGAACAAGCATAATTAGTTATGCTATTGATACAGCTGAGGTAAATAATCAAAATGTAGAATTTAATACATATTTTTTAGATAGTAATCATTCATTAGAAACAACTGCTTCAGTTGACAAAAATGACTTGAAAATTGCAATAGAAGTTGGAGTGAAAAAGGATGGATATTTATCTAATGCAAAAATTGAATTAGGAGAAAATTCAAATTTTAAGTTTAAAACAGATATAGAAAATGAAATTATAGAAGCTATAGACGAAAATTCAATTAGTTTAAAGCAGATAAACGAGGGCGAGTCAAAGAAGATTGAGGTCGGAATAGAATTTGCATATAGACAAGAATTTGACTTGAATTATCTAAACAAAATATCAGAGATTAATTTAACTGGAACATATGCGAATAGTAAAAATGACAATATTCAAATTAAGGGAAAAGCAGAACTTAAAGCTAATTGGATTTCACAAGAAAATATTAAGTCAGCTTTAAGTTCGGAAATATTAACGAACGATATTTATAGCGAAAATGGAGTAAATAAAAGAATAATTCAATTATTAATAAAAAGTAAAATAGAAAACAATTCTTTTCCAGTAAAAAATACAAATATAGATGTTAGTATCCCAGGAGAGCCAGAAACGGTAAAGGTACATAAAAGAACAACAGATGCATCAAATGGAGATAGAGGATGTACTTCATCAGAATTTTCACAAGGAAAAATAACAATAAATACACAGAACAATCAAAACGACATAATCAGATGGCAAAAAGATGTAGAAGATGAGTTTGTAGTTACTGTAAAATATGCAGAATCAGCAGAGTTAACAAACGAAAAAATGAATATAAGTACTTTGATTACAACTTATGATGATAAAGAGTTAAAACAAGATACAGAAATAGAAGTTTCACAGAACAAAGAAGCATTAGTTTCAATTGTTGAAAAAGAACCACAAAAAGAGATAGCAAAAGGAAAAATATATGCAGGAGAAGACAAAGAATATAATACTAATACAGAAGTTTATATAGATTACTCGGAAATGATACAAAAAATAGAGATTGAAGAAGGGAAAGTTAAGGCATTAAAAGGAGAAGAGGAAAAAAATCTTAATGTTATATACAAAAATATAACTTTTAATAAACCAAACATAACTAGTATTTTAGGAGATATATGGAATATTAAAATTACAGACCAAGATAATAATGAAAAAAGTATAACAAATGAAACAGAAGCAAATGAAAATGGAAATATTATAGTTGAACTTGAAGGAGAAGCAACTCTAATAAATATTGAAACTTCAAAACCAGTAGATAATGGAGTTCTAAAATATGAAATTTCAAAAACGATTAAAAAAACATCATATTCAAGAGAAGAAATAAAAGGATTTTCAAAAATAAAAGATTCTAACAAAGTTACTTATACAAAAAATGACAACACAACAAATAGTATAAAAGCAAATGGAACAATTAGCTTAAAAGAAACAGAGTCAAAAGCAAGTTTAAATGTAGAGCCATTAACACTTACTACTTCTTCAGCACAAGAAATGCACATAACGGCAGTTTTAGAAAGTGATAATGAAAATAGAGATTTATTTAAAAATCCAGTTGTAAAAATAAAATTACCAAAACAAATAAATAAAATATCAGCAGAATGTAATTTAATGTATGGAAATGGATTAGAAATAAAAAAAGGTAATTTTAAAATAAATGAAGAAAATGGACAAGAAGTAATAACAATTGTTTTAACAGGAGAACAAAAGTCTTACGAAGGTAATGGAGCAACATTAAATATAACTGCTAATGTTGAATTAGATAGATTATCAACAAATAGTTTAGAAGATATTATAATGACATATACAAATGAAAATGCAACTAAATTTGCAGACAATGGAGAAGAAAGAGTAAAAATAAGTGTTGCATCAGAAAGTTCAATGATTTTAGTAAACAACATAGCTGAATATAATGTAACATCTTTTGGAAAAGAAAATGACAAAGAAGTAGTACTTGATACAAATGCAGGAGCAAAAAATGCAACTGTAAAAATGCAAATAGTTAACAACGAGGAAACAGATATATCAAATATAGCAATATTTGGAAAAATAGCGAATATAAGTGGAAAAATAGAAAGAACAAGTAAAATAAGAACAAATATTGAAAATGTTAGAACATATTATACATCAGTAGATGAACCAACGATAAGTATTAGCAAAACAGAAAATGGATGGACAGAAACAGAAAAAAAGGATGCAAAATATTTCTTAGTGGTAATTGGAAGTGTTGAAAATGGCAAAAAAATAAATATAAGTTATGATATAAAAGTTGGAGAAAAATTACCACCTAATTTAATTACAGAAGCATCATATAAAGTGTTATATACAAATAATTTAAGTAATACAAAGAAAGAAGCTGAATCTACAAGAATAATATTAACAACAGGAAAAGTTGCAGAACTAAAATCAGCTATAACTGCAAAAATTCAAGGAATAGAGTTAAAAGATGGAGATAAAGTTAATGCAGGTGAGATTATAGAATATACAGCAACAATTTCAAATATGGGAACAGAGAAGGCAAGTAATGTAAGTATTACAGCTACTATTCCTGAAGATACAACAAAAATAGAAGTTAATCCAAAATACCCAGATTATGATCCAGTTATGGATGAATATACAAATAAAGAAAAATACTTTATTGAAAAATCAGATAAGCAGATTACAGTAAACAATATTCAATTAGATGCAGGGAAATCATATACAATAACATATATGGTAAAAGTAAACAATATTACTGAAACTAAGACGATAAAATCAACTGTTGTATCAAAAGTTGATGAAAATAGCGTTGAGGAAAGTATTTCAAATATAGTAGAGCCAAGCAATATTGATGTAGAAATTCTACCTATATTTAGAGAGCCTAATACAGTTTTAGATGCAGGTTACAATTATATTTATGAAATATATATAAAGAATCTAACAAATTATGAACAAAAAAATGTACAAGTTAACCTAAATAAAAATAATGGCTTAGGAGTAAATACAATTTATTGGAACATTGATGAAAACAATTTTGGAGAAATAGACAAAAATAGCAAATCATTTACTCTTGAAAGAATTCCAGCAAGTGGAATGGTTACAATTATAATAAATGCAACTGCAGAAACAACCGATTTCAATATAGCAGAGATATCTGCAATAGTAGCAAATAAATATAGATCTAACAAAATTGTAGAGAAAATACAGGGAGTTGAATTAGAGGTAACATCTACAACTACTGTTGAAAAGAAAAATAAGTCATCAAAATATGTTGACTATGGAGATAAAATTAACTATAGTATCAAAATTAAAAATGTAGGAAAATTTGATGCTACAGAATTAGAAATAAAAGATGAATTTTCAGGATACTTAAAATTATCTAAAATTACATTAGATGGAAAAAAATGTGAATATGAAACAGAAACAATCTATGAGGAAGATGATTCAAGTTATGATATATTAACTATAAAATCAAAATTACCAGTTGGAAAAGAGACAGTTTTAAAAATAGAAGGAATTGTTGATGAAAATGCTGTTGGCTCAAAGAGTGTAAGTATTACAAATACAGCAGTTGTATTTGATAAAACATTAAGATTAGCAGAAGTTGAACAAACAAAATATTCAACATTGGGCCAAGGTGATTCACAAAGTGGAGACATAAACAATCCGGATAATCCAAGCTATTCAGGATACTCTATAAGTGGAACAGTATGGAAGGATGAAGATAATAGTGGTGAAAGAGACTCAGAAGAACCTTTATTGTCAGGAATAAGAGTATATGCAATAGATGTAGAAACAAATAATGTAGCAAAATATAATAACGAAGAAATTTCAACTACTACGGGAAGTGATGGAACATATACATTATTTGGATTGACAGAAGGAAAATATATAGTTGCATTTGAATATGATACAGAAAAATATATGGTAACTACTTATCAGATAGAAAACGGAGATAACACTAAAAACTCAGATGCAGTAAAAGCATCAAGAACAGTTAATGGTGAAGAAAGAACAGCAGCATATACAGATGTAGTTAATGTTAATGAGGATATATCAGATATTGATTTGGGATTAGCAGATGCCAAGATATTTAGCCTAAAATTAGATAAAGTAATAAGCAAAATGATAGTTACAAACAAAAATGGCTCTAAAACATATAACTTTGAAGATACTGGAATTGCTAAGGTTGAGATAGCTTCAAAAGAATTAAGTGGTTCTAATGTAGTAATTGAATACAAACTTAAAGTTACAAATGTAGGAGAGGTTGCAGGATATGCAAAAACTATAGTAGACTATTTACCATCATCACTAAAATTTAATTCTGGATTAAATAGTGATTGGTATAAAAAAGGAAATAACCTATATACATCAAGTTTGGCAGATACATTAATTGAACCTGGACAAACAAAAGAAGTTATATTAACATTAACAAAGAAAATGACAGAATCAAATACAGGACTTACAAACAATAAAGCTGAAATAGAATCAGCATATAACAGCTTAGGTATTCCTAATACAGTTACAACAGAAAAAAATGGAAAAACTCAAAATACTGGATCAGCAGATACAATTATAGGAGTTAAGACAGGTGCGGCAGTTAGTTATGTTGCGTTAACGCTTACAATAATAATTGTAATTGGCGGTTTAGCATATTTGGTTAATAAAAAGTTACTACTAGAAAAAATTGAAATATAAAGAGGAGGGAGTTAAAATGAAGAGAACAAAGAAAATAATAACATTTATAAGTCTTTTATTAGTACTTATTATGTTTTTGCCTGAATTTGTACAAGCAAAAGATATATCTAGTAGAAGTGAATTAACAAGTGGGCCTAATGTTGGAAACAGAATTTATTTAGGAAATGGACGAAATGATGGAACAGTAAGTATGTTTAAAGAAAGTGACCATTTATACTGTGTTCAGCATAGGGCTGATACAGAGGACGCTTGGTATAGAGTTGATGCTTATGTTGAGATTAATGGGACAAATGCAACAGCTTATACAGGAAAAACAGGAAAAACTGTTAAGACAAGCAATTCATCTGTAAATACTGTTTTAGCATATGTATGTGGAGAACAGAACTATTATAAGGGATATAACAATAGTTATACTAATGATGGTGTAAGAATGAGAGCAATCCATAAATACCTTCAAACATGGTATAACACAGTAGGTTTCTCAAAATTAGGTATAGACAGAAAATGGAATGACTCAGGATTTAGTTTGGATAATCACTGGCGTGTAAAAGATAGAGCATTAAAATTAATTTCAGATGGACAGAATTATGCTAAAAATACTAATTCAAATGCACCTAAAATAGACAAAAATAGTACAACAAAAGACATTGAACAAATTTCTGAAACAGCATATGGACCTTTCAAAATTAAATACAGTGGTATTATAGAATCTATTGTTGCAAAAGATAGTTCAGGAAATGCTATTAGTAATATAACATTTTCAACAGATAAAGATGGAAAGAAAACAGTAAAAGCAGCTAATATTAAATCAAATGAAAATTATTATATACATAGTAATTCTGGCAAAAAAATAAATACAGTTAGTATTAAATTAAAAGATAGTGAAGTATTAAGTGCAAAAATATGGTTCCTAGAAAGAAATGATGGAGCACGTTCACAAAGATTAATAACAGTTGATACAGGAAAAACAAAGGCAAAAGGTGAAACATATGTAATGAATATTATCCCATTAACTACAATTAAAGGATATGTATGGATAGATATTCCAAGAACAAAGCTTAATACTTGGGACAGCCTATATAATAATGGAGAAGAAACAAGAGTTGCAGGTGTAACAGTAAAATTAGTAAATAAAAATTCTGGAAAAGTAGAAGAAACAAAGAAAACAAACGCGAGTGGTGTATATACATTTGACAAAAAGATTATAGCAAGTAAATTAAAGAATTATTATGTGGAATTTGATTATAATGGAGTAAAAGTATCTGACAAAGATATAAGTAAGTATATTCCAGTAGCATTTAATTCTACAGATATTAATAAAATAGACAAAGCAGGTTCAAGAGCACTAATGGATTCTGTAGCAGAAGAAGATACAAATCTTTCTGGAAAAGCATCAACATACAAAGGAAAAGATGCTGAAAAAGGAAAGATATATGGATTAGACTATAACGGAAACCTATACAAAAAACTATTAGAAGGTGACGTGTTAAATAACATCAACTTAGGAATTAAAGAAATTCCACAAACAGACTATTCTGTAAATGAAGCTTTAGAAAATGTAGAAATTGGAATGAAAGGATATAAATATAAATATATATATGGTAAAAAAGGAGATAAACAAAAAGTTGCAGCACCAAAAGTTAATTGGCAACATGAAAGAATTATATCAGCATATTCAACAGATTTTTATCCTTCAGATATAGCTTATGATGTTAAAAATAGTACAGAAGAACTTACTACAAAAGTTACATATAGAATTGATATTACAAACACAACAAACTATAATATAGAAGACCTATATAAAGAAGATAAATTAGTTATTACAAGTTTAATAAATAACTATGACACAAATAGATATACATTAGTAGAAGATGCAAACTGGACTAAAAAGGATGGAAAAGAAGGAACAGCTGTATATAAAGGAAATGCATATAATGGAGTAGACAAAGATAAAACAGTATCAGTGGAAATAGTATTTAATGTAAAACATGATGCACTAGTTGATATACTTAACCATCCAAATGGAATAATTGAAAATAATCCAACAAAGACAATAGCAGTAGGATATCATAAATATTTAAGAAGAGACTATAGTTGGGAAAATAATATACAAAAAGATAACCAACCACACAAAACTTCAAAATATGAAAGAGATTCAGATGCACCATACTTAATTTTCAAATTAGGAGAAGAAAGAGTCCTTTCAGGAACAGTATTTGAAGATGGAGTTGTGACGACAGATGGACAAGTACTTGGAAGTGGTACTTTCGATGAAAAAGAAAACATTGTAAGAGATGTAGTAGTAGAACTTCTTGATGTAAAAGAAGGAGAAAACGATTTTACGAAACTACAAGTATCTGGATTATATGGAGTATTAGACAATAAAGCTATATCTAGACCAGCTCAAGTTAAAACCGACGAAAATGGAAAATATATATTAAATGGTATAGTTCCAGGATATTATTTAATAAGATTTACATATGGAGATGGAACTCAAAAAATATATAATACTAAAGGTGAAGAAGTTAATACTTTGACAGCAAAAGACTTTAAATCTACAATAATAACAAATGATGTGATTAAGCAAGCTCTAAGAGGTGGAACAAACTATGAATGGTATAAAGGATTAGACACTTTAAATCCATCAATTGCAATAGATAGTTTAAGTACAAGAGCAGCTGTAAATGCAGGAACTCAAAATAGTATTATGGCTGGATCTGCAAAGATAAATATTAGAATTGAGAACACAGAGAAAGATGAGGCTGATATTCAAGTTTCTGAAAATGGAGAACAAGTAAGCTTACCAAGTAATAAGTTTAATGGATTAAACTTTGGTATTATAAAACAACCAAAACAAATGGCAAGACTTGCAAAAGTTATAACAAATATTAAAGTTGAAAATGCTCAAAATAACTTCGGATTCAGTGGAAACCCAGAAACTGATTTCTTAAAAGGTGTAAGTGATTTAGACAATACAAAAAATGGAGGAAGTAAATATTTAAGAGCAGAGTTAGAAGACCAATATATTTCAGGAGCTACATTAGAACTAACATATGGAATTAGTGTAACAAATATATCAGATGTCAACTACTATAATAATGATTATTATTGGTATGGTGAAGCAGACCCAAATAAAGAAGTAACTTTAAATATTACAAAGATTACAGATTATCTTGATGAAACATTAGAATATAAAGCAGAGCAATCAGATAAAAGAATAGAAGTATCATCAAATGTAGATACAGAAGGAAGAACAATATTAAATCTAAACCTTGGAGAAAAAGAAGAAGACAGAATACTATATACCGAAAACAATAAGGCAAGAAGTAAAAACAAGAAAACATCAGATACATTTGCACTTGTTGCAGGAAGAATATTATCAAAACAAGAAGATGATATGGAATACTTAAATAGAGTTGAAATAACAAATGAAGATATAGATAATAGTACAGATCCAGATGATCCAACTGATAATGATAAAGATGAAGAAATAAAATCACCAGAAGAACCAAACCCATCAGAAGCAGTAGCAACAGTTACTCCTCCAACAGGAGCAGATAGACAAGAAATAATTCTTTATACAATAGCAGGAATAATAGCATTAGCTGTATTATCAGCAGGAGTAATCATGATAAAGAAAATAGTAAAGAAATAAGATAGTATGTAATACTATAGAATAAAAAAGCAGATATGAAAAACATATCTGCTTTTTTGTATGTTAATTTTTAAAATAAAGCTTTTAAAAAGCTTTCTCCCTAAGAAAAAGTAATATAGCTAGTAGAAATGTTACTAAAATGTAAAGAAATTGTTAATAAAAATACAAAAATCAATAAAAATACCTTCCGTAAATACAAAAAGGATTATAAAAATTGTTAGCTAAAACATATATTGACATTGAGAATGCTAAAATGTAAGATTTAAATTAGGATATATTAGGAGGAGCAGATATGGAAA
>CAMKSF010000030.1 GCA_946415375.1 uncultured Clostridia bacterium
AACATTACTTGTATTAAAATCGCTAATATCTATTGCGGTTAAACTTGTACAATTATAAAACATATACTGCATATTCGTAACATTATTTGTATTAAAATTGCTTACATCTATTGATGTTAAACTTGTACAATTAGAAAACATATATTTCATATTAGTACTATCTCTTGTATCAATTCTTCCTATGTTTTCTATTTTATTTAAATTTTTGCACTGAAAGAACCAAAAACTTGTATTCTTTGGTTGTATTCTGTTCTCTATAATTACTTTTTCAATTGAAGAAATTGGTATAATGCCATTTCCTTCTTCATTAATAGTTATATCTCCAACCCATTTTGGAAATTTATAGTCATTATTATTAGTATAATAGTAATCTTCTATTTCTTTATAATTATCATCTTTTTTTATACTACTTAAATAAAGTGTTGTTCCATCAATTTTATAATATACTTTTTTTTCTTCTGTGTCAGTTCCTTCTTGTTTAACAATTTCTCCATTTGCTTTAACAATGTATTTATGTCCTGTATCTAAATATTCTATTTCTATTTCATCTTCATTTTGATATACAGATGCATTAAGTCCTTGTGACTTTAAATAACTTCTTACTCCTTTTGCTTTTGCATTTCCTCCTAACTCATCTATTACTGATGAATTAACTGCTAATTTTATTTGCTCTTTTTCTCCATTTTCTACAGACTGTTCTTTTACTTGTGTTGCTTTTGATAATATACTATTATCACCAGACAATATCGATATACTTATTCCTGCTAAAATTAATAACACTATTATTGTTATTACTAATGCAATAAGTGTAATTCCTTTTACATTTGTTCTTTTCATTGTCTTTTCCATTTGTATATTCCTCCTATATAAATTATTAATAATATTTTACTGTATTTTTGAAGATTCTTCAAGAGATAGTTTAATATTAAAAAAAAAATTGTATATTTGCTGTAAAAACTATTTTATAAAACAACAATTTAATCCTAAAAAAGTCCAATAACTTAAATTAATTATTTAAATTATTGGACTTTATTTTTATTTATCCATTTTTTATATGTACGATATTATTTCTTAGAAAGATATCCACCTTCTCCAACATATGCCCATTTTAAATCTCTATAAGCATCATTTGATTTGTTAAAATTAGGCAAATTGCAATTTTCTGGAAATACATATATACTTTCCCCAGTATTTTTTTCTGTGTTCCAATTGTCTCCAACATATATTTTGCTTAAAGAAGTTGATCCATTAAATATTCTTTTAAAATTTGTAACATTTCTTGTATCAAAACTACTTATATCTAAAGTTTCTAATACTTTTAAAGTATTAAACATGTAACTCATATCTATAACATTTGATGTATTAAAACCGGTTAAATTAAGCTGAGTTAAAGCATTACATTCATTAAACATTAAAGACATATTCGTAACTTTTGAAGTATCAAAATTACTTAAATCAAGTTGCTCCAATTTTCTACAAAAACTAAACATATAGCTCATATTTATAGCATTACTTGTATTAAAACTACTTACATCTATTGAAGTTAAGCTTGCACAATTAGCAAACATAGCTCCCATAATTGTAACATTACTTGTATTAAAGCTACTTACATTCAGTGAAGTTAAGCTAACACAATTTTGAAACATACTTCCCATATTTTTTACATTACTTGTATCAAAATTATATATATCTAATGATGTCAAACCTCGACATACACAAAACATAGCATTCATAGATTTTACGTTGCTTGTATTAAAACTACTCAAATCTAATGATGTTAAACCTCTACAATCAAAAAACATACTTCCCATATTTGTTACATTACTTGTATTAAAATTACTTACATCTAATGATGTTAAACCTTCGCAATTTTCAAACATAGAACTCATATTAGTAGTATCTTTTGTATCTATTCTTCCTATATTTTCTATTTTATTTAGTTGTTTACAATTATAAAACCAAAAACCTGTATTCTTTGGTTGTATTCGATTTTCTACTACTACTTTTTCAATTGGAGATGTTGGCACAACTGTATTTCCTGCTTCGTTAGTTGTTATTTCTCCAACCCATTCAGGTAATTTTACATCATCGCTATTATAATAGTAATCTTCTATTTCTTTATAGCTTTCATCATTTTTTATACTACTTAAATAAAGTGTAGTTCCATCAATTTTATAATATACACTTTTTTCTTCTGTGTCAGATCCTTCTTGTTTTATAATTTCTCCATTTGCTTTAACAATGTATTTATGTCCTGTATCTAAATATTCTATTTCTATTTCATCTTCGTTTTGATATACAGATACTTTATCTCCTTGTGCCTTAAAATATTTTCTAACTCCTTTTGCTTTTACATTTCCACCCAACTCATCTATTCTAGATGAATTTACTGCTAGTTTTATTTGCTCATTTTCTCGTGCTATTACAGCATCATCTCTTGCTTGTCCAGCTCTACTTAATATACTGTTATTTCCAGATAGCATAGATATTGAAATTCCTGCTAAAATTAACAATACTATTATTGTAATAACTAAAGCTATTAATGTTATACCTTTGTTCTTTGATTTTTTTAGCATTTGTGTTACCTCCAATAAAACTTATTATTAATTATTAAACTAATAATAGAAAAATACACTTAAAATATATAATAAATCATAATTCTTGTCAACAACTGTTTTCATTATTTCTAAAATATAAAATTAAGAATTCACAGAATATGTGTGTTGAAAATTCTTCATTTTCTGTATTAAATAAATTTTTTGAGTTAAGTATCCTGATAATATAAAAATACAATTTAAATTATTCAAAAAAACCCAATAACTTAAACTAATTATTTAAGTTATTGGATTCTATTTTTTATGTGTGATATTATTTTTTTGAAAGATAGCCACCTTCTCCAACATATGCCCATTTTAAATCTCTATAAGCATCATTAGATTTGTTATAATTAGGCAAATAGCATTTTGTTGGAAATACTGATGTACTTTCTCCTGTGTTTTTTTCCGTATTCCAATTATCTCCAACATAAATATTTTTCAATGAAGTTGATCCGTTAAATATTCTTTTAAAATTTGTTACATTTCTTGTGTCAAAACTACTTATGTCTAAAGTTTCTAATACTTTTAAAGTATTAAACATATAACTTATATCTGTAACATTTGATGTATTAAAGCCTTTTAAATTAAGTTGAGTTAAGGCATTACATTCATTAAACATCCATGACATATTTTTAACTTTTGAAGTATCAAAATTACTTAAATCAAGTTGCTCCATCTTTCTACAAAAATTAAACATACCTCCCATATTTGTAACATTACTTGTATTAAAATTGCTTACATCTAATGACGCAATACTTGTACAATTATAAAACATATACCTCATATCAGTTACATTGCTTGTATTAAAATTGCTTACATTTAATGATGTTATACTTGTACAGTTATAAAACATACCAATCATACTAGTAACATTACTTGTATTAAAATTGTTTACATTTAATGACGTTATACTTGAACAATCACCAAACATACTCCCCATATGAGTAACCTTTCTTGTGTCAAATTGGCTTACATTTAATACAGTTAAGTTTGAGCAGTAAATAAACATACTATTCATATCTGTCACATTACTTGTATTAAAATTACTTACATCTAAAAATGCTAAGCTTGAACATTTATAAAACATTCCTCTCATATTTGTAACATTACATGTATTAAAATTGCTTACGTCTAAAGATGTTAAACTTGTACAATTATAAAACATACATTCCATACTTGTTACTTTATTTGTATTAAAATTACTTACATCTAATGGAGTTAAGTTTCGGCAATTAGAAAACATATACCTCATATCCGTAGTATTTCTAGTATCAATTCTTTCTATCTTTTCTATTTTAGTTAAATTATTACAATTATAAAACCAAAAACTTGCGTCTTTTGGTTGAATTTTATTTTCAATTATTACTTTTTCAATTGAAGATATAGGTAAAACAACAGCTCCTTCTTCGTTAATGGTTATCTCTCCAACCCATTCTGGGAAATTATATTCACTATTGTTAGTATAATAATAATTTTCTGTTTCTTTATAATTATCATCTTTTTTAGTACTACTTAAATAAAGTGTTGTACCATCAATTTTATAATATACGTTTTTTTCCTCTGTATCAGTTCCTTCTTGTTTTACAACTTCTCCATTTGCTTTAACGATATATTTATTACCTGTATCTAAATATTCTATTTCTATTTCATCTTCATTTTGATATACAGATACTTTATCTCCTTGTGCCTTAAAATATTTTCTTACTCCTTTTGCTTTTACATTTCCACCCAACTCATCTATTCTAGATGAATTTACTGCTAGTTTTATTTGCTCATTTTCTCGTGCTATTACAGCATCATCTCTTGCTTGTCCAGCTCTACTTAATATACTGTTATTTCCAGATAGCATAGATATTGAAATTCCTGCTAAAATTAACAATACTATTATTGTAATAACTAAAGCTATTAATGTTATACCTTTGTTCTTTGATTTTTTTAGCATTTGTGTTACCTCCAATAAAACTTATTATTAATTATTAAACTAATAATAGAAAAATACACTTAAAATATATAATAAATCATTGTTCTTGTCAACAGCTGTTTTAATTATTTCTAAAATATAAAAGTAAATAATTCACAGAACATGTGTGTTGAAAATTCTTCATTTTCTGTATTCATTAAATTCTTTAAGTTAAGTATTTTGATAATAAAAAAATACAATTTAAAATATTCAAAAAGATCCAATAACTTAAACTAATTATTTAAATTATTGGACTTTTTTAATAAATATTTTTGTTTTCTCATATAATTTTATTTTATATTATTTTGCTGTAAAATATCCTGGGCTCTCTGTTCCTCCATCTATACGAGCATAATCTGTACCATGATTTGCACTTTTATATGTGGTTCCTTGTCCTCCTTTTAATTTAGTAGTATATCTAAATACCCATCCAGTAGTAGCGCATTTCTCAGTTGACCATTTGTCACTTGCATATATTGTTTCTAAATTTGGACAATTATAAAACATGCTACTCATATTAGTTACATTAGCAGTATCAAAACTACTTAAATCTATAACAGATATAGAACTACATTTATTAAACATTTTGGACATCGATGTAACTTTAGATGTATTAAATCCTGTAATATTCAAACTAGCTAAATTAGAACAGCCATCAAACATATATTCCATATCAGTTACTTCTTCAGTATTAAAATTACTCAAATCTAATGATGTTAAACTAGAACAATTTCGAAACATTCCATACATATCAGTTACTTTGCTTGTATCAAAATTACTTACATTTATTGAATTAAGCATTTTGCAATTATAAAACATATATTTCATATTATTAACATTACTCGTATTGAATCCGCTAATATTTAATGAAGTTAATCCTTGACATCCATAGAACATATAGCTCATATCCAAAACTTTACTAGTGTCTAATCCGCTTAAGTTTAATGAAGTTAATCCTTGACATCCGTAAAATAAATATGTCATATTTAATACTTTACTTGTATCAAAGCTGCTTAAATCCAGTGTAGTTAGACTAGAACAATTTTGAAACATTCCATCCATATTTATAACACTGCTTGTATTAAAATTACTTATATCTATTGATTTTAAACTTTTGCAGTTATTAAACGTATTGTTCATATAAAATACTTTACTTGTATCAAAATTACTTACATCCAATTTAGTCAAATTAGTACAACCATAAAACATTCTATCCATATTCAATAAATTACTTGTATTCCATTTTGAAACATCTAGTTCCGTCAAACTAGAGCATCCATAAAACATAATATGAGACGTCTTTACGTTTTTTGTATCCCAATTTGAAACATCAAGCTTTGTTAAACTTGAACATGATGTAAATAACTGTGCCATCTGTACCACATTTCCAGTGTTCCATTTTGAAACATCTAATTCTTTTATCTTCGAATCTCCCATAAACATAGCTGCTAAACTAGTAACATTACTTATATCTAAATCTTTTACATTTACATTCGTTAATTCTTTACATCTAAATAGCATTCCTTCCATTGTTGTTACTTTGCTTGTGATAAATGTTGATAAATCTAATTCTGTCAAACTCTGGCAACCGTAAAACATATAGCTCATGTCAGTAACAAACCTTGTATCTATATTTTCTAAATTCACAATTTCTTTCAAATTACTACAATAATAAAACCATGTTGCAGTGCTGTTTGGCTGAATTCTATTTTCAATTATTACTTTCTCGATTTCAGATCCTTTAATCGTTTTATTTCCATCATTATCAACATCAATTTTTGCAGCCCATTCTGGCAAATTCCATCCATTTGACATATTCAATGACATATAATAATCTACGGTTTCTTTATAATTATCATCTTTTTTCACACTGCTTAAATAAAGAGTTTTACCATCAATTTTATAATATACTTTTTTTTCTTCTGTGTCAGTTCCTTCTTGTTTTACAATTTCTCCATTTGCTTTAACAATGTATTTATGTCCTGTATCTAAATATTCTATTTCTATTTCATCTTCATTTTGATATACAAATGCATTTAGTCCCTGTGACTTTAAATAACTTCTAATTCCCTTGGTTTTTGCATTTCCTCCTAGTTCATCTATTACTGATGAATTAACTGCTAATTTAATTTGTTCTTTTTCTCCATTTTCTACAGACTCTTCTTTTGCTTGTGTTGCTTTTGATAATATACTATTATCACCAGACAACATCGATATACTTATTCCAGCTAAAATCAATAACACTATTATTGTAATTACTAATGCAATTAGCGTTATACCTTTATTCTTCGTAATCTTTGTTATTTTTTCCATTAGTATGACCTCCTATATAAAATAATACATAATTATAAATTTGATGTCAATATAAAATGTCTAGAGCGTGTACGTGTATTTGTACAGCCGCAATAGTTTTACTTTCTGTTACATTTATATTACATTTTCATATATAATATATTTCTAACTAATTATAATTAATATTTTAAAGAAACTTGTCAGTTTTTGTCAAAATATTTTTACTGATTTTATGCATTTTTTATGATATTATACATTTTATTAATTCCAATATTTTAAATTCAAAAATTTACTTCAAAGAAATTTCGAGTATCGAATTAAAAAATCCATTAACTTAAATTCAGCTTTAAGTTAATGGATTTATATTATTTCACATACTCATTTAAAGGTCTTATTTTATGTTGCAAATCTCCCATTTTATCAACTGTTACATATCCTGGCTCACTATTTATAACATCTGGTATTCTATTTACTATTGTTGCACATGTTAATTCTACAGTATCTGGTTTTTCTACTGTAATTGTTGTTGTAGGTTCTCCTTCAACTGTCCATATATTTTTGTCATATTCATCTGGGGCATAAACTTTTCCTATACATTCAGATTCAATTGTTATTCCCTCTTTTGTTTCTGTTGTAACAACTGCACTCATTCCAGTTGCATCTCCTGCTTTTACTGTCATATTTAATGTTGAAGAAAATATATCTTCACTATGTGTTTGTGGTACACATTTTTGTGTTTGACTAATAACTGTTAACCCTAATTTATCACATAACCATCCATTTACATTCCACATATATGATGGCATAAATTCTCCTCTTTCTATTATTGCTTGTCTTTCTTCTTCTGAAATTCTGTCTGCTGAAGCTACTTGTTTATCAAATTCTTCTAGTGAAAGTCCTGCACCATGAGCTTCTGCTAGTGCTATTCCATATTCTTCAACATTATAGCTTGAGCTTCCCTTTATTTTTGTTATTTTCTGTGTTGAACCCGCAATTGATGTAATTAGTTGTCCCCAATAAATGTCTTGATATCCTGTTCCTGTAATTGTACAATTATTTTTCTTTGCCATTTCATCTATTTTCTTAAACAACCCTGGATTAGAATTTTGAGGGTAAAAAGCTTCTTCACAAGTAGAAATTGCATTAATCCCCAATTCTGCACAAAGCATAAATGCTTCTTCACATTCACCAAATAAACTTCTTGTCATTACAACACAAATATCTGGTTTTGTATCTGATAATAATTGTCTTGCATCTTGAGCTGATGTTACATTAATTCCTAGATTTTCTCTTCCCATTACTTCTCCAATATCTTTTCCTATAACTTCTGGATTCATATCAATTGCTCCGACTATTTCTACACCTTTTTCTAGTAAATATCTCATTGTATATACACTCATTTTGCCAACTCCATACTGCACTGCTCTTATTTTTCTTTCCATAAAAATATCTCCCCCTTTTTTGATTATTATATCCATAAATTTCTATTTTATCAATAGATTTTTTTCAATTCTATACCAGAATTTCATCTTTATATGAATTTACTTTGAATTCATTTTTATTATCAAATTTGAATATTAATACTTTTGTATAATTATCTTCACAAGGCTTTCCAATTTCATTTATAATAAGACTTGCTTTAGTTTTATTTAAAGTTTCAAATGTATTCATAAACCCCATGCCTGTTCCACCACTTCCAGCATGTGTTGTAATAGGCTTTCTCCCTAAATTATCTAGAACATCTTTTTCAAACTCTAATCCTGAATCGTAAATATACAAACTATAAACATTATCTATATTTCCTATTCTTACTAATATGCTTCTGTTTGAATTATCTGAAAAGTTTATTGCAAAAATTGCGTCTTTTATATGGTCCGCAATTAAAATTTCCAAGTCATTTTCAGTTATTAAGTTGTTTATCATATAATAAATATTTCCTACAACTTGTAATTCGAATTTTATATTATCCTTTATACATTCTGATTGCATATATGAAAGCATATTATCTATTGATTCAATTCCTGTTTTAGCTAGTTCTACTTTCTCAGGTTCTTTATATACTTCTTTATTTAGATTATCTATTTCTCTTTTTATACTCTCTTTACAATCTGAATTTGGATGCTCTTTCAAAAGTTTTTCTAGTTTAAACTCCAATGCCTTTTGTTTATGTGCTAATGAATGGCTTGTCTTACTAAACTCTAAGTTTTCTTTCTCTAGTTTTTCAATTTCATTTTTCTTTGTTTCCAATTCTCTCTTTGTTTCCTCTAAATCTCTAGTTAAAAGGCTTTGTTTGTAATACAAGTCAAAAGACTGCCTAATAGTAATAAACATGATTATCGATATTACCGTACATACAACCCCTAATTTTCCACTCCCTTTATCAGCATATCCTTTTAAAATCGAATAGGAGAATAGTGTTAAACACCCTATATTTAATATCATAATGCTAAAATTTATATCTTCTAATCTTTTTTTCAAAAATAACATCCCATGCTTTAATTTTTTTATCCTCAAAATTTTATAAACTAAAAATGTATATATTAATATTATTATTAGTAGTCCTAAATAATCATTTGTTGTTTTTATTATCATACTTGGAAAAAATGCTATCATAACTGATAAGACAAATATCACATAACTGCTACAATACGAAATGATAGTTAAGTTAATAACATAAGAAATTTCATTTTTTAAAATCAATTTATTAATAGTTGATAGAAGGAAAATAATAGTAAACCAACTATAATATAAATTAAACTTTCTTTCTACATTTATTGCAATAAATGAAATACTAATTGAACTCAATGCCATAAGGATTTTACTTTTTATCTCTATAGTCTTTTGACCAGAGATTTTTATATAGATAAAAAATGTATATAAAATCACAAATGCTAATTCAATAGTTTTTATCACTTTACTCACTTCTGGTAATTTTCCAATAAATTCTGTATTGTTCAAAATAATTACCTCCTTGTGACTTTATTATAACAAACCAAAAAAAATAATCAATATGATATATCCAAATGATATTATCATATTGATTACTTTTATACTATGGTAGCCAACGTTTTATCCATTTCCAGAACCAATCTCCCCAGTCCATACATTCCACCACCTTCCATATTAAATTACCTTGTTCATCTTGTTGGTTAAAAAATATCATTTATATGGAAAAAACAAGCAGTATTTAATAATAGAAATAAATGGTGGTATGTAGTAAAAAATAGAATTATGTCATATTTCATTTTTTTATTAAACAAAAAAACACCATAAAGATTAAATATTCATTAATCTTTATAGTGTTTAGTTATATAAAATCGTATTTAATTAAATCATTTTCTTAATTTTTGATACATAGTAATAAATCAATTCCATTGGAGTTGGTATTCCAGTTTGATAGTTAACTCTTGCAGTATAATATTTTTCTAAATCTTCTATTGCTGAAACTCTCCAACCATGAATAATTGCATTTTGTATGCCATTTGTAATAGTTGAACTTGACTTTTTATATTTCTTACCTAGGTATTGTATAAGACTTTCATCGCTTTCTTCATTCTGTATCAAGAATATTATTGCATCATGTATATACTGTCTACCTTTCAAATTTTGAGTTATTCCAATTAAATCTAGTTCATTATTTATACATTCAGATATTCTATCTTCTTTATTTTTCATTTCATTTTCAACTGTATTTTCAATTACTGGTTCTACAATTTTTCTTAAACTAATAAATTTATTAAAAGCTTTGTTTGGAGAATATCCCGGGTGGTCTTTATATAATATTAGTTCTACGCCATTTCTATGTAGAATATCATAAGTTCTTGATGAATTTACATGTGTTGTAACAATTATTATTGGTTTGTTTTTTAGTTTCTTTATATTTTCTAGAAAATCTAGAGAATCTGTATTTCCCTTTTTGCTATTATTTAATTCTAAGTCTAACATAACTCCTTCAGGATTTTTTGCTTTTACTAGCTTTATAGCATCATTATCAGAATCAGTTATTCCCACTAATTCTATATCTTTTCTATGTTTTGCGTTTTCTATAATAACGTTGCACTCCTCCAAATCATCTTCTACAACAAGTATTCTCATAGGCTTATCATTCATAACTATCCCCCAATATATTATAAATTAATATATAATATATCATAATTTCTCATAAAATACCACATATCTGCAGGTTAGAATGCCATACAAATATATTAATTCTGTTATAAAATCTTTCTAATTATTTAGATAATTGGAAAGGATTGATAAATTAATGAATGTATGTAAATCTGATAAACAAGAACAATTAGAAAGAGGAAAAAGAATAAAACACATTAGAGAAAATGAATTGCATTTAAATAAATCTCAATTAGCAAAACTTATAGGGGTATCAAGCCAGTTTTTAGGATTAGTAGAAGAAGGAAAAGGCAATTTAGTTTATAGAAGTATAAAATGTTTAAAAGACATTAGTGGTCACTCTTCTGACTATATACTATATGGACTAGATGATAGCATGATTAAGGAAACTAATGCAATTCTAGAAAAATATGATGAAAAACAAATTAAAGCAGCACTAAAAATGCTAAAAAACATAGGTCTTTTTATAAAAAGTAAAGATGCATAAAAAACCCGAATTAATTAGCTATTATCTAATTAATTCGGGAATTATTTTAATCTATTATATCATTATTCTCTTGCTTCAATAATAAGTCTTGCTGAGCTATCATCTGTACAAGTTGATAATGT
This sequence comes from uncultured Clostridia bacterium, assembly GCA_946415375.1. GTDB lineage: Bacteria > Bacillota > Clostridia > TANB77 > CAG-508 > CAG-269. The sequence continues at coordinate 11,587 of CAMKSF010000030.1, forward strand.
AATTTCTCTCTTTCCATCTGTATTTCTATTATAGAATTTTGTATCTGAATCTGAGGTTTCAAAAATATTGTAAATTGTATATGCTATTCTTTTCTTGTTTAAGTCTGTAATATAAATCTTATCACCTTTTGATAATTTCTTATTGTTTGAGAAAAATACACCATTTCTATAATTATGGCCAACTATAACTACATTTCCTGGTTTATTTAATTCTGCATTTTCTGGCCATACAACTGCAACTGAGGTTTCAAGAGATCTTTTTGTTACTCTTTCTAATATAGGATATTTTACTCCTGTTTTAGGTATTTCTATTGAACCAAGTGTGTAAAATCCTTTATATGTTTGTCTTTTTTTTGTAGAACTTTCTGAAGATGATGATGTTGTTGTAGAATCTGTTGAAATATCCATTATTGTATTGTCATCTGTTGATGGTATATCATCTGGAACAGTTGCAGTTGAAGTTGAAGTTGAATTTGAATCTACAACTGTAATTCCATCTGTTAATGAATCAACATATGCTTCACCATCTTTATTTGTACGATACCTAGAATAATAATCATATCCTAAATAAGCTAATAATCCAACAACAGCAATAATAATTATTATTAAAATTACTGTTAAAACTTTACTATATCCACTTCTCATATGTTTACCTCCTATAAAACGTACTTTTTAATAACTACTAATCCTGCTCCTAAAATAGTTAGTATTACGACTGCTATTGTTGCATATTGAATTGTATGTTCTAACATACCTGTTGATATTGTTAATAATACTGGTGCATCATCAATATCATCTTCACCTTTTTTCTTATTATCTGGAGTAGAATCTCTATCAGGAACTCCTTTTTCATTATAGTCTTCTGATATTTCTGCAACGTTCGTTTTTAGTCCTAAATTGTTTTCTCCATTTATCCATCTTAAAATTACTTTTACAGTTGCACTTTGTCCTGGTTGTAACAAAGTATCTTTTAGTAATTTTGTTGAGATAACATTGTTTCCTTCATCTTTCCAACCTTTGTTGTCTTCTTTATAGAATTTCAATCCCTTAGGTACATAGTCAGTTATTTCTTTTGCATAACCTGCTATATCCCCTTCATTTGTAATCTTTATAGTGAATTCAAATTTAACTATTGTTTTATTTAAATGCTTTCTATATACTTCAACTTTTGGTGTTATATCATTTTTAGAACCATTATTTCCTGTCTTTGTTGTTTTGGTTTTACCATTTTCAGTTACTATAGCTTTAGTTACATATTTTAATAATGATAAGTCAAAGTAGTCTACTGCAACGTTTTCATAATCTTGGTCATCTTCTCCTTCATTCCATTTATCTGGAATTGAGTCTATGTCCTCAACAGGATTTCCGTTTTCATCTGCATCTTCTGATATTTGAGCTTTATTTACTATTACTGTTTTGTTTGAGTTTGGATCTTTAACTTTAAATGCAACTTTTACATCTACATAATCAGGATTTGTATCTGTTATTCCTAATGACTTATCAAAAGCATTTAATAAATTTGGATTTTCTGTTAATTTTGTATTGTCTTTCATTAATAATTCACCATTTACTTTTGATGTATAGTCTGTTTTAATCTTAACGGCCTCATCAACTTTTGTTGTTGATTTTCCTTCTTTATCATACATAACCCATTTATATTCTCTATTAGTTGCATGTTCTGGTAAGAACTCTAAATATTCAGGCATATCATCTGATATTTCTTCTGCATATCCTGCAATATCACCTTCATTGAATACTCTTAATGTATATGTTACAACTGAATCTACTGTTGTTCTTACTACATCTTTTGGATGTGTATATTTTATTTTTCCGTTTTCATAACTTAATTTTGGTTCTCTTCCAAAATTTGTAACAGATGTTGTCTTATTCTGTTTAGCATTTACAGTATCAATTTCTGTTATGAATTTTCTTAATGCTAAATCGAAATCTTTAATAATAACTACTTCATAGTCATCATCATCTTCGTCTCTTTCCTCAACATTCTTTTCCTCTTTATTGTCTGGTGTTGAGTCTATGTCTTTTGGTAATTCATTTCCGTCTTCATCTTCATATTTGGTTATTTCTGCTGTATTTACCATTTTCTTTCCACTTTCAGCTTTATCACTAACCTTGCAAAGAACTGGTAAATCTTTATAATCTAGTCCTGAACCTTTTCCATCATCATTTTCTTTGTCAAATGCTTTTAATAATTTATCATTTCCATTTGCATATGATAAATATGTTGTTTCTATTGTTTGTCCATTTGCTGTCCAACCATATCCTTTATTAAAGTCTCCATCTACAAATTCTAAATTCTCAGGTAAATAGTCTGTTATTTTTCCTGCATATACATCAACTTCACCTTCATTATATACTCTAATATTGTATAATATGTAAGAATTCTTTGAAACTGTTAATGGTTCTATATCTTTCTTAGGAGTATATGTAGCATTTGTACTTGTTCCATTTTTTAATCCTGTTGTATTAGCTACAGTTGCTCTAATATATTCATTTGTTTTACTTCCAATATTTTTATTTGGTGTTAAATACTCACCATTCTCTATTTTATCGTCTACACTTACTGCTGTTATAAATTTTGTTAAAGCTAGGTCTACTTTTCTTTCTTTAATAATTACTTTTTCAAAATCATCGTCGTCTTGTTGTCCTGGTACGTATTGTTTATTTATTTCATCATCTTTATATGTAGATGGCTCATCAGGATAATTTAAGTTATTTGAATCTGAATCTCTATCTTTTGGAACTATATCTCCATTTTCGTTTTTATATTCAGAGATTTCTGCAATATTTGTTAATTTCTTATTTGATACTGCTTTTTTATTTACTCTACATACAATTTTTACATCTACATAAGATAAACCTGAACCTTTTCCGTCATCATTTTGAGCATCAAATGCTGACAACTTTGTTGTGGCATTTAGAGCATCTGATTTAGTTGTAACTTTTCTTGTTTTCGAATCATAAGTCCATTTATCATTAATTGCCTTAATATATGTATCTGTTGATTCAACGAAATCAAGATTTTCAGGTAGATAATCAATTATTTGACTAGCAAATCCATCAATATCTCCTTCATTATATACTCTAATTGTATATTCTACATAGTCTCCTGCATTTAATAAAATTGGATCTTTACTATGATTATATATTGCTGTTACTGCAGTTCCAGCCTTTAATTTTGAAGAATCTACTTGTGGTGCTCTATTATATGTAGATGTTGTATTTGAGTTTTCAAAATTTCCATCTGTACTAATTTTTGTTATAAACTTTCTTAATGCTAAATCAAATTCTGCAAGTTTTAAATCTTCAAAGTCATCATCATCTTGTTCTCCTCTACCCTTATCTGGGTTTGTAGGATTATATGTATTTGTATTAATATTTTCTGGTTGTGAGTCTCTATCTGTAACTTCGTTTCCTTCTGAATCTGTCGCTTCTGTAATTGCTGCAATATTTTTCAAATTTTCAGATGTAGCATTTCCATTTACAACACATTCAACTAATAAATCTTTATATGATAATCCTGTGGTACCTTCCTTTGTTCCGTCAAATGCTTTAATTAATCTTTCTGTACCATTTGTTTTTGCTAAATATGTTGTTTTAATTGTTTGTCCATTTGCTGTCCATCCATATTGTGTATTTGTTTCACTATTTTGTTTTAATGATAGTCCAGCTGGCAAATAATCTGTTACTTCTGCTGCATATCCATCTACATCACCTTCATTATATACTCTTATTGTATATACTACTGTATCTCCTTTTTGAACACTTAATTTTGTTTTTGGATGTGATTTTTCTAATGTTTGATTATTATCATATTTCCATGTTCCAATAACTGGCACTCTATCTGTTATATTTTGATTATTTATCTTTGTAATAAATTTTCTTAAAGCTAAGTCAAATTGTTTTGGTAATACTACAACTTTTTCAAAGTCATCATCATCTTGTTGTCCTTGGAAATAAGTTTGATTATCTGTATCATTATATACTGATGGATTAGAGCTCTTTCCTTTATAGCTATTAGCATCTGTTGAATTTAACTGACTTGCTGTTTGTGTTGGTGATTCTGTTGTTTTTGATTCATTTCCATTTCTATCCTCTGTTACAACTTTACTATTTTCAGTGTCATATCCTTCTGCTATATATGCTATGTTTGTTAAATAGTGTTTTGTTGTTCCATCTGTTGCAGATGTTTGGTTAACCTTACATGTTACATCAACATAGTCTGATGATAATGTTGTTCCGTTCCATTTATTTATTGTCTTTGCTGTTGTTCCAACTGCTGTTAATGTTATTTTATTATTTGTTTCATCATAACTTACATTATATGTTGTTCCCTTGTTTGAAGTTATTGTATCATCTAAAGTACTTGTAATTCCTGTTGGTAGTTGATCTACAATCTTTGAAGCATATCCATTAATATCACCTTCATTATAAATCCAAATTCTATATGTTACAATATCATTTGTCTTTACAACTACAGGGTCTTTTCTATGTTTATATACTGCTGTATCAGGTATTGAATCTGTAGTAACACTATCCATTGCTCTTTGAGCAGGATTTCCTGCTTCATTTATTATATCATTATCTGTACTTTTTCCGTTAATTGCTACAATTCTTTTTCTTAATGCCAAGTCAAATTGTTTACTAGGAGTAGCTGTTTGTTGATCTGATAATGGTATCTCTGTTGTTTTAGGTTCTACAATTGGTTGTTCTGTTTTTTCTCCATCAATAACTAACCATAATTTCTTTTCTGTAACCACGGTTTTTCCTGTAACATTTATTTTAACATCACTTGTTACACTTGAAGCAGGTATTGTTATATAGAATTCCTCATTTGCTTTAAATGTTTTTTCTTCACCATTAGCATTTGTTACTTTTGCTCCTGTTGCAGGTGTTATCTGAATATTCAAATCTGTAACAGTTCCAGTTGTTGTAGCTTTTAAAGGTCCTATTCTATAATCGTCTCCAACTTCTTCTATTTTCTTTGATGTAGTATATTTTAATTCTATTTTTCCTTTAGCATTTCCCTCATAACTTGTTTTTGTTTTAGCATTGTTTACAAAATAGTTATATAGTATAGCCATTTGTTCTTGCTTCATAGCTTTCTTTGTAGCATTTGACTCTTCAATTTTAAATTGATATCCTGCATTAGCAGAACCCTTTGGAATGTTAAAATCAAACTCTGAATCTCCAGCATTTGTAAAATGCCATATTGCTGCTTGTTGAACTGCCTGTATAGCTGCAATATCTATAATTACATCTTCTCCATCTACTGTATAACCTGTGAATCCATATTGCCATACCCTTTCTTCTGAATTATAGTGCCAATCAGTTAATGTAGGATATGCAGGATTAGGTCCATATTCAATTCCCGCATTATTTAATAACTGAGTTGTAGTTATTCCACCTTCTGTATACATATTATCTAATATCCACAATACAGGTCCAAAATTATTTGTAACTAAATTAGCATAATTTGTATTAGGTAAAGCTCCAATTTCTGCTTTGTCTTCAGCTAAATCATATGATGTATTAGCTGTTATTCGTTCTCCAGCACTATTGTTAGGGTCTCCCCATGTATCACCTAATTTTGCTTTTAAACAGTAATACTCGGTTCCTGTTATCGTTGTTCCATTTAGAGAAATAATTTGGAAAATAGGATAATCCGAACCAGTATTTAATTTATATTGGCCTTTATCAATATATTCTCCATTACTATTTTTTACCTTTCTAGTACTACTTAATGCAAATGTTTTATTTTCTGTCTTTTTAGCAGCAAAAATAGCTGTTGGTCCTATTATTATAATTGCCATTACTGCTATAATCATTATCACTAAAATTTTATGAATTCTATTCTTTATCATAATATTTCCTTCCTTTATTTTTAATATAAGAGTACAAAAATACCCCATATTATTATTATAGTATATTTCAAGTACAAAATCAAGAGTTTTTTAATATTTTTTGTTATATTTTTATTATTTTATTATATGTATATAAAGTAAATCTTATTTTATTTGGAGGAAATATGAAAAAATGCATTTATAAACTAATATTAGTATGGTCTATAATATTGTTTATTCCGTTTTGTATATATGCAGATGATGGATTAATTATGGATGATTTCTATTTAAAAAATAGTTCTATTCCAACACTATCTAGCATAAGTGAAGTTCCAAAAATTAATGCAAGACATGCATTAATTTTTGACAGAAATTCAAAAATTCCTATTTATGGAAAAAAAGAAAAAGAAAAATGCAAAATGGCATCTACAACCAAAATAATGACTGCTATAGTTGTTATAGAAAATTCCCAATTAGATGATATAGTAAAAATATCTCAAAAGTCTGCTAGAACAGGAGGTTCTAGATTAGGTTTATCTAAAAATGATAAGATAAGTGTTAAGCACTTACTTTATGGATTAATGTTAAAATCGGGGAACGATGCGGCTGTAGCACTTGCTGAATATACTGGAGGCAATGTAGAAAATTTTGCTTTAATGATGAATAAAAAAGCTAAAATCTTAAACCTTACCCAAACAAACTTTGTAACTCCTCATGGACTAGATGATGAAAATCACTATACCACAGCATTAGACTTAGCCATCTTATCTGATTATGCGCTAAAAAATAATATCTTTTCCAAAATTGTAAAAACAAAATCCTATACTATCTCAATAAATAACCACCCAAAGACTATTTCTAATACAAATGAACTTCTAGGCAACTTTGAAGGATTATATGGAATAAAAACAGGTTTTACTAATGGAGCTAATCGTTGTCTCATTACTGCATGTAAAAGAGATTCCTTAGATTTTATTTGTGTCGTGCTTGGTTGTGATACAAAAAAAAATAGAACACAAGACTCAATAAACTTATTAAATTATGCTTTTAACAACTATTCTTTAATAAATGTCGAAAATCTTATATATGAAAAATTTGATAATTGGTTTCAATCTCATACTTGCTCTTTTTTTATTAATAAAGGAAAAACTCAAAATATAGATTTGTATTTAGAAAAAAGTGATTTTATTTTTTCTAATATAGCAATAAAAAATTCTATAAAGAATAAAATTAATATTGAAATTATCTTTAATTCTTACTTTGATGCACCTGTAAAAATGAATACTCATATAGGAAATATAATTCTATTAATTGATAATAAAAGGTATTACTCTGTTGACATTTTATCAAACTCAACTATATACAAAAAAAGTCCTTATGATTATATCTCGTTTATTCTAAAAAACTATCCATCTTTTTTCAAAAAAAATAGCACTATTTTATAGTGCTATTTTGTAAATTTATTAATTTGTTCTTCTTCTATATCTTGTAATAAATACTTTCTTTCTTATGAAATTAGAAAACTCATCTTTGTCGCCTTTTGTAAATCCTGATTTAGAAATTATATATGCATACTGTCTAGATATATACATATAAAAGTATTCATTGGTTTCTACAACTCTGTAGAGCTTTAAATATAAAACTTGTGCTTTTCCTTCTGAATTTTCCACTTTAAAATAATTCTTATAAAATTCATAATTGTTAACAAAATCTCCTGATAATTCCTGGCTTTTCTTTGTTTTATCTACCAACTGGTTTGGTCTAATTATTTTATACCACAAATATATACCCAGTCCTACAATAATACCACTACCTAATAAATAATCTTTCTTCATAAATGCTAAAACCATACAAAGTCCAAAAAACAATATATAAAACAATGTATAAGCATATTCAGATACTGAATACTCCTTTTTATATGATTCTAAAAAAATATCATAATCTTTTTGCGAATATCTAGTTTTATTTTCAAAAATCACTCCCATTTTTTTCTCCTCTAATATTGTTTTTTTTAATAATTTTTTATTAAATAAATTATACCATTTATATATTTTTTTTCAATACTATTTATAAAAATAACTTAAAAAGACAAGTCTAAAATCATCATTAATACAAATCCAATTGTTACTCCAATCACACCCAACTTCGACTTATCTTTAGAATGAACTTCCGGAATTAATTCTTCAATTACCACATAAATCATAGCTCCTGCTGCAAATGATAATAGATATGGTAACAATGGTACTATTATATTCAATAAAACTATTGTTAATAAAGCACTTATAGGTTCAACTATACCTGACAAAATTCCATAGTAGAATGACTTTTTCTTACTCATACCATCAATTTTTAGTGGCATTGATATAATAGCTCCTTCAGGGATGTTTTGAATTGCTATTCCAGTTGCTAAAAGCATTGCTTCTAATAACTCTATGCCCATATTTCCATTTAAAAATCCAGCAAAACATACTCCCACCGCCATTCCTTCAGGAATATTATGTAGTGTAACTGAGAATAAAAGCATATTCATTTTTTTCCCTTTTCGTTTCTTTTCTATTTCATCTGCCATGTAACTTGTTAGCAGCAAAAAAGTGATACCTGCTATAAATCCTAAAACTACTGGAACCCATGGAATTACATTTTGTTTTTCTGTCATCTCCACTGCAGGTAATATTAGTGACCATATACTTGCAGCTATCATTACTCCTGCTGCAATTCCAATTAATATCTTCTGTATCTTTTCATTTATTTTATTTTTTAGGAAGAATACAAATCCACTGCCTAAACTTGTTCCTACAAATGGTATCATAGTTCCTACTATACTATTCAATATATTATTCACGTCATTTCCTCCCTATATTGTATAGTATGTAGTTTTTTGTATTATGTTGACATGTTTTGTGTTTTTTGTTATAATTATTAATTAGAAACAATCTTAGTTATACCAAAAATGTATTTTGGAGGTAAATAATATGGAAAACTTGGTTATTAGACGGTACTACATCAATCATAGTGACAAGCATCCTATAAAAATACCAAAAGGTGCTCAACTTTTGGTAGTTGAAGCTGATAAATGGGATTATTATGTGCATGCTTTAGTTGACCCCAACACTACTCAAACAGAGGAATACTATTTTAAGATTTATTCTGTTGGTTTGACTCATGAAACTAAAATCCAAAATGGGTACTCCTACCTCGGATCAGCATCCGCATTTTTGGGTGGTGTAACCCGTGTTATCCATGTGTTCTACAGTAAATTAAAGTAGAACACTAAAAAAACAGAAATTGGTTTTCAAGTCAATTTCTGTTTTTTATTTGGTAAGTTGGTGCACCAGGAGGGATTCGAACCCCCGACCTTCCGGTTCGTAGCCGAACACTCTATCCAACTAAGCTACTGGTGCATATTTAATACAAATATTATTATACTTTGTTTTTGCTATTTTTTCAAGTATTTTTAAAAAGTTTTAAGTTTTTTTCAAAAAAGTCTTGAATTTCTCTAATTTTTGTGGTATTATATTTAGGTACTTGAATAAAATACAAGTATATCGAGGCGTAGCGCAGTTGGTAGCGCGCGTGGTTTGGGACCATGAGGTCGCAGGTTCGA
>CAMKSF010000031.1 GCA_946415375.1 uncultured Clostridia bacterium
ACTATATAGTATTCATTATTATTTTTTTCAATTCTCCATTTTTGATTAGGCTTTTCCAAATATACATTTTGATAAACATTAGAGGAATATGATGTTCCTGTTTCTGATACAGTAAGAACCTTTCCAGATTTTTTACATGTTATTTTATAATTTCCATCACCTAAATATGTGAGTTCAAATTTTTGTTGCTTTTCATTTGCATCTGCCCAAATTTGAACATTTGCTCCATCTAAGTTTGAACCACCAGATACATCTAAAAGCATATTTGATGCGATTCTACTTGTTATTTCATAAGTTCCGTTTGCAATAGTTTTTGTTCCAACTTTTGTTTCTACGAATTTAAATTTTTGGTTTTTTGAATTGTTTGCAAAGTTTATTTGTACATTAGTTCCATTTAAATTTTTACCTCCAGCAACTTCTAAATTAATCCCACTAGCTTTTGAAATTATGCTATAATATCCGTCACTTGTTTTAGAAATCACCCATTTTTGTGCATCAGTATTATTACTTGTCCATTGCCACACATTAGTCCCCCTTTCAGTTTGTCCATTTGCAACATCTAATAATTTTCCTGAGTTCACATTTTTTATTGTATAATACCCTACTCCATCATACTTAATGTAGAACTTTTGTTGAGATACACTTTCATTTTGCCAAATCTGCACATTTGCACCTGTTATTTTTGATGCTTCAGATATATCTAATACCTTGCTTTCATCTAAACCACATGAAATATAGTAATATCCATCATTTATTGTTTTACTTCCCTTTATTGTTGTTATTTTTTTCAAATTGAATTCTTGCTTTTTATTATTTATTTCAATATTTGCACCATTCGAATTTTTTGAATTTGCAACATTTAAATGTAATCCATTACATTTAGAAATAATGTAAAAACTTCCATCAGTATTTTTTTGTAATTTCCATTTTTGTGCATCTGTTGAATTACTCGTCCATTGCTGTACATTTGTTCCTATCGCCTTTCCCGCACCTTTCACATCCAAAACTTTTCCTGAATTTATATTTTTTATCATATAATATCCATCATTTAAATATAAAATTTGAAATCTTTGTTGCTTACCATTACATTTATCCCAAATCTGTACATTAGCTCCCGTTTCTTTTGATGCAGCTGAAATATCTATTACTTTATTATTATTTACTGCCCATTCTATTTCATATATTCCATTTTCAACCACTTGTGAACTTGTTACTGCTAACACTTTTATAGGAAATATAATAAAAAATATAAATACTAGTATAACTATGAATTTCTTGTTTTTTTTCATTTACTTCAACCCTTTCAGGATTTTGAAAAAAGAACCATTCCCTTTTCCACTGCTTTAATTATATCATCATATTTTATACTTGGTCAAAGTAAATAACTGGAAAATCAAGCATTTTTTTCTTTTTTAAATCTTTTCTATTTGTTCTTTGCATAACTGACTTTATTATATGAACTTCTTTTCATAAAAAAAGACAATGCATTTCATTTTATATTTTTTTGATATAAAGTAAAATACTATGTCTTTTATTCTTTCATTTTTATTAATATCTAAAATGTTCTTATCTCTACAGTTACAACATCATCATATACTCTTTTTAAGTATTTCATATTTTTATCAATTAAACAAATCTGAATGGCTTCCTGTTCTTGTTAATGTTAGAATTAAGAATTCACTATCCTTTGTGTATATTAATAACCAATCTGGTTTTATATGGCATTCCCACATTCCGATCACTCTTGGGTTCTAATAAATGATTGCAATATTTCTCAGGAAGAATCTTATCATTTGCTAACATTGAAACTACCTATATAAATGCCTTTTCATCAAAACTATTTCTTGTTTTCATTTTTTATAATCTTTTTTAAATCTATTAGTTTTTTGAATTATATATTTAGTCTTCTTCACTATTTAAATCCTCCATAAGTTCTTCAACATTATTATAAGATTTATATTTTTCCGGATTTTTTTTCATATTTTTTGCTTCATTTATTGCTTCAATTGTTTCTTTATTGTATTTAGGTTTCTTGATAGCAAAAGGTATACTTTCTGTCATAACGATTTGCTTAAAAAACACTGTAACTGCATCTGCTATATTCATACCTAAATCATTTAGTGTTGTTTCTACTTCTTTTTTTAATTTTGGTTCTATTCTTATATTTATTGTGTCTGTTTTAGCCACTTTCATCACCTCCAAAATCTTATATATCGCATTGTAGCACAATGTATATATTTTGTCAATACTTTCTTTGCTTATATTTACCATATTTTATTCTTTATTTTCAGAATATTTCTGCTTTTATTTCAACTTTATGAATTCCTTTTGTAAGCTTTACACCTAAAAATGCACCTGCAATAGCTTCTTTTTCTGTCTTTTTCCCATCAACATAAATATCCCAACAATTATCATAAGCTATTGAAAAAACTAAATATCCATCATCTTTAAAATCTGCTATTCCAGTTAATTCATCTTTTTTTATTTGTTTTAATTTAAAACTATTTCTTTCTTTATTGTCTAAAGTTCTTTGAATTTCTTCATTGTTTGAAACATAAATATATATCATATCTAAATTGTGCTTTGTTACTACATCAAACTCAAATTCTTCATTTTCTTTTATATACTTAATTTGTTTAATTCCTGTTTCATAACTCCAAATATTAGAATAGTTCTTAAATAATGGCTTGCCTTCTATATACACCTGTAAATCATAGTCACTTGCTAAATATATGTTGCAATCTTTTTTTGCTTTAACTTTATACTTTATAGTGTATTCTTTTAAATCTTCATTATAAAATGTTTTTTTGTCACATATTACTATATTTGAATTCTCTATATTTTGAAAATATTTTTCTCGTTTTATATTTTCATTTTCATCACCTTTAACTAGTCCTCTTATAAACTCATTTTGCATTTTAAAAGGATTATAGCTTTCTTCTATGTTCTCTGCTAGGTAATATCCAATATTAAATGCATTCTTATTTTTATAAATATATAACTCATCATACTTTTCTTCAAATTCAAATCCAAATAATTCATTATTCTCAATTGGATTTTTAGTTATATAATACTTAACTCCTGCTATTGCATAATTAAGAAATGTTCCACTATATGAGGTCATCCAAAGTTGTTCATCCATCTGCACATTATATCCCAATCTATACATTGCCTTTAGTGTTTCTCTATTCCTTGCAGATGTAAAAAAACCTATATTGCTATATCCATATTTTAAAGACATATTGCTTCCATATTCATCCGGTTCAAAAAAAATTCTTTCATTTTCTGGATTTTCTATTTTAGGAATAAAGTAATTCATAAAACTCTCATATTGTTTTACAACATCTCTTTTAATATATTTATCATTATTATTTTGTCCACTTTTAGCACCGATAAGCAAATCAAATACTACAACAATAAAAAGTAGTACAAAACTTTCCTTTTTTAAATTCTTGCAAAAAAAATAAATATAAGTTATACACATCAATAAGAAATAAATGAAAAACGATAAAGCAATTGATTCCATACTAACAGTATAGTTATCTGAAACTAAATATCCTTTTTTTAAAAATACTATCTCAATTAAAGATAATATCACACATATCATAAAGCTTATTAAAAAATACCATTTCTTGCAGTTCTCTTTATTTTTAAATACTCTTGCTCCCATAAAAATCAACGTAAATATTAATGTAAATGAATACCTAAAGTTAAAACAATTTGGCATTGTAAATGCATGCCACATTTTGTTTGAAAATGGTGAAATCATTGGTAGTAAAAGAAAAACTATTACAGCTGTAAATGCAAACTTTTCTCTTCTCAAAATGTTTTTATTTAAATAATACATTGGTAAAAGTAAAGTAATCAATGTACTTGAAAACACAAAACATGACTTTTGTGTGAACATATACACATAGTTATTAAATATTACATTTATGAATAATCTTATTTTATCTATATCAATTTTTATTAGTTCAAATTTCACATCCATCTTCCCTTTTAACTGTATAATTGAAGGATATATAACTATCATCCCTATTCCAAATGAAATAACTATTGCCAGTAGAAATTTAAATATTAATTTTATACTTTTTCTTTCTATAAATATCTTTGCTAAAAAATATATACCAGAAAAAACTGCAACAATATATCCTATATAATAGTTTGTTAAAATTGTATAGGACAAACTTAGTACAAGCGGATAAATTTTTCCATTTTCTATATACTTATCCACAAAAAGCAAAATAATTGGAAGCATATATACACAATCTAACCACATTATGTGGAAACTATAACATATTACATAAGAAGAAAATGCGTAAATTAGTCCCCATATTATTGTTTCATTAGATTTATATTTATATGATTTATCCAAAAATAAAATAAAAAAGTTAGCCATTAAAGTTATTTTTATACATGTTATTACTTCCACAAATATATCCATATTACTAGAATTAAAAAATACTACAAATAAATTCAGTGGACTCATTAAGTAATATGCAAATGTTGTATAGAAATTATTCGCAAGTCCCATATTCCAACTAATAACAATACTTTTTCCATGTAATAATATCTCTCTTAAATAGCACAAATAATTAATATATTGCTGATATAAATCACATTTAAGTATGGAATACTCCCCAAAAGGATATATTTTCATCATTTTTAAATATAAAACATAAACAAATAAAGTTAAAAGTGTAACTTTTACATATCTATTTTTTACATATTTTCTCATATTATATATTATTTACAAATATAAAAAAAATACACCCCTTAGCAATTAGCTAAAAGGTGTATAATTGTTCAGAAGTCAATGGGATCCAGTTGCAATTCAGCACGTTTTTCTTCAATTACCTTTTTAATGTATTCTGCTCTTTTTTCTCCACTTTCTGATATTTCTTTAAGAACCTTCCTTCCATTAATATGAAATCTTTTAATTTTAATTGGATTCTTAGACTCAGTTCCTGTATTGGTTACCGATATAAGTCCTAAGCATTTAGGACAGAAAATATATTCCCGAAATTGTCCGTCATCAAATGTTGCTCTACAAATCAGATCAGCTTCTACATTATCAAATGAAAGCTCGCACTTGCCACAATACACATTTCCTTCTTGCACGATATCCATAGTTTTACCTCCATTATATAAGAAACAAGGTTAATACAACTATATAAATTGTCAGAATTATATCAAAATTGTCTAATTCTGTCAATTATTTCTTTCCTTTAATTATATTTTCTAAATATTCAAGTTCTTTTTCAACTTCAAGTCTTACAAATAATGGTTCTACATCTTTTCCAACCTTAATTGTGCCTCTGTTTGCTATATATTCATGTGAGCTATCCCAGTCTCTTAAATCAATATTCAATTGTGCAAATATTTTGTTTGAAGTTTCTTCCATAAATGGTTGTAGTAAAACTGCTACAATTCTTAAGTTCTCAACTAAATTAGCCATTACTGAAGCTAATAACCTTTTATCTTGTTCATCTTCTGATTTAAATAATACCCATGGTTTAGTGTCATCTATATACTTATTAGAAGCAGATACAATTTGCCAAATTTTCTCTAAAGCATTTGAATAATGTAAATTATCTAGACACTCTTCCGCTTCTTTAGCTTTTTGTAATGCTAATTTTTTAAGTACTTCATCGAATTCTGTTTCTTTAATATTTGATGTGTCAACTGTTCCTTCAAAGTATTTATTAATCATTCCTATTGTTCTATTAAGTAGGTTTCCTAAATCATTTGCTAAATCTCCATTATATCTATTTACAAAATTCTCTGGAGTAACTGTCATATCTTGGTCAAATGGAAATTCTCTTAATAAATAGTACTTAGTTGCATCTAATCCATATCTATCTATCATCTGCTCAGGATAAATGATATTTCCTTTAGATTTAGACATTTTTCCATCTCTTATTGAAATAAATCCATGTGCATATATTTTTTTAGGAATTGGTAAATCTAATGCCATTAGAAAGATTGGCCAATATATTCCATGAAATCTTATTATATCCTTTCCTACAATTTGTAAATCTGCAGGCCAATATTTTTTGAATTTTGAATCATCTTCAGATAAATATCCAAGTGCAGTAATATAGTTTGTTAAAGCATCTAGCCAAACATATATTACATGCTTTGGATTTGCTTTAACTTTTATTCCCCAGTCAAAACTTGTACGACTTACACATAAGTCTTCAATTCCTGGTTTAATAAAATTGTTAAACAATTCATTTTTTCGAGATATTGGTTCTATAAAATCCGGATTTTTTTCATAAAACTCTTCAAGTCTTTTTTGATATTTTTTCATATTAAAGAAGTATGACTCTTCTTTCATTTTCTTAACTTCTCTACCACAGTCAGGGCATTTCCCATCAACCAACTGAGTTTCTGTAAAATATGTCTCGCAAGGCATACAATACCATCCTTCATACTCTCCCATATAAATATCGCCTTGATTCATTAATCTATCAAAAATTTCTTGTACAATTTTTTCGTGTCTTGGTTCTGTTGTTCTAATAAAATCATCATATTGAATATTCATTCTTTTCCATAGTTCTATTGTTTTCTCTGCCATAAAATCAACATGCTCTTGTGGAGTTTTTCCATTTTCTTTAGCAACTGTTTCTATTTTTTGACCATGTTCATCTAATCCTGTTAAAAAATATGCATCATATCCACGTAATTTTTTATACCTTTTTGTTGTATCTGCTAAAATTGTTGTATATGCTGTTCCTATATGAAATTTTCCACTTGGATAATATATTGGTGTTGTTATATAATATTTTTCCATACTTATTTCCCCTATTCATTCATTTCTTTCTCTCCATTATACTCATTAACTAAATACAATGGTCTATTTTTAGTTTCATTAAATATTCTTCCTAAATACTCTCCTACAATTCCAAATAACAATATTTGGATTCCAGAGAAAAATAAAATTAGTAGAATAATTGCTTGAAAAGCTTGCATAACAGTGCTTGTAACTATACATTTAACTATTACATAAATAAAGTATACAAATAGCATAATAAATGTTGGAATTGCAATCCATGTAGAAATTCTAAGTGGAGATGTAGTAAAAGATGTTATTCCATCTATTGCTAAATCTATAAGTTTCATATAATTCCACTTTGTTTTTCCAGCAACTCTTGCATCTCTATCATACAAAACTTCTTTCTTTTTGTATCCTATCCAGCTAAACATACTTTTTGTATTTCTTTGAGATTCACGAAGTTTCTTTAAAGCATTTACACATCTTCTATCTAAAAGTCTAAAATCTCCTGTATCTCTTTGAATTTCCACATTAGTCATTTTTTGTAATACTTTATAATACATTTTTGATGTAAATTTCTTCAAAAATGTTTCTCCTTCTCTTGAACGTCTTCTTGCATAAACATCATCATAACCTTCTTCCCAATACTTTATTAGTTCAGGTATTAACTCTGGTGGATCTTGTAAATCTGCATCAATAAAAATTACACAATCTCCTGTCGCATAGTCAAGGCCTGCCATCATTGCAATTTCTTTTCCAAAATTTCTTGAAAAATCTACATAGCAATATCTACTATCTTTTGATCTATATTCTTTTATAAGTTCTATAGTTTTGTCTTTGCTACCATCATTTACAAATAAAATCTCAAATTCATACTTATTATTTGCATCCATTAAATTATTAAGTCTTTCATATAAAAATGGTAAAGATTCTTCTTCATTATATGCTGGTACTATAATACTTATTTTTTTCATATTTTTCTTCCTTCCTTAAAAATTGCAAATATTAATTGTATTATCTTTAAAAATAATTTGTTCAAAATTAAACTCATCCCAGTTTCTATTCTTAAATCTTAGTTCTATTTCTTTGTCCTTTTCAACTAATTTTAAGTCTTTCTTTGAATAATACTTTAAAATTTCGATTGCGCTCCAATCAGTAGAATAACACTTTATATTCATATCCCCTGTTGCAAAAATCCCATCATAAGTAAATTTTGGTTTTTCGTCTTCATATATTGATACTTGTGTTATTGCCTTTCCAGTTTGTTTTTCGTATTTATTTATTTGTTCAATAATTTGCATTGCTATACTTTCATCTTTTTTATTTAAGATATATCTATCTTTTTCTATTTTAATAAATTTTTGAGCTTGAAACAAAATAAAAAAACAACTTATAGCAATAATTGACTTTTTTAATAATCCTGTTATTTCATAATTCATCTCTAAATACAAAAATATAATTCCATACATTGAAGCAAATGAATACGTCGACCTAGGTACTAACCATATTGAATCTGTTGGTTGAATAAAATGTGGCACAACTGCCAAAAAAGAAATTCCAATTATTAAATACATTATTTTTAATATATGCAATATTTTTTTCTCTTTCCATATTTTACTACAAAATACCCCAAAAGTAAATAGAATAAGCAAAATAAATGCATATTTTGGCAATATATTAAACATTTTTACATACATTTGTATTAAATATTTTAAAATCTTTTTAAGTGAGTCTATAAATACCACTTGTCCATTTGTTCTGTTTGTTTTAAATATTAATTTCATAATCAAAAAATCTAGTGCTGCAGGTACTGCATAAACTGAACCTACTATAAAATTATTAATTATAAATTGTTTTATACTATTTGAATGTTTTAAAATAAATGCTAATGTAATAGATACAAATATTCCAACTATTCCCTGATATGAGCAATTAGCTATAAACACTAGAATCATTGCAAATAGAATAAACTTTTTTTTCTTAGTTTCAAAATAATTAACAATACTTTTTACTCCAACAATACACATTAATACTCCAAACCACATTATTCCCTTTTCTATATATAAAAACAATTCTATTGAAAAAGGGTTAATAATAATAAGTGTTGGAATTATTAATCTAATAATATTGTTTTCCACATTTTTCTCTATTATTGTGTATAACAAATACTGGCTAAAAACTGCACAAGTCATTGCTAAAACATATGAACCTAAATAAATTGCTTGTTCTGACAGATTTAGAGTCTTAACAATTTTTCCTACTACTGCAGAAATGAATCTCCCTGACATTGCATATTGATTAAAAATTGCTTGTTTATCAAAATTAAATACAGAATATGTATCTGTTGCATATTCTATTTTAAACAATAATCCAAAAAAAAGTACAGATATAAAAAAATAAAAACATATTTTTTTCAAAACTTTCACCTTAATATTTTTATTATAATTGCTCTGCAAATCCTCTTTGCAACTTGTTAAAAAGTTTAAATCCAAGAAAAACCCCTACCATCCCTAAAAAAATCATATACATCATTGGCTTTATTTTAATAGCTTGCCCATAATAGAAAATATCTCTATACGCATTAATGATATATGTCATAGGGTTGTATTTTAAAATCCACTGAAATCCAGTTGGAATGCTATTTTGAGAATAAACAATTGGAGTTGCATAAAATAAAAGTTGCAAAATTATTCCAATAAAATGTTGCAAGTCTCTAAAGTATACACATATACTTGAAACTATAAATGATATAGCTAAAATTATTAAATATTGTGCAATTAGAATAACCGGATATGACAATATATATTTAGAAATTCCTTTTCCTCCAAAAATTACAAATCCTATTATTATGATTGTTGAAATAAGGAAATTAATAGTCTCTGCTGTTACAACAGATATTGGAATTATTTCTCTTGGAAAATATACTTTTTTAATTATATTTCCATTTTCAATTATCACAAAAGCAGACTTGTTTACAGCAATCGAAAAAAAAGTCCAAGGAATTATTCCACAACATAAAAAAATAGTATAGTGTTCTTGTTTATTCTTTAGAATTAAAGAAAAAATAACTGCATATACTACAATTTGGAGTAATGGGTAAAAAAAAGACCACACTACTCCTAAAAAAGAATTCTTATATTTACTTCTAACTTCTTTTTTTATACTAGTCTTTAATAATTCTCTGTAATTATATATTCTTTTTATCTCATTCACTTAAATAATTCTCCATTCCATTTTATCTTAATAAATTATTTATTATTCAAAAAAATACACTATTGCATTCCGAGAATTCTCCTTGTCCTCTCATATACTCCAATCTTCCTTAAAGCAACAACAATTGGATGTTTTAATTTATACTCTAATGTATGTTCATAAAGCTTCTTTTTCTGCAATGTTTTATTCTTTAATCTGTGAATATTCTCCTTATTAAACTCTTCTGAAAGCCATTCATATTCATTTCTTTCTGCAACGAAATATGAAGATATTAGTTCTTTTAATATATTTTTATTCTTTGCTAATTCTTTTCCATTTTGAATTTTTTCATTATTTGGATTTTTCACTATTTCTAAAAATTCTTTTTCCATGTTTTTTACCATATTATTTATTGTAAATTGATTCAAAATTCTTTTTCTGCAATTTAATTTATAAAATATTAAATTATCAATTACTTGTTGAATTGCAATAACATACTCAGATATTTCTTCCTCTGTATAATTAAAATCAAATATTTCATTTTCGTTTTGTAAACACGGAACTACAATTCCTACATCTTCAGTTATTAATTCCTTTTGCCCTCCAACATCACTTGATACAACAGGAATGCCCATTGCAAGTGACTCATAACTTGTAAGGGCTAGTCCTTCTTTTATTGATGTATTAACTGTTAAATCACTTATTGCATAAATCTTCTCTGTTTTTTTCATATTTCCAACAAATACAAAAAAATCATCCATTTTTTCTTCTTTAACTTTCATTTTTAATCCTTCAAGCATAGGGCCATCTCCTGCAACAATTACAATAAAATCGTCTCTTACATCAGCAAGTCTTTTTATAACTTCAAAAAATAAAAAAGGTCTTTTTTGCTCCGCAATTCTACAGATATATGAAATTACAATTTTATTTTCAAAATCTTTTCCATATTTAAACTTTTTAATTAAATCCCCTTTATTAAACAATTCTGGATTAAACTTTTTTTCATCTACTCCAATATATATCGTTTTAATTTCTTCTGGATTTCTTTTAAAATGATTTATAAATATATTTCTGCTATTTTCATTACAAGTAAAAGTTTTATCTATCACATCTTGTACAGAGCTTGAATCTCTTGAAAATCCACCATTTCTCAAATACCATTCTTCCATATGCACATAATCACATATTTGAATTTCCGGATATTCTGCTTTTAAGTATGGTAATATTTTATATCCGAATTCACTATTTGAATTAAAAATTATCTTTATATTATTTTTCCTGATAATATAATTTATAAAACTTATCCAATCCTTCATCTCTAGAAAAGTTGTTAAATCATATATAGTAGCATATTTTTCAAACTCTTTTCTCCACTCATTTTTACTTGGTAAAGTTGTAATAATTGTAAAAGAAAATTTTCTTTTATTCATTTTTTTCACTAAATTTAAATTAAACCTATCCGCTCCACCAGTTACCATCCACGGAAATATCATTAAAACATTTATTTTTTTATTTTTTTTGGATTTTACATTAACAAAATCATACTCATTTATCTCTTCCCAATTATAATCAAATTTAGGAAATTGAATTCCATCTTTATAATCCACAATATCTCTCTTGGCTTCATCTATTATCTTTAATGCATTTTTTTTATTTTCTCCATTTGAAGATTTTAGCTCACTGGTTTCTTTTTTTTGCCTATAATATGTTAAAAGTGAACTCATTCTTACTGGAAATTTGCCAGCTTTAATTAGCTTAATCCATAAATACCAATCTTCATAAACCTTTTTTTCTTTTAGTTCAAATCCTCCTACTTCAAGCAAATCAGCTTTTTTAACACAAGCAGAAACAATTAAAATATTTTCTTTTAACTCCCAACCGACATCATACCATTTTCTCCATAAAAAATTTCTCTCTCCAAAATTAATTGAATCTGAATATGTCCAACTTGCTTCTGGATGTGTTTCTAGAGTCCAACAGGCACACTCCAAAAACGTTTTGTTATATAAATCATCAGCATCTAAAAAGACAATATATTTTGTGCTTTTCGCAGAGTTTCTTATTCCAAAGTCTCTTGCTTGTGCAGGACCTTTTGCTTCATTAGAATATGAAAAAACTTTAATTCTTTTATCTAATTTTTCTATTTGCTTTAGTTTTTCTTTTGCTTTTTTTGAAGATCCATCATCAACTATTATCCATTCAAAGTTTGAAAATGTCTGACTCAGCACACTTTTAGCCGTATCTTCTATATATTCTTCTGCATTAAAAAAAGGTGTTATTATTGAAATTATAGGCTCTTCCTCTTTTACTTTTTTCTTTGTGTACCTCACTACTTTGTCACCTCCACATATTTTTTTATTACCTCATCACTATTCCCATCCATTTGTATTTCTCCATTATATAGCCATACTGCACGATTACAAAGTTTTTTTACTGATTCCATACTATGAGTTACAAATACCATCGTCATACCTTTTTGTTTCAGTTCTAACATTTTCTCAATACATTTATTTTGAAAATGCTCATCTCCTACAGACAAAATTTCATCAACCAACAAAATATCTGCATTCACATTTATTGCAACTGCAAAAGCAAGTCTCATAAACATTCCAGAAGAATAGGTTCTAATAGGATTATCAATAAAATTTTTAAGCTCCGAAAATTCTATAATGTCATTTAATTTTTCATCAATTTCTTTTTTGGTTAAGCCAAAAATCGAAGCATTAAAATAGATATTTTCTCTACCTGAAAAATCAGGATGAAACCCTGCTCCTAGCTCTAAAAGTGATGTTAACTTGCCATTTATTTCAATTGTTCCACTATTTGGGTACAGAATTTTTGTCATAAGTTTTAAAAGTGTGGATTTTCCGCTTCCATTTGTGCCTATTAATGCAACAGCTTCGCCTTTTTTTATATTTAAATTAATCCCCTTCAAAACTTCCCTTTTCTCTTTTCTATTTCGAGACAGAAATAATAATTTTTCTTTTATTGTATTAGCCTTGTCCAAATACACATTAAAGTTTTTATACACATCTTTCACGCAAATTGCATATTCTTGCATTATTTCCTCCTTGAAAAGGTATGGCTTTCTTTTCAAAATTTATAAAAAATTTTCTTTATTTATTTGATTTAAATTTTCATGATATAAATTGAATTCTTGGACTCTTTTTTGTTCAATTTTTTCAACAATTAGTCTTTCTTTTTCATATATTTCTTTATACCAACTAAGTCTATTTGCATATTTTTTATATTCATCTAATTCTGGTAAATCTTTTGTATCATACTCTGTTTTCTCACATTTTCTTATAAAGTCCTTACATCTCTTTTTCAACTCTTTTTTTATTTTCAAAAACTCTTTATTGTTTTTCTTAGGCTTGTCCAAAATCTGCTTTATATCCATTTTCAAAAAATCTTCATCTATATAGTTTTGAAATAAATAAAAAAATGTACCCAGCCTGTCCTCATCAAAAACTTCTTTATGAAGCACTATTACAGGTGTTCCTAGAGCAAGACTTGGAAGTGCAACATGAAGCCTTGTAGTAATAACTAGTTTTGCTTCTTGATATTTTTTTAATATTTTTTCTACATCATCCATTCTTTCATTTCTACTCTTTTTTTCTGCATCTCTTGGATTTAATGTATGAGATAAAACTTCCACTTCATAATTTGTATTTTCTTTTACTTTTGATATAACATCATTCGAAACATCTACTAAACATATCTTTTTCTTCTTTTTTATTTTGCAAAACTTTTCTAATGTTAAAGTCATACATCCAGAAAAATATGAATCTATATTATTTTTTTCTAATCTTTTTATAGTCTCAAAATCCCTTGCACCAACTGGTCCATATTGTTTTAAAATATTCCCTCCATAATCTTTTAAATACGCATCCCCTACATCAGTATCTTCCAGTACTTTAAAATGCATAGAAATTAATAATGGATTTATATATGGAGATGGTGGCCATGCAAGTTTATTATGAATAAACCATCCATTCATAATCATTGAAACATATTCTTTTTTGTCAGGCACAAAACAGCTTAAGTTCTCTCTATCTACATAGTAATCTATATGGGGCAAAAATTTCATTGCAGCATAAGTTTGTATGTCATCTCCTATATTGTCTGTAGACTTATAGTACATTAATCCATATTTCATAAAAATATCCTCTTGTGGATATTTTACCCAATATTCACTCCTATTATACCTCCAATTGCTCCACAAAGAATTCCTATTAAAATCATAATAATTGAACCAATTGTAAGTGCAAAGTTTCCTCCATTTACAATACTTGAAATTAAATAAATTAAAAAAATATATATTAATCCAACTGCAATTCCTTTTATAATGCCATTTTTCCCTACTTTTCTTGTAGCAAAAAAACTCCCTGCTAATATGCTTATTCCAGTAACTGAAATTACAACAGGTTGTATTAAGCTTTCACTTAACCTTGTGTATGTAAGTAACGATGAAAAAATTGTTAGGCTAATTAAAGTAAAAGCAAAAGAAATTCCTACTCCTTTTAAAATTTTTAGAAATATATTATTTTTTTCAAAACCTTCCATCTGATCACTCCTTCTGTAAAATCTATACTATATTTATATTCAAAAGAAATGAAAATATATCTATATACTATTAAGTATATTTACTTTGGTTAATTGTATATATTTTTTAAATAAACTATAAAAAAGAATTAATTAAATATTAAAATAATTATTGAAATAATTATGTAATTTTAAAATACGAATAAAATCTTGTTTACTATTAATAATATTGAATACAAAAATTGTATTGCGTTTTTCGGATATAAAATACATGATTCTATATCCAGACTCACGCGTTTTTCTATATATAATTTCTCGAAAACGATTGTCTGCTATTTCTGGAATATATCTACCAATATGTGGAGAATCTTCTAAATCCTGTATATACTGCGTTATCATTATATCTGTATCTATTGCATTTTTAGCAGAATATTGTGCGTTATAATAAAATCTGTCATCTAAACATTCTCTAGCCAAATCTTCTACTATAACTTTCATATAACGCCTCTCTTTCTTTACGAAGATTTTCTAAACTAATACCATTCCCATGATTTATGCTATTAACACCTTTTACAATTCCTATTAAAACATATAAATCATACAATGAACCATAAAAAGTTCCATCATCTGTTTGTGCTTTTTTTAAAAGTTCACTTATTTTTTCAATTTCTATTTTTTCTTGTTCTTCCTTCATAAAATTCACATTCCTTTCTAATTAAATTTGAAGACCTATTAAAGACCTTATACATTCTTTATCATTTTCTGTTAAATCTTCAACTCCATAAGTATCTACATACTTTTGAGTTATCTCTTGTAAAATTTCTTTAGTGTCTCGCTTAAAAATCTCTTCATCTATATTATATGGTAAAGACTCTATAATCTTAACAAATTTTTCTCTTATTGGTGACATAACAGCCTCCTTTCTACATTCTATCTACAAATTATTTCGCAATTTATTATACTTATAATACTACAAATTATTTACTCAATTTATATACTGCGTATTGATTTAAAGAAACCCCTTCTTGTTCAGCCTCCACAGATAATCTATAGTGTAAAGATTTTGGAATTCTTACAACAAACTTTCCACTAAAATTATCTTCTCTTATTGGTAACGGAATCTCATAGCCACCTTCTAATTTGGCTTCAATCCAACCTTCCATTGCTTCTTTTAAGTTTGAATATGCTTCTTCAAATGTTTCACCTGTAGTTTGGCATCCATCAAATTCTAAAATTCTCGCATAATAATATGATCCACTTTCATCATTTATATGATTTATTATATAATTGTATGGTAAATTCATATATTCTTTAACTCCTTTCATAATTGCCCCTCCTATTTATATTATAATTTATAATTATTTTTCTATTCTTTTTAACACATCTTTTACATATACAGCTTTTAATGGATTTTCTTCTTTTATTGTAATTACATCTCCGTTTGCTATTTATAAATTGCCTATGTGATGTACCTTTATTCGATTTAATATTATATCCATTATATTCTAATACTTTTTGTAATTCTTGAAATCTGATTCCATTTGGTTGCCTTTTCATCTTTTGTATGATTCTTTCGATATTAGGCATTTATATTTCTCCTCCTCTGCGTAAAAATTCTTCCATTAAAAATATAAATCCCTTTTATATGATACTATATTTGATACTATTTGTCAATGACCTATTATTATTTTCTAAATAAAATTTTCCTCTCCTCTCTTTCCTCCAATAGCACATTCCTTATAGCCACATTTATACGTAAACAAATAGAAACACCCTATTTATCTTTTAGTTCATATAAACCATCTAACAAACTTTCTCTAACTAAAAAAAAGAGTATACAGATTTATTTCTTTTCAAACAAATCTGTATGCTCTCTGTTTCAATTACACTCTATTGCATTATTTACAATTTTTTTAATAGATACATAATCCACATTTTTTGATAATTATTCATATGTATTTGTTTTATTTCTTTAAATACCGCAATTGCATCTATTTTTATCCACCTAAAAATTGTCCGCCACAGAAGATCTAAGGCCTCTTGTGGCGGTTTTACTCTATTTTACTACATGCGCAGTTCCACTTGTATTGTTTTGATTTTTTGGATTTGAGCTTATCTCTACTTGGACACTAGATGGTAGATAAACTATGGGACACACGCAGTTTGACCATCCAATATCATTGTCCGATGAAGCATACACTCCTAAACAATCGAACTGAACGTCGTTAACACGGCGCACGCTGAAACTCGCAGAGACTGACCAGCAACTGATACAACGTGAAGCAAGCCAATATAATGTACCTGTTCCAAAAAACATATTTTGATATGCTGCCGCATTACCTTTTGTATTATCAAAATCTTCTACCGTGTGTGAAGTACAGTAATATGTATCCGGAACAGTTAAACTTGTTGGAATCGGTGTCTTATTTGTAAGTGTTGTTAAGCCTTCATATCTACTGTAGCTTTCACTTTGTCCTATCAATCCCAAAGTTTGAATACTATCAATTAATCCTCCAGATTCATATTGGAAAATATCTGGATAATATGTTTTTGTCTGATATGTTACAGTTTTATTTTCTGTATCTATATTTGTTATATATGTTCCTGTTGCTAATGATTTTGTAAGTTTTTCATCTTGATATTTTTCTATTTTTTTCTTTCCTGTACTTTCTGCTATTGTTTCTCCTTTTGTTCCTTCTATCATTCTATCTGTTATATCTTCTACCTTTATACTTCTTGCTGTTATTCCTTTACTTATATCTTTATATAAATCACTGCACTTTTTATTTAGTGTATATACTGCATTATTATATCCTTTTGCTCCATCAAATACTACTGCATCATCCTCTGGTGTCATTGCACCTATTAACGTCATATTTCCATATTTATCTATATCCAATACTCTAAATAATGTCTTAGCTTGTAATGTTTTCGGTGTAGTAGCATATTCATCATATCCTGTATCTGCATCAGTAAATATTACACTTGTTGTTGGTGATGTGTATGTTATATAATCTCCTACACTTATTCCAGTTCTATCTGCTATTACTACTTCTTCAAAGTTTCCATCACTTTTGATTTCATATGTAGTTGTTCCTGTATCTACTGTTACTGGGAATGTATTTGTTCCATTTTCTTTTGCTGGTGTAACCGTCATATCTTTTATTTCATTTAGATTTGATAGCAATTTATCAATATCTAAATTCGCATGATCATCATAACTTCCTAAAATTGCCATTTTGACTTGCTCTTCTCTTTGTGATCCTTCAGTTCTTTCTTTTGCTTCTCTTGCTCTACTTAATATTGAGTTATCTCCAGATAACATTGAGATAGATATTCCAGCTAATATAAGTAATACTATGATTGTAATTACTAAGGCTATAAGAGTTATACCTTTACTGCTTCTTCTCATTATTTTCTTATTTTTTAAATTGTTTTTCATCATCTGTTCTTCCTCTCTTTTTTGTTTTCTTATTTTATATATACATTTTAAACTAATTCTTTTTATTTTGCAATAATTATTTATAATTATCATACAAATTGCAGAATCCTTCAATAAAAAAATTAAAATTCATCCATATTTTAACAAAACTCTTGAAAAAAACATAATATAAGTATATAATTTAGAAAATATTACAAAGAAACGATGCTTAAAAATAGCATCGCCAATACAGAAAGGATTGTGACTATTATGCCAAACATAGAAAGATTAAAAAAATATAATAAAATACATATGGTAGGAATTGGTGGAGTAAGCATGAGTGGAATTGCTGAAATACTATCTAACTGGGGGTTTAAAGTTACAGGAAGCAATAACGTTGAAAACGAAAATACAAAAAAATTAGAAGAAGCTGGAATAAAAGTATTTATTGGCCATAGTGCAGAAAATGTTATTGGAAGTGATGTTGTTGTCTATACAGCAGCAATTAAAGATGATAATATCGAACTTGTAACTGCTAAAAACAACAATATACCTATAATAGAAAGAGCTGACTTTTTAGGAGAAATAACAAGATGTTATCAGGATACAATAACTATTGCAGGAACACATGGAAAAAGTACAACAACTTCAATGGTTTCTCTTTGTTTTTTAGAAGCAGACAAAGATCCAAGTATTCAAGTTGGAGCAGATTTATCTCAAATAAATGGAAACTATAAAGTTGGAAACAGTGAGCACTTTATTATAGAGTCTTGTGAATATGTAGAAAGCTTTTTAAAATTTAGTCCAAAATCAGAAATAATTCTAAATATTGATAATGATCATTTAGACTATTTTAAAACATTTGAAAATGTTAAAAATGCATTTATTAAATATGTTAAGCTTTTACCAGATGATGGTATTTTAGTTGTAAATGGTGATGATAAAAACTGCTTAGATTTACCTAAGTACACAAATGCGAAATCTTTAACTTATGGAATAACCAATAAAAATGTAGATTTCTTTGCAGTAAACATTGTATTTGATAATGATGGATTCCCTGAATTTGATGTTTATTCACATGATAAATTCTACGAGAGAATTAAACTTCATGTTCCAGGAATGCATAATGTTTTAAACACATTAGGTTGCATTGCTTTATGCAATGAATATGGTCTTGATAAAGAATCAATAAAAAATGGATTATCAAAATTTACTGGTGTTGGAAGAAGATTTGAATTCAAAGGAAAAGTTAATGGTGCCAGTGTTTATGATGACTATGGTCACCACCCTACCGAGATTATTGCAACAGCCAAAGCTTTAATGAACAAAAAATATAACGAGTCTTGGGTAGTATTTCAGCCTCATACATACAGTAGAACTAAACTACTATTAGAGGATTTCGCAAAGGCATTACTTAATTTTGATAATATTATCGTTTTAGATATATATGCTGCAAGAGAAACAAATACATATAACATATCGTCTCAAGATTTAGCAAACAGAATTAAAGAACTTGGAAAAGATGCATTATTTATTAAAGATTTTGATGAATGTGTATCATACTTAAAATCACACGTTCAAGAAAATGATATTATAATTACTCAAGGTGCAGGCACAGTAACTGAAATAGGAGGAAAATTAGTTGAGTAAACAACCGATTAAAAAGAAAAAAGTACCTAAAATAAAAAAGCCACAAATAATAGAAAACTCTGTATCTAAAAAGAATTTAAGAAATATGCTTATAGTTATAATTACTCTTTTAGTTTTACTTACATCTAGACTATTTTTCTTACAAATAGTTGATGGTGAACGTCTAACAAATCTTGCTGTAGATCAGCAAACAACCAGTGAAATTATAAGCAGTAAGAGAGGAAATATTTATGATTCTACAGGTATTGCTTTAGCTAAAAGTGAAACCGTAGACACTATTTCTATAAATCCAAAAAAATTAGTAAAGAAAAAAGACGAAGATACAAAAGCATATAAAGAACTTGTTGCAAAAGGTCTTTCAAATATTTTCAAATTAGACTATAAAGAAACACTAGCTAAAGTTAATAGTACAGCTTCGGTTGAAACTATTGTAAAAAAGGTTGAAGAAAACAAAGTCAATGAATTAAAAAAATGGATGAAAGAAAATAAAATTGGTGTTGGAATTAATATAGATGAAGACACAAAAAGATATTATCCATATAAAACAATTGCATCACAAGTAATTGGTGTCTGTGGTACAGATAACCAAGGTCTAAGTGGAATTGAATATTCCTATGATTCAATTCTAAAAGGCGTTTCTGGCCAAATCACCACCTCTACTGATGCAGCAAAAGGAGAAATTCCAAATACTGTTGAGTCTTTTGTAGAAGCAAAAAATGGATATAATTTAACACTAACCTTAGATGTAAAAATTCAAAGTATTGTTGAAAAATATTTAAAGAAAGCTGCTGAGAGCAATAAATGCTCACGAGGTGGAAACTGTATAATAATGGATCCTTCAAATGGACATATCCTAGCTATGGCATCATATCCATATTATAACCTAAATGACCCCTACACCCCAACTTCATATTATGCAGATGATTGGGATAAGTTAAGTAAGGATGAAAAATTAAAAAGAATATATAGCATGTGGAAAGTACGTTCTGTTTCTGAAATGTATGAGCCAGGTTCAGTGTTTAAACTGATTACTGCTTCAACAGCATTAGAAGAAAATATAACAACCGTCGACAAGAAAGGAGATTTCTATTGTTCTGGAAAACAACACGTAGTAGATACAGATATAGCATGTTGGTCATCTCACCCACATG
>CAMKSF010000032.1 GCA_946415375.1 uncultured Clostridia bacterium
CATAATATGCTTCATTAGCTCAAGTAACTAACTTAAATCCAGTATTTATTTCAAAAACTCAACATCATGTTCACTGGGTATGTTTTCTTTCTATTACGCTTTTTAGTGATTCATTAGCCTGTTTTCGATATACTTCAACTTTATCACTTTGTTCTACTGGCCTATGATTAGTGATAATCTTATTTCAAGAAAGGAATAGGAAGCTTTCTTTTGCTAAATTTGAAAAATAAGGTTCATAATCTATTGGTGTTGTTATTTTAATTCAAAGGTTTGGCCAAGTATATTCATAAAGATATCAGGTATTTCAGAATTCTCAAGTTCAGATTAATACTTTCATACTACGGTCTTTATATTTATTCCACAATTCAACTGGATCGATATTATAATTTTCTTGTTGTACTCATGTATCATTTCTATCAGTTTGACTGATATGGAGAACTACCTCATTATCAAATTTACCATGAAAAGAAAAGATTCATTTTTGATTCCAATTATATGAATTAAATGGGAATAGTATTACTTTACAATTATTTGGATTCTCTCATTCTTGGATTTCTTCTTCTAATGAATAATAACTTCTAGGATTCCATCTGAATATGAAACATTTAGGCATCTGTTTTTCTTCTGATTTTTCATAAACATGACAACCTTTATTTGTACATCAATATCATTGATGAGTGGTTTGAAGGATAGTTGGACTTTGTTCATTAAAATCTAAGAAACCATTTCACCAATTTTCAAAAGTATTAAACACTGCCCTTTCTAACTCTCATGATATGATATCTATTTCTAAATCTTGATAAACATTAATATTATATAGGAAAGTTTGACCTGTTATTGTAATATCTTGATTTACTGGTAATTCTTCATACTTTGAAAAATCCCATTTATAAGAATTTCATTTTATTACATCTACAAGATTATTTGTATCTAAAATATATTGATAACGAAATTTACCACTTCAGATTAATAAGATTACTGTAAAGATGGCTATTACGAAAAATATAGCATTAAATAGCTTTCAAAATTCTTCCATCCATTTTTTGAATCATCGAATTTTCATAGGTTATTTGATGTAAGGTAAAAGTATTTTAATAACGTATATATATATCAGGATTTTTCAAGTCATCTATAAGTAAGTAAAAAGTGCAACTTGTTTTTTGTAGTTATTTTACTATTTTGAATAAAAATAATTATAAAAAATAATGAAATGTATATAAAATAATTTTTAATATAAATATTTAATTGTAGAAAAAAATAATAACAAAATGTTTAGTTTTATATCAGTAGATTAAATTATTTAATGATTACAAAAATCGAATTAAAAAATGTTGCAAGTTATTGAAATTCTTCTACTGAATTAATAACAGATAAAAGAATTAATCTGATTTATGGCCTTAATTGAACATGAAAAACAACAATTTCAAGATATTTGCAAGATAAAGATAATTCAAAATTTTCAGATTGTAATATAGTATGACATAATTGAGAAAAAATATTAGTATATAACCAAGATTTTATTAAAGATATTTTTTATGAAAAAAATAATTATCCATGAATATTTAGTCTATGAACATGAAATAAAAAAGCAAAACAGGGCATTGAAAATGCAAAGAATGAAATCAAAAAGTTGGAGTTGCAATTATTAAATATAGAAAATGGTGGATGATTAACAAAAGAATTAGAAGATAAAGAAGCTGAAATTGGGAAACTTGACGAAGAATCAAAAGAATTCTTTTGGAAAATAAAAGACAAATATGATAATACTTCAGAACTTTCTTTTTGCCTAGAATGATATAAATCAGATAAGAAGAAACTTCGTGACTATCTTTTGAGTTTAGAATATATGAAAAATATTCCAAAATTAGAAAACATAGTTAAGGAAGCGAATGAAATACTAGATGATAATGCGACAAAGATTGATGAGAATCTTATCACAAAAATTAATTTTAATTTCTGAAATATAGAATGAGATAAAATTTTTACAACAGCAATTGTCTGAAATAAAGATTCTCAAATATCGGAATTTATTGAACAATATCAAAATTCAGATTGGATAAAAAAATGATTTGATAACTATATTATTGAACCAAATTGATCTGAAAATGAAATTTGTCCGTTTTGCCATGAAAAGACAATTTCTCAAGATTTTTATAATAAATTAAAGGAATATTTTGATATTTTATACCAAAATAAAATCAATCAAATAAATATCCTTGGTAAGAAATATTTGGAAGAGTATGATAAAATTAAAAATTTGGATGAAGTATTATTAGAGATTTGATTTATAAAAGCTAATGAAAAGAATTTTAGACTATTATTTAAAAACATCATTACAATAATTGATAATAATTTACAAAAAATAGAAGAGAAAAAGACTTATCCAAGTAATATTGTTAATTTACAATCAAGTGAAACTGAAAGGGAAAAATTTAATAATTTTTTAAATAATATATTGGGAGAAATCAAATCTTTTAATGAAAGAATTGAGAACAAAAAAAAAGTAAAAGAAAGTATAAAAAATGATTTCTGGAAAATAATGAGAAATCAATATAATGATGAAATTAAATTATATAAAAAAAATTTAATAAAATTAAAACAGGAAAAACAAAAAATAAATGTTAAAATAAGTGAGATAAAAAGGAAAATAAATGTTCAAGAAAACATTATAAGAAAAAATCAAAAAGATATAGAAACAATACAAGAAGCTATTGACAATATCAATAATCAATTATTATATTTTTGAATCAACTGATTCAAAATTGTTAAATCTGATAGTGGTAGCGAAGAGTATAAAATACAAAGAGGAACTGAAACTGATACCGATTTTCTTTCTTTAAGTGAATGAGAAAAAACTGTAATTTCTTTTTTGTATTTCATAGAATTATGTAAGTGAAGACAAAGCAAACAAGAAGTTTTAACTAAAAAAATTGTTGTCATAGATGATCCTATTTCAAGTTTATCTCATATGTTTGTATTTAATGTTGCTCAAACAATTAAACAACAGATATTTGACGATAATAACTTTGAACAAATTTTTGTATTAACCCATAATTTATATTTTTTTCATGAGTTAATATTAAATTTAAATAAATCACAAAAATCAAATTTTTTAATATTCCGTATTACAAAAGGAAGAACATCTAGTATTAATCCTATGAAACAAAATGAAATAAAAAATGACTATGAAAGTTATTGGGAAATTATAAAAGAAAATAATAATGATAATTCTAAATATACACCAATCCTTGCTAACACAATGAGAAATATTTTAGAATATTTCTTTTGCTTTGTCCTTGATAGTGATAATCTAAACAATGCAATCCAAGAGGTTAACAAAGAACAAAAATATCAGCATTTTGTTAGATATATACAGAGAGAATCGCATAGTGATGCTATTAATATAAGCGATATGAAAGAAATTGATACAAATATATTTCAGGAAGCGTTTAAAAAGATATTTTATGACGCCTGATATGAAAAACATTATGAAAAAATGATGAAATAATAAAAATATTTAGCTATAATAAAAATCATGAAAAATAAAGCCATCTTCCTCGATAGAGATTGAACACTCAACTATGATTACTCCTATGTTTATAAACTAGAAGATCTTAAAATTCTAAATTGAGTAAAAGAAGGATTAGACAATCTGAAATCTTTATGATATTTATTAATTTTAGTAACAAATCAATCATGAATCTGAAGATGATACTACTCTCTTCAAGATTGTAATAAATTTAATGATGAGTTACAAAAACAATTATGAATAAAATTTGATGCAATATATATCTGTCCTCACACTCCTGAAGATAATTGTAACTGTAGGAAACCTAAACCACAATTAGTAAAAAACGCAATAAAAGATTTTAATCTAGATATAAATCAATGCTATTTTGTTTGAGATAAGGATTCCGATATTCAAACTTGAATAAATATATGATGCAAAACAGTACTTATAAAGAACGATTTATATAATAATACAATAAATCCAGATATCAAAGTATCATCATTGTTAGAATTTTCAAATATTCTAAAGAAAAAATAATAGAATTTTCCTATTGAAAATCCTTATGGTTCTTGTATATTGATTTTGCCAAATCATTATACAGACCAAATCTAAACTAAAGATTTGTCTGTCTTTAGTTTTTTTTATTTCACAAGATGGATCTTAAAAAATACTTTCATGAATCCGCAGAAGTAAAAACAAATTTCATAGAAAACAATGCAGAAAAACTACATGAAGTTATCGATTTAATAAACAATGCTATTAAATCATGACATAAAGTATTGATCTGTTGAAATTGATGAAGTGCAGCAGATTCTCAGCATTTTGCTGCAGAATTCCTATGACAATATAAAATGCAAAGGAAGGCTTTACCCGCCATTGCATTAACTACAGATACATCAATTCTTACAGCAATTGGAAATGATTATTGATTTGATATTGTATTTTCTAGACAGGTTGAAGGATTATGAGAAGAATGAGATATCTTAGTTTGAATATCTACTTCTTGAAATTCAGTCAATGTTATAAAAGCAGTAGAATCTGCCAAAGCTATGTGAATAAAAACAGTATGACTTTTATGAAAATGAGGATGAAAATTAAAAGATATGATGGATTACTCATTAATAGTTCCATCTGATAATACTCCAAGAATTCAAGAATGTCATGAAACAATTTATCA
Source organism: uncultured Clostridia bacterium (assembly GCA_946415375.1). Taxonomy (GTDB): domain Bacteria; phylum Bacillota; class Clostridia; order TANB77; family CAG-508; genus CAG-269. Next base: position 4,689 of record CAMKSF010000032.1, read on the forward strand.
TACTATCTGTGAAGAAGTAGAAATTGCTAATTTTAAAATTTAAAAAATATTTTATGAAAACTGTAGTAATAAATACAGGATATTTTAATCCGATTCATCCATGACATATTGAATGTATGGAGTTAAGCAAAAAACTATGAGATGAATTACGGATAATCGTTAATAATGATGAACAAGCAAGACTAAAGACCTGAAAACAAGAAGTATTCCAAGATGAAAAATTTAGATGTTCAGTAGTTTCTGCTATCAGATATGTTGATGAGGTAATGCTATCAATTGATCATGATGCATCTGTATGTGAATCTATTAGAGCTGCTGCAATAGAAATCAGAAAAAGATACTGAGAAGATACAAAAATTATTCTTTGAAAATGATGAGATAGATTTCTTTGATGAATATTAGAAGAATGAGTATGTAAAGAAATGAATGTTGAGATAATAGACTGATTATGAGAAAAAACTCATAATAGTAGCGACTATAGATGAAAGAAAAAAGATTAATAGTTTATTCTAAATAATACAATTAATGACTTTATGTATGGCTAGAACTCCTCATAGGTTAAGTTTAGTATGATGAGGAACAGATGTTAAAGATTATTATAATCAATATTGAGGAATCTCAATAAATTTTGCGATAGATTTATATAGCTCATGTACAATAAAAGATAATCCTGATTGATGAATACTTCTTAAATCTCTAGATTTACATGAAGAGTATTTTTCAAATGATTTATCATGAATATATACAGATATCCAAGCTTTTAGACTACACAAATGAGTTTATGGAAAAATATTAAAGCTTTTTCAAATTGAATGATTCTCTTTTGAAATGATTACTGATTCCGTTGTACCTTTAGGATCATGATTAGGAGGGTCTTCATCAATGATTATCTCAATTCTTAAAGCATTTTTAGAATACTTAGATAAAGAATATACTAACGATTTTTTGCGGAACCTTGCTTATGAAATTGAAAGAGAAGATTTATGAATAAAATGATGAGTTCAAGACCATTTATGTGCTACTTATGGTTGATTTAACGTATATTATTTATCCAAAGATGGAGTTGAAATAAAACCATTAAATTATGAACCATTAACTCATGGATTAGTGCTAATATATACATGAATAAGTCGTGATTGAAGTATTTTAATGGATCAATCAGAAACTAAAGTTAAATCTGGATCCCAAGAAAAGATTAATGCATTAAATAAAACAAAAGAAAATGCTATTAACTTCTTAAAGATGATGGAAAATTGAAATTCTAAAGAGATAGATTCAACAATTAATAATTCACGAATTAATAAAATAAGCACATTAGATGAAGACAAAAAAGGAATTATAATGAAAATTTATGAAACATGATTAACGTGTTGAGCAAACTGCTGAAGATTATTATGAGCAGGCAACTGATGATTTATGGTTTTTTTCTGTGATTCTCAGAATATAGAAAAAGTTTGAAATGCTATAAAAGAGAAAGTACCACAAGTTTCAATATTTTATCCTAAAATTGTCAAGAAAATCGACTAGTGTGTTGTTAAATATTTAATCAATATAATGTATCTAAATAATTCCAATTTTATTCTGACATATAAAATGGCAAAAATTGTAGCTCCTAAAGTTTCAGTAATAATGCCTGTTTATAACACAAAACAACGGGTATGAGAAGCAATAGAATCTATTTTAAATCAAACTTTTAAAGAGTTTGAATTTATTATAGTAGATGATTGATCTACAGATTGAAGTTATGAAATATGTGAAGAATATGCTAAGAAAGATAAAAGAATTAGATTATACAAAAATGATAAGAATATGGGTATATGATATACTAAGAATAGATTAATAGAATTATCTACTACAAATTATATAGCAACTCAAGATAGCGATGATATTAGTACACAGAATAGACTTAAATTAGAACATGATTTTTTAGAAAATCATCAAGAATATGCAATTGTTGCATGAAATAATATTATTATTGATGAAGTATGAAAAGTAATAGGTCATAGAAAGTATTCAGATGATATAAAGAGAGTTATATTGAAACAATGTCCAGTATCACATCCAACTACAATGATGAGAAAAGATATTTTTGAGAAAGTATGATGATATTCTCATGATTCTTATGTTGAAGATTATGATTTATGGTTAAGATTCTATATTAAATGATATAAAATTAAGAACATAGATAAGGACCTATTAAAGTATAGGATTAGAAAGTGAGCGCATAAGAATAATGCAAAAAGAACGATTAGAGAAACAATTAAACTTCAAGAAAAAGTTTTTAAACAAATAAAACCATCTTTTTCTGATTATTTATACCACCTTTGTTTAAAATGTTTGGTTTTTTTACCAAACACGCGAATTATCGAACTTTTTAAATTAGTAACTTACTAATATGAATCAGGAAATTTTATGGTTTTGTTGACCTGAGAAACAGAGAAAATCATGAGTTTGAAATTTTAGTAATCCTTATATTAAAGAATTAAAAAATAGATGATATAATATTAAGGATTTTTGGATTCAAACAAAAAATGAAATATTAAGAATTATAATACAATATTTTGTATATCCCCTAAGAGTTATCTTATTTTATAGGAATAAAATTAAAATTTTTTGGGATGAATGAATGCTATTTTTTACACTCTTCCCATTTTTTCCTTATCAAAATTCAATATTTATAGTTCATGATATAAGAAATTTTGATTTAACAGCGAAAAATAAAAGCATTTTTCAAAAAGTTTTTTTCTGACTATTAAGAAAATCTCATAATAACATGAAAAAAGCAGAAATGATTATTGTTGTTTCTGAATTTACAAAAGATTTATTAATAAAACACTATTGAGTAAAAAAAGAGAATATAAAACTAATTTGTAGTGCTTTTGATTTGTCTATCTTTAAAAAATTAGACAATAAAGAATGAATAAGAAAAATTTTATTAAAAAAATATAAGATATCATCAGATAAAAAAATAATTCTTAATGTATGATCAGAAGAATCAAGGAAGAATATAATAACAATACTAAAAGTTATGGGAAAACTTGATGATTATATATTTGTAAAAATATGAAAACCAGGAGTAATTCAAAATAGAGAAGAACATCTTAGATATATAAAAGAACATAAATTAGAAGAGAAAGTCTATTTCATAGACTATATTGAGGAGATGGAAGAATTAGTATGATTTTATAATATTGCAGATGTTTTCTTGTTCCCTTCTTTATTTGAATGATTTTGAAGGCCTCCTATTGAAGCACAAGCTTGTTGATGTCCTGTAATTTCATCTAAAGAATGATCATTATGAGAAGTATTAGCTGATTCGTGCTTGTTTATAAAAGATCCAGAAAATGTAGATGAAATAATTGATTTAATATGAAAATTTAATGAAAACAAAGATTGGATGATTAACAAATGATTAGAAAACTGTAAAAGATACGAACTTAGTAAAAACACAGAATACTGGTCCGAAATACTTGATGAAAAACTTTATCAAAAGTCAAAAGGATGAAAAAAATAGTAATAATCGCAATGAAAAAACCCGTTTTTTCTCATAGTTGAGTTTGAAAATATATGAATTTTCTTGTCCCTTTTCTTGAAAAGAAATATAAAGTTGAATTTCTTTATCAAGATGAAGGAACTTGATTTCTCTCATGACAATATTGGAGGATTTTTAAATTACCAAAATTATTAAGAGACAAATATAAATGATATATAAAAATATTTACTGAAGAAAACTTTTTGTTCTCTGTTAGGGACAGTTATATTCCAGAATCAGTTGTAGTTATCCACCACTACCCTTTTTTAACAAAAGTTACAAACTTCAAAGAAGAAATATTGAGATGGATGTCTTATATTTCATTTAACACCGTATTAAAAAAGCTCAAAAATATTGTTGTCGTATCAAATAAAACAAAATCTGTATTATTAGATTTATGAATATCAGAAAAATTAATTACTGTTATTCCAAACTCAGTAGATTTGTCTTGTTATAAAAGTATTAAAAAAGAGTTAAAACAAGAGGAAAGAACAGAATTCGCAAAAAAATATAAAATACCTGAAACAAAAAAGTGGTTATTATTTGTATGAAGTAATGAATCAAGGAAGAACTTATTAACATTATTAAAATCTCTTTGAAGATTACCTGATGACTATATTTTGGTTAGAGTTGGGAAAGATTGAAGTTCTGATGAGCTAAAAAAGATGAATGAAATAATAAAAAAATTAAATATAGCTAATAAATATTTTCATTTACAAGATCTTTCAGAAGAAGAATTAATATTATTATACCAAATATCTGATATTTATATCATGCCATCTCTATATGAATGATTTTGAAGACCAATTATAGAGGCTCAGGCTTGTTGATTACCAGTTATATCAACTAAATGTTGAGCATTAGAGGAAGTTTGTTGAGATTGAGCATTACTAATAAATAATCCAATAGATGAAAAAGAATATGCAGATAAAATTATTCTTATGAAAGAAAAAGAATCCGAATTTATTATAACTTGATTTGATAATGCCAAGAAGTATTCTAATGAATACAATGGTGAGAAGCTAGCAAAAATGGTTAGTGAAATTAATTAGTTTATTTAATTTCATAATAAGATGAGAAAAATAGCATTTATTACTTGTTGATTTGAATGAACTTGATGATGAAGAATAGCTTCTATTTTAGAAAACTATTTTTCGAAAGAAAATGAAACTATTACATTAATTTGATTTCACGATAATCATGTATTTAATGTATTATGAAAAAAGCTATATTTATGACGCTTTTGAAATAAATATTTTCCTTGAAGGTGATGGATTGCTATCATTCCACATATTATAAATACTATAAGATTTCTTTATAAAGAGAAACCTGATATTGTTATTTGAATATGATCTTATTGTAATTTTCTATGATTAATTGCTCAAAAATTTTTAAAAATTAAATTACTACTTACTCAACATGAACATATAACAACAAAAATAAGTAGTGATGCTACTATGTTGGATAAAATTGAATTTAAGATAATCAAAAAATTAATTAACAATAATAAAATCGTATGTGTTTCAAAAGAAGTTATGGAAGATACTATAAAGTATTATAATTTATCAAAAGAACAGGCTATAACAATATATAATTGATTAGATATCGAATGAATTAAAAAATTATGAGAAGAAGAAATAGATATAAAAGAAAAATATATCATTAATATATGAAGTTTTGATGATAGAAAGAATCAAGAAATGTTATTGAAAGCATATACTATTTCAGAAATGAAAAATAAATATAAGTTGGTTTTATTAGGAGATGGACCAAAAAAAGAATATTTAAAAAATTTAGCTAAGGAATTATGAATTGAAAGGAATCTAATATTTACAGGTTTTGCTAAAAATCCTTATAAATATTTAAGTAAGGCTTCATTGTTCTGCTTTACTTCATTTTCTGAAGCATTACCTACTGTATTAATAGAATCATTAATATTAGAAGTTCCTGTTTTAACAGTTCCTGTTATGTGATCTAAAGAAATATTAGATGACTGAAATTGTTGAATCATAGCTAAAGATTGGGATATAGAAACATATTCTAAATTATTAGATAAACACATAAAAAACAATAATTCTGAAACTATAAAAAAATGATATAAATATGCTAAAGAAAATTTTGAGACTTCTGTGATGATAGAAAACTATAAAAAAGTAATCAACAATATTCTCTAACAATAGAATTATTATCTTACAGTAAACTTTTTTATTCTTTTCTTAATTGCAAGGAAACACTCAATTATAAAAAGTCTTATTGTAGATAACACTCACATACTTAAACTTTTTTTCAATGACAATGTACTAATTAATAAATACCATTTATTAACATATTTATCGTACACACTTTTAGTAATGCTTCATTGCTTTAATAAATATTTATAATACTCTATTAATTCCAAAAAATATTTTATGCTACCATTAATGTTTTTTGAAACACTATTTTCTTGAATTCTATAATAAACCAATGGTTCTTCAACACCATAGATATCTTCGTTATGAGCAACTTGATTAAAAAAATATATATCAGAAATAATTGTTCTATCTGACAAAAAAATTGGAATAAAAGTATATTTTTTTAATATATCCGATCTCACCATTAAAGTAGACCGACTCATATAATAGATATTACTAATAAGATCAGTATAATTTATTTTTCATTTTTTACAAAAATCTTTTGTATGATTTTTTAATTCACCTTTTTCTATAATATTTCATTTTTCATCTACTGTCGTAAATTCATTATATACCAATTGAACATTTGGATACTTATAGAATATTTCCAATTTTTTATCCAAATATTCTGGAAACAAACAATCATCTCACTCAAGAAAAGCTACATACTCAGAATCTTTACTTCTTTGTCAAATCAAAAAAAACATATTGTTTACTATTCATTTATTTATTGAATGATGTCGTGCACGAATTTTTTCTGGATATTTTTTTTGATATTTTAAAATAATACTCCAACATTTATCATCTAGAGAATCATCTCAGATTAGCAATTCCCAATTATTATATTTTTGCCTAATCACTGAAAGAATAGTATCTTCAATAAATTTTTCTTGTTTGTAACATGTAAGAATTACAGATACTAGCATAATAAAGATAATAGATAAAATATTATAAAAACTTGTCTTAGATTTTATTTATTTTGTAATATATTTTTGTTTCATACGATATTCGATTCATTTTTTTATTACATAGAAAAACCTTTTAGGATAATAAAAGCATGACAACCAGAAAGATAGTACTGGATGTCATTTTTTGATCCACTTTATACTATAAGAAAAATAATTAATAAAATATTCTATTTCCTTATTTTTGGGATATTTTTCTTTTAACTTAACAAATAAATCAAAATCTCTCTCAGTAGATTTTAAAACTCATTTATTGTGTAATGCTTTTTGTATAGATTGATGTCATACTCTATAGTATCACAAAGATTTATCTATAAAATGTATATTTTTATTGCTTAATATAAAATTTAATACAATCCAATAATCTTTTGCTCATTCATTTTGAATGGGAATTATACTGTTTATGTACATTGTTCTAAAAAAAATTTCAGTAGTTGTTACATGATTTTGTATAGCCAATTCAAAAAAAGAATTAATATTTGGATTAAGAACTCTAAGATTTTTTTTTATAAATGATTCTGATTTTAAATTATTATTTTCATCTACAACCACTAAATCATGAAAACAAAGATCACAAGTCTCATGTTCTTGCATATATTTTACCTGAATTTCTAACTTATCTCTTGTCCATATATCATCAGAATCACAAAGCGCAACCAGATTATCTCATTTATTAATTTTCTGTATCTCTAGAAGTCATCTTTCTACTGCTTTACATGTTCATTGGTTTTCTTGCTTAATTATCTTAACTTTTTTATTTAAATCATAATCTTTAACAAATTTTTCGAACACATAACACGACAAATCAGTAGATCAATCATCAACTACAATTAAATACCAGTTTTTATAATTCTGATAAAATATAGACATAAGTTGCTCAAGAAAATATTTTTCTCAATTGTAAACCGAAAGGACAATATATACAACAGGATTTAAATTACTCATCTTTAAATTTTACCTATAAAATATAGTTCCATCATATTTGTTCGATAGTTCGATTCTATCACAAAGATTTCAACATTTTATATCCAAATATTTTATCATCTCTAAAACTTATACAGATTTATCCAATTTTCTTTTTGTACTTTCCATGATCAATTATTTATAATATATTGGTATCATGCTTCTCCTTTTACTTTTAGTACAGTCTCATCTTCCAATAAATCACCTTTCAACTTTTGTAAACACTGTAATAAATTTCCATAATGCTCTTCTTCTTTACTATAGTCATATATATATAAAAATTTTTCATAATTTCTTATATCTTTAACACACCCAATTAATGGCAATATCATTGTTTTTTTATAAGACAAAGCCATCCATAAAGTTCAAGAGTTTAGTGAACTAATTTTATTATATGGAGCTACCACTATCAAAGATTGTCTCAGATATGATTCCATTTCTGAATCTTTAATAAAATTGAAATCAAAATATATATTTTTATTTCAAAACTTTTTTAAGTATCATACATATGAATAATCATTACATGGTCAACATATAAGTAACACAAAATTGTTGTCTTCCAACTTTGACTCTTCAAAAGCCTTTATTAATAATTCTATATTTTTATATTTTCTTACTTGTCAGATAAACAAAGCTATTTTTTTATCTGTAGAAATATGATATTTATTATAAATATCTATATCTGAATCTGGATAATTACCTATATAATCTCCGTGAGGTATATACACTATTTTATCATTATATGGCGTCAAAAAGTCATTTTCCAAAGTTGCCTTACACAATATATGTATTTTATCTGATTTCTTAGCCATAAATTCCATAAAATTTATTGTCAATTCTTTATTAGCTGTTTCATGTGGTATATTATTATGTACCGTTCGAATTATTTTTTTCCTCAAAAACTTAAGAACATTTATGAAAAATTTTTTTTTAAAATAATCTAATTTTTGTCTCATTATACTTCCACTTGTTCATTCTATGAAATTAAAATGATAAACATCATAATTAAAATAATTCCATTTCTTTACCCTATCAAATGAAATTACTTCGTAGACATCTTTTATTTCATTGTATAAATTATTTAAATTTCTATTTTCATTTGTATATATTGTAGGATAGAATAAAATTCTTATATTTTTTTTATTCTTTTTCATCTAAACTTTGATACATATAAATCCAGGGAAATCAAAAAAACCGACAAATGTTTAATTTAATCCATATGATTATTAAACAATTTCACTATACGAAGAATTCATAGAATTGCAATTCAAATTGTGAACAAAAAAATCATTACAAATAATACCTCATAAATACATCCCAATAATATACGCTAACATACTCTAAACAAAACTTTTCAATATATTTAAATCTGATTATAATTTCAATTATCTCATTTAAAAAATCTGTTTTAATAATCTGTCTCTTCTACACCAATTTTTTTTACATCAGAATAAATTTTTTTCAAATCATAAAAATTTATCACATTATTTTCTTAAATTCAAAATTTCTCACTTTAATTTTTTTATCATTCAAATATTTCCTAATCAAATGAAACCATAGAAAGTTAATCATAAAATAATCAATCTACCAACCATACACCATCTATTTCACTCCATATCTATATAATATTCTTTTCATAGGAAAATTCATATTCATAAAATTATGAATATAAAAATATTCTTAATTATAAACTTCCAATTAAAATTTAAAGAGTATTTCTCAGTTCTTAGAAATAACAAACTTCATCACCAAATATAAATATACCCTATTCAAAAAGCTAATCCTGCTCAATATATACCACACAACTTAATAAGTATATATGATGTAATAATTATTAAAACACAAGATACTCATGTTATATAAACTCTCTCTTTTACCTTTCCCATTCAGGCTAACAGATTATAATTGAAAGAAGATAATAAACTAAAAAATAAAAATATTCATGAATGAGTTAAAAGCATTCCAGAAGTCAAATATTGTCTTCAAAACAGAGCAATAGATATTTCTGGTCATAGTACGATAAATATCGTAGAAAGACTTAAAATAAAAATCGAGAAATAATTGTAGAAGAAAGAATATAAAAGTCATATTTTTGTTTTATCCTTTTTTTCAAATAATTCAGAAACAAGAGGGAATATAAGTCCCATGATTGGCCCCAGTATTATAGTTCATATATTAAATAAACTTAAAAAATTTGAATAATATCATGCATTTTCTGCTCCTAAAAAATATAGGACTATTTGCTGAATTATTTGCCCAAATAATGTACTAGCCCCAGATCCAAGAAATGCCCATAAAGCATACTTTACATATTTATAAAGTACTGTTTTTTCTATTTTAAAAATTCATTGCATGAGTGATTTGCTATATTTCCTATAAAGAAAATATGCTACTATAATTCAAAAAACAAATCCCAAAATTCGACCTATACTATATCGTTCAATATTTCATCTTCATGAGAAAAAACAAAATAAAGCAAATACAAAAGTAGTCATTATCTGAACGAATGATGTCAGTTGACTTTCAAATGTTTTCTGAAATGAAATAAAGATTGTTTGGAATACCTGTAAAATATTTGTTAAGGCAAAATATACACAAAAATATTTTAGGATTATTCATGCATGTTCATTCCTAAAATAATAAGTAGACAACCATTCACTTCAAAACCAAAGACACGAAGCAATTAATAAAGATGTTAAAAGCTGTGTTCATAGTGATAACAAAATAGTTGTTTTTATGTTATTATATTCTTTTTTTAAGTAAAATCTTGGCAAAAAAAAACGAAGACTTTCTGTTAATCAAAGATCATTATATGTTCAAAGAAAGTTTACCAATGATATTATACTATACATGACCCCAAAATCAGCTACAGATACATCTGGAGAATTTGAAATAATTAATCTTATCAAATATCATATAGGTGCTGCAAGATATCAAAAAAAATAAAGCCAAAATCATTTTTTTAATAGTTTTTGACTCAATGTTTCATCAGCTAATAATTCTAAATTCCTACTCATAATCTATCATAAATAAACAAAGTTGATTATGTGTATTTCCTTATTAAATACAAACAAAAAAAGAGAAATCACTTCATAACTTCTCTTAAATAAGATTCTAATTTATTTTACTTTCATCTTACCTTACACATAACTTCATTAGCATATCCTTCTTTAATTAGAATATCATAATTTTCTTGTTTCAAATCATCAAATTTCATAAGATTTTTAGCTATAGGATAATATTGTTTTTGTTCTATTAATGCATCTGCTAATTTTTGAGTATCAATATCTCAGAATTTTTCTAAATAATCAGCCACATAGTATCAATTTCACATTTCTACTATTCTATCTACTACTTCTTGATGATCTATTCCTTTAAATTTTCTTAGGAAATCAACTACTGCTTGATATTCATTATGATTTAATAATTTATCTATTATATCTTTATCATCTAATCATTTAAATTTATGATATTCCCTTACTAAACTATAACCAGCTCAATGTTCAATAAGATAATCAGCAATTTCCTGATCATTCATATTTTCTAATCTTTCATAAATCATAGTTAAATTAGATGATTCACCAATATCAATCATTCTTTTAGCAAATTCCATATGATTTAATTCTGGAAATTTATCTAAATGATCATAAATGAGATAACATCTATTTGCATCAATACACATATCAACAATATCATTACGAGTAACTCCTTGTAACTCATAATTATCTAAATCATGAACAAAATTAGATCATTGCCAAGAGAATAATACATGTTTTATTGTTTCTTCAGTAATAATTAATTTCTTTTCAGGAGCTTTTTCGGATTTTCATAAAAACTTATCCTTCAATTTTGACCAGAATCATTTCTTTTCTTCATTAAGATTATCAGCTAATTCCTTTTTAGTTGATTCAGAATCTAATTTTTTAGTTGATACTTCTTTATTTTCTAATGTTTCTTTAGCCATAGCATAATATAAACAGAATAAAAAAAACTCTGAATATATTATAGTATAAACTGCTTTGAAAATCAAATTTGAAGGGAGATTTTTTGGTACTTTATCGAATAATTTCAGACCAGTAATTCTTATTGACTGAATTTTTTGCTTCAGAAATTATTTTATTTTTTTCTGTGGTATTTAATAAATCAGATAATAAATTATTTGAATTTGCGGGATCTACGACTCTAGTAAATAAAAAATTTCAATCAGTTTTGGAGAGCTCTTGCAATATATGATAAAAATTATTTCATAAAGCTTCACTATTTTTAGACTTATTTAGAAGTAAGTAATCTATTACTAAATATTCCAAATATATTGAAGGAAAATCTAAACCATGCAACTCTCTTCGTATTTTAAGGAGTTTTATTTCATTTCTTCTTCATGAATTATAGATATCGTTAATATGTTTTTGAATATTTGTTTTTTGTCGAGTATTTGTCTTAGATATATAAATTATATGATCATTGGTATTTCATGGTAATTTTCTAGCAGGTGTTATATCTATTTCTAATCAATAAAAATTTATTCTACATGATACATTCTGTTTACGCACATTTCAAAATCTTGTTTGTAATTCGTAATATAAAGAGTTAAAAATAGAATTTAAGCCTCAATTGTCTTCATTACAATTATGAGATAATGAAATAAAATAATCTAAATCTGAGGATAAAGAAATAGCTGTCCCCTTTGCTACAGATCAAGATAAACAAATATCGATTAAACAAGTGTTTGCTCGTCATTTTAATATGGTTACCAATTCTGTTTGTTTAACTATATCAATTGATTTAGATTGATATTTTAAAAGGATATTTGACAGATATTCATTAGTTGTCATATTTGGTTGTTATTAATAACGTAAACATATCATTAATTAATCTTCATCTCGCATTTACAACAATCGTATTTGCACTATTTGTTATTATCTCCATATTTTTATCATCGATTGATCTTGGTTTAGCAAAAATAACAACTCATATTTGATGATTTTTTCTTAAACTTAGAATTTTTTCAATTCAAATTTTACAGGAATCCCAATCAATCAAATAGAGTGAAAAATCTTTAGCTTTTTCAAGATTATTCTCTCTAATATGAGCTATTTTTCCTTTTTTAAAAATAGATGATTCTGTTAAAATCTCATTTAAATCATGAAAAGCTGTATCAGATCAAAATATTGCTACATTTCTTTTCCATAAAGCATTTCATAATCTGATAACGATAGGAGAGATATTGAATACCCACATAAAAAATCTTATCAATACTCAAAGAATTAATATTAAAATGGAAAGTCATCATCGAATAATAAAAAATGGATGGTTGAAAATTGTTAATAATGTATTCATAGGAAAATATTATAAGACATAAATAAAAAAACTATATAAAATATCCTTTATTTTTCAATATTTCGAAAACGGAAAATTCCTACTCCAGACACTCCCTATAATCCCTCATTACTCTAATTCTTTCTTCATACTCATTAATCTTTTCTTCAACTACTCAAGTAGAGCAAGTTGAGCCAGGTATGTTTTGAGAGAATATTAAACCTCTAATGTTTTAGATGTAAATTCGTTTTCTCGTTAAGGTTTATATAAATCTCTTCACTACATAAACCTTATCTGCATATCTATTACATTTATAAGTTCATTTACTAAACTAGTTTTCACAAAATTCTTTTGCTTATCGTTTATCACCTCTCATAATCAATCTAATATCTTATAATTTTTAGGTAATTTTTCTAATTTCTTTTTAATATCCGTATAAAAAGATTTCATATCTTTTCATGTCCTTTCTTTAATAAGATCTGGATTAGGTTCAAACATATTATTAAAGAAGAAATATACATCATAAATATCTCTATTCGTAAATCTTTCTGATAATGCTACAAGTTTATTAGAGAATAATGTTGATTTTGTTTGAACTCTAACTTCTGTTCAAAAGAAATCTAAAATTTCATATTTATTATTTTCCCATATATTTCTGTTAATATCTATTTTAATGTTAGTATCAGTTTCTCAATATGATAGAATTAATCTATCAGATCTTTTTATCTTACCATATTTTTTTAGTATTGATTCAGCTATATCATCAACTAATACATCTCAGAAAAAATCAAAATCCAGATCTGTTGAAAATCTATCTAATCAATAGAGAAAATATGCTGATGTTCATCATTTAAAAGCTAATTGAGGTCAAAGAGGACTTTTAAAGAATTCCTTTATTAGCTGTAATAGTAAATTCCTGTGTTTAGCAATATTAAGCATTTATTAATTTTTTAACTTCTAAAATAACTCTTTTATTGTATATTTCTGAAATTTCTTGGAGTTTTTCTTTATCTATATCAGCTAAGTTATCAAAGTAATAATTCTTTGAAGAATAAATTCTATCACATATCGCTCTTTCTGACGAAGCTATTGAATATCAATTCTTCTTAATAATTCCTAATGGATTATACAGAATATCATCTTTTATTTTAATACACTTAAACGTATATCAAACAGCTGTTTTTTCTATAGTATTATCTGTTGCTAGAAATATTGTTTCTCAATATTCTTGGAAGATTATTCATTCTTTTCTTAAAACCGTTTCAAATGAGACATAAGAATTTTTCTTAATTTTTGAGGCTAGTTCAAATATATCATAATTAGCCAATGTATATATTCCTTTATAAGGATTTAATAATATTTTTGATTTTAACAATCTAGATACAATACTTATCAACGTATTTTTATTCGTAATTCAAAGGATAAGAGAAAGATCTTGTTGTGTAAATACCGTCTTTTTTAATTGTAATATTTTTTCAAGATATTTCATAATTTCATCAAAACATATTTAAATTTAAATATAATATAGTGAAATTATAGAAAAAATCAAATTTTTTAATATTGAAATCAATCTTTCATTTATCTATACTACTGATACAATAAGTCATTGGGAGAAAAATAAAAAACCTTGTGGTATAAGTAATAAACAAAAAAAATTAATGCTTATGACAACAAAAGAAGCTATTCTGGAACTTCTTAACAAGAAAATCCAGAAAATGGAAAATCAGATTGATTCTAGCACACGTGCTAGCAATCTTGTTACAAAAGACCCCTCTACTCGAGAAAAGTTTAAGGAGGTCTGTCGTATAAAGGGCCAACCCATTCCTTCTGATGAGGAATTGGAAACATTATGCTCTAAGATTCGTGAAAGAGATCAGATAATGATTGATCGTTACATCTCTCGAAAGAATGCTCTTGTCGCTATCGTTAGGATTATCAAAGAACATCTGGATGACGAGTATCTGAAAGAGATTGAACTCACAGACTTAGACTTCCATATTGATGATCCTCTTGATCCAACGAATCCCGACAGACTGAAGCTTGGTTTGGTTGATCTTTAAACTCTCAGGCAAAAAACAAGCCCTCTATGTTTTGAACTGAGACCCAAAAAGTAGAATGGAAATCATTCTACTTTTTCTTATAGAG
>CAMKSF010000033.1 GCA_946415375.1 uncultured Clostridia bacterium
AAAACGGCGTAAATATAGTAGCTAAAATGCAAAGTCAAGATTCATCTGGAAATAAAGAGCAAGTTAGAATTGATGATACAGGTATAACTCAACAAAATGTAAATAATAAGATATATTTATTACAAGGAAGAAATGTAGTTTTAAGAACTGAGGCAGGAACAGATGGTGAAGTTTATGGAATGGCATTTGTTGGAATATTTAAAGGTACAACAACTAGAGACTTAGGAATGTATGCAGATAACTATGTTCAAGGTACGACCATATCAAATGCTGTTGCAAACTTATTTACAAGAAACTCATTTGTACAAGGAAAACACTATTATCCAACACATAATATAGAGACAGATGGATTCTATACTAATTACAATGAAGACGGAAAAGTAAAAATTGATTACATTGTCCCTACACCAGAAGAAGCAACATATTATCAATGGGTTGTAGGTGGAGTTACAACAGATATTTATTATGAAAATATAGAATTAATAGCAACTAAATATGCAACAACAGCAACCTATGTTTTAAACTTAAATGGTTTAAGTTATCCTAATATGACTTTAAATGTATTAGGAATTGATGTAAGTGATTTAACAGGTAATGTTACATTAAATGACCCAGATACAATAGCAAACATTGCTCCTACAGCCACTGAAGCTGATTCACGATTTGGACTTACAATGACAGCAGGAAATAGTGGATGGCAAACAAAAGGTACAACGTACTTTTTAAATAACGACGATGTACATGCAGGATTTACAGGAAAGGCACAATATTTAAGTGATAACTCAACAACAACACCTACATTTAGCTTTTATTTGGCCCACTCTAAAAATATAAGTTCTACACAAAATTTAGGAACAGTTACTATAAATCTAGAAGCTATATATGAAGAAGATGATGAAATCAAGATTAAAAATGCGCATGTTGTTCTAAAATTAACGACAAATAATACAATGCAAGGTTCAGACTATTATGAAGGAGCGATTACGCCAGGTAAGAATTATAAGATATTCCCAACAACAACAACTACAATTACTTCAAAGAGTTCATTCTCAGCATACTACTCTTTATATGTAGATAGATATTCAACAACAGAATATTATACAGGATTTACAGGTCACTATTATCATACTTTCGAATCTTCATGTGTATTACCTAAAAATACAAAGATAACTTTAATAGACCGTTCTGGAAATCAAGTAAGATATTATTACTATATTGTAAGCCAACAAGATGAAACAGCTAACAAAAAAGTTTACAGGTTTACGGATTTCTTCTGTATGGATAGTGAGCAAGAGCATTATAGTGCTGACGGAAGTTACTATAATTCTACAACAGACTTACTATATGAGGAATATATAATTCATGTTGATTTCGAAGATACAACATTAACAAATAACCTAGCATCAAAGAATATGCTAGTACAATTAAGAGATAAATATGATGATACAGTTTGCTTAACAGTAAATACAGCATTATATCCAATGTTATTTAGTGTATATAACGATATTGATGTAAATAAGAGTGTTAAATTAACAACAGATAGAAATGTTATTTATATGGGAGCACCTATTAATTTAAATATTGAAACAGAATACAGTTTTAACAAAAATGAAAACTCAGATATAGTTTATGAAACAACACATATAGAAGACCAATTAGGAGTTAGAATTTCAATTTCTTCTGGTAGTGATGTTCTAACATCAGCACAATTAGAGGGTATATATATAACATACAAAGGAAATAATTACTTCCCAAGGTCAGATGGGTCATATAGAATTAAAATAGCAGATGCAGTTTCTAATGTTATAGCAGATATGACTTTAAATACTGAAAATGGTAATCTGGAAACAGGAACATATACTATTACAGCACAGTCATTTGGTTCTATAGATGGAACATATTTCTCATCGCAAATCGCAGCAGATAGTAAAGACATTCAGGTTGTAAGTACTGACTACGGATTCTCAGTTTCGTTAGATGATCAATCTGTGTTAATAGATAAAGCAACTGGAAAGAATCAAAATAATACTAATGCCTTAAACTTTGGAATAGAGTATTCAGGAGGATTTGAATATCCAAAAATTGCGGTAGCTTTATATAGAAGAAAATATGATAGGATATATAGCTATGATTATGAATTAGTGGATTTAAGAAACTATATTAACCATGCGCTATCTTCAACAGGTAGAGAAAACGAATACTTGGTTACAGACTTGGTAAGAGCGACACAAAACTTTTCATTAACATTAAAAAATGGAAATTTAAGGACTGGAACATATAAAATAAGATTTACATTATACGATGGAAATAACAAGATATGTGACATGGATAAGGTTGTAATTATAAAATAATTTGTAAAAAGTTGTAAAAGGGGACAGTTCTCTTTTACAACTATACATAAAGCAAAAAAATGTTTGGTAGCTATTGACATTTTTTTGCTTTTTTGTTAGGATAATTATATAAAAAAGTGGCTTTTCCACTAAAAAGATTGCAAAACAATCGTGAGAATATAGGAAAATTTGTCTTTTTATATACTTAAAAATCTGACGATTTTTCCTATATAATAAAAAAGTTGTAAAAGAGAACTGTTCACTTTTACAAAAAAAGAGAGGAAAAATATGAAGATAATTCATTGTAGTGATTTACACTTAGATTCTAAAATGGAAACAAATTTAGATAAAGAAAAGGCAAGAGAAAGAAAAAATGAAATATTAATTACATTTGAAAAAATGGTAAACTATGCAAAAGAAAACGAAGTTGAGATAATTATGATAGCAGGTGATTTGTTTGATAAAAAAACAATATCTGCAAAAGCAAGAAGTATAGTAAAAAATGCAATAATAGCTAATCCACAAATTGATTTTTTATATCTTAAAGGAAATCATGATGAAGCAGGTTTTTTAGATGAAGATGAGGAGATACCAAGAAATCTTAAAACTTTTAGTAATCGTTGGACTAATTATGAATATAAAAATTTAACAATATCTGGTATTGAATTTGAAAATATAGATGAATATGACATATATAACTCTCTTCTTTTAGAAAAAAATAAATTAAATATTGTCATAATGCATGGACAAGAGTCAGAAACGAATTTAAAAGACAAAACAGAAATAATTAATTTAAAAGAATTAAAAAATAAAAATATAGATTATTTAGCATTAGGACATATTCATAGCTATAAACAAGAAAAATTAGGAAGACGAGGAGTTTATTGTTATTCAGGTTGTTTAGAAGGTAGAGGATTTGACGAATGTGGAGAAAAAGGATTCGTTTTATTAAACATAGAAGAAGACAAAATTAAGTCTGAATTTATTCCATTTGCATCAAGATGTCTGTATGAGATATATGTAGATATAACAGGGGCAACAAGAAACAATGAAATTGAACAAAGAATAACTAAAAAAATTAAAGGAATTCCAGAAACAAGTTTAGTTAAAATAATATTAGACGGAGAAGTTGAA
This sequence comes from uncultured Clostridia bacterium, assembly GCA_946415375.1. Lineage (GTDB taxonomy): Bacteria > Bacillota > Clostridia > TANB77 > CAG-508 > CAG-269. Next base: position 3,465 of record CAMKSF010000033.1, read on the forward strand.
TTAGGAGAAGAAAGGGATATTGAGTATTTAACAAAAAAATTTGAATCGAATTTTTATTACCTTAAAATAGAGGATAGACCAAGAATAAAAATAGACTATATGAAATATAAAAATGACATTTCACTTAAAGGTGAATTTATAAGAAAAGTAATTGAACAGGAAGATTTAACAGAAGACGAAAAAAGTAAAATAATTAGTACAGGAATAAAAGCACTTTCTGGAGAAGATGTATAATTAGGAGGAAAGTATGAAATTAATTAAATGCTATATTCAAAATTATGGAAATTTAAAGGAGCATAGTTTTGAGTTTCATGATGGTATAAATATAATAAAAAGAGATAACGGATTTGGAAAAACTACTCTTGCATCTTTTATAAAATCAATGTTTTTTGGACTGGATAATCAATCAAATACTAATGCAGAAAAATCTGAAAGAAAAAAATATACTCCTTGGCAAGGCGGAGTATATGGTGGAAATATTGAATTTGAAGTAGATGGAAAAAAATATAGAATAGAAAGAACATTTGGAAAAAAGGCATCAGAAGATTTATTTAAGTTATATAATTTAGAAACCAATTTAGAAAGCAAAGATTATTCTGAAAACATTGGAGAAGAAATATTTAATATTAATAAAAGTGCATATGAGAGAAGCACATATATACCACAAGGAAGAATTCAAATAGAGATGGAAGATAGTATTAGTGCAAAATTGAGTAATGTTTTAGAAAGCGATAATGATATTAATACTTCTGAAGAAGCTCTAAATAAATTAAAAGAAAGTAGAAAGTTTTATAAAAAAGATAGAGGGCAAGGAGGAATTATAGATGAAAAAAAATCTAAGTTATTCGAATTAGAAAGAAAAATAGAAATAAATAAATCAGACACTAAAGCATTTGAAGAAAGAAAGGAGCAAATGGAAAAAATAATAGCTAAAATAAAAGACTTTGAAAATAAAAGAAAAGAAGAACAAAAATTACTTTCTGAGAAAATAGAACAAGATAGAATAATGACAAAAAAACAAGTATATGATAGTATTTTAGCAGAATATAAGCAAAATGAAAATATATATAATAAATACGAGATGTTTTTTAAAAAGGGATTACCTACAGAATCTTTCTTAGATAATTTAGAAAGAAAGAATTATGAGATAGAAAAAACAAAAATTGAAATAGAGAATTACAAAATATCAAAAGAAGAAAAAAATGAATTAGATAGTTTACAAAGAAAATTTAAAAATGGAAATGCTTCAATTGAAGAGATAGATCAAAAAATTGTAAGTTACTCTGAAATACAAGAAATTGATAATAAAATACAAAAATTAAAAGAACAGAAAAATGAAGAAGAAAACCATCTGAATAAATTAAAATCAATAAGAAAATATAATATGGCGTTTATTATTTTATCTTTTATTTTAATTATAGCTGGTGCGTTCGTGATAATTTCAAAATTACATGAATGGGCAGGATATGGATTTATAGCAATTGGTATAATATTAGCTTTTTATTGCTTAGTTTGCAAAAAGGTAAGAAGGAAGATTATAAACTCAAATAATGAAATCGAAACATTGAATGAGAGCATATTACAATTAAAAAATAAAGAAGATGACATCAATAAAGACATTGACGAATTTATACATCAATATTATAAGAATGAAAATATAAATAAAATAGTAGATTTAACCAATTTAAAATCTGAATATAGTAAATATAAAGAGCTTCAAAATAATAAATTAGCAAAAGAAATTGCAATGCAAAAATCTAATTTTAAAAGGGAAACTCTTAAAAGAGAAATTGAATTGGATTTATCAGATTATTATGAAGAAATAAATAAAAGCTTTTCTGATTTAATACAGGATTTAAAAATGAATTTAAATGAATTTGAAAATGCAAAAAAGAAATTTAAGAAGACCTCAACTGATAAAATAAAATATGAAAAAGAAAATGATATAAAAATATTTAAAAATCTAAAAGAGATAAATGAAACAGAAGATGAAATAAAACAAAAAATAGAGAATTACAACAAAGAATTAGATAATTTAGTTGATGAAAAAAACCAAATAAAAAATCAGATAGAAGCTTTGGAAAATAAAATTGATGATGATGAATACTTAGAAAATGATTTAACTATATTAAAAGAAGAAATTATAAACTTAGAAGAAAAATATAAAATATTAAAAAAGACAGAAGAATTATTAAGAGAGTCTAAGGAAAGTTTTTCATCAAGTTATTTAAAAAGTATGATTATAGGATTTAATAAGTATTTGTCTATGATTGACGATAAAAGACTAAAAACAGCAGTGGATACAAATTTAGATGTGAAAATAGAAGTAAATGGATCTCAAAAAGAAATTAAGAATTTTAGTGCAGGATATAAAGATTTGATATATATTTGCATGAGATTTAGCTTAATTGATGCTTTATATAATGATGAATTACCATTTGTAGTACTAGACGATCCTTTTGTAAATCTAGATGAAACAAAGACTTCTAAAGCGTTAAAGATAATGAATGAATTTTCAAAAAAATATCAAGTAATTTATTTTTCTTGTAATTCAAGTAGAATATGATATTTAGTATTTATAATGAATATAAAATAATAAAAAACGAAGAATAAACGAGATTAATTAAATAAAATTAAGATTTAATTATTTAAAAATACAAAACTAAAATTTTTTAACTATTTTAATTACTTGATAATATAATTTAAATGTGATAATATTATAATAACAAAATAAGAAACTGAAAAAATCCCCTGCATAGTACGTAATGCAGAATTTTTAGAACCTACAAGTTTTAAGAGGGGCTGAACTCTCAAATATGGCGTGCAAGCTTACACTCATTACAATATGTTAGTAGTAAGAAGCCCAGGAGTATTTAGGTAGGCACCCACCTGTTGTGAGGGCAGGTTATTAAAAATTTTGACTTAACCTACGGCTACAGCGGGGAGATTTTTTTAATATAACAAGCACAAAAGTTGCTTGCATTTTTTTTGCTCAAATGATATTATATATATGAGAGGAAGAGAAGATGGAAGAAAATCTAAGAATTAGTTTTTTAAAAAAAATTTGGTATTCAATAGCGAGGCCAAGTAAATATGAAGAATTAAAAAAGTTAGGATTGGGAAAAGCTATAAAGTATGTTTTTTCTATTATAAGCATTTTAACTTTGATTGTTGCAATAATTTCAACTTTTATACAAATTAATATAGCAAATGATACAATTGCATATTTAGAAAATAATTTACCAAATTTTACATTTAAGGACAACAAATTAACATTAGAAGATAATAAAGTCATTATTTTAGATGATGAAAGATTATTAAGTTTTCTAGGAAATAAGATTGTAATAAATACATTAATTAAAAAAGAACAAGCAATTGACCAGTACAAAGATTTAGTTTCAGAAAAGAATAATGTATTAGTTTTTTTAAACGAAGAGTATGTTTTAATCACATATAATTATAATATTGAAAATAATAATGAAGAGGGAATAGATACTAAAAAATATTCAGAAATTTCCTCAAAGTATATTAATAGTACAAACTATGAATACACTAAAAAAGATGTCGTTGAATATTTGAAAATGAAAACTACGTATACATATTATTTAACTAAAAATTTTATTGTGTATTCTGGAACAATTATACTTTTATATTTTTTATACATAATAATTATTGCTTCAATTATATTTCTTATAGCCAAAATCTCAATTTTGAAGTGGACATATAATGAATCTATAATAAATACAATTTATGCATCTACGCTTTCTATTATTATCTACAATTTATACATAGTTCAAAATATATTTACAAAATTTAGAATTTCACTAATAGATATGATTAATATATGTTTAATATTTATTTATTTATATTTTCTTATTCGTAAACAAAAAAAATATAAGAAAAAAAAGTATTATAATAAATAAAGTAAAAGACGTTCATCATAAGGGAGATAAAAAATGAGTGTCAATAATAAGTATTATATAAGATTAGATATTATAAGAATAGTATCTTGCATTTTGGTATTATTGTACCATTTGAATGTTATTAAAGGAGGATTTTTAGCAGTTTGTACTTTTTTTACTTTAAGTGGTTACCTAACATGTGTTTCAGCATTGAAATATAAAGAATTCTCTATAAAAAAATATTACATAAATAGAATAAAAAGGGTGTATATACCTCTATTAATAGTTGTAAGTATAACGGTTTTTTTGGCTAGACAAATTATAAATGTTAATTGGCTAAATTTAAAACAAGAAACTATATCTTCAATTTTTGGATTTAATAATATTTGGCAGTTAAAAGTAAATTCAAATTATTTTACAAAAAATATACATTCTCCTTTTATTCACTTGTGGTATATTTCGATATTAATGCAATTTGATTTGATTTTTCCATTTTTATTTGTTTTAATTAAAAAGATAGATCAAAGAAGAAATAATTTTTCAACAAATGCTATATTTGTATTAGCAATAATATCAACGTTTGTTTTTTATAGTATGAGTAAAACAAGGGATATAATGACAGTATATTATAATACTTTTTTAAGAAGTTTTTCAATATTATGGGGTGTTTTTTTTGCAATAATACATCATAAATTTATCTTTAAGTTACAAAAAATTCAAAAAAAATATAATAAATTAATATATATTATATATCTTGTGTTGTTAGTTTTCATATGTATGATAGTATCCGACAAATCAAGCAATTACTCGATTTGGATGATTTTAATGACAATTATAACTATAAGACTTATAAAATTTTCAATTATATATGAAATTGAAAAAACAAATAGGATTATTAATTTTTTTACAAAGATATCGTATGAAATATATTTAGTGCATCTTCCTATAATTTATTTTATGCAGAACATAGATATAAATGAGTTGATTAAGGTTCCAATAATTATAATAATATCGGTTTTAATTGCATATTTAATACATTTACTTATAAATATAAAGTTTAGTAACAAAATATACAGGCATATAAAAATTGCTGTAATATCGATTTTAATTCTAATAGGTGGATTTACTGTATTATTTGAGAAAGATAATACTTCTGAAATGAACGAATTGAAAAATAAGTTAGATAAGAATTCAAAAATTGCGGAACAAAAGAATAAAGAATTTTTAAACAGAGATATAAAAGTAGATGATAGATGGAAAATTATATTAGAAAATGGTAATTTAGATAATAGTAAAAAAACAGAAGAAAATAAAAAAGATAATGGTATTGATGAAATAAAAGAAAAAAATGAATTAGATATAAAAAATGCAGTTACGAATAAAATAAAAAATATGCCAATTGTTGGAATAGGGGATTCTGTATTTCTTGATGCAGTAGATTTATTATATAAGAAATTTCCAAATGGGTACTTTGATGGCAAAATATCCCGTTCACTAATAGGTGGTAGGGAAGTTATACTAAACCTGAATAAAAAAGGTAAATTAAGCAATATAGTGGTATTAGCATTAAGTACTAATGGTGATTATTCGGAAAAAAGAAATAAAGAAATTATGCAAATACTTGGGAAAAGAGAGGTGTTTTGGATTAATGCTGTAGGTGCAGATGATCCGAAATTTAATGAAAGATTTAAAAAGTTTGCAATAAATTATCCTAATTTACACATTATTGATTGGGAAAAAGCTGCGAAAAATCATCCGGAATATTTTTACCCGGATGGAATTCATGCAAAGAATAATGGAATTAAAGTATATGTAAATACTATTTATGAAACAATTTATAACTACTATTATGAAAGATATAAAGCTAATAAAAAATAAAACCTTGAAAGCATTAAACTTTCAGGGCTTTTATTGATTTTGGTTGCGGGGGATAGACTCGAACTACCGACCTTCGGGTTATGAGCCCGACGAGCTGCCAACTGCTCTACCCCGCGATGACTAACATTTATTATAATACTACAAAATAAAAATGTCAATAGCTTTTTATATATTTTATGAAAATTTTTGAAAAATATACCAAAAATTCATTGACAATGATTAAAAAGTATAGTATAATAAATTACTGTAATCCGCTTAGTCAAGGTACATAAAAGTTATGAAATATTTAACTACCTTTTTTAAGGATTAGCGAGTATACGAAAAAGGGAGGTGCATTTTAAATGTACGCAATAATTGAAAGCTGTGGAAAACAATACAAAGTAGCAGAAGGTGATGTTGTATTTTTCGAGAAATTAGAAGCTGAAGAAGGAAAAAAAGTTACATTTGATAATGTAATATTAGTTTCAGATAATGGAAAAGTACAAGTAGGAAATCCTTATGTTAAAGATGTAAAGGTTGAAGGTAAAGTTGTTTCTCATGGAAAACACAAAAAAATCATTGTTTTTAAAATGAAAGCAAAAAAGAATGAAAGAAAGAAACAAGGACATAGACAACCTTATACAAAAGTTGAGATTACATCAATCTCAGTAGCAACAGCAAAAAAAGCAGAAACTAAGGCAACTGAAACTAAAAAAGCAGAACCTAAAGTAGAAGCAAAAGCTAATGCATAATTTTTAGAATTTTAATAAATGAATATAAATTCAAAAACTGGAAGGAGTGAAAAAACATGGCTCATAAAAAAGGTCAAGGTAGTAGCCATAACGGTAGAGATAGTGAATCTAAACGTCTTGGTGTAAAAAGAGCTGATGGTCAATTTGTTCTAGCAGGAAATATTTTAGTAAGACAAAGAGGAACAAACGTACATCCGGGTACTAATGTAGGAATCGGAAGTGATGATACACTTTTTGCATTAGTTGATGGTACAGTTAAGTTTGAAAGAAAAGGTAGAGACAAAAAGAAAGTAAGTGTATATCCTGTAGTAGAAAAGGAAGAAGCAAAAGCTTAATAAAGATATAAAAAGTAGCAAGAATGACTTGCTATTTTTTTTATGTTTTGATAGAATAGCATCATATAAGAAAGGGTGGTATTTATGTTAAAATTAAATTTTGAAAATGTAAAAATAGATGAAAAAGAAATTATGAAGTATAAATCTCAAATAGAAAATATTCATAAAGATTTACACAGAAGAGCAAATGATGAAGAAGACTTTGTTGGATGGATAGAGTTACCTACAAATTATAACAAAGAAGAGTTTGAAAGAATAAAAAAAGCTGCAGAGAAAATTAGAAAAGAGTCAGATATTTTAGTAGTAATAGGAATAGGTGGATCATATTTAGGTGCTAGAGCTGTAATAGATGCTTTAACAAGTTCTTTTGTTAATTTGCAAACCGAAGATAAGAGAAAATTTCCTATGATTCTATATGCAGGAAATAATTTAAGTCCAAATTATATCAATGAGCTTATAGAAATAATAGGAGATAAAGATTTTTCTGTAAATGTAATATCAAAATCAGGTACTACAACAGAGCCTGCAATTGCATTTAGAATTTTCAGAGAAATATTAGAGAACAAATATGGAATAGATGAAGCAAGAAGTAGAATATATGTTACTACAGATAAAGAAAGAGGGGCCTTGAAAACTCTATCAGAAATGGAAGGATATGAAAGATTTATTATTCCGGACAATGTAGGTGGTAGGTATTCAGTATTAACAGCTGTTGGATTACTTCCAATTGCGACAGCAGGAATAGATATAGAAAAACTAATGTATGGGGCAAGAGTTGCTCAAGAAAAATATTCAGATAGTGATTTAAAATACAATGAATGCTATAAATACGCTATTATAAGAAACATACTATATAAAAGTGATAAAAATATAGAAATTCTAGTCAATTATGAGCCGAAATTGCACTATTTTATTGAGTGGTGGAAACAGCTTTTTGGAGAGAGCGAAGGGAAAGATAGAAAAGGAATATTCCCAGCAGGAGTTGATTACACAACAGACTTACATTCTATGGGACAATATGTACAAGATGGAAGAAGAAATTTGTTTGAAACAGTAATAAACGTAAAAACTCCAAACTTAAATGTAAGATTAAATGCAGATGATGATAATTTAGATGGTTTAAATTATTTGGCAGGAAAAGACTTAGACTATGTAAACAAAAAAGCAATGGAAGGCACAATTGAAGCCCATGTTACTGGAGGAGTACCTAACATTTTAGTTACGATAGATGAGCTTAATGAAGAAAATATTGGAGAATTAATATATTTCTTTGAACTTGCATGTGGAATTTCAGGAAATATTTTAGGAGTAAATCCATTTAATCAACCAGGAGTAGAGGAATATAAGAAGAATATGTTTAGGTTATTAGAAAAACCTGGATATTAAAAATACGGAGGTTACTTTTTTCCTCTGTCCCTAAAAGAGAGGTAGAATTATAATGAAAATTGAACAAACATATAAAATTGGACTAAGAGAAGTAGGAATGAGAAATGAATTGACTAATTATGGAATATTAGCTTTTCTAGAAGATATAGCGACATACCATTCTGGATTAGTTGGATATGGCGTAGAAGATATAGAAAAAAACAATGGTGCATTTTTAATATTAGATTGGAATTTAGAGGTATATAAAAGACTAAAATTCAACGATATTATTAAAGTTAGAACATATGCTCTTCCAGTAGAAAAAACTACATTTCATTGCTATCGTAATTTTGAAATATATGATGAAAATGAAAATCTTATTGCAACTGCTCAGTCAAAATGGCTTTTCTATAATTTTAAAGAAAGAAAAATAGAAAAATTAAATTCTGAAAAAGTTGCTGCATACCAACCAGAAGGAAATGTACAAGAAACAGAGAATAAAATAAAAAAAATTAAAGAGCCAATTTCATTTGAAAGTGTTAAGGAATCTCATGCAAGAAGAATGGATATAGATGTTAATAATCATATGAATAATTTAGTTTACTTAAAACTAGCATATGAAGTTTTGCCTGAAGATATTTATTTTTCAGATGAATTAAAAAACTTAAGAGTTACATATAAACATCAAATTAGATTAGGTGCAAAGATTAAAATCTGTTATTCAAATGAAGAAGACAAACATATAGTTGTAATAAAAAGTCAAGATGATACTAGAATACATGCCATTGTTGAATTATGGTAAAATTTGTGATATAATATATATTAGAGTTTATATAGAAAGGAAAGTTTATATGGCAAGTTTTTCAATGCATTTAGCAATAGCTAAGTTATATTTAAAAACACATCCAGAAGAAGACGAAGAAGAGTTTATTAATGGAACACTTGAACCAGATATGGTTCCTTCAATTGAGAAAGGACGTACACATTACGGTTTACATGCAGCTTGGTCTAATCCAGGAAAATATTTACAAGAAAATGGAAAAAGTATAGAGAACAGTAGAAAAAGAGGATATTTTTTACATTTAGTAACTGATTATTTATTCTATCATAAATTAATAGACATTGATAAAATTCTTAACGAACAGGACTTAGAATATTTAGCAAACATATCAAAAGAACCTAATGCTGTTATATCGCAAGGACAAAACCTTGGCGAATGGGTTAAAAATCAAAGAAATGATTTTAGTGTTCTTGAAGGTGAAATAAGAAATCGTTACGATATAGAAAAGTATATAGAACTTTTACCTGAAAATATTAAAAAAGTAATGGCAAGAAAAGAAGGAGAATTAAAGGTATTTGAAAGAGAATCTTTATTTAGGTTTTTAGAAGATATGGCACAAATTGATTTAGATAAATTGTCAGAGGGATTATTAAAGAATCCAGATGCAGATTTAATAAAGCTATATGAAGAATGCCGTTTACATCTAAATCAAGGAGAATTTAGGTAATAATTTATAATACTTGATTTTTATAATATAGAAAGGAAAAAAATATGGCAAGTTTTTCAATGCATTTAGCAATAGCTAAGTTATATTTAAAAACACATCCAGAAGACAATAAAGAAGAGTTTATTAACGGAACACTAGCTCCTGATTTGACAAATGATAAATCTGTTACTCATTATGGAAAACACTCTGCTTGGTCAAATCCAGCAAAATATTTACAAAGTAATGGAAATGATATTGAAAATAGTTTTAAAAAAGCATATTTTTTACATCTAATTACAGACTACCTTTTTTACCATAAATTAATTGATATAGATGAATATTTAGATAGATTAGGAGTAGAGGAATGGAGAAGAAGACATAGAACTGATTTTGACATTCTTGAAGATGAAATTAAAAAGAAATATGAATTGGAGGATTTGGTTAAAAAACTACCAGATCATATCAAAAAACATATGACAAAAGCTAAAGGAGAATTAACAATATTTGAAAGGAATTCTTTATTTGACTTTTTTGAAGATGTTTCAAAAATTGACTTAATTAAAATGAAAGATGAACTGATAAAAAATCCTGATGCAGATTTAATAGAACTTTCAAAAGAAATAATTTCTAAATAAAAAACGACACCAATTTTTTATTATGTGATAGTAAAAAATTGGTGTCGTTTTCTTTTAACGAAAGATATCTTATTGAAATAATTAAAACATCTACAAAAGAATTGGCTCTATTTGTTCTCCATCTAATGCAAGTTCTATAGTCTTTAAAATGTATTCTGGGTCAAATACAATTGAGCGAGGTTTAGTTAGGGGATTATCCTGTTTAAAGGGAACAAAATAGTAATTTCTTCTGTTAATTAAAGCAGCTATACTTAGCATATTTGAACCTAGACCATTATTAGTAGATGGGGCAATTACAACAGGCAAATTATTTCTAAGGTGAGATTTTACTGCCATAGTAGCAGGTGTATCTATAATATCACAAGCAAGTTTAGACATTGTATTTCCGCTTGCTGGTGCAACAATCATAATATCAGTAAGGTGACTAGGACCAATAGGCTCTGCACCTTGAATTGTATGGATTATATTCTTTTCACAAATATTTTCTATTTCTTTAATAAAATCTTCTGCTTTTCCAAACTTTGTATCTAATTCATAACTATTAAAAGACATAATTGGGAGTATTTCAGCACCCAATTTTTTAAGCTTTTTCATTTGTGGAATAGTTTTTGAAAATGTACAAAATGAACCTGTAAGAACAAATCCAATCTTTTTATTTTTTACTTCCAAATTATATCATTTCCTCCTTTCGTTTTTTCAATATAGTATATAATATGAATTCAAAATATCTATTGTTTGACTTTTTAAGACAAAATTTAAATATTGAAATATTATATGAATTATGTTAAAATGCTTTTTGAAAGGAGCTATTATGAATTGGAATTTAAAAGATATATATAATACAGAAGATGATTTTTATAATGACAAAGAGAAAATAGAAAACAAACTTAAAGAAATAGAAAGATATAAAGGAAAGTTAGGGAAAGGTGCAGAATACTTATATATTTGCTATAAACTATATGAAGAAGCATTAGAGATTTATGAAAAATTCTATAGTTATGGGATGCTTAATTACCATTTAAATATGGCAGATAATAAAAAAAATAAATTATATAAAACAGCAGAAAGTATTGGTACAGAATTTGAAAAGAAGACTGCATTTATTGTGCCAGAAATTACGAGAATCGAAAATGAGACACTTTTATCATTTTTAGATAATGATTCAAGGCTTGAAAGATATAGACGTGAAATAGAAGAAATAATTAAAGATAAAGAACATATTTTAACAGAAAAAGAAGAAGAACTTTTAGCAAATTATTCAGAAGTATTTTCAAGTATGGAAGATACATTTGATATATTAACAAATACAGAGTTTAAATTTGGAACAATAGTTGATAGTAATGGAAAAGATGTTGAATTAACAGATAGTAATTATTCTTACTATTTAAAAGATAAAAATGAGTTAGTAAGAAGACAAGCATTTAATTTAATGTATAAAAAATATAGTGAGTTTGTAAAAACTATTGGAGAACTTTACATTACAAAAGTAAAATCAGATACGATAACAAGCAGATTGCGTAAGTATTCTTCATCTCTTGAAAAGGCAGTTGACAATGATGATGCAACAATAAAAGTATATAATGCACTAATAGAAGCTGTCCATAAGAATCTAGATGTAAATCACAAGTTTATGGAAATAAAAAGAGATTTACTTATAAAGGATGAAATGCATTTATATGATATATATGTAAACCCAATAGAAGTAGAAGACGATGATATTTCTTATGAAGAATCAACAAAACAAGTATTAGAAGCTTTATCTGTAATTGGTGATGAATATGTATCAAAATTGCAAGAAGCTTTTAACAATAATTGGATTGATGTATATGAAAAAGAGAACAAAAGAAATGGGGCATATAGTATGGGAGTATATGGAGTTCATCCATTTGTACTAACAAATTTTTTGAACAAAAAAAGAGATGTTAGTACAATAGCTCATGAATTAGGACATGCAATGCATTCATATTATTCAAATACAAATCAAAATGTAATTGATGCAAACTACACAATTATGGTTGCAGAAATAGCTTCAACAACAAATGAGATTTTACTTGCTATGTACCAAATAAATAATGAAAAAGATGAGAATAAGAAAAAAGAAATAGTTTATGAATTAATGGAAATGTTTAGAGCTACATTTTTCAGACAATCTATGTTTGCCGAGTTTGAAAGAATAGTTCATTCAAAAGTAGAAGCAGGGGAAATGCTTACAAGTGATGATTTAAATACAATCTACTATGATTTGAATAAAGAATATTTTGGAAAAAATGTTGTAATTGATGAAGAAATAAAATATGAATGGGCAAGAATACCACATTTTTATACACCTTTTTATGTATATAAATATGCAACAGGTGTATCTGCAGCAATAGTAATTGCAAAATATATTTTAGAACACAAAGAAGGATATGTTGAGAAATATATAGAAATGTTAAAACAAGGATGTACAAAAAAATCTGTTGAACTTTTAAAAATGGTAGACGTTGATCTAGAAGATATAAATACATATGAAAATGCAATTAAATGGATAGAAAATTTATTAAATATATTGAAATAGGTTATTATTCATATATTATCTACATTAAAAAAATACAATTTATGAAATGAACCCAAATTATTATACAAAAAAATTTAATAATTTGGGTTCATTTTTATTTATAGATTCGCTAAAGGATTTCTTTCAACTGCATCTCTAACTTGGTTATTGCTTACATGTGTATATATTTCTGTTGTAGATATACTTTCATGTCCCAATAACTCTTGAAGCGCTCTTATATCAACCTGTCCATATTGATACATTAAGGTTGCTGCAGTATGTCTTAATTTATGTACTGAAAATTTTGTAGCGTCTAAACCTGCTTGTCTAAGTTCTCCATATATTATTTCTTGAACCATTCTACGAGATATACGTTGTTTTCTCTCACTTAAAAATAATGCTTTTTCTGCATCTGCATTTAGTCCAGTTTTAGGTCTAACTCTAATATATTCTTCTAATGCTCTAACACAAGCCTTATTTAGATAAATTGTTCTTTCTTTATTTCCTTTACCAATAACATTTAACTGACATTCATCCCAAACAATGTCTTTTAAATTAATTCCAACAAGTTCTGATAAACGCATACCACAATTTAAGAATAGGGTAGTGATAGCATAGTTTCGTTCATAATTTCTATTATCTTCATTTGAAGCAACATCTAATAATTTTTTACTGTCTTCTAAAGTTAAATACCTAGGTAATCTTTTTCCTATTTTAGGTGTTTCTAAATTTTGAGTTGGATTTATTTCTAATAAGTTTTTTTGACATAGATAATTAAAAAACACTCTTAAGCTTGAAACCTTTCTAGAACGGGTTGTAGCTTTACTATCAAAGTTTTTAGTAAGATAACCTAAAAAAGAGTGCAAGTCTTCTAAAGTTACTTTTTTTAAAGTATCTATTGTTACATCATCAAAATTTATTTTTTTTAAGTCAGTTTCATCAGTTAATTTAAAATGCATTTTTAAAAATCTTAAAAACGTTGCTAAATCATAGTTATATTCTTTTACGGTATTTTTTGATTTATTTTGAATAGTAATCATATAGTCTAAAAAATCGTTTAAATATGGTGGATTTTCTGATTCAAGTATCATTTAAATCATATCCTTTCTTTTGCAAGTATAAATTGATTATATATTATTGCAAAAAAAAATGCAATATGATATAATCCAAAGAGAATTCTTTATACAACTAAAACATAATATTATAATTATAATGTTTTGTTTATTAAGCTTTAACACAAGGAGGGGTTACTATGGAAGTACCTACACTTGCTGCAAATCAATTAGTACCAATAAATGTTAAGGAACAAGAATTTCACAAAATAATGCATATATATGAAATGGCAATGGTTCAAGTAAAAGATAATTTAGAAGATATGAAAGACAATTTAAGTAATTTTTATAAATATGATGTAATAAATAATATTAATTGTAGAATTAAAACACCTGATAGCATTATTAGAAAAATGAAAAGAAAACAGTATGATTTAAATTACAAAAACCTTATAGAAAATGTAGAAGATATTGCTGGAATTAGGGTTGTATGTCCTTTTAAAAGTGATATAAATAAAGTGGTAGATTTACTTGAAAAAGATCCTAATCTAGAAATTTTACAAAAAAAGGACTATATTTCAAAACCTAAAAAAAGCGGATATTCAGGATATCATATTATAGCTCAAACTCCTGTAAATATAGGCGATGCATTTGCAAATGTAAAAACTGAAATTCAAATAAAAACTATGGCTATGGATTTTTGGTCAAGTACAGAACATAAATTAAAATATAAAGCAAAAGACAAATTATCAAAAGCTGATTCTAAAAAAATGGTTAAATATGCAAAGATAATTAATAAAATGGATAATGAAATTGCCAAAATACATAAGAAATATGAAAAAGAATAGTTTTATTTAGAAGGAGAAGAAAAATGGATTTACGTGATAGATTAAAAAAGTTGGCTCCAGAATTTGAGCCAACAACAATAAAGGCTACATCAGCTCAGCGTTCTAATGAAATTGTAAAAAGTGTGAGCAAGGGTGAGTTCATGAAATTAGATAAACAAATGGGACCTATTTTTGCAAAAAATCATAGAATGCTATATCCGGATCATTACAGAGGTTCAGAAACATCTAGTGAAAAAGGTGATGAAAGAGAATAAAATAAGAAGGTAGAAATATATAATTATTCTGCCTTATTTTTATAAATAAATATAAGGAGGAGCTTTTATGAATATAACTAGACCTGTATATATGGAAGTTAATTTAGAAAATTTTAAATATAATGTAAAACAAATTCAAGAATATGTAGGGAAAGACGTTAAACTTATGCCAGTTATAAAGGCAAATGGATATGGAACATATATAAATAAGAAATTAGAAATAGTAGATATGTTTGATATTGTTGCAGTTGCAAATGTCGATGAGGCTGTTTCTTTAAGAAATTTAGGATATAACAAAGAAATTTTTGTATTAAATCAACCTTTTGAAACTGAGATAGAGAAAATAATAGAATATAATATTGTTGTTGGAATTAGTTCATATGATTTTGCAAATAAATTAGCAGAAACAAATAAGAAAGTAAAAGTTCATGTTGAAATAGGAACAGGTATGGGAAGAACTGGAGTTCATCCATATAAAATAGATAAATTCTTAAATAGTTTATCTTCTAATATAGAGGTAGAAGGAATATATACACATTTTTCTGCAGCAGATATAGATGAAGAGTA
The DNA here is from genome assembly GCA_946415375.1 of uncultured Clostridia bacterium. Taxonomy (GTDB): domain Bacteria; phylum Bacillota; class Clostridia; order TANB77; family CAG-508; genus CAG-269. Next base: position 19,055 of record CAMKSF010000033.1, read on the forward strand.
TTCTAGACACCAGCTACATTCTTTTAATGCTGCAGTTAATACCGCTAAAGAGATATTAGGTAATATAAAATATATACATGCTGCTGCATCAAATGCTTTATTAAATATGCCAGAAGCACATTTTAATTTAGTAAGACCTGGAATAATACTATATGGATATCCAGGAGCAGATGATACATTAG
>CAMKSF010000034.1 GCA_946415375.1 uncultured Clostridia bacterium
TATTAAATAATACTTGTTTATCTTCCATAAATATCTCCTCTACAAATTACTATTTTTCTTTATCCAACATGTTAACAAGATTACAATATTGTTAACATCTTTATTTCTCTATAATAATATCACAAAAGCGAATGAATTTCAATTTCACTCACCTATTTTATAATCACATTATCATAAACTTTTTTACTAGCTTTTGCATACATTTATTGCACACATGTTTATTATTGTAGTCTATTAAATCCTTTGTACTAGAACAAAAAATGCATTTATGACTATCTTTTACTAAACTTATTACATTATTTTCAACATAAATATCCATTCTGTCATTAGTTTTTATACCAAATTTATCCCTTATCTCTTTTGGAATAACTATTCTTCCCAATTCATCCACTTTTCTACTCATTTCTATATCTTTCTTCATAATACTCCTCCAAATTATATTTTTATATCTTTTAGCAGGCTATCTGCTAAACTATAACATAATAAATATTATAAAATCAATACATAATAATAGTATTGAGGGTAGATTATGAAAAAATTTGATGGGAAGAGTAATGCATACGGTAAAATAATTGAAAAATATAGAAAGAGCAAAAATATGTCTAGAGCAGATGTTTCAAGAGAGTTAGATTTAATAGATGTTCCTATTAATCCAGATGAATTATATAGAATTGAAAGACAAAATATGATTTTAAAAGATTATGAACTAATTGCCATTTGTATGATTTTAGATATTGATTATAATGATTTAATCAAAGTAATTAAAAAGAAAAAATAATATAGATAGAGCCACTTATTTGTAGCCCTATCTTATTTTATTTTTGTTCTTAGTTTTAGTAGCTTCTTTTTCACTTCTTTCTTTATTATCTTGAAATCTCTTTTGTATTATCCAGTCTTCTTTTTCTCCTTTTTCAGCTTTACTAATTATTTTTCTGCAAGTTTGTATTTTCCTATTTATTCTTTCAATATCTTCATTTAAGATATTAATTCTTGCCTTCAAAATCGTTTTATCGGCTGCATTATCTGTTTTGTTATATAATTTCATATATATTTCTTTTTGAGCCTTTAAAGGAGAAACTTCTTCTAAATATTGAGTTCTTAAATTTTGGGCATCTTCTATTGATTTCAAATCTTTGCTACTAATCAAACTAAGTTCATCACATAGCTTACTAAATTTATCTATTTCTTTATAATATTCTGGTGTTCTTTCAATATAGTGTATTTTAGGTGGTAACTTTCCTAAAACATATAAAAAATGCACATACCACCTATAAAAATGAGAGTGTTCCAATAAAAAAGGATCTATTTTTACACCTTCATATATTTTTACTTTATATACTTTATCTTCTTTGAATTGATAATTTTTATAATAAATTCTGTTCTTTATATTTTCAAAAGTATAGTCTTCTCCAAAAGCTCTTGCAAGTCTTATATTCCTATTATAATATGGAGTTGATATAGATATTGAATCTCCAGACTTTTTGATATAATAGCCTTTATATGCCAAAAAATCTGCAAATTCCTGATATTTTCTTGCCTCTTTAATTGCTTCGTCAATATCATTCTTTATAAGTTCCATTTTTCCACTATTGCGATTATAATTTTTAATTCTACTTCTTGCTATATCTTTTTCTTTATTTGCTTTATCAGTTTCTATTACTGATAGTCTATATTTTCTACATAGTTCATCATTTGTTTCTCTAACTAATGCTAATTCTACATTTGAATTGTGATATTTACTTCCATCAACAAATGAAACCGAATTTAAAATAATATGGTTATGGACATTCTCTTTATCAGTATGTGTGCAAACTAATACTTGATATTTATCTCCCCATAAACTTTCAGCAAGTTCCATGCCTATATCATTACATTGCCTAGCTGATACTTCTTTTCCATTAAATGATTGTATAAAGTGATAGCCTAATCTTCCACCTTCTTTATGAAAATTTTTCTTTGTTAGCATCATTTGAGTATAAGCAGTTTCTGGTAAACAATTTATTCCAGATATTAAAATTCCATGTTCGGTTTTTTCTCCATTTTTAACATAATTTATTGCTGCCTCTAAATTCTTTTTTATAACTTTATATTTAGTAATCGCCATAAGCCACCTCCTTATTTTTGTCTTGAATATATTTTCTTTTCAAACCTCAAAATAAAATCTGACAATTCTTTTGAAATATAACTATAATCATCATGTGATGTGCTATATCTTGAATTTGCAATTCTTGCAATCTGATTTATATTATTTGCTATTCCATATATTTCTTTTTGAAAAGATTTTATTTCCTCAGTTGGTTGTGCTTTTATTTTATAACCTTTAATTGTACTTCTAATAAATTCTGATTCAGTTAGTCCTGCTTCTTTTGATTTTTTCTTTAGTAATTCATCTTCTTTTGCATCTATCCATATTTGTTTCTTTATATTTCTCTTTCTCATATTTTTTTGTTCTCCTTTCAAAAAAATTACCAGTCTTTTTTCAGACTGGCTTAAAAATATTAAGGGGTTTGGGGAAGCAATTCCCCATCAATCAGTTTCCCCTAAAAACTGACAAGCATTATTTATACGGGAGTATAAATGCGACGCTTGCTTTTAATATACTGTCAAACTATGAAGCCCTTACAATTTGCTAAAAATAAGTGCTTTATCTTCAATTCTTTCACATATTTTGCTTACTTCTTCATTAGAAAAATAGTCATTATCATTCAATAATTCATTATAAAAATTTTCCTTTTCTCTATAATCCATATCAACAAAAAAGTGATCTACTTTTTGATTTTTAATGATAGAAATTGGAATAATTTTATCTACTTCACAGTCTGAAACAAAATTTAAATCACAACTTTTATAGCTAATATCTAATGCTGGATTTGTAAAAATAAAAGGTATAAAACCAACATAAGTTTTCCATTTTACTTCATATTTGTTTGCATATATTTGACCTAAAATTGTTTTATTTCTAATAACAAAAATACCTTTCTTTGTTACTATAATATAATTATAGAAAGTCATTTTACTTCTTCCTTTTATTAAAATATTCTTGTAAATTACAAGTTCATTATTGAATAGATTTTTAAATTCTTCTGTTACTTTTAATTCATTATTTCTCATTTTTATTTGCTCCTTTCAAACTATTTTTTATTTTAAAAGGAGAAGAAACTTTTACATTTCTTCTCCACTATTTGTATTTAATTAAACATATATCAACTCCTTTCCAACAATTTCTTCTGCTTGATTTTTAAAGTTATTCATCATTCCAACCCAATATAATGGATCAGAATTTTTCATTTCTTCTGTTAAATCACTTTGCTCTTTTAATTGTTTTATTATTCTTTCTACTTTATCTTTTGCTTGCATATCTGTTTCTACAATGTGTTTTCTTAAAGTTCCTTCCATAAGCATTATCGTATATTCTGCTTTCTTGTTTTCTTTCAAATAATTTAATCTTAATCGTCCATATTTTCCTATACAATAATCTGGATATTCATCCTTTGGTAGTACTAAATTTGGTACATAATAATCTCCTTCCTTATGATATTCAATTTTGTTTTTTCTTTCATTATCCATAATGAAAACCTCCTTTAAAATAATTTTTTATATAAAAATAGAATAGATTTACCATTCTATAATTACCGTTATTTTTCTATAATTAAGAAACCAGAGAGAGTAAGCTTTGTAGATTAGGCGTAATATATCCCATTTTGATAAAAGGATTATTACGCCTCTATTTATAAGAAACCGTCGGTCGGTCGCCAAGTTTCATAGGCAGTCTAGTAAGTAGCTAAAGTTACTATAATTGCTGATAACTTAATATCCTTGCTTATACTTGTCCAAGCTTTTTACAATTACAAATCCACATCCAAGTATCCACCAATACTCTTTATTTATTGTGAGTTTATAGTTCCAAGTTCTCACTTACGCATTTTGTATAAATAGACCGTTTACACTAATACGAGCATATTTTATAGCATCGGCTTGCTAAACCAAGAACTTTTATAGAGGTTCTGCATATCTCTAAAACAATAAAAAAACACCTGCAACTTTTAACATTGCAAATGCTTTCTATTTTTCTATTCAATTAAATAAAATGTGAAACATTTTGCTCTATTTTAGAGTATTTTGTTTCACATTTTTGTTTATATAATATATTTATTGTTTATTATTTCATTTAAAGTATTCTTTACTTCACTAATTTCTATTTTATATTTGTCATTTAATACATATTTGTTTTGCATATTATCAAATTCCTTTAATAAATCTTCATTAAAGTCTTGTTTCAAATATGTAAAATCTTTTATTTTAATATTTGCATCTATTCCACCTTTTCTAATGCTTTCTTCTTGCCTTTTATATGAAATTAACTGTTCCAATTCTTCTTTATTTTGTAATAATTCTTTGATTTCCTTTGTTTGTGCTAGTATTGTAATATCATATAAATGCTTTGATGTATCTTTATACATATTTCTAATATAATAAAACTCAGCTGCAAAAACTTTATCTATAAACATTCTTTCTAGCTTAATAATGTTTATATCAAAATTAGATATTCCAAATTGTTCTTTTAATATCTTTCTTTCATTTTCATTGGCTAGTTTATATATAAGTGGCTCAATATTGTATCTTTTGTATGGCTCACTAACTGTAAAAGATGTTGCTTCTACTTGTATAATTCCTGCTCTATGTAGTGGATCTTTGCTAGTATCATAAATAGAATTGTATCTGTATATTCCTGTAACACTGCCTTTATTATCAATACACTCTTCTTTTGATAATTTTAGTCCTTCAATTTCATAACCTAGAGATGACTCTTTTAGTCTATTTTTATTTTTGGTATTTGATTGTTCAGGAAGAACTTTTACTGTTAAATCTATATCTTCTGAAAATCGATTCATTGTGTCTAATATTTTATATACTGCTGTTCCACCTTTAAAATATGCTTGTAATTCATCTTGATTTTTTGATAATTCTTTCAATATTGTACATACATAATAATCTTTTTCAATAATATCAGAGTCTATTCCAGTTCTTGTATTTAAGTTATCAATAAATTCTCTAAATAATTCTTTATTTAAATGTAAATTCATTTTCATCTCCTATCTTGCTAGGACAAGTATTTTGTTAATAACAGTTCTACTTTTTGTATCCATAGCATATTTAATTATCTTTTCAAAATCTAACTCGTTTTCTTCAATGAAATTATAAATTATTTCATCTGGATTATCTACTTCAATTCCAATATTGTCTTTATTCTCTATTAAATCAAATAATTGCAAATACTTATAATTCTCATTGTTTATCTTAATTTTTGGTTTTCTAATTATAACATTTAAGTTTTTGTTTTCATATTTATTAAAATTTTTACATTCATTTGTTGCAATGTCTATAATATTTGGAACTTGTGTAGTTAAATGTGCTTCATTAAAAAGTTTTGCTCCAGTAACATATCCTTTTACATTTCCATCTTTGTCCATTATATATTTATATTGAATGATTTGCCTGTTTCCTAATAACATCTTACCAAATATGTTTTCATTCGGAATATAATAAATTCCTTTATATGCTGTTTCTATTATGCCTTCTTTATTCATTCTATTTAAAATTGCTTTGACATTATTGAAAACCTTTTCTTTATCTTTTTCATTATAAAATTTAATAATGTATTCTTTAATTTCTTCAATAAAAATTGGTATTCCTTTTTCATTATTATTTATATATTCTAACACCATATTATAGCAATTCATTTTTCTCACCTCTTTATTACTATTCTATGATTATTTTTATATTTTATTCATAATCTAGTAATATTTTAGCATTTTTTTTGCCAATTGTCAAATGTTTCGGTGCTTTTTTATTCAATTTCAATATGTGTTGTGCTTTTTTTGACTATTTTGTTGTGCAAATTTTGAGTAATCTGTTGTATAATTTCATTACGAATTTTTTCCGTTTACGGAACTTTTTCGTAATATATATGTAAGAGTATCAATATTTTATAGGTGTATTGTTGTTGTGTACATTTTCTTACTTTGGCTTGATTTCAAGCATATTTGCAAGAAAGTGGTGCTAACAACAACACTCATGTGTGTATTGTCCACCATTTTCTCTTACTCCAGGCAAATATGCTTTAATATATCCAGGCTTAAGTTTTCCATTTTCAAAAGGCGGATCAAGTAATTTTATAATTCCATTTTCTTTATCAACCAAATGACTTTCTAAACTATCCATTGCTATAAATCTCTTATCATTATCTCCTGCTCCAGAGATAACAGACCAACTTTGAGCAATACTATCTATTCTACATTCTTCATTTTCTATACTTCCTAAGATATCGCCATCATCAGTATAAGCTCTTTTAAACCATCTTCCATCCCATCCATATTTGTTAAGATTTTTCTTTAAGTCTTCTGCCATTTCTTTGCAATATTGCATCATATTGTTATCATTCATTTTCTCACATATTGGAATAAACTTTATTAAAACAATATATAGGAAAAAACCAAGCCATATGCTTTCTCCTTTTCCTTTATTTCCAACAGTACTCATTCCATCATTCCAATCACCTATTCCAATCTTTGGGAGTCCATGTTCTCCCAAATTCATAGCTTTCTCAATTGCTCTTTTACAATGCAAATATATACTTTCCTTTATATCCGATTCTTTATATAAATCATATCTTTCATCTTCATGTTTTTCTAAAACATTACCATCTAAATATGGAATCTCTTCATATAAAAACTCATAATCTCCTGTTGTCTCAATATATTGCTCTAATACAAAAGGAAGCCATACTAAGTCATCTGAAAATCTAGTTCTAATTCCTCTACCTGTCTCTTCATGCCACCAATGCTCTACATCTCCTTCTATAAACTGATGTCTACAATGTTTTAAAATCTGTTTTTTCATAATTTTTGGTTCGATATATTTAAAAGCTAAACAGTCTTGCAATTGATCCCTAAAACCATAAGCTCCTCCTGATTGATAATACCCTGTTCTTCCTAATAGCCTGCTAGCATAAGTTTGATAAATGCTCCATCCATTCAGCATAATATTAAATGATTCTATTGGTGTATAAACTTGCATTCTTTCTAATAGTCCATTCCATTTTCTTTTTACATTTTCAAGTTCTTCTTTGCAATTTGAGATTTTGTTATACTTATATGCCATATTTTTCAACCCAATTTTGCTTTCTTCTGCCCCTAAACTAAATATTATTTCTTTACTCGACATTGCTTCAATTTCGGTTTCAACTTCAATTGCAATACATCCATTTCTTCCAATTGAATCTTCATTATTTAGTCTATATTTTTTAAGTCCATCAGGATTTGATAGTCCACCTTGTCCTAAGAAAAATCTATTGTCCCCTGTAAAGCTTTTTATCTTTTCACTACTTGATATAAAAACATAATTTTTAAAATCATTTTCATATAAATTCTGTACCTCAACCAAATTAGCATTTCTATTAACTTCAAGTTTTAAATATCCATCTGTTTTTATTTCATCCTCACCTAGAACAGACTTTAAATAATATATAATTCTAATCTTTTTCTTTAATAACGATTTATTATTCAATTTTAAAATCCCTATTTTTATAGGATCCTCATTTGGAACAAAAACTTCTAATTCTTGATTTAATTCATTACTATTATGAGTATATTTTACATACCCAAATCCATAAACAATATTATATTGATTATCATCTGGCATAGGATTTAATCCTAAAGACCAAGTTTTACCATTATCCTCATCTTGAATGTAAATTATTTCTGATGGAATATCCATAAAAGCTTTATTTTGCCAACTTGTAATTCTATTTAACCTGCTGTTTTTATACCAACTATATCCTCCCATATTTTCGGTTAAAACTGTTCCAAATTTTTCATTTGCTAAAATATGACTCCAAACCATAGGTATTCTGTTTTCTTTATTAATACTTATTAAATACTCTTTCCCATCTGCTGAAAAAGCTCCATATTCGTTACAATACATTAAATTTTCGTCTTTTAATATACTTTCTCTTTCAACTTTTTCTTCAATAGTTTTATTTTCAAAAATTTTATCTTCCACATTAATTTTATAAGACAAATATTCTTCTTCAAGATCAGCTATTACATGTTCTAAATCTCCTTTATGCGCATCTATTGTAAGTTCAGAAATAAAATCTAATAATTTTATATCTTCAAAATCTATTTCACTTTTAGATAGTACAAAAATTCCTCCTTTAATGTTTTTCATATATTCTAAATGTTTATCTGCAATTTTAGAATCTATTTCTCCATGTACATAGTTTTCATAGCTATAATTTTCTTCATCTAAAAATACAATGTCTAAATCAAAGTGCTTTGCTTTAAAGAACTCATACATTTTTAAAATAGTTGTTACCATATAAATATCATTTATATCTTTTATTTTCACTAAAATAATTGGATTGTCACCAGAAATTCCAAATTTCCAAAGTCGTGATTTGTCATATACTTTATTTGATATTTTTTTCATTTTTTTGGATTTTAAAGGATTATTAAATACTAAATATGATAATATTTTTTGGTATAGAATTATCTCTTTTCCCTTTATTTCTAAATATCTATTTTCTGCATCTGTTTTGGCTTTTGCAATTTCAAATGCCCTTTTTATACTTTCAGAATTATTATATTTTTTTATATTTTCATAAGCTACATTTATATCTTCGTGTGCAGATATTAGAAAATCTAAATCTACTATTTCACCAGACTTGATTTTTATTGTTTTTTTCATTGCAACAACTGGCTCAGTAACTAATCCACATTTACTAGAAAATGGTGTTGAATTTACAATCGAAGAAGGAATCCCAAAATTTCCTCTTTCATCTAATCTTTCTTTTGAAATTTCAAACTCATTATCCACAATTACTTCTCCTTCTGTGGAAAATTTGACTAACATACTGATTTCTTTTTCATTTTTTCCTCTTTTTCTTCTAGTTATTTTTAATATATTTTCTTTTTCATCATAATCAAATTTTAAAAATAAATTATTAAATGCTGGATGTGCATAGTCTTGTTCTTTAGTAGATAGTACTGGTTCAAAAACATTGGTTATTTCAAATGTTTCATCTTGATTCCCTATATTTTCTAATGTTAATCTTCTAATTTCAACTGGTTCTTCACTATCTAAAATAATATTTAAACTAGTTTTTATATTATCATCTATTCTTTCCATTTTGTTTTTAAATGGAGTAAAAGTTGAAACTGTATTTTTAGAATAGTTTGTCCATATTTTTTTGCTTTTTATGTTTTTAACATAGAAAAAAATACCTTGATTATATTCATCTGTTTTCTTAAATCTATTAATCAATATACCTTTATACTTACTAAAACCTTGACCTTTTTGATTTATACAAGAAACATAGTTTTCATTTGATAATATATTAGATCTTATTAAATCTTCATTAATTTTTTCATAAGTTATTTCTGCATAATTCTCATAATCTTGATATTTCAATCTTTGTGGAATTTCTTTTTCTTCCTTTGTAACAATAAATGTTTCTGGCATCTTTTCTTGAAGTAGAATTGATACTGCTTGAATTTCGGGATTTTGCATAAATCTTTTTTGCAAAACATTGTCTTTTACGAAGTTATTTATTGCTAAAAGAATTAATGCTTGATGATGAGCCATATATGTTGCGACAACATATGAATCTTCCCCTCTTTTTAGTCTTGATGGGGTTAGATCTAAGCTCTCATAAAATCCATATTTATCATTCATTCCATATTGTTCTAAAAGTTTTAAGTTTTTATATACCTCTTGTGGATTGTCACTTATAGCTAAAACACTACCATAAGTTGCAATTACCATTTCATCTGCAAGGCCTCTTTTTAATCCCAGCCATGGAATTCCAAACGCTTTATATTGATAATTTGAATGTAAATCTTTTACATTAAATGCCGCTTCTGAAATCCCCCATGGAATATTTAGCTTTTTTGCATACTCTATCTGACTCATAATAGCAAACTTACAAGATTCATCTAATAAAGAACCTTCATATCTTGGAATATTTATATTTGGCATTAAATACTCAAAAGCTGTTCCTGACCAAGAGATTAATCCCTTTTTATTATTTAAAACTGTTAATGTCCTACTTAAATTATTCCAATGTTTACTTGGTATATCTTTTTTTGCAATTGCAACTAAACTTGCTTGTCTGGCTTCAGATGCAAGTAAGTCATAATATGAATCTGTAAGTTTATTTTCTTCTACATTAAATCCGATTGAAAATAGTCTATGTGAAGGGCTATATAACTTAGAAAAATCAGTATTTTCTATTAATTTTGAAACTGTATCTCTTAAAATTTGCATGTCTTCTACTTTGACTTTTTCATTTTCCTCACCTTGCATTATGTTTTCGTAGTCGCTTTGATTCTCTTCTAAATATGCTTTTAAAACATATAAATATCCAACCAAATTTCCACTATCAACTGTTGAAATATATTTTGGATTAAGAGCTTCTTTTGTCTTTATATTATACCAATTATATAAATGTCCATTCCATTTTTCCAATGAATCTATTGTTTCAACAATATTTTTTAATATATTTAATCCTTCTTCTTTTGAGATAAAACATAAATCAATTCCCGAAATTACTGCTAAAATAGAAAGTCCTATATTCGTAGAAGATGTTCTCTCTATATACTTTTGTTTTCTATCTTCTTGATAATTATCTGGAATTAAGAAATTATTTTCCTTTGTTATATTATCTTTAAAAAAGCTAAATGTATTTTTTGCAACTTCTAATATATATTCTTTCTGTGTTTCATTTAGTTTTTTTCTACTTCTTTTAGTGTTTCTACTTATCTTGCACATTATATATGGAATTACAAGAAATATTATTCCCGCCAAAATCTTTATGAACTCAAAAAAGTAAAACCCAGATATAATTTCTACAATTCCTGCAATAACATTTATAAACATGTTTTTATAATATGAAAACATATCATCTTTTGATTTTTTTTCTGCTTCTTCTGATGTTGTCCATTCAAGTAAATTTTTTTTAGAAAAGTACATTCTATATATGCTAGTAATTATACTTTTTAGAGAAATATATGCTTTGAAAGGAATACATCCAAATATTAAAAAGCTTCTATAAATTGCTCCTAGTATTCCTGATATTTTTGGAGTAAAAGTGTCTTGTTTATGTTCCCCTTCTTTTTTAAAAATTATTATATTTGCTATTTCGAGTAAAAAAGGAAGAACGGCCGTAATCACTAAAAATCCAATAATCCCATTAACACTTGTTCCCCATATTTTCCCTAAAGCATAGAAATAAACTATACTAATTATTGTAAAAATTTCAAATAAACTTCTTCTTAAATTGTCAAAAATTTTAAACTTTGAAAGAAGATTAATTTTTTTATTTTTTAACCATGATATAATTTGCCAGTCTCCCCTAATCCACCTTGAAAGTCTTGACATAAAACTTAGATACTTTGTAGGATATCCATCCATAATTGTAATGTCTGATGCTAAACCACACCTTAAATAACAACCTTCTAATAGATCATGACTTAGCACTATATTTTCAGGAATTTCATTTTTTAACATTTTTGAAAAAACCTCTAAATCAAATATTCCTTTTCCTGTAAAAATTCCTTCTCCAAAATTATCTTGATAAATATCTGAAATTGCATTGGTATATGAATCTATTCCCCCACTTCCAGCAAAAATTTTTGTAAATTCATTTTTATAACTAACGTCAATATTTACGCCAACTCTTGGCTGAATCAAACCATATCCATCTATTACTTTTCCATCTTTTATTTCAGGTTTATTTAAAACATGTGCCATTGCTCCAATAAGTTCAAAAGCAGAATTTAATACTAAATCCGTGTCACTATCTAATGTTATTAAATACTTTATTGTTTTATATTCAGGACAGAGAAAAAAAGGTCCCTTATCAATTTTTGTTGAATTTTCACTATTATAATTTTTATATAATGTATTGATTAAATATTTTTCTTTAACTTCTCTGTCATTCACTTTTCCACGTAAGCATTCAACAAATTCTGTAAGTGCACCTCTTTTTCTTTCCCAGCCTAAATATGAGCTTTGCTTATCATTCCATTTTCTTTTTCTATATGCAAAATTGAAAATCTCCTTATCATACTTTTTATTTAAAATTTCAACCTGTTTTAATCCTTCATCTATGATTTCTTTATCAAACTTCTCATCTTTTTTATTACTTTCTGTACAATCTCCTAAAAGACAAAAATATATATTATCACTCTTATTTGCTAAATAAAACACCTCCATTTTTTTCATTAATTCTTTTACTTTTTCTCTTGACTTTACAATAGTTGGAATAACAACCATTGTCCTATTTTCTTCATCTATTCCATTATATAAATCTATTCTTGGTAATGGTTTTGGTTTAACAAATTTACTAAGTATATACTGAATAATTTGAATAACAAATTCAGATATAGGTATCAGTAAAATTAGAAATGAAATACAGCTATATATAAAGTATGTTTCTTTAATTATTTTAAAAATAATTAAAAATGAAATAAGTACCGTTAAAATAGCTATCATACTAATATAATATTTAGTCTTATTTTCTCTACTCATTATTTTTTTCGTTTTAAATCCTATTTCATCATATATAATACTTTTATTATTTCCAAACAAATAATAACCAATGTGACTTTTCTTTCCATTTTTATTTTTGCAAATTTCTAATAATTTCTTTGCAATGTATATTTCTGAAATCTTAGATTTTTTAGATATTTCCTTAATTGCTTGTCTGTACAAATCCTTTGTTTTGTAGTCCATTTTGTCATAAACATTTGCCGGGTCCTGTTTTAAAATCTCTTCAACTCCATTTATCTTTTCAAAAATTTCTAGAAAATTAATTCTTTGTATCTTTTTTATACTTGTTATACAGTTTCCTATAGAAACTCTTTTTATAGCAATATCGAAATGTTCCCTCTTTATTACTTCAGAAACTGTTGTTCCAGTTTTTTCAACAATTTCTTCTAATACTTCAAGATATTTTTCTGTTTTTTTACCATATTTTTTTAATTTGTATGACATATATTCAATAAAAGAATATTTCATTGATACAATTCTTTTAAAATTTCTATTGGTTCTAAAACTTTTAAATTTACTGTTATTATTGTTTTCTAGCTCTTTTTCAATTATTGTTTCAACTTTGTATTTTTGCATTTGTGATACATAGATAGTCTCACATATTTGTCTAATATTCTCTATTATTGCTATTTGTAGAAAAATGCCTATATTCCATATTTCATCCATATTTAAAGTCTTTTTTGTTTGATATGCTGTTAAGCATTTTTCTAAATTTTCTGTCTCAATTTTGTTATCTGTATAATTTACAATTTCTGATGCTAATACATATACTCTTGCAAATCCATCATATATTCCATTTTTTATTCCTACAAAATTTTTATATTTTTTTAAAGTTAGCTCTTGTTTTATAGATTTTACAGTTTCTTCTATGATATAGAAATTATCTAAAATCCATTCTCCTGCTGGATGTATCGAAATTCCCTGTTTTACGTGTTCATTTAAAAGCTCATACACTTCTTTTATTATTGTATAATTTTCTTGCAATCTTGGAATTGGATATGTCTCTTTGCTTGTTTCTTGTACTAAATTATGTGTTGCTCCTATTTTTTCTAAATATTTTTCTAGTTCTTTTGTTGTTAAAATAGCTCCATTTGTACTCATTATTCTTTTTTCGCTCATAACAAAAAATCCCTTTCTCTGCTTTTTTGTTAGTCTTTGCAGAAATTGGGATTTTATGCAATTTATTTAATTTAATACTTATTACTTTTTTATCTATAATCCTATTTCAAATGGTATTTCTTCTGTACCTTGTCCTCCTATTATTTTTACATTTGGAGAAAGTTTGAAAACCGGGCGAAAACCAGCTGAGGAATCTACTGGATCAACATTTCCATTTAAAAGGATTTTACATAAGCTTTTTCCAAGTACTCCTCCCCATTTACCAAAAATTCTCACTATAAATGATGTACTATTTTGACTAGTTCCCGTTGCTCTTGAAGCATACCAATAATACCCATCAGCTCCTTCTATTTTAGTGAATGAAGCACCCATTTTATTCAATACATTCCTGTCATTTTCATAGTTTTTGTCTTCATTAAAGAAATTTCCATTATAATCCTCCATATATGTGTAGCTACTATTTGCTACAAACATTTCTGAATTTCTTGCTTCTCCTGTTAAATTATCAGGATAATTTTTATTTGTCGGATTACTTCCTACACATCTTGCATCTGTTGCTAAAATGCTTCCATTACTTGTTTCAATATATTCTTCTGCTTTTTCATTTAATGTAGTTATTGCTCTATTGTATGAATTTATAGCTCTTTCAGAGCTATCCATCTCTCCTTCTACATTCTCATTTGGATCGCTTTTTCCTAATGTTACAGTAGTTACTGGATTTACTGAAATAATTTGCAATCCATATGTATTGTCATTATATAATACCCTACATTTTATTGTTCCTTTTGCTGATGGATAATTAACATAGTATGGGCTATCTACATTTTCTCCTGATACAGTTACTACCAATTCATCTTTTGCGTATGGTGTTGTAGAATATTCTGTTACATTCCCATTACTATATACTGTATATTTATGCCCATTTGAAAAAGTTACTATTATTTTTCTACCATCTGCTGTTGCTGATGCATTTGCATCGTAGTTCTTTATAGCTTTATCAAATTCATTTGCCGTTATACTGGCACCAGTTGATTCTCCTTTTCCAGCTTTATCAGTTATTACTGAATTATATGCTAGTGAAATTGATTCTCTTTCTTGCTTTTCTTCGGTTGAACTTTTAGCATTTGATGCCTGTTTCAATATGCTATTATCTCCTGATAACATTGATATACTTATTCCTGCTAAAAGCAGTAAAACAATAATTGTTATTACTAAAGCTATTAGTGTAATTCCTCTTGTTCCTTTGTTTTTAATCTTTTTGAGCATTTGTAAAATCCTCCTTAGTTTTATTAGTAACTATATTATTTAATAATTATTTTTTTTTTATATATTTCAATTAATTATATGAAAAAAGCTGAGGAAAAAATAATTTCCTAAATCTTTTTGTCTATAATCCTATTTCAAAAGGTATTTCTTCTGTTCCTTGTCCTCCTGTAATTTTAACATTTGGAGAAAGTATAAAAACAGGTCGAAATCCACATGTCGGACTAACAGAAGTTACATTATTATCATATTTAACTCCCCATATACTACTGTTTTTCATCATACCCGATGCATCAATATATTTCATACCAAAAATAGTAGCATTAGAATCTGAAAGTAAGAAATGCGAACCACACCAATAATAACTATCTATTGATGTATCTGGAATATTTACAGCTGATATTTTTTTTAGTCTATTAAAATCTGTTTCGTAATTAAAGTCTGTTTTGAAGTATTTTCCATTATAGGTTTCCATATAAGAAAAATCTTCATTTGCTGTAAACATTGCTGATATCTTTGCGTTTCCCGTTAAATTGTCAGGATAATTTTTATTTGTTGGATTACTTCCAACGCATCTTGCATCTGTTGCTATTGTTTTTCCATCTTCTGTTGTTATATATTCTTCTGCTTTTTCGTTTAATGTTGTTACCAATCTATTATATGAATTTTGTGCTCTTTCTAAACTTCCCATTTCGCCCAAAACATTTTCATTTGGATCATTTTTTCCTAATATTACTCTTGTTACAGGGTTTACTGAAACAATTTGTAATCCATATGTGCTGTCATTATATAATACTCTACATTTTATTGTTCCTTTTGCTGATGGATAATTAACATAGTATGGGCTATCTACATTTTCTCCTGATACAGTTACTACCAATTCATCTTTTGCGTATGGTGTTGTAGAATATTCTGTTACATTCCCATTACTATATACTGTATATTTATGCCCATTTGAAAAAGTTACTATTATTTTTCTACCATCTGCTGTTGCTGATGCATTTGCATCGTAGTTCTTTATAGCTTTATCAAATTCATTTGCCGTTATACTGGCACCAGTTGATTCTCCTTTTCCAGCTTTGTCGGTTATTACTGAATTATATGCTAATGAAATTGATTCTTTTTCTTGTTTTTCTTCAGTTAAACTTTTGGCATTTGATGCCTGTTTCAATATGCTATTATCTCCTGAAATCATTGATATACTTATTCCAGCTAAAAGTAGCAAAACAATTATTGTAATTACTAAAGCTATTAGTGTAATTCCGTTTATTCCTTTGTTTTTCATATTTTTTGGCATTTGTAAACTCTCCTTAATTTTATTATTATTTATATAAATTGATAATACAATTTATACTAATTTTATAGCATATTTAAGGAAAAATTTCAATAGCTTTTTCTTATCAAAATATGGTTTAATTTTTTTACAAAGCATGATACAGAAGCTATTTTTGGATTTTTTTATATTTAATTATATATTTAATAATTGTTTTCTAATTCTTATCCTTTTCTCCTTTCCAAGCCAATATCCATAAGTATATTATTATAAATAAAATAGCTATATTTTTCAGATATAAAATTGCGATGCTACTAATTATTGTAAGCACTATCATTGTTGCTCTCATAATAGTTTTCATATATTGTTTTGCAGCAGAGTCCTCTTTATTTATTCTTAAAATGCTCCATAGCACTCTTCCTCCATCTAGTGGATATATTGGAACCAGATTAAAAATAAATAGTAATAAGTTAGAATATGTAATCAAGTCAAAAAACTCATTATTAATTTTTACACTTATACAACAAAAAATTGTTGCCAAAATTAAATTCAAAATTGGTCCAGCAGTAGCAATATATATGTATTTTAGTTCTACCAAATTTGATTTTTTTATTTTTGTCTTATAATCTTCTATTTTTGGAGATAATTTCATACTAAATCCAAATGGCATAAATTCTATCTGCAATGGTTTAAGTCCTAGTATTAATCCAACTATTATATGTGCTAATTCATGTAAAAATGCGAATGATAATACAAGTAAATACATCTTTATTTGTTTAGTAAGATAAAATAAAGCCAAAAAAAATAAGATTTTTAAATCTATTCTAATTTTCATTTTTATTAAAATTCCTTTCTTTGCTTTTTCTATGCTACATCTTTGAAAGGCACATAATTAAACATTTTTATACTATAAATCTAAAACTAACTGTGGATCAATTTTTCTTCCGTTTCTTCTTATTTCAAAATGAAGATGAGGTCCTGTTGAATTTCCCGTTGAGCCAACTTCTGCAATCTCCTGTCCTTGTTTTACAGTGTCCCCTTCTTTTAAATATAATTTTTTACAGTGTGCATAAACCAAAATTACATCTTTTGTTTGTATTTGATAGTGTTTCCCATAATCTCCTACAGATGATGCCATAATCACCTTTCCATCTGTTGCTGACTTGATTTTTGTTCCTTCTGTTGCCGCAATATCTACTCCTGTATGATATTTTGGTACAGTACTCAA
The DNA here is from genome assembly GCA_946415375.1 of uncultured Clostridia bacterium. Taxonomy (GTDB): domain Bacteria; phylum Bacillota; class Clostridia; order TANB77; family CAG-508; genus CAG-269. The sequence continues at coordinate 17,496 of CAMKSF010000034.1, forward strand.
TGTTGGATTTCTCCACCCAAAACTTGAACTAATCCTTCCCTTTACAGGCACTATAAATTTAATATAATTCTTTATTTCTTTTGCTTCATTTTCCATAATTTGTTGTTCTGTTAATTTTTCATTGTTTTTTTTACTTATATTTTCCGTATTTTCTGCTGCACCTCCAATATTTTCATCCTTTTTACTTTCTTTTGTTTCATCCTTTTTTTGTTCTTGTTTTTTGTTTTCAACTGAATTTGTTTGCTCTCGTCCTTTTTCTTTGTCATCCACCTTGTTTTCTTTGGTTTTAGCTTTTGATTCATCTAAAAACTTGCTTTGTATATAGCCTTTCGCACTATTATACCAATCTCCTATTTTAGTTTTCTCATTCAAAAAAGTTCCAACAGAGTTTCTAAAATCCTCTGAAAAAATATAGTTTCTATTTATTACAGCATAAAAAATAATATAAATTAGTAGGCACACAAATATCTGCATTAAAAGCCTTTTTACCTTTCTTTTCTTTGCTATTTTACAGTTTTTTTCTACATTTGGCACACTTCTAGTATATGTTCCATTTTTTCTATTATATATATCTTCGGCTCTTCTAATTCTTTCCTCAACAGACACTCTTTCCATACATATTCTCCTCTCTTAATGAAGCCTAATTAATATCACTTTAATAATCTTTTAAGGTTACTTTTTTCCTCCGTCCCCAAAAAGTACTTGTACATCTTTTTTTAATTTATATTCTGTATAAAATTTTTTTATGCGTATTAAAATAAATATAGGTTTAAAATAGATATGTCACATGTAAATTGAAAATAAAATATTGAAA
>CAMKSF010000035.1 GCA_946415375.1 uncultured Clostridia bacterium
AAAAAGACATTGATATGTTTAAATATACTTTTTATGCAAATACTATTTATGAGATTTCAAAATTTTTGGAAGAAAAACTAAAGGAAACTAAACAATTAGAATTATTTGAAACAATAGATATGCCAACAATAGAAGTATTAGGAGATATGCAAGCAAATGGAATGTATGTAGAACTTCCTGACCTTGAAGAATTTGGAGCTAGATTAAAAAATGGGATTGAAGCTTTAACAAAAGAAATATATGATTTGGCTGGAGAAGAGTTTAATATAAAATCACCGAAACAATTGGGAGAATTGCTTTTTGAAAAACTAAAATTACCAGTAATAAAAAAGACAAAATCAGGCTATTCAACAGATGTGGATGTTTTAGAAAAACTTCGAACAGAACACCCTATCATAGAAAAGTTATTAGAATATAGACAACTTACAAAACTTAACTCTACTTATGTAGAAGGATTAAAACCATTTATAAATCCAAAAACAAAAAGAATACACTCATTTTTCCATCAGACTATAACAGCAACAGGAAGAATTAGTTCAACAGAACCAAATCTTCAAAATATACCTACAAGAATTGAATTTGGAAAACAACTAAGAAAAGTATTTAAGCCGGCAGAAGGAAAAGTATATATAGATGCAGATTATTCACAAATAGAATTAAGAGTTTTAGCTCATCTATCTGGTGATAAGCACATGATAGAAGCATTCAAAAATGGAGAGGATATCCATAAACAAGCGGCATCTAAAGTATTTGGAATACCAGTAGAAGAAGTAACTAAAGAGCAAAGAAGTAGTGCTAAGGCAGTAAACTTTGGAATAGTATATGGAATAAGTGAATTTGGATTAGGACAGCAACTTGGAATAAACAGAAACAAAGCAAAAGAATATATTGAACAATATTTATCAGAGTATTCTGGGGTAAGAATATTTATGCAAGAAGCAATTAAGAATGCAAAAGAAACAGGATATTCAATGACAATGTATGGAAGAAGAAGAGAGATTGCAGAACTAAAATCAAATAACTATATGGTAAGACAATTTGGAGAAAGAGCTGCAATGAATACTCCTGTTCAAGGAACAGCGGCAGATATTATGAAAATTGCAATGATAAAAGTTTTTAATGAATTGAAAAAAAGAAATTTACAAACAAAAATAGTATTACAAGTTCATGATGAAATGATGCTAGAAGCACCTATTAATGAAAAAGAGGAAGTAAAGAAAATATTGCAAGAATGTATGGAAAGTGCAGCTACACTAAAAGTGCCACTAATTGCAGAGGTTTCAGAAGCAGAGAATTGGTATGACTGCAAATAATTGTATAAGTTGTAAAAGGGATCAGTTCTTTTTTACAATTTTAGAGCAATATATTTTAATTTTTTAAAAATAAATAAGTATTTGAAATGAATAGAAAAAGTGAGGAATTAATTTGAAAAAAATATGGAAAGTTTTAGTTGTATTAATTGTGATTATAACGATATTGTTTACAATATTTAAAAACAAAAATACAATAATGAAAAGTATTTATATAACTAAATACAGTGAATATGTAGAGAAATATAGTAAAGAATATAATGTGGACAAATATTTAATTTATGCAACAATAAAAGCTGAAAGTAATTTTAGTGAAAATGCAGAATCTAAAAAAGGTGCAAAAGGTCTAATGCAACTTATGGATTCAACTGGGCAAGAAATAGCAAAAAGTTTAAATATGACAATAGATAATGATGATTTGTTTGACTCGGAAATAAATATTAAACTTGGAACAAAGTATATTTCAAAAATGCTACAAAAGTATAATAATACAGAACTTGCACTAGCGGCATATAATGCGGGAAGTGGGAATGTAGATTCATGGATTAATTCTAATAAAATAAAATCTGATGGATCAGATATAGAGAATATTCCTTTTAAAGAAACAAACAATTATGTAAGAAGAATCCTAAAAGATTATAGAATATATAAAGAATTATATGAACAAGAAGGTTAAAATATGGATATAGAAGAACTAAAAAGAAATTCAGATAATAAAGAATTTGTAATGAAAGCAGTTAGTATGGAAGGAAAGCTTTTAGACTATGCATCAGAAGAATTAAAACAAGATAAAGATGTTGTAAAAATGGCACTGAATCAAGATGGAGAGGCGTTAGAGTTTGCAAGTGATAAACTAAAAGATGACAAAGAAATTGTAATGCTAGGCATAAAAAAAGCTCCATGGACAGCCTGCTATGCATCAGAAAGACTTAAAGCAGATAGAGATGTTATAAAATCTAGTGTAGAAACTTATGGACAAACTCTATATTTTGCAAGTGAAGATTTAAGAGATGATGAAGAAATTGTAAAAGCAGCTGTTTCAAATAAAGGACTTATAATTAAATATGCAAGTTTTAGATTACGTGATAATAAAGAAATAGCTACTATTGCAGTTCAGCAGAACAAAGATGCATATCACTTTTTAAGCCCAAGACTAAAAAATGATGAAGATATAAAAAAATTAATTGAATAAAAATAATAAAAAGAACAAAAATAACAAAAATAATTAGTAAAAAAGCATAACCACTTAAATAATATAAGGTTATGCTTTTATTATTAAAAAAACTTGAAATATATTTTTTGTTATGATACACTATTTTTGGAGTATTAGATTTAAAAAAAGGAAAGCAAATGAAAAAAATTTTTATTAGATTATTAATTTTAGTATTAATAATACAATCAAGTTTTAATTTAATAGATATGATATACAATGTTTCAAATGCTGCTACAAAAATATATATAGAAAAAGGACAAACATCAACTATAACGGCACAATCATCGTCTTTCTCAATAGATGATGCATCAATTGCAAGTGCTACAAATGAACCTATAGTAAAGGCTCAGTTAGGAACTAGTAGCTCATATAATGGAGATGAAGTTGAACTAAGTACATGTGAATATACATTGGCAGATGCTGGAAGAGGTAATGGCACATATTATGCAACAAAAGGCAATCTGTATCTATATATATATTATAGTAGAAATTATATAAATGGCACAGCAACATCACCATTAACTGTTGATAATAATAATGGAAACATGACTATACACTATCAAACTTCTGACTATTTATCATTTAATACAACAAATAATTACTTTTATGCTGCAAATGCTACTGGTACTCCAGTTAATCTATATAGACAAGCTACAAATGGAGAAACATCAAGCACAGAAATACCCGGATATGTTAAAGTTAGTCAAATAGTAGAAGATACAAACTATTTAGTTGTAAAACAAAATGGTGGTACTTATTATCTTTTATATCCTGTACAAAAAGTGAATAATGGAAATACTAATTATTCTGAAACAGCAAAAATAATTAATAGATATGAATATACAATTACAGGAGTTGATGTTGGCGAAACAACGATGACTATAGGAGATAAAGAATATGAAATTATAGTCTATGGAGAAGATGAAGATATTGAAATAGAACCTAGTGATGATTTTGAAGATAAAGCCTTAATTATAACTGCTGGACTTAGTTATACACTTCAAACAAATACCAATTCTACGATAACTTGGTCATCAGAAAATACAAGTATAGCAACTGTAAATAACAGAGGACAAGTAACAGCAGTAGCAGTAGGAAACACTAATATAAGAGCAACAGTTGGTGGGGTAACATATACAATACCTGTTACAGTAACAGAAAGGTTAGCTACGAATAACTATAATTATAGAACAATAAATGTATATGTTGATAGTGATGATGAAACTACCGCATACTATAATTATAGTCATAATTCAGATTTTATAAAAGCTCCAAATGGGACAAGAGTATATATAAGAGTACCTAGATATTCAAATAATTATACAAATTTTTATGCAGCACCAGATGATGGATATGCTCTAAGTTATATGTCTGAATGGTATGCTCCAATTGTTGAAGAAACAGAATCAGAAGTAAGAAGCGGAAATGGTCCATCTATTTTTTCTGATACACAATCACAGTATTTTAGCAATACTAATATGGCTAATGCAGTTGCTGAAGCATATTCTAGAGGAGCAGAAGGTATGTTTGGATATTCAACTTATTCAAATGTTACTGAAACTCTTTCGATTAGATCAGAAAAGCTTCCTAAAATATCTCAAAAAGTATATTCGGTAAATGGTCAAGAATATCAAAATGGAGATACAATTTACCCAGGAGATACAGCTATATTTGAAGTAACAATATCAAAGGGTGCATATGACTATATAGTAAATTATGATGGAACATTAACAAGTAATCTAAATGGAACAGTATTTTTAGGTACATCACCAACAGGTACAGGAACAAATACAACACAGCAAGTAACAATTAGTACAGCTGATTCACATACGGAAAAGTACTATATTAAATATACAATACCAAATGGAACAGTAGGAAATGTGACTAATACTGTAACATTTGATTATGAATCAAATGGAAGAGCAAGTAATACAAATTCTACAGGAGCTGTAGATTCTACTGCATCATATAAAACAAGTAGAACTGGAAATGCATCTGCAACAATTACAGTAACACAACCAGCAGCCAAGTCATATATTACTATAACAAAAGAAGTTGCAGGAAATATGAGAGAAACTGATAAATATTTCAAGTTTTTAGTTACAATAGATGGAACAAATGGGGATACTTATACAATTGTAGGGCAGGATAGTACAATTACATATAATAATAGTTCTGTAAATACAAGTAATACATACACAGTTGGTTCGACAAACTATATATACTTAAAAGGTGGACAAACAGTTACAATTGGTCTTGCAAGTAATGGAACAACATCCGAAATTGTAGAAGGAACAACATATTCTATAGTAGAGCAAGATGCTGAAGATTATTTAACTACAATTTCAGGAATTCAGGGTGAAACAAAAAATACAGGAAATAAAACAATAGGAGCAACTAATACAGTAGAATTCCTGAATTCAAAAGATGCAGCGGCCTTTACAGGAACAGTTTTTGAATATGCAATTTATGTTGTAATATTTACAATTAGTTTGATTTCTATTTATGTTTTATTTGTAAGAAATATAAAGAAGAAAAAGTAAAAAGCATAACAAATTAAATATAAAGTTATGCTTTTTTTGTGCGAAAAAAAACTTGAAAAAATTTTTTTGTTATGATACACTAATTTTGGAAAATTGTATTTATTATTATAAATAAATTATGAATAAAAAGGAAATCCAATGAAGAAAATTTTTATTAGATTATTAATTTTAGTATTAATAATACAAACAAGTTTTAATTTAATAGATATAATATTTAAACCTGTAAAAGCTGTAAATAAAATATATGTGCCTGAAGGCGGTACATATACTTTTACTGCAAGTACGTCAACATATACATTAGACGATTCGAGTATTGCAAGTGTAAGCACAGGAACGCCATATAGTTATACAGCTGCATGTTTAGGAGTAGATCAAAATTATAATGAAAGTGAAGTTCGTTTAGAGGATTGTTTATATACGTTTAAAGCCAGTGGTTCAAAATATAAAATAAGCAAAAATAATGTATATATACGATTAGGAAGAAAAATAGCAGGGGGAGTATATACATACTATGTAAATTCAACGAGCTCTGGGAATATAACTGTATCAAACACCAATGGAGAATTTTCATTTGTAATATCTAGTATTTATATGAGCTATGATAGTTCAAATAAGTATATTTCATGTTTATCTGGTTCAGCAAATAAAGCAAATTTTTATTTATATAAGCCTATAGAAAATGGAGAAACATCTAGCTCTGAAATTCCAGGTTATATTAAAGTAAATTCCATTACATCAGGTAAGCAATATTTAATAGTAAAAAAAGATGGAAATGATTATTTTTTAGTATATCCTTCGATAAGTACAGCAAACAATTATAGCCAAACTGCAAAAATAAAAAATATAAGTGGAGTTGACTATACAATCACAGGAAATAAACTTGGAACTACAACTTTGACTATAGATGGAGAAACGTATGAAATAACAGTATTTGATGAAAACTCAATTCTAACACCTGACTCAAATTTTGCGGACAAAGCATTAACAATAGGAATGGGATTAACATATAAAATAAGTACAAATAATAATGAATTGGTATGGACATCAAATGATACAAGTATAGCAACTGTAAGTTCTGATGGAACCGTTACACCAGTTTCCATAGGCGAAACAACACTAATAGCCAATCTGCATGGTATGAAATATGAATATAGAGTAAGAGTTATAGATGGAACATCAAGTGGATTGTTGGTAAATGTGTTAGTAGATACTGATGATGAGACTATTCCTTACTATAATGAAAACTATAATAACACATTTTATGAATTAGTAGATGGAGAAAAAATATATTGTAGAGTTAGTTCTAATACAAATAGAGCTATTAATTTCTTTGGAAAACCAAAAAGTGGGTATGCACTGAGCCATATATATGCTTCAAGTGGATATTCTGTAATTACAGAAAATACTCCATCAGAAGTTCAAAATGGAAATAGTACAAACTTATTAAACATACACTCAAACAATTTAGGAACGACAACAGTTGTTGATGGAGTTACAAATGCTTTATCAAAAGATATAGAAGGAATTTTTGGATATTATAGAGCATCAAATTCAACTGCTGATATAATAGAACCAATGGAATTTAGGTCTGAAAAACTATCAGCAGAAATTGAACAAGAAATATATTCAATTAATGGTACTTTGTATCAAAATGGAGATCAAGTAACTGCAGGGGATACAGTTATTCTAAAAGTTACAGTATCTAAAACTTCATCTGATGAAAACTTAATAATATATGAAGGTACTTTAACTAATAGTTTATCTGGGGCTACTTTTATTGGAACAAGCCCAACAGGAAACGGAAATACATCAAGTCAAAGTGTAACAATCAGTTCTAAACCAGAAACATCTCAGGAATACTATATAAAATACATTGTACCAAATTCAGTTCCAAATAACTTATCAAATACTGTAAGTTTTGCATACTCAACTTATGCGGATGAAGCCTTAAAAACAGCATCATATAAGATTGAAAGACAGACTCTTACAGATACTCTAAATATAAATTCTGGTGGAACATCTGCTTCTACACATATTACTTTAACAAAAGAAGTTGCTGGAAATATGAGAGAAACAGACAAGTATTTTAAATTCTTAGTTACAATAAATGGTACAAATGGAGCAACATATAGAATTTCAGGACAAGACAGTAGAATAACATACAACGACACTCAAATTAATACAAGTTCAACATATATAGTTGGCTCAACAAACTATATATATTTAAAAGGAGGACAAACTGTAACAATAGGTTTAGCAAGTAATGGAATCGACTCGCAAATACCAGTTGGAGTAACATTCAGTGTGACAGAGCTAGATGCGGAGGAGTATTTAACAACAATTACAGGAGTGCAAGGAGCAACTAAAACAACAGGAAACTTAACTACACAAAATTCTGGAAATGTAGTAGAGTTCTTGAATTCAAGAGATGCTGCAGCACTTACAGGTGGATTTTTTGAAGTTGTGACATATTTATTAATATTTATAATTAGCATCATTTTTGTATATGTTCTTATTATAAAAGCTATAAAAAAGAAAAGGTAAAAAGTATAATTAATTAAAAAAATTGATTATACTTTTTTGTTGAAAATAAAATATTACAAATACATTACAAATACATTACAATTGTATTAAGTTTCACTCGAAAATATTGTTTTTTTGTAAAAACGTCTGTATAATATAAAATGTAAAAATATAAAATATTAAAGGAGAATAGAAAAATGAAAAAAATACAAAAAATTATTACAATTTTAATGCTAATAGCAATACTATCAATGACTTTATTGATAAGTACAGTTAATGCTGCTGCTACGGTTTCTTCACCAGGAACAGTAACAGTAACAAAAAATGTAACAGGAGTTACAAATAATGTAACAAATACTTTTGGATACAAAATAGATGCAGATACTACATTTAATCCAGCAGCAGTTACAAACTATCCTACAACAGCATCAATTGCATTTTCAAATGCTGCCCCAACAGCAGGTGCAGTATCAGCATCAACAGCTGTTGATTTTTCAAGTGCTGTATTTACAAAAGTAGGAGACTATAGATTTAAAATAACAGAAACATCTTCAACAGATGCGTCAAAATATCCTACAGATAATTCATATTATTATCTATACGTATCTGTACGTTATGCAGCAAATGATACAGATGGAACAAATATGGTTGCTACAGTTGCAGCTTCAGGTATAAAAAACTCAACAGCAGATAATGGAACAAAACAAGCAGTTATATTTGATTCAGAGCCAGTATTTACAAATATTTCAATTTCAAAAAGTGTTACAGGTAACATGGGAGACAAATCAGCATATTTTGATATATCTGTAACAGTACCAGGAGATACAGGAGCAACTTATGCAGTAACAGGTGGATCACATGCAAATAATCCAGCTACAATTCCAGCAGGAACAGCAACAACTTTAAAAATAAAAAATGGAGAAACAATTACAATTGGTTCTTCTAGTGGAACAAATCAAATTCCAGTAGGAGTTGACTATACAGTAGCTGAAACAGCGGTTACAGGATATACAACAACAATAGATACTGTTGAAAAAAATACAACAACAAAGACAACGGTAGAAACACCATCAGGAAATGCTACAGCAATCGTAAATAATTATGATGTAGCTACATTAACAGGTGTATTTTTAAATATAATGCCTTATGTTGTAATAGCAGCAGCAGTTGTTGTACTATTTGCAATGGTAAGAAGATCTTCAAAACATAAAAGAGAAGATTAATATAATTTAAACAAGAAACATAATATATAAGCCGTTTGACTTGTATATTATGTTGTCTTGCAAAATAAAAAGAAAGGTTTGTCTAATTATGAATGAGTTAACAGTCTATGGCGAAAATCAAATGGACTTTAAAAAGAGAATCTTTGGTGGCTATGACAAACTTGATGTTTTAAAAAAAGTTAAAGATTTAAATTTAAAATATCAAGGTTTGATGCAAAGCCAAAAGGATTATTATGAGTCTATAATTGAAAAATTAAAAAATGGTGAAGAAGTTAGTTCTTTGAGTGATTTTGGCATGCCTTCAACACATAGCACAGTTTCAGATGGAAGTATAAGAAATATAAAAGAAGAAGAAATAGAAGAATTATTACAAAAACAAAAGAGCCTTTTAGTTGCAATAATTTTAGAAATGCAACAACATTATGACCAAAGAATGGATAATTATCAAGATAACATGGAGGAAAATGTAAATCATATTTTAAGACTAGTAAATCAAAAAGTTGATGAGCTAAAAATGACAGATGGAAAATAACGAAAGAATTAACTTATAAGAGAGGGAAATATGGAGGAATTATTAAGAGACGGCAGAATCATAGCTAAAAAAATACAACAACTTAAAACAATGATAAATGTTAGAGAACTTATAGTTAAATTGGTTCTGATTATGTGTGTTGTTTATGTGGTTTTTACATATTGCTTTGGAATGCTAAGAATGAAAGGTATTTCTATGGTTCCGAGTATTTCTGATGGCGATTTGGTAGTTTATTATAGACTTGAAAAAGAGTATAGAAGTGGAGATATTGTTGTTTTTGATAATGGGAAAGATACATATGTATTAAGGATTGTAGCAACAGAAGGACAAACTGTTGATATCAATGGTAGTGGAGACTTAATGATAAACGGACATATTGAAGAAGACCAATCATATTTTAAAACTAAAGAAGCAGAAGATTCTAAAGTTAAATTTCCTTATGTAGTTGAACAAGGAAAGATGTTTGTAATTGGTGATTACAGAAAAGAAAGCAAAGACTCTAGAATTTTTGGTGCAATAGATAAAACAGAAATTAAAGGAAAGGTGCTAAGCATATTAAGAACAAAAAATGTGTAAAAAAAATATTAAATTAAAAATTATTATAATGATAATAGTATTTGTGGTACCAATGATGCTTTCTTCATATAAAGCATCATTATGCTTATTAGGTAATGAAGAAGACTATTTAGGAAAAAAAGTGCCAGTTATCGTTTCTCTTTCAGGAAAACCTGCTCAAAGTGAAACGATTTTTAAATATGAAATCAAACCGGAAAAAAGCAATTTGGATGGAGCACAAAATGAGCCAACTGAATTAACAGTTGTATTAAACAACGAGGATGATAAAGTTTCTGAAGAGTATCTTTCAAAAACAGAGTATATAGATTTTTCCAATACAACATATATAAAACCAGGTGTATATAAGTATTTGATAACTGAAAAATACTGCTCAAATGAAACAGAATTTCCAATAGACACGCAAAAATATAGGATTGCAATAGAAGCAACACAGGAAAATGATGGAACTATAAATCATTCGTTTTATAAATATGCATTTGATTTAAATCTTAATACAAAGGAAGAAAAAATTGCATTTAACCATACACAAATGACTTTTATAGAATTCCAAATGAAAACTACAGGTGAACTTGCTGATCCAAACCAGTATTTTAAATTGACAGTTAGTATTTTTGGAAAAGCAGGAGACATATATAGCATAATTGGGCAAGATAGTGTTGTTACATATGATGACAAGCAAATACAAACGATAGATAAATTTGTAGTTCAAGAAGGAAAATATTCTTTTGATATATATTTAAAGGATGGGCAAGTAGTATATATTGGAAGCAAAACAGAAAATGGACAAGTGTTTTATCAAATACCTGCTGGAACATATATTAGTATTGTAGAGAATGAAGCAAGAAAATATCAAACTATTATTAATGGTGAGGAAGGAAAGGTAGTAAGAAATGTTCCGGTTTCATCTGAAGAGGATAATGTAATTTTGGTTGTAAATCATGCAGATTATGATGTTGCAATTACAGGAGTATTTTTTAGTATACTACCTTATGTGATAGTAATTGTTATAGTTGTTTTGATTTTAAGTTGGTTTATTTTCAAAAAGATAAAGGATAAAAATAGCGATGAAGATAATTAATTTATTAGTATATTTAATTGACAAAATAGTAAATAATATTGTAATAATTGTTCTTGTGATTTTGCTTTTTTATTCAGGATATGCGTTATATGATGCATATGCGACTTATCAAAAAGCAGAACTAACAGAAGATGTTTTACAATACAAGCCAGAAGAAAATGAGAAGTTTTCGTTAGAGAGTATTCAAAAAGAAATAAATGAAGATATTTGTGGATGGATTAGAATAGATAATACCAATATAGATTATCCTATGGTAATTGGAAAAGATAATACAGAATATCTTAACAATGATTATAGAAAAGAGTACTCGATAACTGGTAGTATTTTCTTAGATTATAGGAATAATAGATTTTTTAAGGATGATTATACAATTATATATGGACATAATTTAAAAGCAGATTTAATGTTTGCAGAGGTTAGAAATTATTCAGATAAAAAGTATTTTGATGAGCATAACACAGGTATGCTTTATACTGGAGATAAAATTTATAAAATAGATTTAGTATATTTTGAAATTATAAATGCTTATTCAAAGGTATATAGTTTGACTTTAAAAAGAAATGGAAGCAATAAAGATCTAATTAAAGAATTTGAAAAAAATGTTATTACAAAAAATTCTTCAATTAAAGTAAGTAGTAAGGATAAACTTATTCTGCTTTCAACATGTAATTCAAGTGATACAGAGACAAGATCTGTATTGGTTGGAAAAATAACAGAAGTTGAAGAATCAAAAATAATAAACGAAAAGAAGGACATAACTTTAAACCAAATCGACAAACAATTATCAGATAAACAAAAAGAAGAAAATGCTAAAGAAATAATTAAAGATAAAGAAGAAAATAATACTTACACTAAAAAAATAATTATAATGATAGTAATAATAATTTTTATTATAATTCTAATAATTGCTTACTATTTGTTTAAAAGAAAAAAAGAAAATGATAAATTGAAGACAACAGGAAAACATATGAAATAACAATAAAAAAGATGAAGAGTTTAATTCTTCATCTTTTTTGGCAGGGGTAGTAGGATTCGAACCCACACAGGCGGTTTTGGAGACCGATGTGCTACCATTAACACTATACCCCTAAATATGTTACAATAAATATAATACCATAATAACAAAAAAAATACAATAGTTTTAAATAATTTTGTAGAAAAAATTGACAAACAAAGTGTAAAAAGATATACTATTTATATAATAGTATAACATAAGAAAATAGAAGAAAATACAAAAGCAAATGGAGGAATTAAAATGAAAGCAAAGAAACCAATAAAACTATCTTTTACAATTGCGGTTATTATTATTGAATTGATTTTTCTTGTATCAATGATTACAATATACTATTTTTATCAAATTGCAGAAAATAAAACAGAGAGCAAACAAAATCAAGTAGATAGTATAGAAATAGCTGAGAATAATAAAGAAAAAGTAGAAGATAAAAAGGAAAAGACAAATGAAATTGAAAAAAAAGAAATTATTGAACAAACTAATAAAAAAGAAAATACTTCTACAAATATAGATTGGGAAGAATACCCAAAAAATGATAAGTGGCTAGAAGAAATAGTTGAAGAAATAAATAAAGAAAACAGTACATTTTATAACTTGACAAAGAAAACATTTTATTCTTTAAGAAAAAATAAAATAGAATCATACAAAGAAAGATTTGAAGATTTATATATGCTTGGTGATTCAACAAAGATTTTTAGATGGAAATGTAACTACCCAAGATATTGTTATAAAAATGTTGAAAAAAAAGACTTAAGTTCAAAATATACTAAAAAAATAATATATGATATTGCTATACTAAATGAAATATATTGTGATGGTGACTATGATTGGGAAACTTATGTGAAAAATCAATATAATGCATTGGTTGTCGAAAAAGATTATAAACACTATGATGAGGTTCCTAAAGAATTCTATTATAAAATTCCTAATATGCTAATTATGAACGGAAATAATGAAAGCAAAGAAGAATACAAAAAAAATGCAAGAGCAAAGAAGATAAAAGTTACTATAAATAACGAAAAAACATATATCTTTGATTTAAAGGATACAAACAGAGTTCAAGTATTTGAATTAGGATATAAACAAGATTCTATAGAAAAACCAGTACATATAGAAACCGAGGTATTAGAAAAATATAAAGGCGAAAAAACAGAAGATGTATATATTTCAGATATACAATTTGGAATAGAATCAAATATTCCACAAGGAAGATAAAAAAAGTAAGTTAAGAAGGGATAAAAATGAATAAAGAAAAGAAACCAATAAAAATAAAATTGAGTGTATCAGTAATAATAATAGTTATTATTATGGTATTATCAGTAATATCAATATACTTTTTGACAGAAAGTATAGAAAAAGATAAATTAGAAATAGAGAGTAATCGACAAAAGGTGCAAGAGAGTATTAATAGAAATAATATTGTAAATGATGAAATAAAAGCTAAAGAGAATAATAAAGAAAAACAAGAAACTCAAAGAAAAACTAATAAAGCAAAAGGCATAAAAATGGTTCAATTTGATGAAGAGTTTTATAAAATTGAAGATGTCGCTATAGAATCTAGAAAATGTGAAAATATAAAGAATTATAAAGATTTTGAATATGACCTAGATGGAGATGGAAAGAAGGACATAATTACAGTTGTACATAAAACGGAAAAACAAGATAATGGAATGGGACAAACATATGAAGAAGATAAATATGAATTTAAATTAAATGATAAAATTTTTTATGAAGAAAATAATCCTAATTTTACAGAAATATTCATAACAGATTTAAATAAAAATGATAAATCAATTGAAGTTGTAATTTTTGATAATGGACCTAGTGAGGATCCACATTGTTTGATATTCTCAAAAATAGATTCAAAAATGAAAAAAATAAAGGAGTTAGGTTGGAGCCTATATACCAATCAAAAAGGAAAGCTAGTTTGTTCGGAAATACATAGAGCAACCACTACACCAGAAATATTCCCTAACTATTATGTAATAGAGAACAATGAAATAAAGAAAAAAGATATAGATTTCTCAAAAATAAAAAATGAAACATTTACTGCAAAAGACATATTATTTACAGAAGATATGAAAAACATTGATAAATATTGGGAACTATCTGCAAGTCCAAAATATCAAGGAGATCATGAACCTGACGAGGTTTTTAATGATGCAGGTATAATTAAATTAACTGAAAAAGATGAATTTAAAGTTATAGGATATTACAAAGATATTGATATACAGATTAAATTAAAAGATGGAAGAAAAGGTTACTTATTAGGAAATCATTTTAGTGATTAAAAAATATTAAAATATAAGGAGAGAAAAGAAATGGAAGGAAAAGAACCAATAAAAGTAAAATTAAGTACAGTAATCTTATTAATAATTATTTTAATTTTAGCTGGAGGAATGGTATATTTTGTCATTCAAAATAATAAATTAAAAAAATCAAAAGGAGATAATACAAATCAAATTGAAGCATTACAAACACAAGTTAAAGAAGCAGAAAATAAAGTAACAGAGATACAAGAATCTGAAACAAATACGATAGTTAATACAAACACAAATAAAGATAAAAGTACTAATACAAGTAGTGTAAAGGATAAATATGATGAGATTACAAAAAAAATAGACTTAAATGAAAAAGAAATATTTGTTGTTACAGATGTAGAGAAGAATGATGGAAAATATACTTTAAAAGGAAGAATCTACACTGATTATACATTAACTAAAAGTGAATATGATGATGCAAAAAATACTGGAAAAATTACTATTAATGGGGTGAAATATACAGTAAATAAAGATGAAGAAGGTGAAGGATTGACCCTATATGCAAAAAAAGATTATTTGGAATACCATATTGGCAAAGATGATAATGGTAAATATGTATTAACGTCAAGTACTCAACAAGCAATTTGTTATAAAGCAACAGAGATTTATAAAAAAATTGTTGTAGATGAAAATACAAAATGTGTTCACACTAATTACAATGGAAGTATTGATGAGGAAGAAGTATTAAAAGATACAACTGTAAAAGATTATTTTAAAGATTTTAAAAATATTAATGAAAACAATCTAGAACCAGGAGAGTTATTACCAAATTACAATTTTGAGTTTGAAAATGGAAAGTGCACGAAAGTTACAATAAGAACAATTTTTATTTAAAAATAGAAAAAATCAGTTCAAATAATTGAACTGATTTTTTTGCGAAAATAATTAAAAATATACGCAAAAACCATTGACAATCACCATTAATATGTGGTAAAATAGATATGTTGAAAAATACAATAGCGTTTTTGCGCGAAATTTTAAGTCAAAAGAGATAATTATTAGGTAAAAAAGAGGAATTAGAATAAATACAAAGGCGGATTAAAAAATTGAAGAGCAGGCAATTTGAGATTCGCTAATTTTGTTTTATTTTAAGAAGGACTTTTTTATCTGTATTTATATTTAATCTGCTTAATATTTTTTTGAGGTGATTTTTTTGAAATTAAAAGAAATTAAGTATGAAAAAGCAGTAAGAAAAGATTTTTCCAAAGTTGGCGATTGTATTGAAATGCCAAATCTTATTGCAGTTCAAAGAGATTCTTACGATTGGTTTGTAGAAGAAGGTCTAGGAGAAGTATTAAAAGATATTTCACCAATAGAAGACTATTCTGGAAACTTAGTTCTTGAATTTTTCGATTATTACATGGAAGACAAAACAAAATACACTTTAGAAGAAGCGAAAGAAAGAGATGCTACATATTCTAGCAGACTACATGTTAAAGTAAGACTAATAAATAGAGAAACAGGAGAAATAAAAGAGCAAGAGATTTATCTTGGTGATTTCCCACTTATGACAGACTCTGGTACATTTATTATAAATGGTGCAGAAAGAGTTGTAGTAAGCCAATTAGTACGTTCACCAGGATGCTATTTTGATGCAATTTTTGATCCTAAAACAGGAAGAAAGACATATACTTCAACAGTTATGCCTTTAAGAGGTGCATGGCTTGAATATGAAACAGATAGTAATGATATTTTTTATGTTCGTGTAGATAGAACAAGAAAGGTTCCAATTACTACTCTTTTAAGAACAATAGGAATAATTACAGATGACCAAATAAGAGAATTATTTGGAGAGCATCCAATGATAGAAACAACAATAAATAAAGACCCAATTAAAACACAAGAAGAAGCAATTCTTGAAATATATAGAAAATTAAGACCTGGAGAGCTTCCAACTGAAGATGCAGCAAGAACACTATTTAGCAATATGTTCTTTGATAATAGAAGATATGATTTAGCAAAAGTAGGAAGATTTAAATTTAACCAAAAATTAGGACTAGCAAATAGAATTGCTGATAAAATAGCTTTTTCTGATGTTGTAAATCCAGAAACAGGAGAAATATTTGTTTCTGCAGATGAAACAATCACAGAAGAAGTTGCAGAAGAAATTCAAAACTCAGGAATTAATATTGTAGATATTAAATACAATGACCAAAAAATTAGAATTATAGGAAACGGAACAGTTAATATTAATAAAGTACTTCCAGATTTCAACTTTGGAAAACTACATTTCAAAGAAAATGTAAATTATGCAGTACTTAAAAACATCTTAGACAATACAGAAGAAAAAGACTTATTAAAAATATTAAAAGAAAGATATGATGAATTAATTCCAAAACATATAACAACAGAAGATATGATTGCTTCTATAAGTGTATTATTAAATTTAGCACAAGGATTAGGAGAACCTGATGATATAGATCACTTAGCAAACAGAAGAATTAGATGTGTTGGAGAATTATTACAAAATCAATTTAGAATTGGTTTAGCAAGACTTGAAAGAGTTGTAAGAGAAAGAATGACAATACAAGATATAGACAGTGTCACACCACAAACATTAATTAATACAAAACCAATTACATCTGCAATAAGAGAATTCTTTGGAAGTTCACAACTTTCACAATTCATGGATCAAACAAATCCACTTTC
>CAMKSF010000036.1 GCA_946415375.1 uncultured Clostridia bacterium
CGCTAAAGCTATTTTTACCACGCGCATAGCGCATGGTATTATAACCAATAAAAGATTATCTAAACAAGATAATCTTTCATTCTATTGTCTCAATAAAAGCCATATTGTAATTTTTCCAATTTTGTATTCTCTTTCTTATATATTTATCCGTATTTTTATTACTCTCTAACGTTCTAAATCTTCTTGATCTTTACTTAAGTCATCTGTTGAATCAGATTTTTCTGCTTTATCTTTTGATATAGTACCATGTTCACTTGGTATATATCCAACAATATATGGTTCACTTTCATATGGATTATGTCCTCTAAGCTTTTTTGCATATATTGCTTCAGTATATTTTCCTTGCTTTTCTAACTCATCAATTTCATCTAATGAAGGCATTTCAAATCCATATTCTTTCATGATTTCTGTAAGGTATTTTTCTACATTCATTCTATTTTCAAGTTTACCAGGAATTCTCATTCCACGATGTATATATCCCATTTTTTCTAAGTCTTCACTCTTTAATATATTAAATTTTGGTCCATAATCCTGATTTTCTTTATACCAATATAAATCTGAAAAATGAGATATTGATTCTAATTGATGTCTGATTACAGATGCCACATATATTGGCAATATTTCATCAATATGTTCTATCAATTTTCTCAAATACTCTGGATTCTTGCGTTCCTCAATAATAGTTGATGGTTTTTCTTCTTTCAATTTAGTTATAAATTCTAATTCGTCTGTTAATGCTTGTTTTAAATCTTTTTTTATTTGTTCTAAATCTTTCATTATAAAAATTCCTCCTTTTAATTATATTTTTTTATAGAGTTAATTTACACTATAAATATACCACAAATACCTTTTTTTGTCAATTTTTTTATGATAGCGAGATAGAATAAATTTTATATTGACTTTAAATTCACAAAAATATATAATAAACTACAGTAAAAAAGGAGGAATAAAAATGGAATATAGATACAGACCAAGTGGTGTTTGTTCATCTGAAATGATTTTTAAAATTGATGAAAACACTCATATTATAAATGATTTAAAAGTAATTAATGGATGTAATGGGAACTTAAAAGGAATATCATCTTTAGTTAAAGGTATGAAAGTAGAAGATGTTATTTCAAAACTTTCAGGAATAACTTGCGGTTTTAGAACAACTTCTTGCCCTGATCAAATTGCAACAGCATTAAAGCAATATTTAGAAACTTGCAAATAAACGATTGTGTTAATATTTTTTACTTGCAAATCATTATATATACTTACCTATAAGAATATTTTTTTTACAAAAGATTAATAATAAGAAAAGCTACTTAACCTTGTTGCTCCGAAAAAATCTCGTAATTTTTTCTATGCAATAAAAATGGAGATGTTTTTAATGAAAGATACAAAAAATAAAGAAGAAGTTAATATTCAAAAGTTGTATGGAAAAGAAGGAACTCTTCCAAAAGAAGAGTTTTTAAAAGAATATAATATAGATATAAATGGACTATCCTCAAAAGAAGCACAAGCAAGGCTTGAACATTACGGGCCAAATGAAATAAGTAGCGCTAAGCCTAAAAAATGGTACCACTATTTAAAAGAAAGTTTATTTAGTCCCTTTAATAGCATTCTACTTGGAATTGTAGCAATTCTATTTTACACAGATGTGTATTTACCTGAAACGCCAAGTTATGCAAATATTATAGTAATATTTATTTTAGTTGCTGCAAGCACTCTTCTAGAATTCTTTGAAGAATTTCGTTCAAACAAAGCAGCAGAAAAATTAAAAGAATTAGTTGCCACAACTACTACTGTTCTAAGAGATGGAAAAGAAGTTCAAATTCCAGTAAAAGATGTAACAATAGGAGATATTGTTGTTTTATCTGCAGGAAGCATGATACCTGCAGATTTAAGAATTATTGAGTCAAAAGATATTTATGTTGGACAATCGTCTTTAACTGGTGAATCTGATGCTGTTAGAAAACTTGCCTTTACAGATTTAGAAGAATCAGATGTTAATAGTTTGTCTGATTTAGATACAATTTGTTTTATGGGAACAAACGTAATAAGTGGTTCTGGTAAGTGTGCAGTAATAAAAACTGCTGACAGCACATATTTTGGAAAAATTGCACATACTTTAAAATCAGCAAAACCAAAGTCTTCTTTTCAAAAAGGAATTGAAGATATAAGCAAATTATTAATTAAATTTATGCTTGTATTAACACCAATAGTTTTTGTTTTAAATACATGGAAGCATGCACCAGTAACTGCTTTTACATTTGCTGTTGCAATTGCAATTTGTATAACACCACTTCTTCTTCCTGTAATTTTATCTTCAAGCTTATCTAAAGGTGCTGTAAAAATGTCTAAAAAGAAAACTATTGTAAAAAAATTAGACTCAATTCAAAGCTTTGGTGGAATGAACATTTTATGCACAGATAAAACAGGGACTTTAACAGAAGACAAAATCGTGCTTGAAAAATACTTAGACATAAATGGTGATGAAGATATTAGAATCCTTAAGCATGCCTTTTTAAACTCATATTTTCAAACAGGTTTAAGAGGTAATATTGATGAAGCAGTTGTAAATAGAGCTTTAAAAAATGATATGAGTGTATATACTGAAAAATATAAACTAGTTGATGAAATTCCTTTTGATTTTACAAGAAGAAGATTATCTGTCATTGTTACTGATGGCAAAAAAAAGCAAATGATTACAAAAGGTGCTGTAGAAGAAATATTAGACTTATGTACGTTAGTAGATTATAAAGGAAAAGTTTCTCCAATAAATAATAAAATAAAAGAAAACATTAAGCAGATTTCTAAGAATCTAAATAAAGATGGATTAAGAGTAATCGCAGTTGCTCAAAAAAATGAATTAAGAGATACTACAATATTTGATGTTAATGATGAAAAAGATATGGTATTATTAGGTTTTATAGGATTTTTAGATCCTCCAAAAGAATCTGCAAAATCTGCAATTGAAAGACTTAATAAATCAGGAATAAGAGTTATTGTACTTACAGGAGACAATGCCGAAGTTACAAAATGTATTTGTAAAAAAGTTGGTATAAATACACAAGAAATAATTGAAGGAAGTCAAATAGAAAATCTTGAAGATAGTGGAGTTATAAGACTTCTAAAGCATAATAACATATTTGTAAAGCTCTCTCCTATTCAAAAAGCAAGAATTGTAAGACTTTTAAAAAGTGCTGGAAATGTTGTAGGTTATATGGGAGATGGAATAAATGATGCCCCATCACTTACAAATTCTGATGTTGGAATAAGTGTAGATACAGCTGTTGATATTGCAAAAGAATCAGCAGATATTATTCTTTTAGAAAAAGACTTACATGTTTTAGTAGATGGTGTCCAAGAAGGAAGAAAGACTTTTGGAAATCTTATGAAATATATAAAGATGGCAACAAGTTTTAACTTTGGAGAAGTTATGTCTGTAATAATAGCAAGTGTACTTTTGCCATTTTTGCCAGAAACTCCAATTCAATTACTAGTTGAAGGATTACTTTACGATTTTGGACAACTTACTCTTCCATTAGATAATGTTGATAAAGAATATTTAAGAAAGCCTAGACAGTTTAATCTAAAAAGCTTAAAAAATTTTATGCTATTTATGGGACCATTAAGTTCAATTTTTGACTTGATTGTATTTGCATTTTTATGGTTTAAGTTTAACCTAAGAGATGCAGCACTATTCCAAACTATCTGGTTTACTTATAGTATAGTTTCAAATTTACTTGGAATGCATATCATCAGAACTGCTAAAAAACCTTTTATAGAAAGTATTGCAAGTGGACCAGTTTACTTTTCTTCATTACTTTTAATTATAGTAGGAATTCTAGTTCCATTTACTTGGCTTGGAAATATAATTGGCTTAGCTCCAATTCCAGTAAAATATATGACAGTTATAATTGGAGTTCCAATCCTTTATTGTTTTGTAGCATTAATTGCAAAAAAAATATATATTAAAAAGTATAATGAGTGGATATAAAATCCACTCATTCATATTTTAAGCTATATTCATTAAATTTTTCTTTTAAAATTTCTTCGTTATTTGTATATATACTACTAATATAATCATGTTTTGTTATAAATCTTCTATCTGTTATAATGTTCGAAAGAGAAATGCTTGTATTATAACAATGATCAACTATTTTTTCTAAAGTTGTTAAAATCTCTAAATATGAAATTCCACTTTCAACATTACACAAATTACTCTTTAATCTTTGAATATGATCTGCTCTAAATTCTTCTCTTTTTGTTTCGGCTATCTCCTTAAGAATTTGAATATCTATACCTAAATCAATTTTTTCATTTCTTAAATACTCAATGGTTTTTGAAATAATATCTGTAGTTAGTCTAAACATTATGTTTAAAGACTTTTTAGCATCTTTCGAAAATACTATTTCATTGTCTTTCATTTCCTCAATTATTTTTGAAAGTGCATAACTATAATCTGCAACTTTTTCAATTTCTGAATCTATTCTAATTAAAGAATTAACTTTTAAATTCTCATCTTTCCTTAAATTGTTATTTAGAAGAGTTACTAAGTATTTTGTTGTCCTTTCCTCCATCTTGTCTATAATATCTTCTCTTTCTTTAATTCTTTCTAATTTTTTTTCATCAAATTTATTTAGTAATCCTGAAGAATTCTCAAAGTTTTTTCTTGCAACTTCAGCCATTGAAGTTATAACTGAATTAGCATTTTCAATTGCTAAACTAGGTATTTTTGTAATTCCTTCATCTAGCTTATTTAATTCTGCTAAATACTTTTCTTCATTTTCTTCTTCATCTTCTTTTTTATCTTTTACTGTAATCATTGTTAATTTTTCTATTTGTTTTATAAATGGGAATAAAATTAATGTTGATACTACATTAAATATTGTATGGAAATTTGCTATTCCTCCCATATCTATTGGCCCATTCCAAAAAGAAAATCCAATAAAATGTTGATATGAATATATTCCAATTAAAAATAATATTGTTCCAATTAAGTTAAAATATAGATGAACTGTTGCAACTCTTCTTGCATTTTTATTTCCACCAACGCTTGCAATCATTGAAGTTGCACATGTTCCAATATTTTGTCCTAATATAATTGGTATTGTAGTGGAAAATGTCATTATTCCAGTTGTAGATATAGCTTGTAGAATTCCTACTGTTGCAGCTGAGCTTTGAACAATTGCAGTAACAAGTGCTCCAGCTAAAACTCCTAAAATTGGATTTGAAAGTTTTTTTAGTATATCTGTAAGTATAGGTAAATTACTAAATGAGCTTGCTATGTTTATCATTGTAATCATACCTGTAAATAGCAATCCTAAGCTAAATACCAATTGTCCAATGTCTTTATTCTTTGCTTTTTTTGATTTTTGAATTATTATTAACCCTACTATTAATAAAACTGGTGCAATAGTTGCAGGTGAGATTAATGTTAAAAAACTATTACCTTCAATATTGGCAAGTCTTAATATTTGTGAATTAATTGTTGTTCCAATATTTGCTCCCATTATTATAGGAATTGAATTTCTAAGCTTTAAAATTCCCGAATTCACAAGTCCTACTATAATAACAGTTGTAGTAGCTGAGCTTTGTGTTGCTACTGTTATTAAAAATCCTACTAAAAGAGCTTTAAAAGCATTATCAGTAACATGTGTTAAAATCTGTTCTAATTTACTTCCTGATAATTTTTTAAGTTGTGTACTTAGAGATTTCATTCCATATATTAATAACGCTAATCCACCAAGTAGTTTAAATATAGATATTAGTATGTCCATTTTTATATCAGTCCTTCCTATTTTTGTACATTTTTTACTATATTTTTTTTATTCGTCTATGCATTATATCACCTTTTTTTAATAAAATAAAGACTAAATCGAAAAAAAATAGTAACTACTTTTTAGTAATTACTATTTTTTTTGCTATATATTTTCCTTTTCTTTTTTTGTTTTATTATTCTCTTCTTTTTTTAAGATGTTCTTATTAACCTTTGGTAATGGTATATTAACACTAAATATTATTTTAACTAACCAAACAAATGCTAATAAAACAACAATTGGAATCACACAAGAGGTAATAAGTAAAATTGCAATTGCATCAATAAATTTATTTAATAGTTCCTCACCTTTTTTAATTGCTTTAGATGCACCTTCTCCGATATTAGAAATTCCTTCCTTAACTTTTGAAGTAACCGTATCCCATACATTTCCATTATCTCCTTGATTTTCTTCCGCTTCTGTTTGGTTTACTTCATTTTGCGCATTCTTCGCTTCTTCAACTGTTTGAGTAATAGAATCTTTATGTGTTTTTTCTATTAAATTGCTTACACTTACACTAACTGGTACAATTAATGTTATAACAATTCCAAATGCAATTAGTTTAAAAGCTAAATTTCTTAAAAATTCTTTTTCTACAAATACATAAATCGCATATAATAAACAAGCAATTGGAATTAAGAACTTAAATGCAACAAATCCTGTTAAAGTTAATAAAACTTTTTCTAAGAAAATTGCTCCTATTACTATAAGTAAATATGAGCTTAATTGTAAAATCTGATTAGAAACTGGTGTTGTAAAATCTCCTGGAATTGCTGCAAGAGCTGTAGCACTTCCTGCTGTAGCTGCTGTTAATTCCATAACAGTAATCTTTTTCTCATCAAGAGTTTTTATACTATTAGCATGTGTCTTTGCTGAGCTTGCAAATGGTGCAATAACAAATATTGATAGTACTGCTACTATTATTAATGCAATAACTGTGATGATTGTTTTTGAGTTTAATTTTTCCATATTTTTATCCTCCTTCGTATTACGCTATGTTTTTTTCGCGTTTTTTTTTTACATTTTTTATTATACTACTTTTTTAATATTTTTCAAAATTTATTTTTTTCCCAAATTGTTTTTCAATATCATTTTTTAATGCTGTTAAATCCATTTTATTATGGCAATTTGAACAAAATAGAATATTATTTTTAGGATAAGGAATACAATTCTTGTTTTCTTCTAATATACCATCAAATGGTATAACTATTTTATGATTACATTTACAATTTGAACATTCTACATCTACTAAAACATTTTTTATTTCTTGATTAGGTTGTGGATTTTGAGATTGTCTTATTTCATTAGTTGGCAATACCTTATATATTTGAGTATCTATTGTTTCAAAGTATTTATATATAGGTCCACTAAATGTCATTCTCATTAATGTGTAATATCTCATTATTGCATCATTTAATTCTTCATTTTCTGAAAAATCTGTTATTTCTAATTTAAGATTTCTTAAATCTTCTATGTTTAAAGACTTACCATGTGTTTTCCATCTATGGTTATTTGCTAACTCTTTTGCAATTTCTTCTGCTAGATTTTGTTTTTCTTCTAAAGTTAAATCCTTGTCATTAGTATTATTACTAAATCTATATTTTACAAGCCATTCTTTTACAAGCTTTTGTGCAAATTCTTGACAATTTTTACATTGTTCAATTTCACCTGGAGAAATATTTTGCAATATTGGTTTATATATTTCTTCTAATCTTTCTTTTGATTCTCTTTTAACGTTTTCTAACCCCTCTAAAAAAGCTCCTGCAGAATAGTTCTTTCCATTTTGATTTATTATTTGTGCATCTATTGGTCCTAATGCAGATGTATCTCCCATTAATATTTCATCTGCACCCATTGCAAATATTGTACCTGCACTCTTTGCATAACCTGGGACAATAACTCCAATATTGGTATATTTCTTTCTTAAGTTTCTAATTAAGTCTTCAACAACTTCTGCAAATCCTCCGGGTGTTTCCAAAATAATATCTATTGATTTACAATTTGTTTTAGGTATTTGGTCATAAAAAGCAAGTTTATCATCATAATTTATTGTAATTGGTGCATCCTTGCTCAAGTCACTTGCATATACCATTATATCTCTATCCATGCCACGAATGCATTGTATTCTCATAAGTTGTTTTTTTCTTTCTGCATTTAATAAATCCATATTTCCAACTAAATTACTATTTAAATACTCTGTATAATAATCCATATTTTTCTCCTAAAAATAATCTATATTTATATTACTATTTTGTTTTATTTTTTTCAAGTAAAAAAGACATTATTATTTCAAATGTCTTTTTATTAATTATTGTTCATTATATACTTTTTCAGCCTCTATATATTCTTGCTCTAAATAAGCACATATTATTACATTTATTTCATAATTTTTATACTTTTTAGTGATTTCATTATATGCTTTAATACATTGTTTTGTAGATTCTGCTGCAGGATTTTCTAATTCTCCACCAAATAGTCCAGCACTAATTAAAGGAAAAGCAATAGAATGAAGATTGTTTTCTACTAATAACTCTAAAGAATTATAGTAAGCCTCAAACAATTTATCAAAAGCATCTGGAGTGTATGCAAAATTAGGCCCAACTGCATGAATTATATACTTAGCATTTGTAAGTCTATATGCAGGTGTAATTACTACATCACCGTCAAGTAGTGGAAGTTCATATTTATTGCATGCAGTACTTAGTTCAACATATCCTGCTCTCCTAAATATTGCTCCACAAACGCCTGCTCCTGGAGCTAAATATCTATTAGTTGCGTTTACAATAACATCTACATCTTGATCTAAGCATGATTCATTTAATAGTTTTATATTGCTCATATAGTTCTCCTTTTTTTATTTTTTATTATTTTCTCTTCTCTTTTTTATCTAATTATCTCACTTTCAAAATATTGTTCTTGGAAATATGTTAAATTTCTTATTTCTTCATCAGAAAATTCTTTTCCTTCTGGCACAATAATTAGTTTATCATCATCATCATTAGTTCTATGTATTACCGCAATGCATTTACCTCCAAATTCATTTATTGGCTCATCTACCCCTAATACATAGCAATCTAATTCTTCCCCATCTCCACTAATCGTATTTGGTATATATCCATAATTTACTTGGTATATGAATCCGTGTTTTGGATGTTTGCTATTTAGTGGTCTATCTATCATAGCTTTAACTTTTTTTCCAATATATCTATATGCTTCTCTTTGCTGTATTTTTAAAATTTCACTATACTCTTCTAATCCAAAATCAATAACAGGAATTATTTTTCCTTTTTCAAACATTTTCATAAATTCATCAATATTTACCCATTTTGCTTCTATAGTTTCTCTATCAGGAAAAGTTATGTCTTTAATGTCTATATCTTTTCTAAATAACCACATATCTTTAAAATTTGGAGATATTTTATATCCTAATATTTCTTTAAAAAATATTGCTTCTTTTTTTGTAAATTCAATTCCAAGTTCTTCTTTAACTTCTCTAATTATCCCTTCTAAACTTGTCTCTCCTGCTAAAACAGAGCCTCCATTAAATTCCCACATAAGGCCGAATCCTTTGTTTGCTGCCCTTTTACTTATTAATAACTCATTTCTAGAGTTCATTATAATGGCTTGTACAACAATATGAAACTCTCCTTCTTTAAATTCATATACATCTCTCTTAGCTAATCTTCCTGTTTTCTTTCTGTTAATATCATATATATCCCACATCTCTGGCATATTTAAATCCTCCTTAAAATTATATATTATTTAATTGATTACAAAACTCTTCTATTTTTTTATCTTTTTCCTCTGTTTTTCTGTCTTTTGGATCTATAATAGTAAGATATGCTTCAAACTTTTCTATTCCTAAAAATTGTTTTAGTTTTTCAATTGCATTTTCCGCACCTGAACCACTATAACATGTAAAAACAGTAATTTTTTTATTTGCTAATTTTTCTTTATTTTCCATAATAAATGTTCTTATTGGTGGTGTAAATTGTGCTGCCCATACAGGACTTCCAAATATGATACAATCATATTTAGATTCATCAAATGAATAACTTTCAAGTTCAGGAGTTTCTCCCATTAAAGCACTTTTTCCTCCCCAGAAAAATTTTCTAAATCCTTTATTAGGATATTGTTTTTTTGGTTCTATTCTGATTAAATCAACATCTACTTTTTCTGCTATATATTTTGCAACATATTCTGTATTTCCTGACATTGAATAATACACAATTGCTTTTTTCATAGATACCTCCTAAAAATATATTTTTCCATCCAATTTTCCACAATTATATCACAAATTGTGGAATAGTTAAATATTTTTATTTTAAATAGTATTCAATCATTTTTGTATATTGATCTTGTGCATTTAAACAAGTATCAATTAAATACCCTTTTTCTTTTCTACACTGATACTCTTTTAATCCTCTATAATAAAATAATTTATCTCTATCCAAAATAATAAATGGAATTATATTGTTTTTTAAACATTCTTTAAAAGCAATTATTCTACCTATTCTACCATTACCATCTTGAAATGGATGTATTTTTTCAAATCTTGCATGAAATTCAATTATTTCTTTTATTGTTATTACTGATAAAGAATTGTACCACTCTAATAAATTTTGCATATCTTTTGGTGTTTTTTTAGGTGTTGATGTTGGCATAGTTCCAGCTTCATTAGCTAACTTTTTATATTCCCCAACATTAAACCATTCCTTATAACTATCCATTGTTCCTTGTTTTAATATCTTGTGAAATTGTTTTATTATGTCTTCAGATAAGACTTCATCTGCAACATCTAACATGTAATCAACCAATTTAAAATGATTAGCTGTTTCTAATATATCATCAACACTAGCTACAGTTTCCCCATCAAATAAAATTGTATTTGTCTCAAAAATATATCTTGTTTGGTCTTCCGTTAAATTACTTCCTTCAATATGATTAGTATTATATGCAAACTTAATCTGTGTATTATGGTATAGATTTCCCTTCAGTTTCATTTCTTTTTGTTCTCTTAACACTTCTAACACACAAATTTTTGTGACATCAAATTTTTCTTCATCATCTTTTAATAGTTCATCAATACTAAATTGAAATGTTTCTGCTAACCTTTTTAATGCCTCAATATTTGGTTCAATCATTCCTGATTCATATTTTGATATTGTTCCTGGTTCAACTTCTAATATTTCAGCAATATCTTTTTGAGTCATATTATTTTCTTCTCTATATTGTTTAATTTTGCTTCCTAAACTCATATAAATCACTTCCTTGTTAACTATATATATTATATCATATTATTTCCAAAAAGGAAAGTCTTTATTTAATATTACGTTAATTATTTCCAAAAAAGATTTTAATATTTATTTTTTATAATAAAAAACTAAATATTATTTTTAAAATTTTTAAAAATTTAAATTATTGTTAATTTTTTTCTTATATGATATACTTTTAAAAAATATATTAAACTTGGAGAAAAAAATGAAAGAAAATAAAATAATATTAATAACTACTGTATTAAATTTTATAGTTGCTGTAATTAAACTAACTGTCGGTTTAGCTTTTTCTTTTTCAACTTTAATTGCAGATTCAATTCAATCTTTTATAGATTTTATTACAGATATTACAAGTATAATTGCAAATAAAATTGGAAAAAGAAGAGCAAATAAAACCTATCCATTTGGATACGGACAAGTATATTATTTATCAAATCTTTTTACTGGAGTTATGCTTTTTCTTATTGGAGTTTTTATACTTTTCCAGTTTTTCATATTTGATGCAAAGTTTACACCTAATTTTAGAATACTAACTTTCCTTTTAATAATTTTAATTTTAAAATCTATAGTTGTTTTTTTACTTAAACACTATGGAAAATCATATAAAAGTGAATTAATGATAGAATCAGCTAAAGAATCTAAAGCAGATTTTATTTCTACTTGTGTAGTTTTAGCAGTATTGCTAATTTCATTTCTCGAATCATACATACCAAGTTTTATAAATGTTGACAAAATTGGTAGCTTAGGTATGGCAATTTATGTTTTTTATACATCTATTAAAATGATAGTTTTAAATATAAAGGGAATTCTTGCAAATGATGAAGAAAATACTGAATTAAAAGAAGAAATAGAAAACAACTTTAAGGATTTTCCAAAATTAAAATTAAAAAAAGTTAAAGTTATAAAAATGTCATCTTATTATTCTGTTTTCTTGCAGGTAAAAGTTGATGAAAATATTTCAATAAAAAAATATATTGAACTTGAGAAAAAATTGAAATCACAATTAAAATCAAAAAATAAATTAATAAGATTTATAGATATAGAACCTGTATAATCTAGTTACCAATTTCTAAAAAAAACTGTCGAAAAAGTATTTATATACATTGTCGACAGTTTTAATATTTCATTTCTTTTATTTTAAAAAGCAACGAAATATGTTTTATTTAATTAATTTTTTACCTTCTTGAAAAGCATTTCCTACTTTATTTCCAACTTCATAATATCCATGTCCGTATGGGTCATAAGCTATTATTCCCATTTCACTTAGTTTTAATGTACCATCTTCATTTAAATACTTTTCTTCTGCAAGAACATTTACTACTTCTACTAATGTTCCATCCTCTTCAAAGTCTATTACTTTACATTCCATGCAAATTGGATATTCTTCAATTATTGGAGCATCAACTTTCTCTGATTTTACACTATGCAATCCAGATTTTTCGAATTTATCTGGTACATCATTTGCTGATACTATTCCTAAATAATCTGATTCTGCCATTAGGTCTTTTGTTCCTAATGCTACTGTGCATGCCATAGTTCTTTTCATATTTTTTACTGTTTTGTGTGATTCTGTTAAACAAAGTTTTAATTGATTCATACTTTGAGCCATTCCCCAAGCTGCATTCATAACATCAGGTGTTCCATCTTCATTGTATGTTCCTATCATTAATACTGGCATAGGAAATATTCCAGGTGCTTTTTTTATTTCTTTTTTCATAAATTTTCCTCCTATCTTTTTCACATACCAAATACCATTACCCATTGAAAACTATGTGTTAAAGTATATATTGAATATGTAGAAATTAAAACTGACACTAGTATATATATTATATACAACACATATTTAATATTTTTATTTTTTACTTTTTTAAATATTCTATTCAAATGCATACCAAGATGCATAAGCATTACAATTATTGCTAATCTTCC
This sequence comes from uncultured Clostridia bacterium, assembly GCA_946415375.1. GTDB lineage: Bacteria > Bacillota > Clostridia > TANB77 > CAG-508 > CAG-269. The sequence continues at coordinate 13,013 of CAMKSF010000036.1, forward strand.
AAATATAACATGTGTTATTACAAATATATAATTACTACTTGTCTCAAATTTAAATAACTCGTGAGATATTATAATTCCAAATAATATTGCTCCAAAATATATAATCATTGTTAATATATTTACTACATACATTAATTTGGCTTTTTTATTTACTTTTTTTAAATTTTTAGTTACATTTTTAATCCAGTTCCAATTAGTTACAATATGAATAAGTAATAATATTGCCATTGAAATTCCTAATATTTCATGTATCAAATGTCCTGTAATATCCATATTTACCAGCATAAATGTAACAATTAGTAATAATATATCTATAAATATTTTAAATACTCTCATATCTTTTCCTTATATTTTATAACCCTAAACTATTTATCCACTTATCTACTTCTGATAAATCTACATCTTGAAAAAATCTTTGTCCAGATTTCCAATCTCCACCTGTTGATTTATTTTTTAATAATGTATCACTTTGTCCTAGTCCTGATGAATATGATGTGCAAAATGGTATTACAGTTTTTCCTGTAAAATCATTTGCTTTTACAAATGTATCTGTTGGCCATGCTGCAATTCCCCACCAAATTGGATAACCTATAAAAACTGTATCATACTCATTCCAATTTGGTACATTAGTAGATTTTAATTGTATATTTCTTAAAGATTCATCATTATGTTCTTTACTTACTCTTGAATTTGAATTTGTCCAATCTAAATCAGCTTCCGAATATCCATTAACTGGTACTAATTCAAATGTTTCAGCATTTAAGTTTTTAGCTATCCTTTCAGCTACTCTTCTTGTATGACTTTGAGCTGAATAATATACTACTAATATTTTGCTATTACTTTTTGTTGTCTCATTTAAATTATTTGTATTATCAGTAGAAATATTTTCTTCAACATTATTTGTATTATCAATATTTGTTAGATTTGTATCAGTCAAATTTTCATTACTTTCTACTGCAACACCTGCATTTGATTCATTCTCATTTACCACTTGATTGTTACTTGAAGTTTTACTATTTCTATATATAGAAAAACCTACAACTCCTGCAATAATAACGACAATTACTATTATTAATCCAATAATTGTTCCTTTACTCATCAAAAAACCTCCTTATTATAGCTTTTCATATTCTTCATCTGAAACTGGTTCACACCATTCATTTGAACTATTCTCACCAGGTACTTCAACTGCAATATGACTAAACCATGAATCTTTTTTAGCTCCATGCCAATGTTTTACATTTGCAGGGATTGTAATAACAACTCCTGGGTTTAAACTTACCGCTTCTTTTCCCTCTTCTTGATACCATCCTTCTCCTGCAGTACAAATTAATATTTGTCCTCCTCCTTTGGTTGAATGATGAATGTGCCAATTATTTCTACATCCTGGTTCAAATGTAACATTTGCTAAAAACATATTATCTGTTTTAGCTAAAGGATTTAAATATGAATTTCCTACAAAGTATTGTGCATAATCAACATTTGGATTTCCTTTACCAAATATATTAATCTTATCAAATTCTATTTCATCCATTATTCTTCATCCTTTCCATATATCTCTTCTATTATCGGAAATGTACTCCATGCTTTTGGCCATCCACAATAAAATGCGAGTTGTGTTATTGTTTCTACTAACTCTTCTTTAGTTAATCCATGTTTTTTTCCAATAGCTATATGAGCTTTTAATTGAGGATATAGTCCTGCTGAAAATAAAGCAGAAATTGTAATTAAACTTCTATCTCTCGCTGATAATTGTTCTTCTCTACTCCATACTTCCCCAAATAGCACATCATCATTTAGTCTTGCAAATTCTGGTGCTAGCTTTCCTAAAAAATCTCTTCCTGCTGTTTGCTTTTCTGCCATTTTTATTCCCCCTTTTTTATATTAATTCTTTTATTTTCTCTTCCATATCTTCTGGTTTAAAAGTAGGTGAATATCTTGCAACTACATTTCCCTCTTTGTCTACTAAAAATTTAGTAAAATTCCATTTAATATCTCCATCTTTTTTGCATGTTGAACTTATCTTTTCAATTGCTTTCATTGCCATTTTGTTTTTCATACCTTCTATTATATCTTCTTTAACTTCATTTTTAATAAATGTATAAATTGGGCTTTCATTTTCTCCATTTACCTCTATTTTAGAAAACTGATCAAATGAAGTGTTGTATTTAAACTGACAAAATTCATGTATTTCATCATCTGTTCCAGGTGCTTGACTTCCAAACTGGTTACATGGAAAGTCTAAAATCTCTAATCCTGCATCATGGTATTTTTTGTATAGGTTTTCTAATCCTTCATATTGTGGAGTAAATCCACATCCTGTTGCTGTGTTTACTATTATTAAAACCTTTCCTTTATAGTTTGAAATAGAAACATCTTCCCCATTTCTATTTTTCACTGTATAATCATAGATTGACATATTATTCTCTCCCTTCTATATAAATTTTTTCTTTGGTTATTATATAATAAAAAGCTGATAATATCAATTATCTAATGCTAAGTTTTTCGTGCCTCTTCAAATAAATCTATTAATTCTTTAAAATTTGAAACTGTATAATCAGCAAGTTCATTTATTCTATCTCTATCTTTGTCAGAGTATTTATCATACATAACTATAACATCAAGTTTAGCATTTTTTGCTGCAAGAACACCTGTTAATGAATCCTCTATAACTATACATTTTGACAAATCTTTAATTTGAAATTTTTCAATTATTTTATTATATACTTCTGGATTTGGTTTTTTTAAGGTTACATCATCTTTAGTTAATATTAAATCAAAATAATCCTTGATATTACATTTGTTCTTTATATTTTCATTTTCATTAATGTAAATGTCTATTGTTCCTTTTCTTGAAACTGTTGCTAAAGCAAGTTTTATATTTTTACTTTTTAAATATTTAATCATTTTGTCTGCATCAGGTTTATATTTAATATCTTTTGAAGTTTTCTTTAATAAATCTCTTCTGTATTGTAATATTTCTTCTCCTGATAAATTAGAATTATATTTTGTACTTAAATAATTGCAATAGTTTAAATAAATGTCTCCTGTCTTATTATTCTTAATAACTTCATCTCTTTCATGTAAAATTTCTTCTGGACTTTTATTTTCTCCAATAAAATGTACTAATTCAATATCTAAATTATTATGTGTGCCATTTGAATCTATTAAAGTACCATCAAGATCAAAAATCACCAAATCTAAATTAGATAATTTATTTTTTAAATTTCTCATTGCCTTGCCTCCTATCTCTTGCACATATTTATAAATTGTAATTTATCGTACCTACTATATTTTTAATAAAACCCTAAATCCTCGATTTGAATAATAAGATTCTGCTCCATTATGAAATATAAATGTTCTATTATATTTTTTATCTCCAAATAATGCTCCACCTAATTTTCTAATTTCTATTGGAGTTAATATCCAGCTTGTAGACTTCAAATCAAAATCTCCCAATGATTGAAGATATTTATATTCTGCTTCATCCAATACTTTTACCATATTATTATTTGCTTCTGTTATAATATCCGAATTTGGTTTATTGCTTTTTCTACTATTCAAAGCATCTATATCATAACAAAAACTTCTTCTTCCAACAGGAGATTCTATTGAAGTATCACAATAAACATACTTATCATTGTCTTTATCATACATAATAACATCAGGTTCTCCACCAGTTTCTTCCATATATTTTAAAGATGGAATTACCTCTCTTGTTATTCTTTTTTTTACATCATCCCACTTAATATCTTTATGCATATTTTTATTTTGAATAAATCTTTTTTCTAAAATTAATATTATTTCATCATCACTCATATTCATTCTCCTCCACAAATTACTCGTATAATGAACATGTAGTCCATTATACTTTTTTTTATTCCTAATTT
>CAMKSF010000037.1 GCA_946415375.1 uncultured Clostridia bacterium
AATTTTGAAATATTTTTATAAAATAAAACAGCATTTTTTCCTTTATAATGAATTATAATATTATAGTAATATTTAAATTTTGTACATGAAAAGATAATGTCGGGGATATCTATATTATTAATTTTTTCTAGTAGATATTTTGTTGTCCTTTGACTAATTAGTTTAATGCAAATGGATTTCATTATAAAAGCTCCTCTCTAAATATACATTTATTATCTACTAAATATATAAAGATATACATTATAATATTCAAACAATAATTTTATGTGAAAGATAAAATATAAAATGAATCTAATTAAAAGCAAAGGTACTAGATGCTATTAAAAATAAATTTTTGTCGAAAAAATATATTTATTTTTTGAATGATTAGTCGAATTAATATTTTTATTATTTTTCTGTTGACAAATAAAATATAAAACTATATAATTTTTATGAAGGGGGAATTATAAATGGAAGAAAACAATAATGGAACACCAACTAAAAAAAATAAAAAAGGGTTGGTAGTAGTATTAGCTATAGTAATTATAGCATTATTAGCAGGAGCTGCATATTACTTTTTAAGACCTGCTGCAACACCAAAAGATGTATTCGTAGGAGGAATTGAAAAGGTATTTGAAAGTAGTACAAAAAAATTAGGAGAAGACATTAAGAAACTTAATACAACAGTTTCTTTAAGTGGAAATATTGAATCAAGTAATGAGGAAATAAGCAAAGTAGCGCAATATATTAACCAAGGAAAAATAACATACAATGTACAATTAGATACAGAAGCTAAAAAAATGCTAGTAAATTTAGGAGTAGACTATCAAAATGAAAACATATTAAATGGAAAAGTATATTATGCAAGTGGAGATGAAAATATATATGTATTTGTCCAAGACTTGTATGATAAATACTTTAAGGTTAATGTAAAAGAAGCAACAGGAGATGAAAATGGATTATCTTCAATAGATAGTATATTTAATGGTGAAATGTCTACAGAAAATGGAAAAGTTGACACTAAAAAAGTTGCAAATATTATAAAAGAAACACTTAAAAAGAATTTAAAAGATGAATACTTCTCAAAAGAGACAGTTGATGGTTCAACAAAAAATACAATGAAATTAACTGTTGGAGAATTAAAAATCGTAGCAAAGAATATACTTACAGAATTAAAAGATAATCAAGAATTTATAGCATGTTTTGAAAAACAAGATGAAGTAAAAGAAGGACTTGAAGATGCTATAGAGGAAATTGATGACACAAATAGTGATTATGATAATAATAATTGGGAAGTTTCAATATATACAAAAGGACCAAAAAATGATGTAGAAAAATTAGACGTTAAATTAGAACTTCCTGAATCAAAGAACTTAAATATGACATTAGTTGAAACAGAAAAAGGAAAGTATGAATTAGATGCTGATGTACCTGAATTAGGAAAAATGAAATTAAATATTGAGGTAAAAGAAGAAGCAGCTACTGAAATAGAAAATGTCAATACAGCAGATAGTGTTGATGTTAATAATATGACACAAGCAGATCAACTAAAATTATTAGGAAATCTTATGAACATGAAACTATATCAATATTTAGCGCCATTAATGCAAAGTGGAATGTAATTGTATAAAATTAGGCAATTTAATTAATTTGATTAATTTTAAAAAAACACTTGCATTTTATGGGAAAAAGAGGTATAATAATAAAAGCATAAAATATAGAAAGGGCGGGAACAAAAATCCCGCTCTTATATTATGGATTGGAGGTAGTATGGCAAATATCGAAGAAAAAGTTGAAAGCCTTGTAAAAAGTAAAATAGAAAATATAGGATATGAGTTATATGATGTATTATACCTTAAAGAAGGAAAGAACTACATTTTAAGAATAGTAATTGACAATAAAAACGGGATAAGTTTAGAAGATTGCGAAAAAGTAAACAATGAGATTACAGATTTATTAGATGAAGCTGACTATATTAAAGAACAATATTTTTTAGAAGTTTCATCACCTGGAATAGAAAGGCTTTTAAGAAAAGATTGGCAATTAAAAAAGAATATCGATAATAAAGTACAAATAAGTTTATTTAAAAAAGATGAAAATGGATTTAAAGAATATATTGGAATATTAAAACAAGTGGGAGATGACTATTTGAAAATCGTTCAAGAGAATAACGAATATTTGGTACAAAGAAAAACCATATCACAAGTAAAAACTATTTATGAAGAAGGAGAGATGTAGAAAAATGAAAGCGATTGATAATAAAGAATTGATTAAAGCATTAGATGATTTAGAAAAAGAAAAGGGAATAAAAAAAGCATATCTGTTAGAATCAATAGAAACAGCATTAGTTACAGCATATAAGAGAAACTTTGATTCATCTGAAAATGTAAAAGTAGTTATGGATGAAAAAACAGGGGCAACAAATGTTTATTCAGTAAAAGATATTGTAAAAACAGTAGAAAACCCTGTGACGCAAATTGATTCAAAATCTGCAAAGAAAATTAATAAATCTTTAAAAGTTGGAGATCAAGTAGATATAGAAATTGTACCTAAAAATTTTGGAAGAATTGCTGCACAAACTGCAAAGCAAGTTATAGTACAAAAGATTAGAGAAGCAGAAAGAGAAGTGTTATTTACAGAATATAGTGATAGAAAAGGTGAAATAGTTTCGGGAATTATTCAAAAAGCAGACAGAGGAATTGTAATAATGGATCTAGGCAAGCTTGAAGGAGTTATGCCAGCCAAAGAACAAATACCAACTGAAAGATATAGAGTAAATGATAAAATTAAAGCATATGTTTTAGATGTTGATAGAGGAGAAAAAGGTGCACCACAAGTTATTATTTCAAGAAGCCATCCTGACTTTGTAAGAAAAATGCTTGAAATAGAAATTCCAGAAATATATGAAGGAATAATAGAAGTTAAGAGTGTTTCTAGAGATCCAGGAAAAAGATGTAAAGTTGCTGTTTATTCACAAGATGAAAACATAGATCCAGTTGGATCATGTGTTGGGCAAAAAGGAATTAGAATTCAAAATATAATAAATGAATTACATGGAGAAAAAATTGATGTTATTGAATGGAATCCTGATATTTCAACATTTATTGCTGCGGCACTTCTTCCAGCAAAGATAATGGCAGTTGATGTAAAGGAAGAAGATAGATTTGCACAAGTAATAGTTGCAGACGACCAACTATCTCTTGCAATCGGAAAATCAGGACAAAATGCTCGATTAGCTGCAAAACTTACTAACTGGAAGATTGATATAAAATCCGAAACACAATTTAGAGAATTCCTAGCAAATAGCTCAAGTGAAATAAACGATGAAGAGCAAGAAGAAGGAGAATGATAATAAGTGAAAAGTATTCCACAAAGAACATGTATGGGATGTAATGAAAAAAAGAATAAAAAAGATTTAATTAGAATTGTAAAAATAAAAGAAGAAATATGCATTGACAAAACAGGAAAGCAAGAAGGAAGAGGAGCATATATATGTAATAATATACAATGTTTGGAAAGAGTTATTAAATCAAAGAGATTGGAAAGAACATTAGGTATTAAAATCTCAGAAGAGATATATGATAACTTGAAAAAAATAATTAATGGGGGTGAATTTATTGGGTAAAATGAAATTATATGATTTAGCAAAAGAATTGAATTTAACCAGTAAAGAATTACTAAAAATAACAGGTGAAATGGGAATAGATGCAAAAAGTCATTTAAGTAATTTAGATGATGAAGATGTAGAAAAAATAAGAAGTAGATTTACAAAAAAAGATGGTAATGAAACTGAAATGGTAAAAAAAGATAAGAAAGAGAAAAAACAAAATCCTAATAAAGCTCCTAAGGAGCCAAAAAGCACGCCTGTTATTATTAGAAGAGAAGTTATAATAGAAGAAGAAAACAAAAAAGATATTGTCAAAAAAGAATTTCATAAGGAAAACAAAAATCCATTTGTCCAAAGAAATAATAAAAATGATTATAATATAGTTTACAGAAATAGACCTGAAAAGCCATTAACTGTCAGTGAATTATTTGGATTAAATAAAAAGAAAGAAGAACCAAAAAAAGAGCCTGAAAAAGAAATTGTTGTGGAAAATGAAAAGAAAGAACGTCAAGAAAATAAACAAGAAAATGTTAAACAAGAAATAAAAGTTGATATACAAGAAACAAAAAATGACGATAAGGTGCAAAATAATCAATATCAAAAAAATAGACAGGATAAAAACAATTATCAAAATCCAAATAATAGAACAGGTGAAAGAAATAATAACTATAGAGATAATAGAGACAAAAATAATGGCTTTAAACCAAGAAATAATAATTATAATAATGAAAGAAATGGTTATGGATTTAATAGAGATAGAAAAAATGGATTTAATGACAGAAATAATGTGGAAAGACCTGGATTTAATAAAAACAATAACAATAAATTTGGTGGAAAAAGACCTCTAGATGAAAGAGGAATTGAGAAAAATATTAAAGACATAATGGGAACTGAAATTATAGAAAAAGAAAGTAGAGAATATAATAAATCTATTGACAAACAAAAAAATAATAATAAATTTGATGAAAATAGAAATACTAAAAAGAAATCTAGAAGAAACCAAAATGAAGATATTAATGAAGGTAAATTAAAAAATCTTAAACAACATGATAGGCTATCTAATATGTTTGAGGATACATCTGAGGATGGAATGCTTGAATACTATGACTTAACAACTCAAAGAGGAAGAAAAGGCAAGAAAAAGAATTTAAAAGATGAAAACAGAAATAAACAAAAAATATTCAAATTAGAGGAAATAACAATTCCAGAATCTATAAGTGTAAAAGATTTAGCACAAGAACTTAAAAAGACATCTGGAGAGGTTATTATGAAATTAATGTCACTTGGAATTATGGCAACATTAAATAATGAAGTAGATTTTGATACTGCTTTTTTAGTGGCAGAAGAGTTTGGTGTTACAGCAGTTAAAAAAGAAGAAATAAAAGAGGAAGATATTTTATTTGACGATTCTGAAGACAATGAAGAGGAATTAACAGAAAGACCACCAGTAGTAGTTGTTATGGGACACGTAGATCATGGAAAAACTTCACTTTTAGATGCTATTAGAAAAACTAATGTAATAGAAGGTGAAGCTGGAGGAATTACACAAGCAATTGGTGCATATAAAGTTAAAATTAATGATAGGGAAATAACATTTTTAGATACACCTGGACATGAAGCATTTACAGCGATGAGAGCAAGAGGTGCGCAAATTACAGATATAGCTATATTAATTGTTGCAGCAAATGATGGAGTAATGCCACAAACAGTAGAAGCAATTAATCATGCTAAATCTGCAAATATTCCGATTATTGTAGCAATAAATAAAATAGATTTACCAGATGCAAATCCTCAAAAAGTAAAAGAAGAATTAATGCAATATGAACTTGTTCCTGAAGAATGGGGCGGAGATACAATTTTTGTAGAAATATCTGCAAAGAAAAATATGAATATAGATCAATTATTAGAAATGGTATTATTACAAGCTGATGTACTAGAATTAAAAGCAAATCCTAACAAACAGGCAAAAGGTGTAGTAATTGAAGCTAGACTTGACAAATCAAAAGGAGCTATAGCATCACTTCTAGTACAAAGAGGTAAGTTAGATGCTGGTGATACTATAGTTGTAGGGTCAACAATAGGTAGAATTCGTTCTATGACAAATGACAAAGGTAAAAAAGTAAAATCAGCAGGACCTTCTACACCAGTTGAAGTAATGGGATTAACAGAAGTTCCACAAGCAGGTGATATTTTCTATGAAGTAAAAGATGAAAAAATGGCTAAACATTTGATTGAAAGAAGAAAACGTCAAGAAAGAGAAAAATCAATAAATGCAATGCAAGCAGTTACACTTGACAATCTATTTAGCCAGATGGAAAAAGGAAACTTGAAACAATTAAACTTAATAGTAAAAGCAGATGTTCAAGGTTCTGTTGAAGCATTAAAACAATCTCTTGAAAAATTAAGTAACGATGAAGTTAGAGTTAAAGTTATCCATGCTGCTGCAGGTGCTGTAACAGAATCAGATGTTACACTTGCAAAAGTATCAAACGCTATTATAATTGCATTTAATGTAAGACCAGTTGCTACTGCAAAACAAGAAGCAGAAAAGGATGATGTTGAAATAAAACAATACTCAGTAATTTATCATGCATTAGATGATGTAGAAGCTGCAATGAAAGGAATGCTTGATCCTAAATTCGAGGAAGAAGTTATTGGTACAGCTGAAGTTCGCCAAGTATTTAAAATCTCAAATGTTGGTACTATTGCAGGATGTATGGTACTTTCAGGAAAAATTGAAAGAAATGCAGGTGTTAGAGTTATCCGTGATGATGTAGTAATTCATGAAGGAAAACTTATTTCTCTAAAACGTTTCAAAGATGATGTTAAGGAAGTTGCAAAAGACTATGAATGTGGTATTCAAATTGAAAAATACAATGATTTAAAAGAAAGTGATATTATAGAAGCTTTTGTTATGAAAGAGATTAAGAGATAGGAGACAATAATATGGGAGATAGAGAAAATGAATTTAGAAATCAACTTAAAATTGAAAGACGCAGTGTGCCTGACAATAGAAGCGCGCAGCAAAGAGCAATAGATGGGGCTAGAAAAATGACACCAAGAGACCTTAAGACAACTTCGAATTCAAATCCATTTGAAGAAATTACCAAATCTTGGGCAAGAAGAATTTATAATATTGAAACACCAACAGTAAGCGAAGAAGAACAAGGATCTTATGAATGTGATAGAGATGGTGAATAGAAAGCACAATATGATATGTAGAATATATAAGAGAGTTATATTGTTTAGAAAAAATAAATAATATAATTAAATGTTTAATTAAGGAGTAGCACGAAAAATGTCAAACCAAATTATTGAAAGGATAAATGCTGCAAATCAATTTAGAGAAAGTGTTAAAACAGAAAAGATATCATCTCCTAATAATGAAGCATATAAAAAGTGGCATGAAGAGTGGGTTAAAAAAATGAGCGCTAAAGGAGGATACATCCCACCTAATAAGGACTTTTCTGAAGAAATCTTTTGCAGGGATGATTAATAAAAAGATTATTATAGGAGGACTTATGCAAAAAAAAGCAACTAATAGAATGCAAAAAGTTGATGAAGAATTTAAAAGAGAACTTAGTAAGATTATAGATCAAGACTTAAAAAATCCAAATATTACTGGGTTAATAAGTGTTATGAAAGTTAAAACTTCACCAGATTTGAAAAATGCAAAAGTATATATAAGTATTCTAGGAAGTAAATCTAAAAAGAATACTATGGAGGGAATAAAAAAAGCAAGTGGATTTATTAGATCAGAACTTGCAAGAAGAATAAATTTAAGATATACTCCAGAATTAGTATTTGAGTTAGATGAAACCATGGAATATGGTGCGAAAATTGATAATATAATTAAAGAATTAAATACTAAAAAAGATTAATTGCAAATGTAAAAGGAGGATTAAATGACTTTAGATACTATATTAGAAGTAATAAAAAAATCAGATAAAATAGCAATACTAACACATGAAATGCCAGATGGTGATGCAATTGGAAGTAGTTTAGCTATGATGTTTGCTTTAAAAAGTATAGGAAAAAATCCAGATATAATAATTCCAAATTATTCAAATTGCTTTAGATTTTTACCAGGAACAGAGGAAATAAAAGAAAAGTCAGATATAGAAAGATATGATTTAGCAATTGCATTAGATTGTGCAGATGGTAAAATTTTATGCGGATATGAAGAGTATTTTGAAAAAGCAAAAAATAAAATTGTAATAGACCATCATGGTAGTAATAAAATGTATGGAGACTTAAATTTTGTGAATCCTGGATCTCCAGCATGTTGTGAAGTATTAATTACAATATTTGATTATTTTGAAATTGAGATAAACAAAGACATAGGTACATGTTTAATTACTGGAATTATAACTGATACAGGAGGATTTAACTATAACGTAAATCCTGAGACATTTGATTTTGCAGCTATGCTTTTACGTAAAGGTATAAAAATTTCTGATGTATATGCAAGAGCTTTAAGAACCAAAACAAGAGCAAATTTTGAATTAACAAGAATAGCAAATGATCGAATGGAATTCTTAGAAGATGGAAAAGTTACTTTTACATACATAACAAATGACGATGAAAAAAGTGTAAATGCTCAAACAGGAGATCATGAAGGATTAGTTGAAATTGGTAGAGACATAGAAGGTGTTGAAGTATCAATATTTTTACATGAGATTCCAGAAAAGGCAAATGGATTTAAGATATCTCTTAGATCAAAAGAGTATGTTAATGTTTCTGATGTATGCATTATGTTTGGTGGAGGAGGCCATATAAGAGCAGCAGGGGCTTTTTGCCTTGGAACTGCTGAACAAATAAAAGAAAAATTAGTGGCAGAAATAAGAAAACAATTAAAATAAATGTTAATTATTAAGGTGAACAAATGAATAAAGGTGTTCATCTTATTTTTTATTAAATAACAAATATAAGAAAGAGCTTTATTTTTAGTATTGTATTTTTGAAACAAATATAGTATATTAGTAGTATGAATAAAAGGGTGATAGAAATGGATGGAATTATTATAATAAATAAAGAACAAGATTATACATCAAATGATGTTGTACAAATAATGAAAAAGAAATTTGGAGAAAAAGTTGGACATTCAGGAACGCTGGATCCATTGGCAACAGGAGTATTACCAATACTAATAGGAAAGGGAACTTTACTTTCAAAGTATCTAATAGATCATGACAAAACATATGTAGCAAAATTAAAACTTGGAATAAAGACTGATACAGGAGATATTACAGGAGATATAATAAAAGAACAAAATGTTGACGATAAATGCCTTGAAGAAGATAATATAAAAGAAGTATTAAATGAATTGAAAGGTAAACAAGAACAGATTCCTCCTATGTATTCTGCCATTAAAATAAATGGAAATAAGCTTTATGAATATGCAAGAAAAGGGTTAACAGTTAAAGTCGAACCTAGAATAATAACAATATATGATATAGATGTTTTAGAAATTGATAAGAAAAATACAGAAATAATATTTAGAGTTGATTGTTCAAAAGGAACGTATATTAGAACTTTTTGCGAAACTATTGCAGAGAAACTCGGAACAATTGGAACAATGAAAGAATTGAATCGAGAAAGAGTAGGGATATTTAATATAAATAACTCAATTAAAATAGATGAGATAAACAAGGATAACTATTTAAAACATTTTATTACTGTTGAAGATTTTTTTGCTCAAAACGATGAAATTATACTGTCTCCACGTTCTCATATTGCCTATTTAAATGGCGTTAATTTGCTAACTGACAATGAAGATGGAATATATAGAATATATAATAAAGAAAATGAATTTGTTGGAACAGGAATTGTAAAAAATGGAATTTTGAAAAGAGATATTGTAATTTAGGAAATATTTTGGTAAAATTAAAATATATGTAATTAGGGAGGATAACAAATGAAAAGCAAAATTGTAACTTTTTTCTTATTTATAATAATGGTAATACTAATTGGTGGATTTTTGTTTGTAGGATATGCAATTTACAATGATATGTTTTCTGGAGATGTTATTAAAAAATTACATACAGACGAGAATATAGTTCCTATTGACGTAGGGACTGAAACAACTATAGTAAGAAAAAAAACAATTGGAGAAACAATTTCTGAAATATTTACTTCAGATAACGAGGATATAAAGGATTATTCGCAGGATGCCTCTGTTGGAAAATTCTTTTATGAACAATTAAATGCGACACAAAAGTCTATATATAACGGATTACAAGAAAGCAAAGACAAAATGATGAATGGTACTTACAAGATAGAATATGGAAATAAGTATTATGATATTTTAGAACAAGAAAATGGAAGTAAACAATTAGGCGATGACTATCAAACTGCAATAGAAGCGTTTACACATGATAATGCAGATTTGTTTTATATTGATGTTTCAAAAATGTATTTAAATATGGAAACAAGAAAAAAAGCGTTTAAAACAACATATAATGTTTACATTGCTCCAGAGGATGGTAAAACATATTTTTCAGATGGATTTAATTCTGAACAACAAGTTATGATTGCTAAGCAAAAGATTGAGCAAGAAAGAGATTATATAAAAACAAATCTTACAGGAAATACATATAAAGATATAAAGATTATTCATGATTATTTGGTAGATAATTTAGAATATGATGAAGGATATAGAAGTAAAGGAACATATACTTTATATGGAGCATTAGTGGAACATAGATGTGTTTGTGAAGGTTACACTAGAGCATTTAAATATTTAGCTGATTCAGCAGGAATTAAATGTGTATTAATGCAGGGAACTGCAACAAACACACAAGGAAAGACAGAAAAACATGCCTGGAATGCAGTACAATTAAAAGGAAACTGGTATTTAATTGATACAACGTGGGATGATCCAATTATTGTTGGCAGAGGAATAATATTATCAAGTACACACTATAAATACTACTTAAAAGGCACTCGTACTTTTGATAAAGACCATAGATTAGAAAGACGTTTTACAGATGGTGGAAAGGAATTTACATTTCCAAAAATCAGTGAAAGTGACTATTAAGAATACTATTAAAAATATCAAGTCTATTTAATATAGATTTGATTTTTTTTGTATATAACTAGAAAATAATAATTAAATTATAGTTTAAATATAGAACAACACTTGACTAAATACGAAAAAAATGATATATTATTATGTATAGAAATTGGCCCCTTGGTCAAGCGGTTAAGACGCCGCCCTCTCAAGGCGGAATCATGGGTTCGATTCCCGTAGGGGTCACCAATACTCTTATTTGGAGATGCATATGAAAAACAATAAAGTTAGCTTTAATGTATATAAAAATATATTAATTGCAGTATTTATAATGATTTATTTTATAATAATAAATTCATTATACTACAAAATAGAAACTAATAAATTACTTGATATACTTAAAATATTAAGTATGATAATTTTATTTATGGGAATAGTAGTTTTAGAGATAGCTTATAGAAAAGAAAATGGTAGATTAGGAATTCATGCTGCTGAAATAATTGTATTAGCAGGTTATACACTATCAATTTCCCATATTGTTGAACTTAAAAAATTTGAATTTGCTAACTATATATTAGTATCATCATATATTTTTTCAATTTATTATATACTTAAATCTATAGTTATTTATACTAAAGAAAAAAGAGACTATTTAAATAGTTTAAGTGATATAAAAGAAATAGTAGCAAATGATCCGATTAAGAAAAAAGCTACTAAGAAAGGGGTAAAACATCATGAGATTAATTAATGTTGGTTTTGGAAATATAGTAGCAACAGATAGAATTATTTCAATTGTAAGCCCTGATTCAGCACCTATTAAAAGAATGATACAAGAAGCAAAAGATAGTAAAATAGCGATAGATGCAACTTATGGAAGAAAAACTAGAGCAGTAATTGTCATGGATTCAGGACATGTTGTTTTGTCAGCACTTCAACCTGAAACAATAGCGTCAAGATTTGATAAAGATATTATTATTAAGGAAGAAAAGGGTGAAAAAAATGATTGTAAAACCAAGTGTTAATGAATTATTAAAACATGCAGAAAACAGATATGCATTAGTTATTGCAGCTTCAAAAAGAGCTAGAGAAATTGCAAAAGGAGATACACCTCTAATTAATACAAACGATAAATCTCCTGTTACAATTGCTGCAGATGAGATTGCTGAAGGAATAGTGGAAATTGTAGATAATAGATAGTAAATTATGGAACTTTTGATTATGAAAGGAATAATAAAAAAATGGAAAAAAAACATATTATTTCAATTTGTGGTGATTTAGCAAGTGGCAAAGGAACGGTATCTAATATATTATTGAAGGATTTAGACTATAATACAATTTATAAAAATGGGGAGTATTTTAGGAAGTTAGCTAAAGAACATGGAATGGACGTTACAAGTTTTAATAAATATGTAGAAGAACATCCTGAAATTGATATTGCAATAGAAAAAAGTGCTGGAGATTTTGCAAAAACACATGATAAGTTTATTATAGATGCACGATTGGGATGGTATGCAGTTCCACAGTCATTCAAAGTATATTTGAAAGTTGATTTAGATGTTTCTGCTCAAAGAGCTTTTAATGATAAAAATAGAAAAAGTACTGAAAATTTTGCAACAATTGAAGAACAGAAGGCTGATATACAAAAAAGATATAAACTTGAAAACTTAAGATATTGGAATTTATATAAAGTAAGAAAAGATGATATGTCTAATTATGATTTAGTAGTAGATACAACAAAGCTAACACCTCAGGAAGTAGCTGATATAATAAAAGAAGAATACTTTAAATGGTTAGAAAAATAAAAAGTTATAGAGAACTAATACTTATAAACATTTATGTATTAGTTCTTTTTGATAAGTCTAAATATTTATATTTAAAATAATTATATTTAATAGAAAATATGAAATTATAAGATAATAAAAAATGAAATGTAATAAAATTGTAATAATGATGTTACGAAAAAGTAATATAGTTTTTTAGTTAAAATACTTGAAATTTTAAAAAAAATATAGTATAAAATAATCAGATAAATAGTTATTTATATGCAAAGGAGGAAACAATAAATGGCAGAGATAAATGAAGAAAACAAAGTATTTACAAAGGTTGAAACAGATAGTCTTCCAACAAAACAAAGTGTATGGACAAAAATTAGATCATTTTTATTCCAAGAGATTGACTTAAGTGCACCAATAAAAATTGAATTAACTCCATATCAACAAAAAATTGAAAATGAAATTAATGAGTTTTTACATCAAGAAGTATCATTTAAAGGACTTTTCAATATATTTAAACCAAAAACAAATTAAGAAATATAAAGAACACATCAATCGATGTGTTTTTTTATTGTAAATCTTTACATTTAAAGATATTTGGTGTATAATAGGTGCAAGTTTTAGTAAGAAAGGAAAGATATTTATGGCAGAAGATATTAATAGAGAAGTAGAGTTAGATGAAAATCATTTAATACAAATTAGAAAGGAAAAATTAAAAGAATTACAAGAACAAGGAAAAGATCCATATGAAATTACAAAATTTAACAGAACAAATACAGCTGGAGAAATAAAGGCAAATTATGAAAAATTTGAACAAAAAGATGTTACTGTTGCAGGAAGAATTATTGCAAAAAGAATTATGGGAAAAGCATCTTTTTGCACAATACAAGATTGTGATGAAAGAATTCAAAGTTATGTTAGTATAAATGATTTAGGAGAAGAAAGTTACAAAGAGTTTAAAACATGGGATATTGGAGACATAATAGGAATTACTGGTTTTGTATTTAAAACAAGAACAGAAGAAATTTCTGTTCATGCTAAAGAAGTAACATTACTTTCAAAATCTTTAAGACCATTACCAGAAAAATTCCATGGATTAAAAGATCCAGATTTAAGATATAGACAAAGATATGTAGATTTAATAGTAAACCCTGAAGTGAAAAAGACTTTCGAAATAAGAAGTAAAATTATAAGCAATATTAGAAAGATATTAGATGGTGAAGGATATTTAGAAGTTGAAACTCCAGTTTTAAATACAATTTCTGGTGGGGCAAGTGCTAGACCATTTACGACACATCATAATAGCTTAAATATTGATATGTATTTAAGAATCGCTTTGGAACTTAACTTAAAAAGGCTTATAGTAGGAGGTTTTGACAGAGTTTATGAGATAGGAAGAGTATTTAGAAATGAAGGAATGGATATAAGACATAACCCAGAATTTACAGAATTAGAATTATATGCTGCATATCAAGATTTTCATGATATGATGGATATTACAGAAAAACTATTTTCAGAAACAGCAAAAGAAATTTTAGGAACAACAAAAGTAACATATCAAGGTCAAGAAATTGATTTAGCTCCTGGATGGAAAAGAATAACTATGATAGATTCTATAAGAGAAGCGTGTGGAGTTGATTTTAACAAAATCACAACTGATGAAGAAGCAGTTGCACTAGCTAAAGAAAGAGGAATAGAAATACCAGATGTAACTAAGGAAACAAGAGGAGATGTTATTTCTTTATTCTTTGATGAATACGTTGAACATACACTTATTCAACCAACTTTTATTTATGAATATCCAGTGGAAATTTCACCACTTGCAAAAAAATGTCCATATAACAAAAAGATGACAGAAAGATTTGAAGTGTTTATTTGTGGAAGAGAATATGGAAATGCATTCTCAGAATTAAATGATCCAATAGATCAATATGAAAGATTTAAAAAACAAGTTGAAGCAAAAGAAGCTGGAGATGAAGAAGCTGGAATGATGGATGAAGATTTTGTACAATCACTTGAAATTGGACTTCCTCCAACTGGTGGGCTTGGAATTGGAGTAGATAGACTTGTCATGCTTCTAACTGATTCAGATTCTATTAGAGATGTACTATTATTCCCAACTATGAAACCTTTGAACTAGTAAAAAGAATTATATCTCTCCATCTGTAATATGAGTGAGTTTTTTATTGAAAAATAGTAATCTGTTTAATATAATACTTTTGGTGAAATTTAATTTAGAGCAAACTGAAATAATAAGAAATTATTTTCTATTATACTAGGAAAATACATTTGACAATTAAAAATAATGTAATATAATAATATAAAAAAGGAGGATTGTTATAAAAAAATATACGGAACAAGATTTAATTAAAGGAATGGAAGGAATTTATGAAGAAGATTTACAGAAGAGACTAAAGGATTTTTATTTAAAAAGAAATGGAAGGGCTTGAACCAGATAATACATCAATTCCAGAAAGAATAAGAATTGAAAAAGAAAACAATGATTTATGTATCAAAGTGTATGAGGAAAAATTACCTTTAGAAATAGTTGAAAGAGCTAGACGTTCGGCAGGACTTTACAACAGAAGCTTCAATTAAAAAAGAAAAAGATAGTATGGAAAAAATGGATTCTGAAGAAAGGTAGACTACATTTAGACCGTTTCTTTTTATTTGTAATTTTGTGAATTAACACAAAAACACTTAAAAAATTAGAAGAAAAATTTGGATTTTTCAGTTAAAAAATGAAATAGAAAGAGAATAATTTAAATAAAAACAAAGGAAGTAAATTAAATATGAAAAAGAAATTTTTATTAATTATAATAGAATTGATTATTATACAATTAATTTTTGCTATAAAACTTACAACTGTTGAGGCAAACACTAATTCAAATTATACAACAGAACAAAAAGCTATACGAGAAGTTGCTAATGCATATTATATGAAGGGAATTAATATGCAATATGATGGATGGAGATTATCACAAATTTATCCACCAGAAGAAGCAACATCACAGAGAACAACATATTCAGTTTGTACAAATTATACATATTCTATATTTTATCAAGCGTTTGGAATTGATGGTGGATACCTTAATTCTAACAGAATGATTGCATATGGTATGAAATATTACGATCCAAATAATACGCAAACAAATGATGTAGTTGAATATTGGCAAAAGAAATCAAATGGAACATATGAAGATAATAAAGGAAATATCAGAGAAATTGATTTAAGTACTGCTAATGGAAGAAGAGCATATGTAGCTTATATGCTAAATGAATGTCATTTACAAGTTGGAGATGTTATTTGTTATCATAAAGGCGGTAGTGGAAGCGGACATGGAGTTATAGTTTATGACATTATATATGATGATAATGGAAATCCTATTGATGCTATTATTCGTGAATCTACTTCAAAATCTGATACTTTAACGAATAAAACAACAAAAGGGCTTTGCTATACGAATTATCAAAACGATAATAATAATATTCACGAGGGAACACATAGAGAGGCATATTTAGTAAATCAATATAAATCAAGATTAGATTCTAATTCAACAAGACATTCAGTTGTATATAATTTTCAAAATAGTAATTATTTTGTGATTTTAAGAACACTTTTAAAAGACGAAAATGGAAAATATACTGGAAAGTTTTATAATCCTACTTTTAAATATGATTCTAGTATGCCAACTAAATTTTTATGTACTG
>CAMKSF010000038.1 GCA_946415375.1 uncultured Clostridia bacterium
CGATATGCCCTTTCAGGGCAAGGTCATACCACGTCTTTTAGGCGTGGTCATGATAGTGTCTTAGCATTTGATTTATTTACTAAGCTCTAAAAAATTGATAATTATTTGGTATATATTTATACAGTATCTTAATACCGAAAAGCCAATTGACATAATACATGAAAAATGCTATAATATATAAATGATTTTTATAAAATGTTTTAATTCAATTGAAAAAAATTTTACTTTATGTTTTAATATTAGTATAATAGAACAAATTTTAAAATAATGACATTAAAATAAAAAGGAGAAGAAAATGTCAAAACCAATAGTTGCAATAATAGGTAAACCAAATGTTGGAAAATCAACATTTTTTAATTATATAGTTGGAAAGAGAATATCAATAGTAGAAGACACTCCAGGAGTTACTAGAGACAGAATATATGCAGAAACAAACTGGAGAGGGAAAGATTTTACAGTTATAGACACAGGAGGAATTGAACCAAAATCTGATGATATTATTGTATCTCAAATGAGAAGACAAGCAGAAATTGCAATAGAGATTGCAGATGTAATAATTTTTTTAACAGATGTAAAGCAAGGAGTTACTGCAGCTGACAAAGAAATTTCTTTAATGCTTAAAAAAGCAAAGAAGCCAATTATACTTGTTTGTAATAAGGTTGATAATTTTTCAAAAAATCAAAATGATATTTATGAATTTTATAACTTAGGTTTAGGAGATCCAATTGCAATATCTGCAACTAATGCACAAGGAATAGGAGATGCATTAGATGCAATATATGAGAACCTGCCAGAATCTGGAAGTGTAGAAAATGATGAAAGAATTAAAGTCGCGGTAATTGGAAAACCTAATGTTGGAAAATCTTCATTAATTAATAAAATTTTAGGTGAAGAAAGAAATATAGTTAGTGACATAGCAGGAACTACAAGAGATGCTATAGATTCTGAATTTGAAAATGAAAAAGGCAAATATATATTTATAGATACAGCAGGGATTAGAAGAAAAAGTAAAGTTACAGAATCTATTGAAAAATTTAGTGTAATGAGAAGTCTTTTAGCTATTGAAAGAGCAGATGTAGCTATTATGATGATAGATGCTTTAGAAGGTGTTACAGACCAAGATGCAAAAATTGCAGGTGAAGCTCATGAAGCTGGAAAAGGTGTTATAATTGTAGTAAATAAATGGGATGAATATGAAAAAGAAACTGGAACAATGGAGCAATACAAAAAAGATGTTTATAATAAATTATCATATTTAACTTATGCACCAATTTTATTTATTTCGGCAAAAACAGGTCAAAGAATTGATAAATTATTTGATATGATAAACAATGTTGCTGAGCAAAACACAAAAAGAATTACTACAGGAATGTTAAATCAAGTTATAAATGAAGCAATAGCGCTTGTTCAACCACCATCAGATAAAGGAAAAAAATTAAAAATATATTATGGAACACAAGTTGCAACAAAGCCTCCTACATTTATTATTTTTGTAAACAAAAAGGAATTGTTTCATTTTTCGTATGAGAGATATTTAGTAAATCAAATTCGTAAGGAGTTTGGATTAGAAGGAACTCCAATTAGGATTATTGCAAGAGAAAAATTAGATAAAGAAGTAGAATAATTTAATTATTTATATTATAAAAAAGAAAGGGGATTAAAAATGGAAGAATCAATAATTGAACAAATTAATGAATTAGTTAAAAGTAGAAGAATTGCACAGTTACGAGAATTATTAGAAAGTGTAAATAGTGCTGACTTCCCGTCCCTTTTCGAAAAACTTGATGATGAAGATATGGTTGTAATTTTTAGATTACTAACAAAAGACAAAGCATCAGATGTATTTGTTGAATTAGATCCAGATCAACAAGAAAAGTTAATTAATAATTTTACAGATAAAGAGTTAAAAGTTGTTGTAGATGATTTATTTATGGATGATACAGTTGACCTTATTGAAGAAATGCCATCGAGTGTTGTTAAAAGAATTGTAAAAAACATTAAGCCAACAGATAGAAAAATAATCAACGAATTATTAAAATACCCAGAAGATAGTGCTGGAAGCATTATGACTACTGAGATGATTGAACTTAAAGAAAACATGACAGTAGATAGGGCTTTTCAAATTATTAAAGATACAGGGATAGATAAGGAAACAATATATATTTGTTATGTAGTTGATAATTCAAGAAAGCTAATAGGAACAGTTGCAATTAAAGATTTACTTGTATCTGAAAGAGATGTCTTGATAAAAGATATATTAGAAGAAAATGTAATTAGTGTATTAACTACTGAAGATAAAGAAACTGTTGCAAAAATGTTCGACAAATATAACTTTATGGCTTTACCGGTTGTAGATACAGAAAACAGATTAGTTGGTATTGTTACAATCGATGATGCTATCGACGTTATGCAAGAAGAGAACACAGAGGACTTTGAAAAGATGGCTGCTATGAAGCCAACAGAAGACACATATTTTAAAACAAGTGTATTCACACATGCTAAAAATAGAATTGTATGGCTTCTATTTCTTATGTTATCATCAACATTTACAGGATTACTATTAGAAAGATTCCAATCAGCAATTGCAGCTGTTCCACTACTTGTTGCATTTATTCCAACAATAATGGATACAGGAGGAAATTGTGGCTCTCAAAGTTCAACTCTTATAATCAGAGGTTTAGCATTAGATGAAATAAAGTTATCTGATATTTTTAAAGCAATTTGGAAGGAAATAAGAGTTTCTTTTATGATAGGGGGAGCACTTGCTTTAGTTACTGGTCTTAGAATTTTCTTACAATATGATGGAATCCATAATGACCAAAGTATAAAAATTGCATTTATAGTTGGAGTAACATTAATGGCAACAGCTATGATTGCTGAAATAATGGGTTGTGTACTTCCTATGCTTGCAAAAAGGTTAAAATTAGACCCCGCAATAATGGCATCTCCACTAATCACAACAGTTGTTGACTTATGCTCAATGTTAGTATTTTTTAGCATAGCAACTGCTGTAATGGGACTATAGTTTGCAATTTACACAAAAATATTGTATAATTATTATAGTCTCCTGCTAAATGCAGGATTTATTATATAGTAACTCACTAATTATTTTTATAATGAAAGGAAGAAAATATGAAACGGAAATATGTCAGATTTATTGTTTGTACAATAGATATTGCAATACTTATATTGTTGTTGTTTCTTTATATGAGAAACTACAGTATTATTATAAGTACGATGATCTTCGTATATCTGATAGCCAATGCTCTTATATTGGCAGTATGTTATCAGGATCATATAATAAAAGAGGAGGAATTCTGTTATAAGCATTTATCAGATACTGAATTTACAGAAGTAATTCCTTTAAATGTGAAGAAAAATGCTTATGTTGAGAGCTTGAAAGAAACAGCAACTTTTAAAGCATTACTAATTCCGAATGAAGGAGTTAATATATTTGTTCGGAAAAATAGTGAATTTACTGATATTTTACATTCTTCTGTGAATTTTGAAGATTTTAGGAAAAATTATAAAATTAAATAGTGTGAATAAAGGAGATGGCTCATCTCCTTTATTTTATATATATTAATATAATGATAAAAAACAATTGCAATATTTGCAATTTTGTGGTTAAATATAAACATATAAAGGGGATTAGATTTAAATGAAAGATATATTAGTATTAGGAATAGAATCAAGTTGTGATGAAACATCAGTTGCAGTTGTAAAAAATGGAAGAGATATTTTATCAAATGTTATAGATACGCAAATACCAATACATGAAAAATATGGGGGAGTTGTTCCTGAAATAGCATCAAGAAATCATATAGAAGCAATAAGCAGAGTTACAAAAAAAGCTTTACAAGAAGCAAAAGTTTCATTTGGAGATATAGATGTTATTTCACCAACTTATGGACCTGGTCTTGTAGGAGCTTTGTTGGTTGGTCTTTCTTATGGAAAAGCATTAAGCTATGCATTAAATAAACCATTAGTTGGAGTTAATCATATAGAAGGCCATATTGCTGCAAACTATATTACTTACAAAGAATTAGAACCACCATTTTTATGTGTTTTAATATCTGGAGGAAATACTCAAATAATAAATGTAAAAAATTATACAGAATTTGAAATGCTTGGCAAAACACGTGATGATGCAATAGGAGAGGCATTTGATAAAGTAGCAAGAGTTGTTGGCTTAGGTTATCCTGGAGGTCCAAAAGTTGATAAACTAGCTAAAGAAGGAAAGCCTAATATAAAGCTTCCAAAAACACATTTTGAAAATAGTTTAGATTTTAGCTTTAGTGGAATTAAAACAGCAGTTATAAACTATAACCACAATAATCAAAACATTAATAAAGCTGACTTATGTGCAAGTTTTGAAAAAGCAGTTACTGAGGTATTAACAGAAAATGTAACAGAAGCGATAAAACAAACTGGTACAAAACAAGTTGCAATTGCAGGAGGAGTTTCTGCAAATCAATTTATACGAAAAGCATTTCTTGATTTAGAAAATAAATTTAATGGTTTAAAAGTATATATGCCTGATATGAAACTTTGTACAGATAATGCTGCAATGATTGCATCAGCAGGGTATTTTAACTATTTGAAAGGCAATACAAATGAATTAGATTTAAATGCAGTACCTAATTTAAAGATTTAAAGGAGAAATATGTATGGATAATAATAATGAACAATATAAAAAAAATCCAAAAGACCAAAAAGATAAAAAATTAAAAATTTTAATTATAATTTTTTCTGTAATATTAGTTGGCTTAATTATATTTTGCTTAAGGTATAAAATATATGATTCTATAATCTTTATTAAAAATTATAAATCTTACAAAGAAGAAATTGAAGAATTTAGAAGGTTACAGATTAAACATCCTCCAATAGACAAGCCAATCATATATATATATCCAACAGAAACTATAGATGTAAATATAAAATTAGGTAAAAAAGAAAATCTTTCTTGTACATATCCAAAGTATTATAATGGTTGGAATGTAACTGCTAATTCAGATAGAACTTTAATAGATAATAATACTGGTAGAAAGCTTTATGCATTATACTGGGAAGGAAGAAACATTTTAAAAGATATAAATATGAATGAAGGATTTTGTATAAAAGGAGAAGAGACAATAAAATTTCTTGAAGAGAAACTTGAAATACTTGGTTTAAATGAAAGAGAAGCAGAAGAGTTTATAATTTATTGGCTACCAAAAATGGAAAATAATAAATATAATTATATAAGGTTTGAAACAATAGAAGAACAGAATATAGCTATGCCATTGGATATTAATCCTAAACCAGATACCTTAATTCGTATAATGATGGATTGGAAGGGATTAGAAAATAGAATAGAAGTAAAAGAACAAATTTTAACCCATGCAAAAAGAGAAAAATATACAGTTGTAGAGTGGGGTGGCTCTGAATTAAAATAATAAAGAGGTGAAATAATGTCAATATATACAATTGGTGATTTACACTTATCTTTTAAAAATCCAAAACCAATGGATATATTTGGAGATAACTGGGAAAATCATGAAGAAAAAATTAAACAAGATTGGATTTCAAAAGTAAAAGAAGAAGATACAGTTGTTTTAGCTGGAGATTTTTCATGGGCTATGAAGATAGAAGATGCATATTTAGATTTTGAATATATAAATAATCTACCTGGAAAGAAAATACTTTTAAAGGGTAACCATGACTACTGGTGGACGACAGTTACTAGTATGAAAAAATTTTTATTAGAAAACAACTTAAATAATATTGATTTTCTATATAATAATTCATTTGAAATTGAGAATAAAATAATTGTTGGAACAAGAGGATGGAGTTTATTAGATGAAGATTCTTGCGAAGATAAAAAGATAATTGAAAGAGAATTAGGCAGATTAAAACTATCAATTGAAGATGGAATAAATAAATTTGGGAATGAAAAAGAGATAATAGCATTTCTTCATTATCCTCCAACTACACAATCAAATTTTCTTAAAAATGAACCCTCACCTTTTATAGACGTTTTAAGACAAAATAAGATAAAAAAATGTTTTTATGGGCATCTTCATGGGGCATCTATAAAAGACGCTGTAAATGGAAATATAGGCGAAATAGAACTAAAACTGATTAGTGCAGATGGAGTTGATTTTAAACTACAAAAAGTTTAAAATGATATAATAAAGAACTGGATGTATTGTTCACGTCCAGTTCTTTATTTTAATCTGCTAATCAGCAGATTCTTTTTTTTGTGTGGAATCTTGAATCTGCTTTTTTTTACCAGCTTTTGTTGGATAATTAGGCTCAAATCCCAAAGAGCTC
Organism: uncultured Clostridia bacterium; assembly: GCA_946415375.1. GTDB lineage: Bacteria > Bacillota > Clostridia > TANB77 > CAG-508 > CAG-269. The sequence goes on from CAMKSF010000038.1 coordinate 6,316, forward strand.
AAATCTGAAGGCTCTTTTTTATATTTGGGACAAATGCCTTGTGCACTTTCACAGAGATCTGAGTACAAACAATCATAGCATCCCATAATTTCCTTTCTCTGTGTACAAACCCACAGTGGTTGCAATGTGCTTATTAGCACGTTTATGATAGTAATAATTATACTAAAAAACTTAATTATATCAAGCAAATATTCCATAAATATAACATTTAAATAAGCTTTGTATTTTGCAAAAGTGAGAGACAAAAATATTTTTATAACTAAATTAAAATCAAAAAATTATTGCATTATTTATAAATCTGTGATTAAATAAAAACATAAAAAGGGGACAAAAATACAAGGTTACTTTTTTCCTCCGTCCTAAAAGTGGAGTTAACTATGTTAGATTTAAATAAAGAGGTTCAATTCGTTAAAGGAGTTGGACCAAATAGAGTTAAATTATTAAATAAATTAAATATATTTACGCTTAAAGATTTGATTACATATTTTCCAAGAAATCATGAAGATAGAAGTATTGCAAAGAAAATTGCCGATTGTGAAGATGGAGAAACAGTTTTAATTAAAGCAACAGCTCTTACTAAAATTACAGAAATACGTGCTAGGAGACTTACTATTTATAGATTAGTTGTAAGTGATGATAGTTCAAGTTGTGTTATAACTTGGTATAATCAAAAATATTTGAAAGATAAATTTAAGGTAGGAGAGAACTATACTTTCTTTGGAAAAATAGAAAACAAAGGTGGAACTTTTGAAATGAAATCTCCTGTATTTGACGAAGATGGAGTAGATAAAAACACAGGGAAGATTGTTCCAATTTATCCTTTAACATACAATCTATCTCAAAACGTTTTAAGGAAAATTATAGAAGCGGGAATTAATGAAGTATATGGAAATCTTGAAGAGAATTTACCTGAATATATTATAGATAAATATAAACTGATTGATATAAATGATGCATATAAATATATACACTTTCCAGCATCTAACTCTGATTTTATAAAAGCTAAAAATAGATTAGTATTTGAAGAATTACTAGCTCTTCAATTAGCGTTGTTTAGATTAAAGGAAGGTCAAAAGTTTGATGCAAAAGGAATTAAATTTGATGCAAATGTTAAAATGCAAGATGTGATTGATACTCTTCCTTTTACATTAACAAATGCTCAAAAAAGAGTTCTTGATGAGATAAATACAGATATGGAAAAAGATACTGCTATGAATAGACTTTTGCAGGGTGATGTTGGCTCTGGTAAAACAGTTGTAAGTATCATTGCTGCATATAAAGCTGTAAGAAGCGGATACCAAGTTGCAATTATGGCACCGACTGCTATTCTTGCAGACCAACATTTAAAAAACTTTAAAAAAATGCTTGGGAATTTTGGAATAACATGTGAACTTCTTGTTTCAAGTGTTACAAAAAAGAATAAAGAAATCATATTAGACAAACTTAAAAATGGCGAAATAGATATACTAATTGGAACACATGCTCTTTTAGAAGAAAATGTAGTTTTCAAGAACTTAGGCTTAGTAGTTACTGATGAACAGCATAGATTTGGCGTAAAGCAAAGAGCGACTATTGTTGCAAAAGGAAATAATCCAGATGTAATTGTTATGTCAGCTACTCCAATTCCAAGAACTTTAGCACTTATTCTTTATGGAGATTTGGATATATCAATAATAGATGAACTTCCGCCAAATAGAAAGAAAATTGAAACTTATGCAGTTGGAAAAGACATGGAAGATAGAATAACAGCTTTTGTTAAAAAATTAATAGGAGAGGGAAGACAAGCATATATTGTATGCCCACTTGTAGAAGATTCTGATGATTTAGATTTAAAATCGGTAACAGCACTTGCAGAAAAATATAAAACTGAAGTATATAGTGAATACAGAGTTGAATATTTACATGGTAAAATGAAAGCAAAAGAAAAAGACGATATTATGAGTAAATTTAAAGATGGAGATATTGATATTCTAATTTCTACAACAGTTATAGAAGTTGGTGTTGATGTTCCTAATGCAAGTATTATGATTATAGAAAATGCAGAAAGATTTGGTTTAGCCCAACTTCATCAGTTAAGAGGTAGAGTAGGTAGAGGCGAATATAAATCATATTGTATACTAAAAAATAATGGACATAGCAAAGTATGCAAAGAACGTATGAAAGTTATGTGTCAAACGAATGATGGATTTGTTATTTCAGAAAAAGACTTAGAACTCAGAGGCTCAGGAGACTTCTTTGGTACAGCGCAACATGGTGTTCCAGAATTAAAAATTGCAAATTTATTTGAGAATATAAGTGAATTAAAAGAGATTCAAGTATTAGCTTCTAAAATTATAGAAGACGACCCATCTTTAGAACAAGAGAAAAATTATAGATTAAGGAAACTAATTGATGAAAAATTTACAAGTAGAATAGAAATTTAGGAGTGAAAAATATGTTACAGATAATTTTTAAAGTTTTAGGATTAATACTATTAATGAATGGAGTAATAATGGTTTATGATGCAAGAGTTTTAACTTTAAAATGGTTTAGTTTTGGGGATCAAAATGAAGCATCTCTTGGATTTAAAATATTAGGGTTTATATTCTGCATTGTTGGCTCTATTATAGTATATTATAATTAATATGAGAAAACCTCACACATAAGTTCATTGTGTGAGGCTTTCTTAGCCTTAGTCAATTAGTTTTTAATTGGCTTTTTTTGATGCGTGCTGTCCTATCAATAGATACGGACGACACAAGCTGTCCTTTCTTGTACATGTCGATTACTGTATAGTTACCAATGACACGTACATGAGCAGCTGATGTTTTAGTATTTTCTTTTCCCATTTTTTCCCTTTCTCCCATAATATCCTTATGAGAGGGTGTATGCCTCCGAATCCGGAAGCGTTATTTGTACAAGTTAAATTACTTTAACCTAATATATGATATAAAGCTTCCTTATATTAAGAAATATTTAGAAAATTACTTAAAAATTGGAATAGATATAAAATAATTAAAAAATAGTCTTCACAAATATAAATGTTTATGATATAATAAATATATTAAAATTCAAAAAATAATTATGTTCTTTTTTAAACACCCATAAAAAGTTTAATATAAATATAATAATAAAAGGAGGATTTTTATGTCAAATTTAGAAAATATGACATTAATAGAATTAAAAAAACTTGCAAAGGAAAATAATATTAGAAATATCTCTAAATTAAAAAAAGAAGAATTGATTGATATTTTAAGTGAAATAAATGAAGTGGATGAAAACGAAGAAATTAAAGAAGATAATCCGGAAATTGCAGAAATAAAAAAATATGATGCAGCAGATGAAGAGGTTGACTTAGAAGATAGTATAGAAGAATCTGTTGTTTCATATCAAGTAAATAATGAAGAAGACGAGATAATTGAAGGTATATTAGAAGTTTTACCAGATGGATATGGATTTTTAAGAGGAGATAATTTTTTATCTACTCCTAAAGATGTATATATTTCACCTGTCCAAATAAGAAGATTCAGACTGGAAACAGGAGATTTAGTTAAAGGTATTTCTAGATGTAAAGAAGGAGAAAAATTTCCATCTTTGATTTTTGTTGGCGAAGTTAATGGAGAACATCCTGAAAAAGCAATGAAAAGAAAAAGATTTGATGAATTAACACCAATTTATCCAAATGAAAGACTTAAACTAGAAACTAAACCTACTAATTATGCAACAAGAATTATAGATTTGATTTCTCCAATCGGTAAAGGACAGAGAGGACAAATTGTTGCACAACCAAAAGTTGGTAAAACAACATTATTAAAGGAAATTGCAAATAGTATTGCAGAGAATAATCCAGAATGTGAGCTTATTGTACTTTTAATAGACGAACGTCCTGAAGAAGTTACAGATATGGAACGTTCTATTAAAGGTCAGGTAATATATTCAACATTTGATGAAATGCCAGAACATCACACAAAAGTTGCTGAGATGGTTATTGAAAGAGCAAAAAGACTGGTTGAACATGGAAAAGATGTTGTTATTTTATTAGATAGTATAACTAGACTTGCAAGAGCATATAATTTAACAATTCCTTCATCAGGAAGAACTTTATCTGGAGGTATTGATCCTGCATCATTACATAAACCTAAAAAATTCTTTGGAGCAGCACGTAATATTGAATTTGGTGGAAGTATAACAATTCTTGCTACTTCATTAATTGAAACTGGAAGTAGAATGGATGATGTTATATTTGAGGAATTTAAAGGAACAGGAAATATGGAAGTTCATCTAGATAGAAAACTTTCAGAGAAACGTATCTTCCCAGCAATAGATATTAATAAATCAGGAACAAGAAGAGAAGATTTACTTTTATCTAAAAAAGAACTAGAAACAGTTTATGCTATTAGAAAAGCTATGAATAATTTACCTGTTGCAGATGTTACAGAACACATTATTCAAGAAATGGTAAAAACAAAATCAAATGCAGAATTTATAGATAAAATGGATATGTTTTTGAGTAGATATAAATAGTATAATCATAAAAAGAGTTGATAATTTTAAGTGAATAAAATGGATTTCGCTTAAATTTTCAACTCTTTTTTATCCATAGACTTTAAGTTTCAAAATTAATTTGAAATTGAAATTTCTCATTGACATTTATTTTGAAAATGATAAACTAATTAATATATTAAAAATATTAAGTAGAGGAAAGAAAATGACTATAGAAGAAGCTGAAGAATTAGGTATCACTTTAGAAGAATATAGAGAAATTCAAAATTTAAGAAAAAAAGTGAAAAAATTAGACAGTGACACAAAAAAACATGAAGATGCAATTAGAGATAATAATAAACAAAAAAAATCAGCTTTACAAAGATTAAATCAGCTTTCAGCTAAGTGCCAGTCACCTGTAAATAATGGAAATAAATCTCAAAAAGGTGAAAGATATTTTTATTAATCGATTATACATATTTTTTATATGTATAATTTTTTTATATAAATTTGTATAAAAAATATGATTAAGAGTAGTTGAAAAAAAATTTTTTATAATTTATAATGAAGAAAGATTAAATAGAGAGGAGATTTAAAAGTATGGAAAATAATGAGATTATTAAATCTAAAGAGAAGTTTACTAAAAAGGCCGTTCATTTTGGTGCTGGAAAAATTGGTAGAGGTTTTATAGCTGAGCTACTACATGACAGTGGTTATGAGGTTATATTTGGTGATGTTGTTGAAGAACTTGTTAATTTAGTAAATAAAGAACATAAATATCCATTATTTTTAATTAATCATAACTATGAAGAAAAAATTATTGATCATGTAACTGCATATTCAAATATTAAAGATGCAGATAAACTGATAGATGCAATGTGTGATGCAGAAATAATTACAACTTCTGTTATGGCAACAAATCTTTCAAAAGTTGCTCCGCTTATAACTAGGGGACTAAAGAAAAGATTAGAACAGGGGAAAGGTAAAGCTATAGTAATGGCGTGTGAAAATGCTATTTTGGGAACTGATATTTTAAAAAATGCAATGATTGAAACAAAGATTTTAACTGAAGAGCAAATAGATTCTATTGGCGTTTTTCCAAATACTGCAGTTGACCGTATGGTTTTTGGAGGTACTCATAACGGAAAAGAAGGTATTGAAATTGGTGATGCATATGAATTAGTAATTGAAAAAAATAAACTAACTAATCCTAACTATGAACCAATTAAAGGAGCTGAGTATGTTGATAATATCATGATGTATTTACAGCGAAAAATATATATTATAAATTGTGGACATGCTATTGCTGGATACTTTGGACAAGCACTTAAAGGATATGAAATTGTTCAGGATTCACTTCGTGATCCTGACTTGCTTCCTCAAATTCGAGAAGCTATGCTAGAATCTGCTTCTGCTCTAGAGAAGAAATACGGTTTCACTCATGACTCATTAGTTGAATATATGGAAACTATGATGATAAAAAGATTTACTACGCCAGGTGTTGTAGATCCAATCTCTCGTGTATCTCGTGAGCCTATTCGTAAAATTTCACCTAATGATCGCATTATGGGACCTGCAAATAACTGTGAAGAATATGGTTTAGATAATACATATTTGCTAAAAGGTGTCGCATGTGCACTTAAGTTTAAATCAGAAGGTGATTTACAAGCTGAAGAATTGCAAAACTATATTGCTGAAAATGGTGTAGAAGCAACAATTATTAAATATACAGGTGTTAAACAAGATAGTCATATGTATAAAGTAATTTTAAGCGAGTATAAAAAGCTTATATAAGAGTAATAAATATAGTAAAATAAAGTAATCTTTGAAGGATGTATTTATAATGAGTAATTTTGATGAAATTAAAGAAAATAATATTAATATAAATGAAATGTTTAGAAAACTCATTAATCAAATGAAAAAAAGTAACATAAAAACTTTTAATGAGGATGGTACATTAAATGAAAACATTCGAAAAATACTAGAATTAGAATTAAAGAAATGCATTTCAATATACTGTTTTGAATATGGATTTGAATTTCCAAAAGAAAGTGTTTCTGTACATGAAGCTAAAACAAAAGATGGTCAAATTAATAGAAACCCAGAATTAAATGCAAGAGGCGATATTGACGGAGTAACAGTATACTCAGGACTTCAAAATGGGCTAGACACTATATTGACATCATCGAATGTCGGACTAAGAGGTCAAATACTTGAAGATGGAAAAATACATGCTACTCAAGTTTTCAATAAAGATATAATTTCAACAAAATTATCTGGTGAAAAAAATGTGTCTAGCAACAGGGATCAACTTGATTATTTTGCTGAACTTTTAATATCAGGGAAAATAGATTTAGATTTTATACTTGATGTTTTTCCACATGAGGCAATGCATATATTTATTCCAGGACAAGGTGTCTTTGTTGAAGGAGCAACAGAACGATTATCTAGAGAAGTTTCAGATAAATATGGATTAAGAATGTCTCCGACATCGCATTCTAAAGAAACTGCAATTATATCAAGATTAGAATCCATAGTTGGAAGAGACGCAATTTTATCAATTGCATTAACAAATAATCAAAAAGAATTAAGAAAAGTAGAAAAAAATGCAACTGACACTTTAAGATTTAAAAAACTAAAAGAAGCAATTGATAATAAAATGGGAAGTGGCACTTTTGATAAATTAAAAGATGAACTTGATAAAGAATATAGAGAATTTTTAAAATATAGAACTAAACCTAATGAGTTCCAAATGTATAGAAAAGATTTCTTTTCTAGTACTATTGAATACTTAAATGAATGGATAAAAAACAATCCTGATAAATTGCAGATATCTAATAATAACGACATTTCTGAAAACCAAAAAATAGAAATTATTAAAATTCAAAAGGAAGAAATTAACCAAATTCAATTATTATTAGATAGATTAAAGTCAAAAGAAATTGAAGGAGAGGTAAAGTAAAGATATTATATTAATTGAATTAATTAAAAAGGAGGAATAAATGATATTTAGAACATATAAAGAAGATGATGCAAAAGAAATATTAAGCTGGATAAGCAATGAAAGAGAATTTAGATTATGGAGTTCTAATATATATAAAGAATATCCTGCATTACCTTCTGATATCAATATGAATTATTTAAAATGCAAAGAATCATCAAATTTTTATCCTTTTACTTTAGAAGATGAGGGTAAGATTATTGGTCATATAATACTTAGAAATCCTGGAGATAATAAAGAGATAATTAGATTGGGATTTATTATTGTAGATAATACTATAAGAGGAAAAGGATATGGAAAACTGTTAATTAAAGAAGCAATAAAGTACTCAAAAGATAAACTTGGTGCTAAAGAAATAAATTTGGGAGTTTTTACAAATAATGAAAATGCATTACAATGCTATAAATCTGTTGGATTCAAACTAATTAGAATAGAAAAGAATGTATACAAGTTTTATGATGAATATTGGGATTGTGCAGAAATGGTTTTAGATAATTAATATATATAATATTTTTATGTAAAATTTATTTTATAAAAAATATAGTAATTGAAAGAGGAAAAAGATGAGCAAAATAGCAAATATGTTAAATATGTTACAAATACTAAAAGATAAAAAAATTCATAGTATATCAAATTTATCACAAGAATTAGAAGTATCAGAAAGAATGATACGACAATATAAGCAAGAGCTTGAGCAAGCAGGAATATATTTAAAATCATTTACTGGAAAATATGGCGGATATCAACTAGATATAAATAATAATTTTCTAAAAATAGAAAATGAAGTAAAAGAAAAAATGTATGTTATTATGAAAAATGCTATTGTTAATAAAAATAAAGTAAGGATAAAATTTAAATCTTTAAATTCTGGAATGACTGAGAGGATAATTCATCCAGCAGAATTATTTGTCTACATCGATAAATGGTATATTGCAGCCTTTTGTGAATTAAGAAATGAAATAAGACTTTTTAAATTAGATGATATTTTGGAGTATGATGTTTTAGAAGACACATATATAGATAAAAATATGATTAAAAAATAATTGTGACATAAATATTGCCTCAATATATGATACTATATTCATATAGGGGGAATTTTTTATGCAAAAAATTATTATTTGACTAAGATAATAAACTTGTAGATGATGATTAGGTCAGATCTTATAAAAAACAAATTCAAAGAAAATACTAATTCTAAATATATTTATATAAATGATGCTTCGGCAAAATCTGCATTTATTTTAGGATAAAGTTATGATTGAATGAATATGTAATATTCAAGAAAGAGGAAAAGATGGAAGAGATAGTTTTTGTAACACATAACAAAGGCAAAATTGCTTCAGCAAGTAAAAGATTGGAAGGAGTAAATTTTAAAGTATTTGAATATGATTTGGAAGAACCACGAAGTGATGATATAAATTATATATCAAAATATAAAGTAATAGAGGCATATAAATTAATAAATAAACCATGTATTTCATTGGATTGTGGATTTTGGATAGATGAATTAGACGGTTTTCCTAAGGCATTTGTTAATTTTGCATTAGAAACGATAGGTATAAATGGAATATTAAAACTAATGGAAGGAAAAGAAAATAGAAATTGTAGATTCACTGAGTGTTTATCATATTATAACGGCAATGAAATTCATCAATTTATTGGAAATCATGAAGGAACATTATCTAAAAAAATACTTGGTAATGACACTGATAAAAAATGGTCTGATTTATGGTATATATTTATACCTTACGGTTATGATAAAACTCTTGCACAAATGAATGATGAAGAAAGAGCAAATAGAACAAAATATAAATCTATTGATTCAATGAGTGAATTTGCAAAATGGTACAAAAATAAAATTGAAAGGATATAAATTATAATAATTTATTAAAAAACTTTATAGGTTTAAAATAGATATGTCACATGTAAATTGAAAATAAAATATTGAAAGAG
>CAMKSF010000039.1 GCA_946415375.1 uncultured Clostridia bacterium
TTCCGATCTCCAATTTGACGATGACATTCAGACAAGTATCCTAAATTATGAAATATCTGTAGATTTACTGGTGAATATGCCTGATCAAAAGGTTTTGGATGTCTTCAGCCGTTTGAACTCATATTCAGTCGTTTTAAATGAGCAAGAAAAAATAAATGCTAATCACTTTGGACCATTTAAACTATTAGCAGATTGCCTATCTAAAAAATACTATCAGTTTTGGATTGATAATAAAGTTCTAACTGAAAAGAAATGTTTAAGAATGGACGATGTTAATCTTACAGCAGACTTATTGATAGCAATGTGTGAAGGAATAAAAGAGAAAAAGAAAATAAAGTTTTATTATGACTTATATGAGAGAAGATTTGATTTTGATGCACGAGATCTTGAGAATAGGTTTGATTCTGTAATGAGTGTAATTCAAGACATGTTTCTCAACGAGCTAAGAGACTCGGAATTCAAAAGAGTACATCTGTTCTATTCGCTTTTTACAGCTATTTATCATATAAAATATGGTTTAAAAAACTTGGATATAGAGCCATCTGCACAAGTTGAGGTTGATTATTCAAATCCTTCGGTATTATTGAGAATTCGTCATCGTTTAGAAAGAGTTGAATCTATATTTGATAAGGCTGAAGAAGATATTATGCAATTATCAAAAGAGGAACAACAATTTCTGGATAGTAGTAGAAGAGCAACTACTGATGCGAGCAAACGAATAGAAAGAACAAAGTTTTTAGTTAGATTAATTGCCAATGACAACGAATGATGTGCTCAAACAGTATCGCGATTCAGTAATAATTGCAATGAGTTACGCATCAGACGCATTCGCAAAAAAAACTGATGGGACCGATCTTTATGATGAGGCTCATCAGGGTTTTATAGTCGATGCTGCCTTTTTGAAGTTTTTTATAGCGTGGGAATCCTTTTTGGAATCGATTTTTAAATGTTATTTATTAGGCGAGAAGACCACTTCAGGGAATACAATAACTACATGTGTTAAAGCACGTAATGAAACACATGCAAGAAAACTATTAATTGGCATTAATAAGTTTTTTGATTGGGCTAATCCTGAATATGTTCGTACTCTTTCTAAAATGTATCTAGACGACATCAATCCGATAGATAGTGCATTACAATCAATAAATGGTGACTTATTAGATTTACGTACAATAAGAAATGCAGCTGCCCATATGGTTGAGACCACAAGGAAGCCATTAGAAAGTTTGGCTCAACGTAAAACTGGCCGAATGCAAGCAGGTATTAAACTATCAGATTTTATTTTAATGTTTTTAAATTCTATAAATAATTCATCCTCATTTTTTTCTTTATTTACTCCATTTTCAGAAATATGCCTACTTTCGTTTTCTATTTCCTTATTTCTTGTAACTTTACCATTAATTCTCTTAGTAAAAAATACCTGTTTTCCATTCACACCTATTTTACTAGCATCATCCGGTTCAAACTGGAGTATATTATTTTTGTCCACAAAATCACCACCTTATATTACATATTATTTCATTAAATATTCTACTATGTTTTTCCAAAAATAGCAAGATGAAATTGTGTAGTTTTTGTAATTTTTTTGTTATTTTTTCTTTTTAAAAAAGGAAAGAATTAATCTTTCCTCTAACCTGTTTTACTTAAAATCTCTTTTTTCATTTTACCTATAATTTTCTTTTCTAGTCTAGATATATAGCTTTGTGAAATTCCCAATTCGTCTGCTACCTCTTTTTGAGTCTTTTCATTTCCTGTTTTAAATCCAAACCTCATTTCCATTATTATTTTTTCTCTATCTTTGAGCTTACTTATCGATGCTCTAAGTAAACTTTTATCTACTTCATCTTCAATGTTTCTTGAAGTAATATCTGGATCTGTTCCTAAAACATCAGATAATAATAATTCATTTCCATCACTATCTTTATTTAACGGCTCATCTATTGATATTTCTCCTTTAATTCTATTAGTCCTCCTTAAGCACATAAGTATTTCGTTTTCTATACATCTTGATGCATATGTTGCAAGTTTAATATTTTTATCACTATTAAATGTATTTACAGCTTTTGCGAGTCCAATTGTTCCAATTGAAATAAGGTCTTCTATTCCAATCCCTGTATTTTCAAATTTCTTAGCTATATATACAACTAATCTTAAATTTCTCTCTATTAAAACTTGTCTTGCTTCTAAATTATCTTTATATGATAATTTTTTTATGTATTCCTTTTCCTCTTCTTCTGAAAGTGGTGGTGGAAGTGTTTGGCTTCCTGCTATATAAAAAATCGGATTTTCATTACAGCTAAAGTATTTTTCATATAAAACATTTATATTTTTTTTTAATAAATCAACTAAATTCATATTTCCTCCTTAAATAACATCTAAACTTAATAAACTTCTGTACTCTCCTTTTTTAGTTAATGATTTATTATAAATTCCAATTATTATCTTATCTATTTTTTTTGTTTCTTCTTTCAAATTAACAATCAAATTCTCTCCTTTTATTCCAAGTAACATTCCATTTTGTTTTCCTAATGATGAGTATGGAATTACTTTGAGTTTAGATAAATATTCTTCTTTGATACTCTCTGGTATATTTTTAAAATCACCTCCTAATAATTCATTTATATTATCCAAAATTTCTTTAGGTATTACATCATAAAGTAGTATATGTTCCATCACTATAACAGGTAAATTAGTTATTGGCTCTTTTAGTAAATTCCCTGTATCTATCATCGCTTTTGTTTTTATTTCTTTATTATTCAAAGTTATTGAAATATCACATATCAAATCTTTTTTTGATATTTTTGCTTTTAATATTTTAAAAGCTATAATAGTTGTAAAATATGCAACTATTATTCCTATTAATATAGTTTTTAATGTATAACTTCCAACTAAAACTCCATTTAGAATTGTAATGTTTTGTGAATTTGCCATATAAATTATCGCAATTGCTGCTCCTCCGAATACAAAAGATGTTAGATAAAATAATAAGACCTTTTTTAATAACTCTTTAAAATTATTTGAATTAAATGCTACATAAATTATTACTATTGATAAAATGATTTTTATTATAAAACTTGAATAAATCTTTAATCTTAATAAATAATAAATAATTGAATATATTGCTCCTATAGTTGCACCTAATAATATTTTTTTTTGATTAATTATTGATTTTGATATTAATCCTGTTACATATAAAATGATGTAGTTTATGACTATATTCTCTAAAAAAATCACATCTAAATATATCGTCATGTTCTCACCTGAATTTATTTTAGCATGTCTATGTTGCAAAGTCTGTCTTTTCTTAGTGTAGAATAAAAGAAATATTCGATAAAAGGGCACAAAAAAAAACAGCATTATTTTGAATAATTCAAAAAAATTCTGTTTTTACTATTTTTTATTTTTAAATATAATACCTATATTATTCTCTTTTCAATTTATAACATACTCTCTATTGCTTTTTTATAAATATTTTTTGCAGTCATATATCCATCCGGCATTAGACTAATATAATTATCCATCATCACTCCACTGTTGACTTCTAACACTAAAAAATCATTATCCATAGTTTGTATTATATCAACACTTCCAAATTTTAGATTTATCTCTTTACAAACTTTTTTTGCAATATTTATAATTCTATCAGATAAATCTTCATCAGTAACTTTTTTTGCTATTGAACCTTGAGATAAATTAAACTTCCAGCTATATTGAAATTTTTCATCTTTTTCAAGTATTCTATCATACATTGAATCATTTAATATATTTTCAAAATATTTAGGATTAAATTCAATTAATAATTCTCTAATAGTTTTCTTTCCATCTCCTATGACTAACGGTGAATGTTTTGAATACAAAAGCTCTGGTTCCCCATTTATCATTATTGTTCTATATTCATGCTTTATATTATAAAAAGGGCACATACTAATCGAAAAGTTTTCATCAAATATTTTATCTAATACATCATCTATTTCATTTAAATTCGTAATGTGGTACACACCTTTTCCACAAGTTCCTTCATTTGGCTTAATAACAATACTATTATTATTTTGAGTAAAAAAATCTTTTACATATTCATATGAATTGCATTCCATAGCATAATCTAGCTTGTTTGTTTTATTATATACTATTTTGTATTCAATTATAGGTATATTCTTTTCTTTTAATACCTCATATGTAGCATATTTGTCATCTGCAATAATTCCTGTTCCCTGTGAATTTAAGTCAATTTTATATCCTGAAATAAATCTTGTTTTTCCATTTTTTTCGAGCATTATAACCCAATCTTTTGATAAAAATTTATAATTTATTTTTTTCTCATCACAAATTTCTTGTATTATTTGTTTAAAATTGTCATTCATGTTAAACTATCATCCTTTCTTTTTAATGCAGATAACTTATCATTAAAGATTTTTTATTATTAGACATAAAAAATCTCTCCTTATTCTCTTAATTCCACATCAAAAGAAAAGGAGAGATTCAGTTTTAAAGCTATTCTAAAATAGCTAATCAAAAAATTTCCATTGTTCTTTATTAGCGGAAGGCGGAACTAAATAAGCGAATCTCTTCTTGCCTTAGTAGCAAATTCCCGTCTACTAAGTCTTAACTATTTAATTCCTACTCTAATAAGTGTTTTAATTAATCATCTAATTTTGGTGCTCCAACTGGGCAAACTGATGAACATGTTCCACATTCTATGCAAACTTCTGGGTTGATTTCATATTTTGAATCCCCTGCTGATATACATTCTACTGGGCAATTTGCTGCACATGCTCCACATGCTATACAATCTTCACTTATTTTATATGCCATCTTCTTCACTCTCCTTTCTTAAATCTCCCTTATCTAATTCTTCTAGTCTTTCTAATTCTTCAAGTTCCTCATTATTTTCTGCCTCAATCTGTTCTGCTACTGCATCTTTTATCACAGTAATATCTTTAATACTGTACTTTTTATATGTAAAATTATCACCACTTGTTATTTTTACTCTTACTCTTTCTGCAAGAGTTTCAACATTATCTATTTCTCCTGTTCCATCTTCTGTTTTTACAATTGCTCCAATATGTGGAAGTCTGCTTAACTTTTCTTCATAAACATCGCTTTCATATTTTAAGCAACACATAAGTCTACCACAATTTCCTGAAATCTTTGATAGATTTAATGAAAGATTTTGTTCTTTTGCCATCTTTATAGAAACAGTTTCAAAACTGTTTAAAAAAGAACAGCAACATAATTCTCTACCACAAACTCCACATCCACCTATTCTTTTTATTTCGTCTCTTACGCCTATTTGTCTAAGTTCTATTCTTGTCTTATAGGTTGCAGCTAAATCTTTTACTAAATCTCTAAAATCTATTCTACCATCTGCTGTAAAGAAAAATAATAGTTTAGTATTATTAAATTTGTATTCTACATCAGTTAGATTCATTTTCATATCTAATTCTTTAATCTTTTTATTGCAATACTCAAACGCTTCTTTTTCTTTGTTTTTGCATTCTTCAAAATGATTCATATCTCTAGAATTAGCAATTCTAATAACTTTCTTTAAGGGTTCAACAATTTTTTCTTCATCTATTTTTCTATTTGGAATTGCAACTTCTGCAATATCTTCTCCATCTGTAGTATCAACAATAACATAATCACCTTTTTTTGTAATTAAGTATTGTGGATCAAAGAAATATATTTTCCCCAGTCTTCTAAATCTTACGCCTACTATATTTTTCAATGCATTTCCTCCCATATTCTAAATATCATATTGTCAATACACATATTGTAATTAGCATTTGCATTTAGCCTTTTGGCTGTATCTTCAACAATCTCTATACAGTTTAAATATCTTATGTCCTGTTTTGACAATTTAAATAATATAACATTTATTGCTTCTAAAATATCTATCCTATCTTCCTGTGATTTATATATTATATCTGCTTTTTTTAAAACCTCTGGTAATTCCATTATTTTTATTTTTTCTACTATTTCGATTATATTCGAAAAAAGTTCTTCTTTATCTTTTAAGGCTTCAGCTTTACCAATACTTCCTCCAAATATTTCTAGCATCTCTTCTGAGATATTTTTAATTTCATATTTTTTATTAAGGTATTCTATTATTTGTTCATTCTCTATCGAAGTAAATTTGATAATTGTACATCTTGACTTTATTGTGCTTAAAAAATTGCTTTCTTTTGAACCTATTAGTATAATTGTAACAAACTCAGGTGGCTCTTCTAATGTTTTTAATAAACAATTCTGTGCTTCTGTTGTCATTAAATCTGCATCATCTATTATATATACTTTATTTTTAGAAATAATTGGTGCTTCTATTATTTTTTTTTGCATTTGTCTAATTTGATCTATCTTTAAACTCGCACCATCTGGCTCAATTATTGTAAAATCAGGATTATTATTTGAATCAAATTCTATACATGACTTACATTGGTTGCAATATTTATTCTCATTCTCACATAAAATCATTTTAGCAAATTCTTTTGCTATTAATTTCTTTCCAATTCCTGAAACCCCAATAAATAGATAACTATGTGAAGTTTTATTTAAACCAACTGCTTGTTTTAACTGATTTTTTATTCTATCATTACCAATTATTTCGTCAAACATACAAAACACCTTATTTATCAATTTTACCAAATAGATTTAATGGCCATATTCTTATCCAAACTTTACTCTCTATTTTATCTAGTGGAATGCATCCAAATCTTCTGCAATCACTACTTTGTGATCTATTATCTCCCATTGCAAATACACAGTTTTCAGGTACTATTACATCTGTACAATTTCCATGTCCATTATCTGTTACAATACCAGAAGGAAGGTATGTCTCTTGTAATTCTTCATCATTTACAAATACTTTCCCCTCTTTTATTACAACATGATCTCCTGCAATTCCTATAACTCTTTTTATATAACTTGTTTTATTTACTTCTAATATATAATATGAAAACTTACTCCAAATTGATGTTGGCTCATTTTCATATCTTGCAGCTGCATTTTCTGCTATATCTGCCGATGTTAAATCCAATTTTGACGGTGCTTCAAAAGTAATTATATCTCCTCTTGATGGCATTTTTTTAGTTGTTCTAACCCATCTGTTAAGCCATAATCTTTGGTTTGGTTGTAGGGTTGGTACCATTGATGGTTGCTGAACTATTGTTGGAGTTCCTACATAATATCTAAATGCAATTGCAATTATTAATGCAATAATTATACATACAATCCATTCTATAATATCTTTAACTCTTGCCTTTGTCTCTTCTTTCAATTTATTTACTTCCTTTCTTTATGCTTTTGTATTATATATTTTTATCTATTACAGGAACAACCTGTTTTTTACGAGATACAACTCCTGGTAAAAATGCCATATTATCTTCAAGGTTAACTTCAAAAGCTTTTTCAGCTATATCTTTTCTATTACCTACAACAATTATCTGCGAATTATTCTCTAAAATATCTGTTATTAATAACACAAATAAATCCTCATTATTCTCTTTTATAAAATCTTCCATAGCATTTTCTATTTCTGTTTTACCTTTTAATACATCTTCAATACTTGCAGTATTTACTTGTGCTACTTGATATTTTATTCCATTTGTTGTATATGGTTTAGAATCTATATTTATTAACTCTGCTGGAGAAAAATCACTTAAATCTGTTCCTGCTTTTAGCATTTCCAATCCATATGCATTTATATCAACATTTGCAATTTCTGCTAATTTATGTCCTACTTCTATATCTAAATCTGTACATGTTGGTGATTTAAATAGTAATGTATCTGATATAATTGCACTAAGCATTAACCCAGCAATCTTAGGCTCTATTTCTATTTTTTCTTGTTCAAACATTCCATAAATAATAGTTGCAGTACATCCAACAGGCATTGCTGTATAATATATTGGTTCAGATGTTTTAAAGTCCCCTATTTTATGATGATCTACGACTCTTATTATCTTCGCATTCTCAATTCCATCTACGCTTTGTCCGAATTCATTATGATCTACTAAAACTACTTGTTGTCCATCTTCTACACCTTCTATTAATTCTGGTTCTTCTTGGTTAAAATGCTCTAATGCATATTTTGTTTCTTTATTTATATTGCCTAATCTACATGCTTTTGCGTTCTTCCCTTTTTTATTTTCTAAGTTTGTCATTGCTATTGCTGACATTATTGTATCTGTGTCTGGATTTTTATGTCCAAATATTAATACATTCTCCATTTTAATACTTCCTTTCTTATTTATCTCTCATAACCATCTATTGTTTCATTATTATGACTCTCATCTCCTAATTGTGCATGATAAAACTCATCTAATTCTTCCAATGCTTTATCAGCATCAATAGCAAAATAATGATGTTGCTCTACTCTTCCTTCAATTTCTCTTCTAGTCTCATTATAAAAGTGTTCTAAATCAATCCATGAATTTGGTTTTTGTTTATATTCTTCGATCTTTTTTTTTACGTCATTAACCGCTATTCCATCAATCATATTACTGCTTCCTTTCTAAAATTCTTTTATATTATATACAATTTTTTTAGAAAAGTAAAGAGAATTATTTGATTTTCATTATTTTTTTATGTATAATAAACGAAAAAGAAATTAATACTATTTTATATAATAAGAAGGAATAATTATGAAAAAAAATGAAACAAATAAATTAATTAATACATTAATTAAAACATATCCAGATGCTAAATGTAGTTTGGATTTTAAAACACCTTTTGAACTTGTCGTTGCAGTTATGCTTTCTGCTCAATGCACAGATGAAAGAGTAAACTTGACTACTCCTGAACTATTTAAAAGATGTAAAACAGTTCAAGATTTTGCTAATATAAATATTAAAGAATTAGAAGATTTGATACATCCATGTGGATTTTATAGAAATAAAGCAAAAAACATAAAAAAATGTGCAAAACAAATTCTCGAGGATTTTGATGGAGATGTACCACAAGATATGGATAGCCTTTTATCACTTGCCGGTGTTGGAAGAAAGAGTGCTAATGTTATTCTCCTAGAAGTTTTTGGAATTGCAAATGGTATTGCCGTAGATACTCATTGCAAACGAATATCTAACAGAATTGGTCTTTCCAGACAAACAGACCCTTCAAAAATAGAACAAGATTTATTAAAACAAATTGATAAAAAATATTTAAAAGATGTAAATCACTTATTTATTTGGCATGGCAGATACACTTGCATTGCAAGAAATCCAAAATGTGAAAATTGTACAATAAAAGAATTCTGTAAGTATTATAAAGATGAAAAAAAAGCCGAACAATAATGTTCGACTTTTTTATTTTGGTATTTTGATTTTTTTGTTAAAGTTATTAATTTGCTTTAACGTATTTTCTATTCTATTTTTTATAGTAGTGTTATACTTCATATTCTTTTCACATTTTTCTTTATAAAAATTAAGTCTCTTCAAATAGTTTTCATTCTCTTTATGACTTTCTATAAATAGATTATAATAGATATATACTAATTCTTCTGATGCTTCTATTAATTCATCTGACACCTCATCTAATAATTCTATTGCTTTATTAACATCTCTTTTTATTCCAATTTCTGAATTTCCATCTTTATAAAAATACTTTGCTAAATTAACTTTCGACCAATGGCATAAAGTAAATCTAGAGCTTTGAGATGATAGAAGATAATAATCAAAAGCTTTCTGTATATTCTTCTCTTTAGCAATACCTTTCATATAATAATCCGCCACTTTGTTTTCAGCCCAGCTTTCGCCTAAATTTGCTGAAACCATATAACACTCAAATGCTTTTCTATATTTGTTTTCATTTTCATAAATTTTCCCTAAATTATTATATGCATATACATTTCCTAAGGATATAGCTTTTTCAAACATCTTAATTGCTTTCTCTTTGTTTTTTATCACATGTGGAATATCTGCATTTAACAAAATTAATCCTAAGCTATTAAATGCATTTGAACAATTTAATCTTTTTGCCTTATTAAAATATTTTAAAGCTAAATATAAGTCTCTTCTTGTCTTATTTCCAATACAGCCTTGATAGTATAGATATCCCATTGCCCAATTTGCTACAGGATGATTTTTTTCCGCTGCTATTTTATAATACTTATAAGCTTCTTCGTATCTTGATTTTCCAGTAATTATTCCATAGCATTCCATTGATGCCATTTCGAAGCATGCAAAAGGATTCTCTTTTTTAGCTAATTCTTTAATTCCTCTTATAGACCAAATACCTGAATTTAATTGAATCTTAATAAATTCTTGAATATCATTAATTGATATATTAGTATCATATATATTCTTTTCTATGACCTCATTCAGCTTTTTATCTATATGAATAGGTTGTCTTTTTTCTAATATAACATAGAATAATATTTTTACAATAAAATCATACAACTTATTTGATTCTAAATCCTGGTATAATTCGCTTGATAGTCCTATATTTACATCCGAATCATTTTTGCTTATACTATATAATTTATTACAAATATGTTTTAGCTTTATGTTATTATTAATTTGTATTATTGAAATATTTTCTACGTCTAACACTCTATCTTCAATTAATTCCAAAACTTTAGCAATAGTACTAACTAAAACTTTTTTATCAATTTTATATTTATCCCTTATTTCTTCAAAATATCTTTTATATTTTGCATTTATTGCTCTATATCCCGTGCAATAATTATTTACTGTACTATCTGCAACATCATATGTATCAAAGATTATAGAGAATAAATCAGATTGAACAAATGTATTACTATTACTTGATTCCTCTTTTATAATTCTAAATAAGTTTCCAAATGAAAGATAATTATCATTCGTATTTAATCTTATAAATTTACTTTGTGACATAGCATACCTCCTATACCATTATACTTTAAAATAATAAAAAAATCAATATTTTTGTGAATTTCGTGTGAACTTTATATTTTTTTCGTGAATTAGTGTAAGTTGCTTTCTCTATGAAATGAATATAAAATATTTTAAGATAAAGGAAAGTGATTCAAATGAAAGCTGTTATAGATAATTTAAATATACATTTTATAAAAAAAGGAAATGGAAAATCAGTATTAATTCTTCCAGGTTGGGGAACTACAATTGACACATATAAAACCCTTATTGATTCAATTTCAAAATATGCTTGTGTTTATTGTTTGGATATGCCAGGTTTTGGTAATTCAGATCAACCATATAATAGCTGGAATACAGATGATTATGTATCTTTTGTTACTAAGTTTATAAAAAGTCAAAATATAAAGGAATTAGATTTAATTGGTCATTCTAATGGCGGAAGGATTATTATAAAACTTTTGAGTAATAATAAGATAGATTTTAAAGTCACAAAAGCCATATTAATTGGTAGTGCAGGAATCGTTCATAAAAAAAACGCTTTTTATATACTAAAAATAAAAACTTATAAACTATTTAAAACCATTATACAGTTCAAACCAATAAAAAAAATTTTTCCAAATTTATTATTAAAATTAAAAAATCATTTTGGATCTGAAGATTATAAAAACGCCTCTCCTATAATGAAAGAAACCATGGTAAAACTAGTCAATGAAGACTTAACTAAATACTTACATAATATAAGTGTTCCTACTTTATTACTTTGGGGCGAACTCGATACTGCAACCCCTATATCTGATGGAGAACTAATGGAAAAACTAATTCCTGATGCTGGATTAATAAGAATAAAAAATTGTTCACATTATGTTTTTTTAGAAACCCCTACCTATGTTAATAAAATTATATATACTTTTTTGAATGGAGAAAGCCAATGATAATATTAGTTATTATAGAATATTTTATGAATTTATTGATTTTAACATTTTTTTATATGCATATGTTTCAACTAAATTCTTATTTTTTTACCAAACATATTCATTGGTTATTTAAAAATATAAAGAAAGTAATTTTGCAAATATCTTTAATATCTATATCTACTTTATTGTTATCTTTTAATAATTCCATTTGCAATATATTTTCTATAATTATTTTATTTTTTTCAATTTTCTATAATATTCCTAAACGTAAGCCTAAGATAGAGTTAAAAAATACTAACAGAGTTATAAGGATGTATATTACAGAAGCTACATTAATTTTATGCATTCTCATAATAGATTTTAAAAATTATGTTTTTCTTAAGTTATGTATTGTGAATATTCTATCTCCTATTATGTGTATTATAGCAAATTGCATAAATTATCCAATCGAATGTTTTAGAAAAAAATACTATATAAATAAAGCAAAAAAAATTCTTTTAGACATGCCAAATTTAATTGTAATCGGTGTTACTGGAAGTTATGGGAAAACAAGTGTAAAAAAATATTTAGAAAAAATTTTAGAAAAAAAATATTCAGTATTAACTACACCTAAAAATTATAATACAACAATGGGAGTTGTAAAAACGATAATTGAAAATTTAAAGCCTTTTCATCAAATATTTATATGTGAAATGGGAGCCACTAAACCTAATGATATAAAAGAAATATGTAATATCGTAAAACCTAAGTTAGGAATTATAACTTCAATTGGTCCTCAGCATTTAGAAAGTTTTAAAAATATTGAAAATATTATAAAAGCAAAATTTGAATTAGCGGATAGCATTAAACGTAACAATGGAACTATATTTCTTAATTTTGATAATGAATACTTATCAAAACAACATTTGGAACAGCCTTATATAACATATGGTATTAATAATAAAAATTTAGATTATAACGCTTTTTCTATAAAAACTTCTTCAAAAGGTTCAGATTTTTCAACTATTGATAAAATTTCCGGAAAAAAATTAAATATTAAAACAAAACTCATTGGTTCTCACAATGTTGTAAATATTATGGGTGCAATTG
The DNA here is from genome assembly GCA_946415375.1 of uncultured Clostridia bacterium. Classification (GTDB taxonomy): domain Bacteria; phylum Bacillota; class Clostridia; order TANB77; family CAG-508; genus CAG-269. The sequence continues at coordinate 12,851 of CAMKSF010000039.1, forward strand.
CAGTTGGTAATCATCTTGGAATAGAACTAAATGATATCGCCTATCAAGTTAAAAATATATCAAGTGTTAAGCATAGACTGCAGTTAATTTCTAATAGAAATTTAAACATAATTGATGATTCATATAATTCTAATCCAGATAGTTCAAAATCAGCTTTAAATACTCTATCACAATTTGATGGAATAAAAATCATTGTTACACCTGGATTAATTGAATTAGGTAAAAATGAAAAAAAATACAATTATGAATTAGGCAAATACTGTTGCAATATATGTGATTATATATTTTTAGTAAATAGTACACAGTCTACATATGTTCTTGAAGGAATTAAATCTACAGACTTTAACATAAAAAAAATATTTACTGTTAATTCACCTCAAGAAGCTATAAAACAGATTTTAAATTTTAATATAAATGGTAAAGTAACTATTTTGTTAGAAAATGATTTACCAGATAACTATAACTTATGAAAGGATTTGATGTTATTATGAAAATAAAAATTGGTGTATTTTTTGGAGGTAAAAGTGTCGAACACGAAGTATCTATAATTACCGCAATCCAAGCTATTGAAAATATGGATAAAGATAAATATGATGTTATTCCTATTTATATTGCAAAAGACAATAAAATGTATTGTGGACATTATATAGGAGATATAAAGCAATATAAAAATATAGATAATCTAATACACTTAAGTTCACAAGTAACTTTAGTTCAAAATAATAATAAAACTTGTTTAATTAGATGTAATAAAAAATTATATGAAAGCTCAATATATGATTATATTGATATTGCCTTTCCTATTGTTCATGGTACAAATGTTGAAGATGGAACTATACAAGGGTTTCTTAAAATGTTTAATATTCCATATGTTGGATGTGATGTTATATCTTCTAGTTGTGGAATGGATAAATATGTTTCCAAATGTATATTAAAAGAAAATAATATACCTGTTTTAGATTGTAAATGCTATACAATAATAGAATACAATAAAAATACAAATACAATTATAAGTGAAATCGAAAAAACATTTTCATATCCTGTAATAGTAAAACCTATAAACTTAGGTTCAAGTGTTGGAATAAAAATTGCTAACAATCAAGAAGAATTAGTTGAATCTATAGAAAACGCATTTACTTATTCTAAGAAAATACTTGTTGAAAAGGCAATTAAAAATTTAAAAGAAGTTAATTGTTCTGTTGTTGGAGATTATGAATTTGCTGAGCCATCTGAATGTGAAGAACCAATAAAAACTGATGAAATCTTAAGCTATAGTGACAAATATCTATCTGTGGGCAAAAAGCTAGGAGGATCAAAATCTATGAATGCTGGTGTATTAAAATTACCAGCTGATATATCTACTAAAGAAAAACAAACAATTCAATCGCTTAGCTTAAAAACATTTAATGCATTAGGTTGTTCAGGTGTAATTCGTATTGACTTTATAATAGATAAAGATACTAATTTAATATATGTAAATGAGGTTAATACAATCCCAGGCTCTTTATCTTTTCATTTATGGAAACAAACAGGGCTTGAATATCCTGATTTGCTTAATAAACTAATCGAATTAAGTTTAAAACGTACTAGGGAAGAAAAAAATATAATTTATTCATTTGAAAGTAACATTTTATCCGAATGTTCTACAAATGGTTTAAAAGGTATGAAAGGAGTAAAATAATAATGGTTCAAGAACAGGCAAAATTAATGTTGTCAAGACTTAATAATGATAAAAGAACATTTAAAAAATTCTATAAAAAAGGATATTTCTCTTATTCAAATAATAAAGATTACTACGGTGAAGTAGCTATTTTAGACAACGCTATTATATCTTTTTTGCAATCTTCAAATGATGAATCAAAAGTAGTGGCTACAGTTAGTTTCAAAGATAGTAGTACTTTCATTTATAAATTATTTGGTAAAGACTATTCTTTTATTCAGTATGGAAAAGATCCTTCTATATGGGTTAATCCAGTACGAATGCATATACGTAAAAAAGATGATATAATTAGCGACATATCTACTATTCGCAAACACTGTAGCATAGCTAAAGAAAAGGCTCTAGCTATAGAAAAGGCATCTTCTATTCTTACTAGATTTAAAAGCACCTCGGTTCAAACAGATTATGAAATATCTTATGATAATGCACTTTTACTATTACAAAATACTTTAAATAAATTAAATCAATCTCGACAGTTAAATGAAACTGACAATTCAGATTTAGATAGATAAAAAGCATTTATTTTAAAAAAATATTATTATAAAGATAAAAAAAAACTACCCGTTCAACGGGTAGTTTTGACTAGCCCTCTAAGGGCATGCTACTGGCAAGGGACTTAAGTCCCTCTTTTAGTTTGCCAATTGCATCTTTTTTTCTAGCCACTACTTTGAAGTAGTCCTATCTTTTTCTTTTTTCTATTTTTTCTCCTGTAAATGGATCTATATACTCTTTTATACTTATCTGGTCATATGCTATATCTTCTTGTAACTGATTTCTTATATATTCTTTTATTACTTTTTCATTTTTCCCTACTGTATCTACATAGTATCCTATACACCAGAATTCTCTTTTTCCAAATTTATATCTTAGGTTTGAATACTTATCAAATATTCTTAATGTACTTTTTCCTTTTATATATCCCATGAAACTCGCTACACTCATTTTAGGTGGTATCTCTACTAACATATGTACATGTTCTGGGCACATCTCTCCTTTTATTATCTTTACTTCTTTGAACTCACATAATTGTCTTAATATTCTTCCTATAT
>CAMKSF010000040.1 GCA_946415375.1 uncultured Clostridia bacterium
TAGATTAAAAATAAGAACCTATAAATAAGATTAATAAATCTGTTTATAGGTTTTTTATTAGGAATACAAGAGTTTACAAGAAAAAAGAAAAAAATTCAAAAAATAAATTATCAAAAAGGTCTTGAAAAAGAATTTTTAATATGTTATTCTGAATATAGATAAATTTTTAGAAAGGACAAACGATAAAAATGAAAAGATTTAGTACATTATTAATAATAGTTTTATTATTAAATATTTTATTAGCAGGAACTGTATTTGCAGATAATATATGCAAAATTAGTGCAGGTTTTAATCCAAGTAACCCTAATCCAGGAAAAGAGTTAAAAATCACAATTTCTGCAAAAGATATTACAGAGGGCATAGCTGCTGTTAGTTTTACTTTAGACTATGACTCATCAGTTTTTGACTTTACTGGAGTTGAAAAAAAAGATGGGTGGACTGTTAGCCAAACGGAAAGTTTATTTAGCATAATTACCGATGACTACAATGCCACAACAAAAGCAGGAGATATTGGTGTAATTAAATTAAAAGTAAAAGACAATGCTAAAATTGGAAATACATTAATTAAATTAACATCTATTGAAGCTGCAAAAGAGGATGCATCTATAGTAAGTATAGGTGAAATTAGTCAAAATATTTCTATTGAAAAAGCTAGTGTAAAACCAAGTGAAGATACAAACACGACGAATACAACCAACACAACAAATACGACTAACACAACCAATACAACCAACACAACAAATATGACTAACACAACCAATACAACAAACACAACAAACACAACTAATGCAACAAACATAGTGAATACAACTAATACAGTAAATACAACAAATACCAATTCTACAAATAACGAAAAAAGTAATAATTATGTAGAAACGAAAAACACAGAATCTAAAAACAGTAATTTACCATACACAGGTTATGCAATTAAAGGTATTGGTTTATTATTAGTAGTTATTATATTTTCAATATTTTCATATAAAAAATATTTTAAGTATAAAAATATATAAAAAGAAAAAGCTGAGGATTTATTTCCTCAGCTTTAATGATTTATTTTACAACTACATTGTAAATTTTATTTTTTACATATATTTCTTTAAGCACAGTTTTTCCTTCTACTACATTAGAAATTGCATCTAGTGCTTTTTCTTTAACAGAAGATTCTTCTTCATCTAAAACAATCTTAATTGTAGCTTTAAGTTTTCCATTAACTTGAACAGGAATTTCTATTTCGTCATCTATTGTTTTATCTTCATCGAATTCTGGCCAAGTATAAGTAGAAATATCATTTTCAAAACCAATTAGTTTATTTAATTCTTCTGTCATATGTGGTGCAAAAGGATTAAGAATCCTAAAGCTTTTAATTGCTCTGTAAAATGAGCGATATTTTTTTGAGTTGTAATTTTAGGATGAACATTTGTCTTTATAGCATAATTTTCTGCAGGTAATCCAAATGCATCAAACCCAATTGGATAAAGCACATTATATCCTTGTAATCTTTTCTTTCTTGCAATTACATCAAGTGCTGTGTAACTTCTTGGATGACCAACATGTAATCCTTGTCCAGATGGATATGGAAATTCTATTAGTCCATACCATTTTTTCTTTTTATAATCATTTGAGGCATTAAAGGTACCTTCTTCATCCCATTTAAGTTGCCATTTTTTTCTACTTCTTTAAAATTATATGCCATAATATCAGTCCTTTCTCTTTAATATGCAGATATTATACAACGAAATGCCTTGTAGGCCAAGAGTTTTTGCAAATTTGACAAAAAATGGATTTAGAGGTACAATAGTATATGTAATAAAAGGGGGAAATCTATGCAAAACAGCAATAGAAGAATTTTTGATAGTTTAGTATCAAGAACCAAAATATATTTAGTACTAATATTTATCTTATTAGTCGTAATATGTATATTAAAGCCTGTTATGATAATGCCTTCAATATTTTTATTTGCATTAATTATGGGGTATACATATTTTGCAAATAACAAAAGAAAGAGTGAAATATCACAACATTTGCAAGACTTAACATTAAATGTTAATGCAGCTGCAAAGAACAGCTTAATACACTCTCCATTTCCATTAATTATACTAGAAACAGATGGAAACATTATTTGGAGAAGTACAAGATATGTATCAGAATTTGCAAATGAAGATATGTCTATGTATATTGGAGAATTATTAGATACCATAAACAAAAAAATAGAACTTCAAAAAGATGAAACAGATAAAAGCATTAAAGAAGAAATTAGAATTGGAAATAATGACTATAAAGTATTAGGGGAGTTTATAAAATCAGGAACAAGAAATAAGAAAAAACAGGAAGACAAATATATGATGATTCTTTACTTTATAGATGAAACAGAGGAAAACAAATTAAAGAAAGAGTACGAAAATTCTAAAAACTGTGTTGGTATTGTTATGATTGATAACTATGAAGAAACAATGCTTCAAATCGATGCAGAGGAAAGACCACAAGTTATTGCAGAGATGGAGAAATCTATATATGAATGGGCTAATAGAATTGATGGTATTTTAATAAAAGCAGATAGAGACAGGTTTGTGTACATATTTGACTATAAATATTTAGACAAAATTAAAGATGATAAATTTAGCATTTTAGATACAATAAAAGATATTACAATTAATAATAAAGTGCAAATAACATTAAGTATTGCAATTTCAAATGATGGTGAAACTAATAAAGAAAAATATAAAACAGCTGGTGCAGCAATGGATGTCATCTTAGGACGAGGTGGAGATCAAGCAACTATTAGAGAAAATGAAAAATATATTTTCTTTGGAGGAAGAACAACTGAGTTTGAAAAAAGAACAAAAGTTAAAGCAAGGATTGTAGCGCATGCATTAGAGGAATTAATAAAAGAATCAGAACAAGTAATGATAATGGGACATAAAAATCCAGATATAGATGCAATTGGTTCGGCTTTAGGAATTTATAGATTAGCAAGAAGCTTAGAGAAAAGAGCGAAAATTGTTGCTACAACAGAAGGACTAGCATTAAGAGAATTAATGCAAAGTTTAAGTGAAGATGTAGAATATAAAGATGTTATCATAAATAAGGAAGTTGCAGATAACCAAATAACACCGGAAACACTTTTAATAGTTGTTGATACAAATAAATCAACATATGTTGAAATGCCAGAATTATTAGAAAAAACAAATAAAATCGCAATTATAGATCATCACAGAAGAAGTACAGATTTTATAAAGGAAAGTATATTAACATTTCATGAAGTATATGCATCATCTGCGGCAGAGCTTGTTACAGAGGTTTTACAGTATACAGAAGCTCAACCAAAGCTTACAACGTTAGAAGCAGAAGCACTTTATGCAGGAATTATGATGGATACTAAAAACTTTACATTTAAAACAGGAGTCAGAACATTTGAAGCAGCAGCATATTTAAGGAAATATGGAATTGATATCATAAAAGTTAAAAAATGGTTTCAAACTGATTTGGAAACATATAAAAAGATTATGAACATTATAGAGAAAACAGAAATATATAAAGATGTAATTGGAATATCTACTTACGAAAGTGAAGATGAATCAGCAGGTTTAGTTTGTGCTAAAGCAGCTGATGAACTTCTTACAATTGGAAGTATTACAACATCATTTGTAATTGGAACAACTGAAAATGGAATAAGTATCAGTGGAAGATCAGTTGGAGAGATCAATGTTCAAATAATCTTAGAAAAAATGGGAGGAGGAGGACACAGCACAGTTGCAGGTGTTCAAATCCAAGGAAAAACTATTTATGAAGTAAGACAAGAATTACTTCAAAGGATAGATGAGTATTTTGAAGAAACAGAAGGGTAAAATGGTCATATTTTTCATATTCAATGTGCATAATAAAGTCTTTATAGACAAGATATAAAGACAAGGAAATAGGAGAAGAATATAAAGATGGAAATTAGTAAGGAAAAAGATTTATATGTTTTTAGAAAAAAAGCAGAAGAGGTAATGAAAAATACTGAAAAGATATTTGAAAAAATAAAAGAGCAAGGGAAAAATTATGAAAAAAGTGAAATAGGAGATATGGTTTCTTTTAAAATGGAAAATGGTCTCTATGTTGATATTACTCCAGAAATGATTTATATTGGAAATGAGCCTATTTCAAAATCACATAGTGAAGTTAATCCTACAGGAGTATATTTGATAGCAATAAATAACGATGGTTCGCATAGCGTAAGGTTAACAGGTGTAGAAAAAAATAGGATTATTTTTACAGCGGAAATTACGAGAAAAAAAGATGGAGATTGGATGATAGATAATGATGCTATGTCGACCTATTTGGATTCAGAGGATTGGAGTTTATTTGATGTTGCACAAAGATATATTGAAAAAAATGATAATGAAGCAAATTTAGAGAGTAATATAGGTAATTTAGTATTAAAAAAAGAACGTATAAAAAGATTAAATCAATTTAAAGACATGGTTGGATTAGATGATTTAAAAAAAAGAGGTAATACCAGACAATGGTTAATTGATGGATTAATAAAGCAGATAACAGAATATGGTTTAAGTATGGAAGAACTAAATGCATTGATTGGTGAGTTAAATAGAATAAAACAACCTAATAATCAAAAATCAAGTGAAAATAGAGAAGAAAGATAGTTCAATTCAAAAAAATTGAGCTAATAAAAGTGACATTGAAATATAGAATTAGTTTAAAAGCCTGAGTATTAAATAATTAATATTTAGGTTTTTTTATTGATATTTTCAAAAAAATGTAGTACAATGTTACCATAAAACAAAAGGAGGAGAGCAAAATGAAAGTTATATTAAAAGAAAATGTAAAAAGTATAGGGAAAAAAGATGAGGTTGTAAATGTATCTGACGGATATGCAAGAAATTATTTATTTACAAAGAATTTGGCAGTTGAGGCAACACCAGGAAATTTAGCCAAATTACAGACAAAAAAAGATTCAGTTGCATTTAAAAAAGATCAAGAAAAACAAGAAGCGGAAAAAATAGCAGAGAATCTATCAAAGATAACCTTGGAATTTAAAGTTAAAGCTGGAGAAAATGGAAAAATATTTGGAGGAATTTCAAGCAAAGAAATAGCGGAAAAACTGGAAAGCGAATATCAAATAAAAGTTGACAAAAAGAAGATAGATTTAAAAGAGCCAATAAAAATTCTTGGTATAAAGAGAGTAGATATAAAATTATTTGAAGGAGTTGTTGGAACAGTAAAGGTTGCAACAAAAGTATAGGAAAGTTACTTTTAGAAAGGAAGAACAATTACTTATAAAGGAGACAAAAAAATGGAATTAGGGAGAGTACCACCACATGATATAGAAGCAGAGCAAGCAGTAATAGGCAGTATGCTTACAGATAAAGATGCTGTGATGTCAGCTATTGAAAAATTAAAGCCGGATAATTTCTATAGAGACGATAATAAAGCTATTTATGAAGCAATGACAACTTTATACAACAAAGCTGAACCTGTCGACTTAATAACTGTAAAAGATGAATTAGAAGCAATGGGACTTTTTGATAAAATAGGAGGAATGGAATATTTGGCATTACTTCCTGCAAAAGTTCCTACAACAGCCAATGTTGATAAATATATTACAATAGTACAGGAAAAAGCAATACTTAGAAATTTAATAAAAACAGCAAATGAAATAATAGAATTAGGATATGATGGCACAGAAGATGTTGAAGACATTATGAATGGCGCTGAAAAGAAAATATTTGACTTAATACAGAATAAGAGTAAGTCAGGATTTTCTCCAATAAAAGATGTTTTGATAGAAAGTATTAGCAAATTAGAGGAACTATATAACAGAAAACAACATATAACAGGTGTAGCAACAGGGTTTAGTGAATTAGATTATATGACAACAGGATTACATGGATCAGAACTAATATTACTTGCGGCAAGACCTGCTATGGGAAAATCAGCTTTTGCATTAAATATTGCAGCAAATGCAGCTATTAAGTCAAATATTCCAGTAGCCATATTTAACTTGGAAATGTCAAAAGAACAACTTGTGGACAGAATTTTAAGCAGTGAAGCAATGGTTGACAGTAATAAAATAAGAACAGGTAAATTAGAAGAAGAAGACTGGGGAAAAGTTGCAAATATTTTAGGAACTCTATCAGAGTCAAATATATTTATTGATGATACACCAGGAATTACAGTAATGGAAATACGTAATAGATGCAGAAAATTAAAAATAGAAAAAGACATAGGATTAGTAATAATTGATTATTTGCAACTGGTACAAGGAAGTAATAGAAAAAATGGAACTCGTGAACAAGAAATAGCGGAAATAAGTCGTTCTTTAAAAATTATGGCGAAAGAACTTAATGTACCAGTTATAGCATTGTCACAACTTTCAAGAGCTGTAGAGCAAAGAGAAGATCATAGACCGATGTTATCAGATCTTCGTGAATCTGGATCTATTGAGCAAGATGCAGACATTGTTATGTTTTTATATAGAGATGATTATTATAACAAGGATAGTGAAGATAAAAACCTAACAGAGGTAATAATTGCAAAACACAGAGGTGGATCAACAGGAAAAGTTAAACTTCTATGGATGGGCAATTACACTAGATTTGAAGATTTAGCAAAAGGGTTTGACTTTTAAAAATGCAAAGCATAAATAAATTAACGGAACAAAATGAATCTAAAGGAGAATTTATGGAACAAAAGGTTTTAAATACAATTAAAGAATATAAATTAATAGAAAATGGAGATAGAGTTATAGTTGGAGTTTCTGGGGGACCAGACTCTATTTCTTTATTAAACGTTTTAAATAAATTTCAAAAAAACAAAACTTTAAACTTCGAAATTATTGTAGCACATATAAATCACCAAATAAGAGAAGAAGCGGATTCTGATGAAAAATATGTAAGGGAATATTGTGAAAAAAATCAAATAAAATGTTACACAAAAAGAATAGATGTTATAAAGTATGCTAATAATAATAAAATGGGGTTAGAAGAAGCAGGAAGAAAAATAAGATATGATTTTTTTGATGAAATTTTAAAAAAAGAAAATGCAAATAAGATTGCAATTGCACACAATAAAAATGATAAAGCGGAAACAATTATTATGAATATAATTAGGGGAAGCGGAATTTCTGGATTAAGAGGGATTGAACCAATTAGAGATGGAAAATATATTAGGCCAATTATTGATTGTGAAAGAAGCGAAATAGAAAAATATGCAGAAGAAAACGAGCTTAACCCTAGAATAGATAAAACTAATTTTGAAAATGACTGTACTAGAAACAAGATAAGAAATATTGTTTTGCCATATATAAAAGATGAATTCAATTCAAACATTATTGAAACTCTAAATAGAATGTCATTAGTTGCAGTAGAAACAGATGAATATATAAAAAGAAAAGTTGAGGAAGAATATAATAGAATAAAAATTGAAGAAAACTTAGAAAAAATTGTATTAGATTTAAAAGAATTTAATTCAAAAGAAATGTTAATAAGAAAGGAATTATTAATTTATACAATATCAAAAGTGCTAGGGAATTCACAGAATATAGAAAAAGTAAATGTTGAAGATATAATAAAAATGTGTGAAAAGAACGTTGGAAACAAATATCTTATGCCAAATAAAAATATAAAGGTTTTAGTAAATAAAGGAAAAATTTTTTTTGAAGCCATAAATTAAGTATCCGTAAAGCCTTGAAATTGTAATAAAAATGACATAAAAAAACACTTGCATTTCATATATATATATGGTATATTTCAAGTACAAAATTATGTGGAAAAATGCTACATATAAAAGAAGTCCACACAAAGAAGGAGGAAAAAGTGTGAAAAACGGGATAAAATCACTAGCTACATGGCTAATAATAGGGATTATTTTAGTAGTTGTCATTTCGTCTATAATTGATAACTCAAATTCGAAAATGACATACTCAGAATTAATTGAAAATATAGAGGAAAAGAATGTTGAGTCGATAGAAGTTAGTTCAGAGGGAACATCAGCATATGTTACCTTAAAATCGGATAAAGGATCAAAACAGGTTAACATTCCAAGCTTAGACAGCTTTATGAATTATGCAAATGAATATATTAAAGCAGGAAACTTTAGTTTAGAAGGAGCATCAAAGTCAATTTGGGTAACTTTACTTGGTTTACTAATGCCATTTGGATTAATCATAATATTCTTAGTATTTTGGTTTTTCATGATGAATGGAGCAGGCTCACAAGGTGGTGGAAACAAAACCCTAACATTTGGTAAGAGTAGGGCAAGACTTGTAAATGCAGCAGATAAAAATAGAATAACTTTTGAAGATGTTGCAGGAGTGGATGAAGAAAAAGAAGAGTTACAAGAAATAGTAGAATTTTTAAAAAATCCAAAGAAATTTACAGATATGGGAGCAAGAATTCCAAAAGGAGTATTACTTGTTGGTCAACCAGGAACTGGAAAAACTCTTTTAGCAAAAGCAGTAGCAGGAGAAGCAGGAGTTCCTTTCTTTATAATTAGTGGATCAGACTTTGTAGAGATGTTCGTAGGAGTTGGAGCTTCAAGGGTAAGAGATTTATTTGAACAAGCTAAAAGAAATTCACCATGTATAATATTTATAGATGAGATAGATGCTGTAGGACGACAAAGAGGAGCAGGACTTGGAGGAGGACATGACGAAAGAGAACAAACATTAAATCAACTATTAGTTGAAATGGATGGATTCTCTGCAAATGAGGGAGTAATAGTATTAGCAGCAACAAATAGACCAGATATATTAGATAAAGCTCTTTTAAGACCAGGAAGATTTGATAGACAAATAGTAGTTGGTGCACCTGATGTAAAGGCAAGAGAACAAATATTAGAAGTTCATAGCAGAAAGAAAAGATTATCAGAAGATGTTGATTTAAAAATAATAGCTAAAAACACATCAGGATTTTCTGGTGCAGATTTAGAAAATGTATTAAATGAAGCAGCACTTTTAGCTGCAAGAAGAGATAAAAAAGAAATAGGAATGAGAGAAATAGAAGATGCCATGGTTAAAGTAACTATGGGACCTGAAAAGAAAACAAGAGTAAGAAATGAACATGAAAAGAAGTTAGTAGCATATCATGAAGCAGGTCATGCAGTAGTAAGTAAATTTCTACCAACACAAGATCCAGTACATGAGATATCAATTGTACCTCGAGGGATGGCAGGTGGATATACAATGTATAGACCAACAGAAGATAAGTCATTTATATCAAAAACATATATGGAAGAGACAATTATATCACTACTTGGAGGAAGAGTATCAGAAGCACTAATATTAGATGATGTATCAACAGGGGCAAGCAATGATATAGAAAGAGCAACAAAAATGGCAAGAAGTATGGTTACAGTATATGGTATGAGTGATAGACTTGGAACTATAATGTTTGACGGGGATCAAGGAGAAGTATTTTTAGGAAGAGATTTAGCTCAATCAAAAACATATTCAGAAGAAACAGCAGCAGTTATAGATGAAGAAATAAAGAAAATAATTGATACAGCTTATGAAAAAGCTAAAAAAATATTATCAAAAAATATAGACAAACTTCACATAGTTGCAGGAATTCTTCTTGAAAAAGAAAAGATTGACGGAGAAGAATTTGATAAAGTTTTTGAAGAATAAATAAAAACATATTGCTAACAGAGCTTAAACGAAATGAGAAGGGAGGCAAAAGATGGAACAATATTCACAAAAAAATGCATGGATTGATGAATTATATGAACTTAGATATAAACTAGAATTTTATAAAAGATATCCAGGAAATGAAAAAATGATTAATGAATTAAACGAAAGGATAAAGGCTATACAAGATAATTTACAAGATTTTTTTAAAAATAATATTTTAAATAAAGAAGAAACTGTAGAAGCATTTGAAAAAGAAGAACAAGATACAGATGCAATTAATAATATATCTACAGGAGAAAAAATAAAATGGTATCAATTTATAAAAAGATTTAAAGCATGGAGAGAAAATAAAAGTAACCAAACGAAAAAATTACAAGAAGGAACACAAGGTATAGAAAGTGAAAAAACTGAGTTTTATAGTAGAATTCATGCAGAACCTCGACCAAAGGAATACTATAATTCTGCACTTCATAAAGTAGACAAAGAGGAACCGAAAAACATAACTACAAAAGATTCAACAGAAAATGAGTTATGAGTTGACATAACAGAAGAAAAATGATATAATAGTATTTAGAGTTATTATATAAAAAATAAAAGGAGGAAAAATAATGGAAGCACAGTTAAAAGATTTAATCGATAAAATGATTGAATTATCAGACTATCAAGACGAATTAGAAGGCGCAAAAGAAGAATTAGACAGACTTGAAAAAGCTGAAACAAAAGATAATGATGCAATTGGAAGACAAAAAAGCTACATTAAAGAAATCGAAAACAGAATAAAACCGATTCAAGACGAAATTCAAAAGAAAATTGATGACTACAAAAAAGAAGTTGATGAACAAGAAAAATATTGGACAGAACAAGTTAATGACTTAGAAGAAGAAGTAAAAAATGCTGAAGATGAACAAATGAAAGAGACTTATCAACAAGCTTTAGATGAAGCAAAAGTATCACTTGAAGATGCAAAGAAGCAAAAGGAAAAAGCAGCAAAGTATAACCTTGAAGATATTATGGCAAAAGTAAGTGTATCAAAAGAATTGATTAAAACATTAAAAGAAGAAAAGGATAGACTAAAAAAATCAGCTAAGGATTATGATGACATATTAAATGATGTTGTTAACCCAGACGTTAGCAAAGAACAAGCTAAATCAAAAGTCGCTCAGATTATTAACAACAGAAAAAGGGCACAACAAAAAATAAATGTTGGTGGATATGAGATGACAAGACAACAAGCTGAAGAAGAATTAGAAACTTTAAAGGCAAGACTTGAACATGAAGAAGATTTAGATAATATCGATGATCCAGATTATAACAGACAAGCAATTTTAGATAGAATAGCAGAAATACAAAAAGCTTTAGGAATTGAGAATGAAAGAGAACCACATCCAGAACCTCCTAAACCTCCAAGAGGACCAGGAGAGCCAGGACCAGGAGAACCAGGACCAGGAGAACCAGGACCAGGAGAACCAGGACCAGGAGAACCAGGACCAGGAGAGAACAAAAATATAGCTCCTCTATACTGGCAGGTATATAATAAAGTTGCAACAGAACATGTTTCTAGTCCTGAAAGATTTATGTATAATATGTCTAAATCTGTTATTATGCCATGGAATCAAGATATGAGTACACCAGAAAAGATTCTTTCTGTTGTAGGAACACCATTTAGGGCAATTGGAAAAGGATTAGGATTTATATCTACAAAGATTATGGGAACAGATAAAAAATATGAAAAAATGAGAGAGGCAGTAAATAATTTAAGTCCAGAGGAGTTTTCAATTTTAACAGATACAAAGCATGAAGCTGAAATGAGAGGAGTTAAAAAAGATGACCTAGACTTTGAGTTTACAGCAGACACAATGAGACAATACAAACATAATACTTTAGCATTAGATGCTATATCTGAAAGAGTTGATAGAGAAACAGCAGATTATCAAAGAGCAATTGCAAATGAAAGAGAAGATTTAAATAAAGCTATTGCAAGGTTCCAAGAGCAACTTGCTAGTGATGACTATACACCCGAACAAAAAGCAGTAATTAAAAAAGCATTATCAAAGATACTAACTGAAGATTTACCAAAACTTGATGCAATGGAAAAATTGCAAGTCCAAAAAAGAGATAGAATATTTGAAGGAAAAGAACACAGAACTGCAAAATATAAAGATACTGAAGGATGGATTTTTGGAAAATTTAATCCTGACAATAGAGAACAAAATAAAGCAATGGAAGAGTATCAAAAGAGATATATAGAAGCCGTTCGCTCTGGAAACATAGAAGAAATACAACAAATTCAAAAAGAATGGCAAGACTTTCAACAGTCACAAACAAGAACTGTTACAGTGGGAAGCAACATACATAACAAAATTAGTAGAGGAAATTACGCAGTTGATGGCGTAAAACCATTAAATATGACGCCACAAACTATAGGAAAACAATTCTTAGCAAATCTTGCTGTTGCAGGAATTATATCACATGCTATAACAGCAATTAGAAATCAAAAGATGGTTGATGCAGCAATTGCAAATAACAATAAAAATATAAGAACTGGTAATGCTCAGAATTCAAATATTTCATATAGTCAATCTAAACAAATAGATGTTGGAAAAGAAATAAATGTAGATATTGATAAAGCAGAACAGGCTGTAAAAAATCAATCTATAGTTGCAGGGCACACTACAAGAGAGTATGGAAATCTTGACCAATCAGCAATGGAAAACAACGGAAGTTGGGCAAGTGGTATAAATACTCCAGGATATTTAGCAAGAGATGCACAAACTCATCAAGCAACAATTGATACAATAAAAGCAGGAGATTTAGGTTCGGCATTAAAATATTATAGAGAAGCAATTAAAACATATAAACCAGAAATGGAAAGTTATGCGAGTGCACATCCAGGCTTTGATTATAGTGTATTGCAAGCAATGAATCCAGATGGACTATCTGAGGTTGAAAAGTTATTTGTGGCATTGCAAAAACCAATTACAGTTACAGTTAGCGGAACTGTAAAGGGAGCTCAAATTGCTGAAATGGCAGGAGTTACTTTAGGAAAGAGTTATTTAGAATTAGCAGCTTTACTAGGCTCTCAGGGAGGACATTTTGTATCAAAAAGAAAAGATAATAAAAAAGAAAATAATGAAAACAATAGAGCACCAGAACAAGAAAACGAAGAAGAACAAGAACAAGAAGATTTAGAACCAGGAGAGTAAAAATCAAAATTTTTGAGAGATACCATTAAATAAGTATAATAATTAACGATGGAGGAATTTATGAAGAGGTTTATTAATGAATTAAAGATGCAAGCAGAAGGAGACAAGGGGGACCCTTTTGAAGCACGAATAGAATTTAATAATAAGATTTATTTAGTATTTGACCATTTTGAATTAGATGGAGTTAAATATTTCTACATTATAGAAGACATTTCGGACGAGTTTAAAAATGAAGATGATCTTAAAAAATTTTTAGAGAGTGATAAAAAGTTTAATGTTGAATTTATTTATGAGATTAATCCAAAAACACATATGTATGCAACAGTAACAGATCCTAATTTATTAAACTTATTAAATCTAGAAGCAGTAAAAAGACTTGCAGAAGGAAAAAAATAGAATGTTAGAAAAAATCTTCCGAGGGAGGGAGATTTTTTCTGTTTGTTCTAATAGTTGCTTATCCAAAGTAGAAAATATTTGTTATAATAGCAATTAGAGTCAAAAATGTATAAAAATATAGGTTTAAAATAGATATGTCACATGTAAATTGAAAATAAAATATTG
>CAMKSF010000041.1 GCA_946415375.1 uncultured Clostridia bacterium
AAGTCATTTTATAAAACGTTTGAGGAATCAAGCGTTTTATATTTTACAAGGAATGATATATATGAACAATGATAAAAAAGGAGAAGATAAAGAATATATTATGGGTAAGATATTACATTTAGATGGAGACAGAAATTATAGTAAGAAAGCATTTAAATATTATCAAAAGGCTGGACTTATGGCAATAATAAAAAATATACCAGAATATAAACAACCACAGTTAGTATATAATTTATTAACAAACTATAGACCTGATATACTAGTTGTAACAGGACACGACGGAATGATAAAAAAAGGAAAGTGGTTTAATGATATATATAATTACAAAAATTCTAGATATTTCGTTCAAACAGTAAAAGAGGCAAGAAGATATGAAAGAGACAGTGGAAACGAATTAGCAATATTTGCTGGAGCATGTCAAAGTTATTTTGAAGCAATTATAATGGCTGGAGCAAATTTTGCCTCATCACCTGCAAGAATTATGATAGACTTTTTAGATCCACTTAAAATTGCAGAGAAAGTTGCAACAACAGATTGCTACAAATATATAACTATAGACGACATAAGAGATAACTTAAGAGATGGAGAAAGAGGAGTTGGAGGAATTGGTGCGAGTGGAAAAATGAAATGTTACAGCATTGTAACATAAATGTAATATAATTGTAATATTTGTCGAAATAACAGATTAAACCCTAGAGTTGCAAGAGATACAATGATTTTACAAAATTGTATCTCTTTTGACTTTTTATGTTTATTATGATAAAATTCAATCATCAAAATTGAAGTGAAGGTGATTATATGATTTGCTCTACAGATATTTTAAACTTAAAATCAGACATTTTAGACAAAATTGGTCAAAAGATTATAATAAAGGGTTCTCTTGGAAGAAATAGATCTTTTGAAAAAGAAGCTACAATAGAAAAAGCATATCCAAATATATTTACGGTGAAATATTTAGAAGGGGCAAGAAACGCTACATACAGCTATACTGACATTCTTACAAGAACAGTAGAAGTTGATGTATTAGAAGGCGATACATATAGTCCACTAATTCCACCTGCGCCAGAAGTAAAGAAAAAAGTTAGAGTATAAAATGTAAGAACGATTCTATAAAGAACCGTTCTTTTTTGTGCAAGTGCGAAGTCACTTTTCTTATGAAATAAAAAACATAATATTACTAAAAATTATACTTATAAATGAAAATACAAAAACTATAATACCTCCACTTATATTCTTCTTTTTTATTATTTCAAATCTTGCATAAGAGTAAGAATATAGAAAAATAAATATAGTGAATAATAAAAATATAAATTTGGTAAAAATAGTATTCAAAAATATTTCCTCCTATAAAATTAATCCGAGTGTAATAAACTATAATAAACTTTTGCTTTAACATTAACATTAAACCTACTACTTGGGTATTTTGATGACCAATCATAGTTCTTCCAATCTTGTATATATAAGAATTTCCTTTTTGCATGATTATAAAAATAATCTATATCACATTTAAATTTTGTAGTAGTTTTATTTAAATAATTTTCTATGTGTTTCTGTATTGTTTGTTCAGCTACTTTTGATATTTTATCTAAGTCTAAACTGTTAGGTTCATCAGAATAGTTTATACCATCTTTAATTCCACTTATCCTTCCTATTAGCTTTATCTCAATATTAATTTTTGGATTATCATCTTCTATATCAACTTTAATTTTAGGACTCATATTTTCAAAAAGCTCTATATCTAAGTAATGTTCATATATTTCTGTATTATTTATAGTAAGTAAAAATGAATTAACTTCGCCATTAATTAAGGTATGACATAAGGTATCTAATGCAGATAAGTCACCTATATAAATACCATCTTTTATAACTGCAAGGCCTATGTTTTCTGTACCTCTTTCACCAAGAATAGGAGCATTCCCAGCAATCATTTCAGAAAGAGAGGAGTTATTATCAGGTTTTTCTTTAGGTTTATTTTCGGAAGAACTACTAGTTGGTTTATTTGATGAACTATCAGAAGAACTACTGCTTGAACTTCCGCCAGTTGTTTTACTAGAAGGATTTCCAGATGAATTTGAAGGAGATATAGTAGGATTAAGACCACCTAAAATGGCTAAATTTCCACATTCTTTTGTTGTTAAATAGTTATAGAATTCTCCTATCATAATGTTTGAAGTATACCCTGTATATTCACTACTATTTGGAAAAATATCATAATACTTTGTTAATATTTTCTCTAATTGTGAAGTTGATTTTTGAATGTATTCTAATGCATTTCCTTTACAAATAATAATATTCGTTGAAGGTCTAACTTGTATATTATTCATAAGTTCAGATACTTCTGCATTTATACCTTTTTTTGCAATTTTATCAGAGAAAACAACAACTTTACAATGGGATAAATTTATTTGTTTCCCTATATAAGCATTAAGAATATTTATAGCACTATTAATAGATGAAGCATTAACAGTATCTATTATGGCACTTTTTGTTTCTGAAGAGCCTTCTTTCGAAAATGTTGATGTATCCATGAATTCGAATGTAATTTGTAAGTTTTTTTCTCCTTCATTTTCATCAACAGCTAAAGCAATTACATAAGAAATGTTATCTACACTATCAGAAGTATATGAAGCAGAAAAAGCATATAAGAAAACTAATACAAGTATGACAATTGCGTAAAATTTTAACATTTTTTTACTCATTTCTTATTTCTCCTTTAAGTGATTTCTTTAAATTTGCTAAGATTAGTATAGCTAGTCCAAGCGTAAGTATAACAAAGAAAAAAACTTTTAAAAATTGATTTTGCATAAATTCTAATTCGAATTTTGCATCTATAAGTATAGTACAGGCATAGAGTAATAAAACAAAAGGAAAGCTTATAGGTTTGGTATCTGAAATAGAAGATATTTCTTTTATAATCTCTAAACACAGATTTGCATATATGCCTAAGAATGAACATATTGCAATATTAAGTATTAATAGAAATGCAGAATCTAGCCTTTGAAAAAATGTACCAAACTCGATATAACGTACTGCAATATATAAAGGGAAAAGTTGGCCACTTGTAACATTCCTATTAAACATAAGTATTATTGTTGCAGTTATAAATGTTAGTAATGCACTTGATATTATAGTTGAAATTATAGATACAGACATAAATTTATCTGGTCTTTTTAGGTTTTGAGGAAGAAAAAGAATATATGTTATTCCTCCAAAAGTGAAAAGGTTAGTAGAGCCTTCAAGAAAAGTAGTATTCCATCCGTTTCCCATTATTGGAAATATATTTTCATAATTAAAATTTTTTAAATTACCTACAAATATAAAAATTATTGCGATAATAACAATGGGTACAAGTATAAATGTTGCTCTTAAAAATCCATTATTTTTTAAGTTACAAGCAATTCCAGCAGTAATTGCAAAAAGCAATACTGTGTAGTTTGGATGTGTCATAGGATAGTAAACAATTTGCAGACAGTTTACGGTTTTGCATAAAACAATAGATGCAGTAAAAGTAAAGTAAAAAAGAAATGTTATACCTACTAAAAATTTTAAGATTTTTCCACCTAGAAATTCTGTTATATCTAAAAAACTAATACCAATAAATCTTTTATATAATTTACAAATTATAAATGTCAATACTAATGCTAAAATACTGATATAGCCAGTATTTATAAGGCTTGAAGATAAACAATGAGATGCAATTATTTGACTTGAAACTAAAACTGTAATTCCAAGTGAGCAACTTATGGGTAGTGAAATTGCTTCTTTATTATTTATTTTTTCCATCTGTATACTCCTTTTTCCACTTCATGCTATATTTACTTTGAGAAACTTGTTTTTTTGAAGCGAGAAAGTCATTTCTATATTCTTGTTTCCAAAATGGAGGAATAAAATATTTTAAACTGAATCCTGAAATATTAGGGGAGATAGGAGATAGGTAAGAAACGCCAAAGGATTTAATACTGCATAAAATTGCTAAATATACATAAATACCTATTCCGATTCCTAAAAAGCCACATATATATCCGAGAATTGTAAAAATGAATCTATATATTCTTAAATGAAAACCAAAAGAAAAATTAGGTATTACGAACGAAGAAAGTCCTGTAATTGCAACAACAATAATTAGAATTGGACTTACAACATTTGCAGAAACTGCAGCATCTCCTAAAATTAATGCACCTACAATACCAAGGGTAGAACCTATTGCTGAAGGGGTCCTAAGGCCACCCTCACGAATTAATTCAAAAGAAACCTCCATAAGAAGTAATTCAAATATGATTGGGAATGGAACATTTTCTCTTGCAACTAATATAGAAAAAAGAAGCTCAGTAGGGAAGAGTTCTTGATGGAAATTTGTAATAGCTATATACATTCCAGGAAGAAGAAGGGTTACGAGAAAAGCCAGTAACCTTATTGCTTTTAGAAAATTTGCATATACTGGTATTAAATTTGAATCTTCAGGAGAAGCAAGAAAATCTGTCAAAACAGAAGGAATTATAAGTGCATAAGGATTACCATTTACAAGGATTACAGCTCTCCCTTGATACATTCCTTTAACACATTTATCAGGTCTTTCTGTTGAAAGAATTTGAGGTATAGCAGCACTCGATCCATCTTGAATTAATTGTTCTAATTCACCTGAAGAAATTAAACTATCTATTGATATATTATTTAATCTATATTTAGCTTCTGCAATCAGATCATTATTTGCTATATTTTGAATATAACATAAGGCACATTTTGTTTTACTTAGATTACCAATTTCAATGCTTTCTATTATCAGGTTTTGATTATTTACAAGTCTTCTTAAAAGTGAAGTATTAGTTCTGATGTTTTCAACAAAAGCCTCTTGTGGACCTTTAATTACATTTTCAATTTGTGGTCTATCTATATTTCTTTGTTTAAAACCTTTTGCATCTATATCAAATGCAATATTTAGAGTATCAACAAATAAAACACAATTGCCTGAATTAATATCAGAAATTATCTTGCTAAATTCTGTTTGTTTTGATAGATTATTATTGGGTATAAGATTAGTATAAATATAATTTGATAGATCTGATTTAGCATTTTTATTAGATGTATGAGAAACATTTTTTTTCGAATTGTAATTAAATTTTTTGATAGATTTATTTTCTTCAATATAAGTATTACTTTTGTTTCTTAACATAAGAGGCTTTAATACAAAATCATTAATGTTTACAGAATCTGTCATTCCGTCTATATAAACTAAAAACGAATTATATTGCTTGTTTTTACAGATTATTTTAAATTTTCTTATAACAATATCACTATTTATCAAACTATTGAACTTTGATTGTATAAATTCTAGGTTTTTTTGATATGATAAAAAAACTTTTTCTTCAATTGTTTCAAAATTTAAATCTTGAACTGATGCATTTTCAATTGTTTGAATATTGAAATCGTAATTTTCTGGAGGTTTGTATTTAAAAATATCCATAATTTTCATGCTGGGTTTTACCTTCCTTATTATAATAAAAAAACAAAATACAAATAAAAAAATGTAGTATATTTAGTATTTACTAAAAATGGAAAAATATACTGAAATTACATCTTGAAACAAAAAAATCAAAAAAATTTCAAAAAAGTATTGACAAATATTCAAAACATGGTATAATAGAAAATGTCTTAGGAAATGCAGGTGTAGTTCAATGGTAGAACCCTAGCCTTCCAAGCTAGCTACGTGGGTTCGATTCCCACTACCTGCTCCAAAATAAATAGATAAGCTGATTTAATCGGCTTATTTTTTTTGCTTTAACTTTAAAGATAAACCACGGACTATGCCCGTGATACATGAAAGTTTATAGCGTTGAGCAAAGGTTACAATAAAACCCACCAAATATGATATAATACTTTAAGTTTGATGGATTAAAATACCAATTATGAGAAGAATGGGGTAATAATATTAACAAACAGAACTATATTAAAAATATTTAAAAGAGGAAAATTATTTTTTACAATACGTTTTATTAGTGATTCAAAGATAAAAAAGTCAAATGAGTTATTACAGTTTGATTTTTTTTTATTTATTAAATAAGTATTTTTTTCTGTATGCAATTTTAGTTCGAAAATTTACATTTGTTTTAGACAACTTGAAAAATAATAAAGTTTAGAAAAACAAAGTAGAGGATGATTAAACAATTGAAAAAGTTGATAAATTGATTAAAATGTGCTATAATAAAGATAGAATCAGTAAATTACTGAAGTGCCTAATAACCTAGAATAAAAAGGAGGAAGTATGAGATTTATAGTTAGTTATATTTTAGGTTTATCAGTAGGTGTACTTTTCATGCAGGGACATGTTGTACCTAGAGTAATAGCAGGTATGCTATTCGCTTCATGGGTATATTTTGGCTATTCCCGAGTGGAAGGTAATTAACGTTTTAAAGCATCGTCCAAAGTAGTTATTACTACTTTGGACGATGTATTTTATTT
Organism: uncultured Clostridia bacterium; assembly: GCA_946415375.1. Lineage (GTDB taxonomy): Bacteria > Bacillota > Clostridia > TANB77 > CAG-508 > CAG-269. Next base: position 6,457 of record CAMKSF010000041.1, read on the forward strand.
TTGCACCTAAATATAATTGTCAAATTATTAAACTGGAGCTATTATATAGATGATAATTGATATTATGTTAAATTTGCTTTTGATAAGAAAATGTGTTATAATATTATAAATCAATTGTACTTTACACAGCAAGGTACAGAAAAATGTATTTTTCTGGAGGCTAGCTGTGTAAGCCTCTGGAAATTGAAGGAGGTAGTATGAGTAAGCAAAAGAAAAAAAATTTTCCAGTACAGTTAAAAGAAAGTATAGGAAGAAAGATGATTTTCGAGGTACGTGATGGTGAGGACATCAAGATTTATTACAGCTTAATTGCAGGATGTGCTCAAGGTCTTGAAACTGGAGCAAAATGCTGCATTGAAGGGGATTTGATTAAGATTGAATTCCAAAATGGAACTAATGCAGAACGCTTGCGGAAAATTTGGGACCAATAATATGTTAAGACAAATAAGAAAATCGCCTCAAGGGCGATTTTCTTATTTGTCTTAATATTATTTTTTATCATTTTTTAAATCTATTATGATTTGACCGTTGTTGTCATCAAAAGAATATTTTGTGTCAATGTTTTGAATTGGATCTGTTTCTTCATAGCCTTTGTTATTTATAGTTGTTTTTCTTTTCCCGAATTTTAGTTTTTGTGATGAATTATTATTATCACTTGAAGAGGTTGCACTAGATGAATAACTAGAGAAGTTATATGTTTTACTTTTATGTTTTTCTTTGTGTTTAGAAGCCATATAAGACATTACACCTTCTCCATTATCACTTCTTCCAGCATCATTTAATATCTTATATCCACAACTCTTTTGACCAAGCATTTGCAATCTATTCCATGTCATTTTTATTTCGAATCCTTTTTTAGGACCTTTTATAGTTGAAGCCATAGTTTCATTTTTACCATCATAGTCTTGATCCATTTGCCATTGTTTCCATTTACCAATTTCATTTTGCCACCATTCAAGTTCTTCATATGGAGTTGCTCCACCAGTATATATTTTATTTCCACAGTTTGCAAGAACTACACTATTGTAGTTGTTTTTATCACCAGGTAATGCAAATTGAGAAATACTTTGTGCAGAGATTGTTGTTCCTACTCTATATTTTCTATACATTGTAAACATAGTTTCTGTATCTTTACTGATAAAATCAGGGAATTCATCAATATATAAGAAATGAGGAATTCTTGATTTTTCATTTCCAGGTCTGCTAAGAACAGCATTTTGCATAGATAGTAAAAAGAATAATCCGAAAGCTTTATGGCCAATTTGTCCAGAGTCACCTCGTCTTGTACATACAAATATGAATTCACCGTTATTTAAAACATCATCAAAATTAATATTTTCATGTCTGTTACATAAAATATTTCTAATTTTTGGTGCTCTTAATAAATTCTCCAATCTACTTGCAAGCTGGAATGCAGCTTTTTTTGTATCTTCTTTAGCAGGACTATCTGCAAAGAATGCTCTTTTGAAATAAGATATTTCCATAGAATAATTTGGCGCTAATTCTTCATCTTTTTCTAAAATTTTACACATTTTCTCAACAAGTTCAAAATTAGAAAGAAGAGCAAGTAAATCTTCCATATTAGGAAGAACTCCGTCATGCATTTTTGGATATATAACTTTTAATAAAATTGAAAGGTTCTCTAGCATTTGTAAAGAAACTTCTTCTTTATATAAATCTTTCATTTCATCTGCTTCATCTGAAGATATACTTCTTAAAGAAGAAGAAATAATTATTGAAATTCTTGTAGGATCATCATATACAAATGGGTTTAAGCCAATTGATTTTTCGGGTTGAGAAGGGTCTATTAATGAATATCCTACATTATAATTATCACATACTCTCATCATTTGATCTAAAGTTTCATAGTCTGGTGACATGTATGTAACACCAATATTTTTGTATATGTTATGAGGGGATGTAGCTATTACCATTTTCTTAACAAAAGTATTAAATAAAGTATCTTTTCCAAAAGTTGGTGTAAGCATGTTTAAATTAAAGTTTTTATTTAAATACTCATCACTATATGGTGCAGATAAACTTGCGATACCAGTTTTTAAAGCTGTGAATCCTAATTCTTTAGAAGCTTCTGTAAAGAAATACTTTTTCTCTATATCTTGTGCAATAACAGGCTCGAAAATCATAGATGTTTTTCCTGTTCCTGAACCTCCACATACAAGCGTTGACTGAAATCTTCTTTCTTCAGGTAATGACATTTTTTTATTAGAATCAAAATCTTTAAATAAGTATAAATCACATGCATAAGGCCCATGTTTTGCTTTTTGGTCTGATAGATTAATTCCATAAAAATCCCAAAGAGATTTAACCATATTTTGTGAATCATTAACTTTAAGAAGTATAGATTTTATAAAAGGATAAACAGTAGTTAATGGGAATAGAAGCGTTATTGCTCTAAATGCTGGTTTAACTAATTCTGAGTAGTCTGTTACTATAGTAATGAAATTCTTAGACGAAATGAAAAGTAACCATGCACCTGCATTTAAATATTGTGTGAATAATGATAAAGCAATTACATAGAAACCTATTGCAAAGATATAGAATAGAGTAACTTTTGATGCTCTTGTATCTGCATAAGATGAACTTCCAGCAAATGAATATGCAAGAACAGGACACGCAAGAGCTAAAGTATATACAATAGGGTTCCAATAATTAACCCCGATTCCAGTAAAGACCATAATAAGCATTTCTACTATTCTGTCTACAGCAACATATATAGTTAACAATGTAAAAATATACGTTGCGAAATCGTTACGACTTACATTTAATTTTTTTAAAAATGCATCTATTATTTTCATCATATAATATTTCATCCTCTCTTATAATGATTGTTCGATTTTTTAAAACTATATATATTATCCTATAAAATAGCAAAAAAAACAAGTCTTTTTATAAAAAAAGTTAAAAATCTATTGATAAAAATAGTAAATTATAATATAATTGCAATATAATTAAGGAGGAGGGATGAATATGGCAATATATATATTAGTAGCGATAATAGCATATGCAATAGGAAGTATAAATTTCTCAGTACTAATAAGTAGAAAAATGGCAGGTTTTGATGTTAGAGAAAAAGGAAGCGGAAATGCTGGTACAACAAATATGTTAAGAGCTATTGGAATAAAAGCAGCAATAATCACTCTGATTTGTGATATTCTAAAAGGAGTTTTAGCTATATTAGTTGCATTTGTTATAGGAAAATTTACTCAGACTGCTGATAAAGCATTATTAATTCAGCTTGCTGGAATTCTCGTTGTAGTTGGACATACTTTCCCTATATTCTTTGAGTTTAGAGGAGGAAAGGGAATAGCAACAGCATTAGGAGTTTTAATTATTACAAATTGGAGAATAGGATTAATATGTTTAGTATTTGCAGTTATTTTAATTGCAATAACAAGGATGGTTTCAGTTGGATCTATGAGTGCAGCTATATTGTTTCCTGTATTAACACTATTTATAGGAGATAATTTTATCGTAGCACAAGGAGGATTTAAGTATTTTGTTTATAGTTTAATACTTGCAGGTTTTGTAATATTTAACCACAGAGAAAACATAAAGAGGATTATGAATGGAACAGAAAACAAAATTAGCTTTAAAAAACAGTAGTTGTTAAATATAAGGTTCAATATTAAAGATAATAATAACAGGAAAGGATGATTAAGAAAATGAAAACAATAGCAGTTATTGGAAGTGGAAGTTGGGGAGTAGCTTTATCTATCCACTTAGCAAGTATGGGGAATGATGTAAGAATTTGGTCATTTGACAAAGAAGAAGCTAGAATTATAAATGAGGATAAAAAATGCAAATTTTTACCAATGGCAGTTATACCAAAGAATATTGTATGTAAGAATGATTTTAAGGAAGTAATAGAAGGTGCAGATTTAATACTTCATGTTACACCTTCAAAATTTACAAGAGGAATTGTTAAACAGTATAAAGAATTTGTAGATTGTGAAAAACAACCAATTATTGTTTGTTCAAAGGGAATAGAAAAAGATACAGCACTTACTTTAGATGAAGTTGTAAAACAAGAATTACCAAATGCAAGAGTAGGAGCACTATCTGGACCAAGCCATGCAGAAGAGGTATCTATTGCAGTACCAACAGTTTTAGTTGCGGCATCTAAAGATGAAGAAGTTAGAAAATTAGTTCAAGATACATTTATGAATGAAAAAATGAGAGTATATACTTCTGAAGATATAAAAGGTGTTGAATTAGGAGGAGCTTTAAAAAATATTATTGCATTTTGTGCTGGTGTAGCAGCAGGACTTGGATATGGGGATAATACTTTTGCAGCTTTAATTACAAGAGGACTTACAGAAATAAGAAGACTTGGAACAAAACTTGGAGCTGAAAGTAACACACTTTATGGACTTAGTGGATTAGGAGATTTAATTGTTACATGTTTAAGTGAACATAGTAGAAATAGAAGAGCAGGAAAGTTAATTGGACAAGGAAAAACAATAGAAGAAACAAAAGCAGAAGTTGGTATGACAATAGAAAGTATTGATAATATAGAAGTTGCAAAACATTTAAGTGAAAAGCTATGTGTATCTATGCCTATTGTAGATGCGGTTTACGATATTTTATATAATAATCTTGAGCCTAATGAAGCTGTTAGAATACTAATGACAAGAGATAAAAAGATGGAAGATTAATTTATTAGTTTGATAATAGTAGTATAAATTAATTAAAAATTAGCATAATATATGTAATAAAGAGGAGGAGAATAAAATGGATTTTTTTGAAAAATTAGGAAAAAAAGCAACAGAAACATTTAATAGCGCAGCTGAAAAAACAAATAAAATAGCTAGTGAGGCAAAAATTAGAATAAAAATGAATGATTGTAAATCTAAGATAAAAGATATATATCAAGATATTGGAAAAATTGTATATCAAAAATTTGTATTAGAAGGTAAAATAGAGGTAAAAGAAGATATTGAGGAACAATTAACAAAAATAAAGGAATATACAGACCAAATAGAAGAATATGAAAAACAAATTCTAGAATTAACTAATTTAAAACAATGTGAAAATTGCAAAAATAAAATAGATAAAAATGCAAAATTCTGTCCTGAATGCGGAGCAAAACAACCAGAAGAACCAGTTCATGAAGCAGAAGTATTAGAAAACGAAGAAAATCAAGATGAAGAAGAAATAATAGAGGATGTTTCAAATGAAGTTGAGGAAACATTAGAAGATACAGTTGAAGAAGATAATAATAATGAATAAAGTAAGAAAGTAGTTCCTTTTTAGGAACTACTTTTTTAGTATAAATCATTAATTTCATCAATTGTTTCATCTAAGATATCATATCTGATACATTTTGCATTTACATTTGAAATAGATATTTTTCTAGAATTATAAATTGTAGTTAATGTTTGAATATTATCAGGAACAATTCTAAATTTGAAATTATATCTATCATTTAAGTAAAAATCATTTTTTCCTAAACATAAATGTTTACAATCTGTATAACATCTATTAGATTTCCCAAGTAAACAATAGCTCGTTGTCATAAGAGGTATTTTGCCATAAACAATTACTTCTTTATTGTTAGTTTTAATATTTGAAAGTTCATCTGGTGAAAGCTCAGGTGAAAGAGTGATATTTGTAAATCCAAGTTTATTTAATTCAAAAGCTGTATATGTATTGAAAACATTAAAATTATAATTTGCTATAATCTCCATATTTTCAAAAAAATGAACAGAAGACATTTCAGAAACCACAGCACCTTTAATTTTAAAATTATTTATTGCTTTGTTTACTAAAGATTCAATTGTACTTAAATATCTGTCTTTAACAACAACTGGCATATAAATATAC
>CAMKSF010000042.1 GCA_946415375.1 uncultured Clostridia bacterium
TTGGATGAGCTATATCTTTGAATTCTCCGTTTGGAGTTTTTCTGCTAGGCATAGCGATAAATAATCCATTTTGGCTTTCGATAACTTTGATATCATGAACTGCGAATTCATTATCGAATGTTATAGAAGCAACAGCCTTCATTCTGTTTTCTGAATTAACCTTTCTTAAACGTACATCTGTAATTTGCATGTTAAGCACCTCTTTCTTTTAGTTAAAAATATTTGTACATATCTTTTGTTCTATGTACTAATTATATTATTCTTCATTAAAAAACAAAATCCCTCTTTTTTTTTCATATTTTTTAAAAATTATTTTTTACTTAGATTTCTTTTATTTCAACTTTTTCTTTTCCTAAAATTTCTTCAAAGACTTTTATTATTTCTTCTGTACAATAAATAGCCCCACATGGCATTGTATTTTCTCCATCTATTATTTGAACTCTAATATTATTCATTTCACCATTAAAGTATTTTATTGCACCTCTTAATTTAACTTTTGTTTCCTCCTTAACTTCTGTAATATCAAGGCTTAGAACTCTTGTTTTTTTCTCACTAAAGTCTGTTATTTCATTTGCTATAATTGTAGTCTTTTCTCCATCTCTAATACTTAGCCTTCCTTTAACTAAAACGATATTTTCTTCAATTAAACTTGAGCCTGATTTCATGTATGTGTTTTCAAATGCTATAATTTCTGCTGTTCCATATAAATCTTCTATAGTAATAAAAGCCATTATTTTATTTGTTTTTGTAAACTTTTTCTTGATTTTAGTAATAATTCCTGCATAAGTAACTTCTTGTCCATCTTTGTATTTAATGCTTTTACTATTTTGAATTTGACTTGCCATATTTATCAAAGATTCAGGATCTTCAAAATCCTGTTCTTCGACATTTGCCATTTGGTTATCTATTTGCCCCAAATCTTTTGTGCTGATATTAGTTTGATTTTCAATTTGTTCTTTTAATTTTTCTAATGGGTGTCCTGATAAATATATTCCAAGCATTTCTTTCTCTAAAGACAATAATTCTCTTTCTGTTAATTCTTCTTGTTCATTAAATGTATATTTAAGTTCCTCAATATTATTGTTCTCATCATCTGTTGTCAAATCAAACATAGAAAATTGACCTTGCATTCCTTTTTTCTTGCTACTTTGTATTGTGTCTATAATATTTTCAAATGATGCTAAAAGTGTAGCTCTTGTTTGTTCAAATTCATCAAATACTCCTGCCTTAATTAAACTTTCTATACATCTTTTATTTACAGATTCATCAGAAATTCTTTCACAAAAATCAATAAAGTTTTTATACTCCCCATTTTTATCTCTTTCAACAATAATCGCTTCTATAGGGTCATCTCCAACATTTTTTACACTTCCAAGTCCAAATCTAATATTTCCATCATCAACAGTAAATCTTAAGAAGCTTTTATTAATATCTGGTTTCAAAATTTGAATTCCTAAATCATAACATTCATCTATATAAATTGGTACTTTATCTAAATTTCCTAAATAACTATTTAGCATCGCAGCCATAAATTCAGGTGTATAATACTTCTTTAAATATGCTGTTCTATATGCAACTACTGCATAGCAAGCAGCATGAGATTTATTAAATGCATATTTTGCAAATTCTGCCATTTCATCAAATATTTTATTTGCAGATTCAGCGTCTATTCCATTTCTTACACATCCTGGAACGATTATATTTCCTTGTTCATCTAATTGGCCATTTATAAATATTTCTCGTTCTTTTGCCATTACATCAAGTTTTTTCTTACCCATTGCACGACGTACTAGGTCTGCTCTGCCTAGTGAGTAACCAGCTAAGTCTCTAACTATTTGCATAACTTGTTCTTGATAAACCATGCAACCATAAGTTACATTTAAAATTGGCTCTAAAGCAGGATGAGTATATTCATATTTTCCTGTTACTTTTCCTCTTATATATCTTGGAATCTGATCCATAGGTCCAGGTCTATATAAAGAAACACCTGCTATTAAATCTTCTAAGCAATCTGGTTTAAGTTCCATCATAAAGTTTGTCATCCCCCCAGATTCAAACTGGAATATTCCACAGCTTTTTCCTTCTTGCCATAATTTATATACCTCTGGGTCATCCATTTCTTGGTCGAATTCCACATTTATTCCTCTTGTGTGTTTAACTTCATCTATTGTGTTTTTTATAACAGAAAGAGTACGAAGTCCTAAAAAGTCCATTTTCAAAAGTCCTAATTCTTCTAATGTTGTCATTATATACTGAGTAGATATTTGTCCATCTCTTACATATAACGGAACATAGGTATCAACCGGGTCTTTTGTTATTACCACTCCACAAGCATGTGTAGATGTATTTTTTGGCATTCCCTCTAATGCCATAGATACATCTAAAAGTTCTTTTACTTTTTGATCTGATTCATATAAATCTCTTAATTCTCTATTTTCTTCCAAAGCTTTTGAAATTGTTATATGAATTTCATTCGGAATCATTTTTGCAATTTTATCAGTATCTTGAAGTGATACATCTAAAGCTCTTCCAACATTTCTTATTGCATTTTTAGCAGCTAATGTTCCAAATGTTATAATTTGTGCTACATGGTCATGTCCATATTTATTTGAAACATATTCTAATATTTCATCTCTTTGTTCATCACTAAAATCCACATCAAAATCAGGCATACTTATTCTTTCTGGATTCAAAAACCTTTCAAAAAGTAAATTGTATTTCATAGGGTCTATATCTGTTATTTCTATTGCATATGCTAAAATCGAACCTGCACCAGATCCTCTTCCTGGTCCTACAGGAATATCATGCTCTTTTGCATATTTTATAAAGTCCCAAACAATTAAGAAATAGTCAACATATCCCATCTTATTAACAACACTAAGTTCGTATTCTGCTCTATCTAATATCTCTTGTGATGGATTTTCTCCATATCTCTTCTTTATTCCTTCATCACATATTTCTTTCAAAAAATCAAAGTGTGTTTCGTACTTAGATGGTACACCATAATTTGGAAGTATAGTATGTCCAAATTCAAATTCTATATTGCATTTCTCTGCAATTTTAACAGTATTTTCTATTGCATCTGGAAAGGCACTAAAATATTCTATCATTTCTTCTGGTGATTTAATATACAATTCTTCCGTCTCAAATCTCATTCTATCAGGATCACTCATTCTTTTTCCTGTTTGAATACAAAGTAAAACTTCATGATTGTATGCATCTTCTTTTTTCAGATAGTGTGCATCGTTTGTCGCAACAAGTGGTATATCCAGCTTTCTTGCAAGTTTTACTAATTTTTGATTTGCTAAAACTTGCTCCTGAATACCGTTATTTTGAATTTCTATATAGTAATCCTCACCAAATACGTTTTTGTGCCAATTTGCAATTTCTTCTGCTTCTTCTTCTCTTCCATTTAATAAAGCTTGGTTTACTGCACCTGCTAAACATGCACTTAAACATATTAAACCTTCACTATATTTTTCTAATACTTCATAATCTATTCTTGGTTTATAGTAATATCCTTCTGTAAATCCAATAGAAACCAGCTTACTTAAATTTCTATATCCAGTCATATTTTTTGCAAGTAAAATAAGGTGATTGTATTTGTTATCTACTCCTGGTTCTTTATCATGTCTTGTTCTTCCACAAGCAGTAACATATACTTCACACCCAATAATTGGTTTTATTCCTTCTTTTTTGCACGCTTTATAAAAGTCAATTACACCATACATAACACCATGGTCTGTAATTGCTATTGAATCCATTCCAAGTTCTTTTGCTCTTACTGGAATATCTTTTATTCTATTTGCTCCATCTAATAAACTAAATTCACTGTGGATATGTAGGTGTACAAAGTTTCCCATTTTTTCTCCTTTTTAATCTAAAATATAACTCATTTCAAAATAATATTTCTTTATTTATATCATAAAAATCATATTTATTCAATATATACCATCATTTTTATTATGTTAAAAAGTTGCATTAATCAACATAATATGGTATAATTTTTTATGTCACTAATTATACGAATTGTCTTTAGCAGGGAGGTCTTAATGGAAAGTTACTTAGACATAATTAAACGTATTGAGGAGGATTTATCTGCTCTTAAAAAATTGTTTTTAGAGCAAAGTCAAGAGTTAGCAAATGCAAATTCAAGAAATATTACATTACAAAAAGCTCTTGATAATACACAGACTACTAGAACTATAGAAAAATATATTGGAACTTTACAGCATGAAGGGAAATCCTTTGACATGAGTATTCTCATTAAAGATATCCTTAAACAGGATTGTTTCGTTTCAGTTTCGACTGATCGGTTAAGCATCGCATCATTCCGCAAACTGGTCACACACGTCAAGTTTATACTGGCCAAAAACAACTATAATAAATTAGGTGATTTGGTGAAAGTATCAACGTCTGATTTATTGAGAATTAATTCTTTGGGCATCAGATCCGTTGCATTCATAGTTTTACTGTGTGAACACTATGGTTTAAAGTTAACCATTGACTGCAGAAAAAAAAGCATTTTGAAAGAAATGGAAAAATTAAAAAAGGAAATCATTTTTTATAATTGCTAGAGGCAATAAAAGAGCACTTTTTGTAAGTGCTCTTTTATATAGGTTCTATAATAAATGTTTGCTATTTCATTCCACTTAAACATTTTTTCAAAATGAAATTAGCTTAAATTAGCTTTATGGTTTCAAATACAATACAGGTCTGAATCCTTCCATACCAGACATACTATCACCACCATAAGATCTAGCAACTGCTGCTTGTCTTCCGTAGTTTTCATAACTGCATCCACGAGTAATATAGTTTGTATCAGTTCTTTCAGAAGACCATTCAATAATATTTCCTGCTAAATCAAAAATATTATTTGAAACATTTCTATTTGGTGCAGCACCAGTTGTTAATACAATTAGTTCGTTTTTTTCTTTTGTAAATGTATCGTTAATATCTGTATATTCATATATATTACTTTCATTTTTTATTGAGAATTTTCCTCTAGTAACATTAAATTCCGCATCCCTATAATTTCCCCAACCTATGCTATTGTACATAACTTCACTTAAACCTAAACCATTATCTTTAGTTTCAATTATCCAACCCAACGTTCTATCCCATGCTGCACCTGTTGGAATAGAGCATTCATATCTTGCAGTATTAGGATACATTTTTTTTGATAACTGCTTTGCTAAATCAGATGTAAGAAATGTATATGGAGTTTGATCTTGTTTGCATACAGGATGTCCACTTTCTGCTACTAATTCATCTATAGTAATATTATAATTCAAATGATAATTTGATCTTACTTTTTTTGTACATCCGGCTTCATATCTTCCTATATAGAACCCTCCATTAGAATTTACACCTTGCTTATAATCTTCTACATCCCTACATTTTGTTGATACCTCTCCATAAGCATCACTATAATCATTATGAGTATCAATAGCATAAAGACTTCTTACCACAAGTGTTACACTTTTTGTTGTACTTTTATTTGTTGCAGTTACTTTATATCTTCCATTAGCAGTAGGAACTATATTATTATTTTCATATTTAGTTCCAATTTTATTAGGCAATCCTAAGTTTATTTTTTTATCAAGAGGATCAACTAATTTTAAATCTGTTAAGTTTTGCTCGCTTTCAACTAATAAACTTAATCTTTGGTCTTTCTTTACAGGAACCCATACAAATTCATTTCCATTATTTTTGTCTTTTATTACATATCCAGTATTTACTGTTCCTTCTGTATGTAAAAAAACACTTTCATCTGGATTGGGTGGATTGTCATAGTTTATTTCTGTTCCATATAATTTTAATACAATTTTTATATCTCCATCTAATTCTACTTCACCTATTACCTCTTCCTTTGGTTTTTTTTCTCCTGGAAAATAATCTCCAATTGTATTTAATACTACTTCTTCTTGAGAGACTGATTCTTTGTATCTTTCTCTTCCATTAATTGCACTATTTATTATTCCATTATTTCCCATTAGCATTGCTAAACATATTGCAATAAGAATAAGTAATACTATTATAGTAACAACTAAAGCAATCAAAGTTATGCCTTTTTCTCTTGTTTCTTTCATACTTTAATTCACGTCCTTTGTTATATATGTTTTCTTTTATAATTACTTTTTGGTATCTTTTCTTTATTTACAGACTTGTTTTATTTATACCATAAAATAATATAATGTTCAATATTTTTTACTTAAACAAATAAATAAATATTTTGTTTTAAAAAAAATTCTTAAATACTTGAAAAAATTTTTTTATTTTGATATATTAATAAAAAATGATTAATACTAGAAAGGATTGTGATAAAAATGAAATTAGTTGACCCAGTTGTATATGTAGAAAATTATGATGCTAAAAAAATGTTAAAAAGAATTGAAAGGGCTTGTAGAACATGCTATAGATCTGAAGATAAAGTTACAGAAAATAGTTATAAAAAATTATTAACAAACTGTATAAGTAGAGGTCATGAATCTATTTTAGAACATGAAAAAATATCTATAAGAATGATTTGTGATGTTGGAGTTTATAAAGATTTAACAAGACATAGAATTGCAAGTTTTTCTATAGAAAGTACAAGATATTGTAATTATGGAAAGGATAAATTTGATAATGAAATAAAATTTATGAAGCCTGTTAATATGGATGAAGGAACAGAAATATATAATTTATTTATTGAAGGTCTTGAGGGAATTGAAAAGACTTATTTAAAAATGGCCGAATTAGAAGCAAAACCAGATCAACTTAGAATGCTTTTACCACATGCAACAGCTGCTGAAGTAAATATGACTTGTAATTTAAGAGAATGGAAACATGTACTTGGTTTAAGATGTTCAAAACATGTTCATCCTGCAATAAGGCAATTATTAATTCCACTTCTTTTAAAATTCAAAGAGGATATGCCTGAAATTTATGGAACAGTTGAATATGATGAAGATTTTCCTAAAGAAAAATATGCTAAAATTCTACCTCTTGATTAATCATATTGATTATAATAGTAAATACATAAAGAAAAAAGTGATTATTAAAAAACAATCACTTTTTTCTTTATTCTTCATTAAAACTTTTGATTTTTTTAATTGGTCTCCATATTTCACCTATCTGACCTTGTTGTACCCCTACCCATACTTCAAGATTTCTTATATTGTATTTATCTTTTATTATTGTACTAAACTCTTCTGCTATTTTTATTACTTCTTCATCATATATAAAATTCCCTTTATAAAAAACCGCTTTATTATCTAATATATATCCTCTAACTATATTATTGAAATCTTCTTGTTTTAAAGATAATGATTCATACCATTCTTTATGACTCATAACACTATATTCTAAAAATTTAATTTCACCATCTATAATCATAAAAGCAATTCTCGTTTTATGATATTCTTGTTCAGTATCCATATTTAAAACCCTTCATAAAATAATAATTCATTCTATCCCCAATGTAACTTTGCCATATACTCCTCCACCACCTGAGTAAACTTTTGCTTCACCATTGCTTGCTTTATATATGTTATTTGCTTTTTCTCCTACAACCGCTTCTAAATCATCTTTTTCTGCTTTTTTGTAATATGTTTATTTTGTTGTTTTATACTATGTATTTCCTAGTAAACTCGAATCTATCGAAATTGTTGTTCTGCTTGTTGAATAATTATTACTAGTGAATAAGCTTGAAATAGTACTGTCTCCAACATATATAGTTGAACCAGATTTCAAAGTTGAAAATGCATTTTTTCCAATACTATTAAGACTTGCTCCTCTAATATATACAGAAGTTACTTTATTACAATTATAAAAGGCATAGGTTCCTATAGTAGTTACACTACTTGGTATTTCTATACTTGTTAGCGCTGTGCAACCACTATAAGCATAGGTCTCTATTGATGTAACACTGTTTGGTATTTCAATGCTCGTAAATCCTGTACATCCATTAAATGCATATCCTGCAATAGTAGTAACACTACTTGGAATCACAATACTAGTTAAATTTGTTATTCCCCTAAATGAATGTCCTCCTATAATTTCTACTGTATTTTTTATTACTGAATTTTTGCATCCTGTTGCTAAGCTTTTATTAGATTTTCTTATTATTGCATTACAATTATCTCTACTATCAAATACCGTGTTTCCACTATCTACATTTATACTTTCTATATTCTTGCATCCATAAAATGGATTATTACCTAACTCTACAATATTACTTGGTATTTCTAAATTTGTTAATCCTGTACATCCACTAAATGCATAATTTCCAACACTATTTACATTAGTTAAAATATCTGTAATATCTGTTAAACTTGTACACCCAGAAAAAGCATTAGCTTCAATTATGTTTACATCAGAAGGAACAGTTGTTGTTTTACATCCAAATAATAACCTATTATTTGATTTCTTTATTATTGCGTTACAATCATTTCTACTATCATATACTGTATTTCCTTCTTCAACAATTATACTGGTTAAATTTGGACAAGAATTCAATACATTTGTTCCTATACTTGTAACACTACTAGAAATTTTTATACTTGTTAAACTTGAACAGCCATAGAAAGCATAATTTCCTATACTTGTAGTACTGCTTGGAATCTCTAAACTTGTTAGACCAGAACAACCATATAATGCATAATTCCCTATACTTGTAATATTGCTAGGAATTTTAATATTTGTTATTTTAGTACAACCGTACAACACATAATTACTTAAGGTTGTAATACCACTCGGAATATCTATACTTTTTAATAATTTGCAACCATATAATGCGTAAGTTCCAAGTGTTGTAACATTCTTAGAAAAACTTATATTTGTTAATTTACTACAATTATAAAATGCATAATTGCCTATATTAGTTAAGTTTTTCGAAAAAGCTACATCTATCAAGCCTGTACATCCACAAAATGCACCAGTAGAAGTAGATGTACCATTATTGATAATTGTTACAGTAGGTGGAATAATTATTCTTGTTATTGTTGTTTTACTTTTAAAAGCACTTGCAGCAATTCCTGTTACAGTAGTTCCAGATATACTTTTTGGGATAACAACAACTCCACTTGATGTAGTTGCCGTAATTAATCCATTACTATCATCAATTGTAAACAAACTTTCATCTGATAATGATAATGTTGTATTTTCAGTTATATTTAAAGAAGAATCTAAGGTGTATAACACCATATTGTCATAATCTGCTGCAAAATACCCTGTTGATGTTTCTCCAATAGACCATCCCTTTTCATACAGTTCATCAAGCTTTTGCCTATTCAAACTTTTTATCGCATTAGATATTGATGATTCTCCTCCTATGGTAATCTCTCCTGAACTGCTTATTTCAAATAAATATTCTTTTCCTTTTAATAGATACTCTATAGCGCTTGTTCCTCTATTATTGTATACAAAATCTGTAACCTCTCCGTTACCATTTAAATGATTATTTAAATTTTCCTTTGAAAACGCCTCATCTTGTGTTTTTTCACCTAAAGAACTATCTATAACACAAGCTGTCCATGCTAAATTCACATTTTCTTTTGCACTTTCTATCTCATAATTTGTCTTTGCATCTGCTGTTTTTGATAAGATGCTATTATCTCCTGATAAAGCAGAGATACTAACTCCGAGCTAGTATTAGTAAAACGATTATTGAAATAACTAAAGCTATAAGAGTAATACCTTCCTCTTTGTATATACTTATCTTCACTTTCTTGTTCCTCCTTATTTATTTTTTCTTATGCTTTTTTTGAAAAATACATTAATCTTTCTTTTTCCAATCTTTTTAAAAAAGAAAGCCGTCCTCAAATGTTATAAAGTTAATTTTTACCTTGAACTCAATGTAACTTTGCCATATACTCCTCCACCACCAGAGTGAACTTTTGCTTCTCCATGGCATGCTTTATATATGTTATTAGCTACTTTTTCTCCAACAACTGCTTCTAAATCATCTTTTCCTGCTTTATGTAATATGTTCATCTCTGTTTCAAAGTTATCTAGTAATTTATCTATTGTTTTTCCTCCAACCCCTGGTATAAAGGTTAATGGTACTTGATATATGTATGGTGGTCTATTTTTAGGACTTTTTGTTTCTTTTTTGTCTTTTATAAGTTCTATTCTATCAAAAACTCCAAATGTGATATTCTTTCCTCCACATCTTGGGCAAGTCGTTGCTGCCTGTTCAATTTCTATTGAGTCATTACAATCTTCGCAAAAGCTTCTATGATATTTTCCTAGTTTTGGATCTAGTCCATAATTTGAAAGTACTTTTCTTCCATCTTCTCCTTTTAATGCTTCTACTATTTCTTTAAAAGATATGTCTTCAACAAGCATCTTATTGTATTCCCTCGCTATTCTTGGCAGTGAATGTGCATCAGAATTTGTTACAAAAGTCTTGTTTTCAAGTTCCGAAATTTGATCTGCTAAAAAAGTATCTGAACTAAGTCCTAACTCTACTGCAAAAATTTTATCATATTTTTCTTTAAATATATCTTTTAATCTATCTACACAATTTCCATAATAGCTTTTATGTGGAGTAAAAATATGTGCTGGAATAAGAATTCCATTATGTTTTTCTACTATATCTATTAGTTCATATCCTGAAACATCAGAGTGTTGAGTACTAAGTGTAATGTTTTTTATGTGATTACTCATTTCATTTGAAAATGCCTTTATATTTTTTAGATAAGGAAAAAAGCACACATTATGTGCTGTTCCTTGTTTTCCATTTCTTCCTATTTCTGTTGTTTCAACTTCACTTCCAAGTAAAATACATACTTTGTCTTTATATATTATTCCACCGTCTTTTAATTCATATGCTTCTCCTTCTTTTAGAAATTTTTCAATATCTTCTATTACATAAGGAGATGCGCAGTCTATAATTCCTACAACATTTATTCCTTTTCTTTCTTCGCATTCTTTTGCAATATTTGCAAAATTTAAGTTCCTTGCTCCTGTTATTTTTACAGGCTTTCCTGTTTCGCTTCTTCCTATGTGAACATGTAAGTCTGCAAATATTTCGTGCATCTTTTTCTCCTTTTCTAATCTAATTTAAATGGTGTCCTTTGGTTAAATAATCTATCAACAGTTGCTTGACTAAATAAAGCCCTATCTGATTGTGTTTTATATATTTTTCTTGTATATCTGTGAACTTTATGCATTTTTTTTCGTGCATCTTCAACTCTTTCCACAGTCTCATTTACGGTTTTGCTTATCTTTTCTGTTGGCTTAGAAGTTGTTGTTTTTTTTTCATTATTATATAATAGCTCCTCCGCATCCTCTTTTATGTCTATTTTCATCAATCTATCTATCTCTTGTGAATATCTATTTCCAAGTTTAGCTATAAATGATTTTACATCTGGCTCTCTTTCTGCTAAAAATGCTAATTTTCGAATAACGTCTACATCAACAGTATCATGTATATATACATCCTCCATCGCCTTAATAAAAATTATAAAATCTTCTAGATATCTGTTAGTTAAATTTTTTAAATTTCTTTCTTTTAAAATTATTAATGCTTCTTCAGGTGTAAACGCATCTCTTTCTGCTCTTTTTAAAATTAAACCTGTGAATTGATCTACTAATTCTAAAATGTCACTTTCTTTTTTTCTTCTCTTTATTCCACTATATCTATTTAGACCCTCACATATTGTGCAGAACTCTTTATCAAATCCAAGTGTTGAAAGGTATTCTGCACCTTCTTTTGCATACGTTTCTAATTTTCCAAGTTTTTGTGCATTATCGACTTTCTTGCAATTACATAACAATACAGCTGTTAATACTTTATTTTTATCAACATCTAATCCTGTGTAATTTAAAAACATTCTAGCTATTTCTGCCCTTAAAACTATTGACTTATCAAAAAAAGTTCCTGTTTTTTGTGACATATAATAAGCTATTATCATTTTTTGTATATGATTTTTTTCATTTAATATGTACATTGCAAAGTCTTCCATCTTATTCCTCCTAAGTAAATCCATATTTATATTTTTTCAAATTTATTATATGTTATCTAAAATTTAATTTCAATACTTTTTTAAAAAAAATTTTGTCAATTTTGTAGGTTAGTCAATCATATGTCACACTTTTTTGAAAAATATATACTTTGAGTG
>CAMKSF010000043.1 GCA_946415375.1 uncultured Clostridia bacterium
TTCTTCCTATATCTTTTCTTAGCTGACCATAAATGGCCTTTCTTCTATATTTCGGTTCAAATACTATATGGTACTTGCAATTCCACTTACTATGTGATAAATTATTTACATCATCTTTCATAGATGTTTCCTCCTTTGATTTAATTTTATTACAGTTGGCAAACTATAATTTTATTATATCATTGGAGGTATTTTTTTCATACATTGCTATCGCTTTTTTTGAACCACGCGCATAGCACGTGGTTTTCTTATATACAAAAAAGAAAGAGAATAGATGCTCTCATATTCTCTTTGCAATATTTCTTTCTAATTACATTTCTAATCCTTTTCCTTTGCTCTTTTTGTTTTCTTGTATTTGTTGAAACTGAATTTGAGCTTGTTGAGTTTGTCTTATATGTTCATCTAGCAATATTTTTTGTTCTGGTGTTAAAGTTTGTCCTGTTTTTTGCATATATTGTAATTTTTTAATTTCCTTCATTTGTTTTATATCTTGTGTTACACTTTTAGTTTCCTGTGTTGTCACTTTACTATTTTTCACACTTGCTTTTACTTCTCCAATTGAAATACCTTTTGGTTGTTTTCTAGTTCCTTGTTCTTCTTCATACTGCTTTTTTGGTATTTTAATTCCATTTGAAAGTGTAACCATGTCTTGCTGTCCTTGTTCCTGTGATGATTTATCTCTTGTAGGTCTAATTATCTCTCCAAATTCATTTATTTCAAAGTCTGATTGTTCTTGTATATCTGTTCTAGTTTCACCTGTTGCATATTCTTGCTCATATTGTCTTCTAGGTATTTTTACCCCATTTGGAAGTTCAACCATATCTGCTCTTGCTTCACCTGTTGCATATTCTTGTTCATATTGTTTTCTAGGTATTTTTATTCCATTTGGAAGTTCAACCATATCTGTTCTTGCTTCTTCTGCTGTATATTCCTCTTTATATTGCTTTTTAGGTATTTTAACACCATTTGGTAATTCTACCATATCTGTCTGTTTTTCAATCTCTTGTCCTCTATTATATATTTCTTCTTGTGTCAAGGGGAACTCCATATCAACATCATCTAAAATTTGTGCATATTCTTCTAAAGTCCAACCACTTTTTTCAATTGTTTCAATATATTGTTGTTTAATTTCATCTAAAACTCTTTTTTGTTCCTGTTCTGGCAAGTTCTCATAATATCTGTCATTTGCAATAAAATCTTTTTTATTTGCATCATACATACCCCTTATAAATTCTGGTTTTAGATATAGTCCTGGTTCAATTCCTAATTCACTTGCTTGTTCTTTTGATATATTATTAAAAAAAGCTGAATGTCTTTTTTGAAATAGTGGTGTCCCTATTACATCCAAAAGGTGAAAAGCATCTGGTAAGCTAGCTATCATTATATGTTTTGAACCTTTGTGTTCCCAATTATTCAAAAGTTCTTCTTTTTCTTTAAAGAGAGTATCTGAACCTTTTCCAAATTCTAAAACTGTCCAATATAATTCATTATGGCTACATCTTAAACCATTTTCAAGTATTGATTTGCTTGATTTGCAAATTCCTTTTCAATATCTTTTAATTCCATTTTATAATCTCCCATCTATTTATTTTTCTTAAATAACTGCTTTATTTTATTCAATAATCTTGTTATAAAATTTGTTTCTTTATATACAACTAATTGATGATCTGTTTGCAATGTTTCATCATTTATTATTTGTTGTTTTTTAAATAAATTATCTGGGTTATATTTATCTAAAACATCTTGTTTCTCTTTCTCATTTTTAGCAAGTTCATCTAAAAATTCTTGTTTTTCTTCTGGTGTATTACACCAATAATTAAGATTAAGAATTGCTAATAATACCATTGTCTCTCTTTTTAGATTTTGTTCTGTTAATGGTACATCTTCATTTATTTTTGGTTCATAATCTTTTAATCTTTCTTCTTCAAAAAAAGCTCTTACTTTATCTGGTACTCTTTCCTTATATTCTTCATCTAATAAACTTAGTATTTTATATACTTCTGAATAAGCCATCATAGTATCTAATTTCATTTGTTTATGCTCCTTTAAAATTACTCAATTGTATTATAGCATAACTAATTATTTTTTGACCATAACTTTTCTAAATATTCTTTAATTTAATGATGTTTCTATATCAAGTTCTTTTGCTATTATATATCCAAATAGAAATAACTGCTCATTTTCTTCTGCACATAGTTCACTACCAATTTCCCATTGCTTTTCAAAAAGCTGTTGTTGGGCTAGTGTAAATGTTTTTTCTAATTCATCTGAAATTGCTATATGTTCTTTTCTTAATGATGAATATCTTTCACTTGGTGTGTATAGATTTTCTTCAAAATATTCATATAAAACCTTTAACAATTTCATATCATCAAATTTTACATTTTTTATTGTTTCTGTATTAAATATTGCATCAAAATGGCTTAATATCTTTTTATCATCTTCCATTTATAAATCCCCCTTTATGAATTTTTAATCCATTTTACTGCAAGTCTATATATTTGCCAAGGCTTTTTAAACTTTTGTAAAGAGAAAAAGTATTCCATAATTATATTATAATTTGAAATACTTTTTGTATATCCATATATTAAAACTTAAAAAAGAGGCTAGAGAGACCCCTGCATTCTTCTAGATTATCAACTAGGTACTCTTTAGATACTAATATTTTACTTAACTTAAAATAAAAAAATAAACAACTACTAATGTAATTGCTTAACTATCTTTTTTTGGTATTTGTACAATTGTTGCAAAACCACCTACATAAAAGTAGTAGTTCTTATTTGTACAAGTTGGTGGGCAGGGACAAATTCATAAATTTGTCCCTACCCTAAAATGCTTCCCTCTCTAAGTTTTATTTATTTTTCGAAATATCACATAACAGTAGTAGTACAGTAGTAAAATGCTACTTAGTTTTTATATTCAAAACTTTACTCCATCCAGAATACATTTTTACATTTTTTCCATCAATTTTAACAGTTTTATATGTTCTTATTCTTACATAATATTTTTTGTTTTTCTTTAATCCTGTTACTTTTTTTGATGTTGTTTTATTACTTTTTATATTTACTGTTTTCTTTCCAGATGTAAATGATTTATTTGTAGCATATTGAATTTCATATCCTGTTGTTTGCGTTTTCTGTGCTTTCCATGTTACTTTAAAACTCTTCTTTCCCTTTTTAAGCTTCTTTAAAGATGTGCCTTTAGGATTTATAGTATACTTTAATTTTTTGGTTCCACTATAATTTCCTTTAAATATAATTGTAACTTGATATTGTCCAACATTCTTACTTTTCTTATTTGAATATTCAACAGTATAATCTGTTCCTTCCTTTAACACTTTATTATTACTATCTTTTACACTAATAGCAGGCTTCTGAACTTTTTTATTATATGTGAATTTTGTTTTTGATAAACTTATCGTTTTAGAATAGTAAATTGTTGTACTTAAGTTTTTTCCACATATTGTACATTTATATGCAATTTTACCATTTTTGTTTAAAGTAGCTTTTGTTATAACTTTATTTGATGTTTTACTATGTGTACAAACTTTGAATTTTGCTTCAAGTGTTGTATTAGTCTTTACAGCAAATCTGTATGTTCTATCATTTGAAACTTTCTTTCCTTCTACATACCATCCATCAAAATCATAGTCTTCTTTATTATTTGCTGTTACTTGGCAAAAATCACCTATTGTATATATTCCTCCTCCTGTAGCAGTTCCTTGATTTTGTTTATGTTCTACTTTAATTATGTATTCTTTTATTTCATTACCTGATATATCAACATCTTTTTTTATTTCTTTTCCTGATTTTTTTACTATATAATCTAATGTACTCCCTGTTTCAAAATTATTCTCTGTATCTTCTTCAGAATATGATTCTACAGTTGAAGTTAACACTTCATTTTTTTTCATTTCTATTTCATTATAATTTATAACTCTCTTTACATTAAAATTGGTTCCACCATATTCTTTAATTGTATATGTAGTTTGACAATTCTCTCTTGCTTTGGTCTCCACTCTATATTCTGAATCCATTGGTAAATATATAACTTTTTGACCATCAAAATCTACTGAAGATATTATAGAGCTTCCTTCAATTTCTTGTGGTACTTCATTTATAATAGATGCTACAATTTTGTTATTACTGTCATATACAATAACATCAACAGGGCAGTTTACTTCTATGCCTCTATAGTAGTTGGCAAAACTAGCTTTAGCATTTTTTACATAATTATCATCCATACTTTGCATCCATGCTATATAATATGCTTGTTCTGCATGTGCAATAGCTAAAATATCCTTGTTTTTAATTGCAGTTGCTGAAATATCCTTATTTATAGCTACTCTGTCAATAATTGAAAGTAAAATCCCTACTCCTTCAGTTTTTATATCAATTGATCCATCTCTAAATTTATTTTGTAGATCTTCCTGCATTCCATTTTTTACAAAATTTTCTCTTGTAGACAGTAAATTTGAACCTTTCATAGCAGATATAAGTTTTCTTAAAAATGTTCCCATACTACCTTTATCATTTCCAGTAATCGCATTTGCAACATTATAACCAACTGCATATCCTATAGTTGGACCCGCCTTAACGTTTTTAAAATCATTAATCTCATATGTATATCCCATGTTTTTTAATCGTTTTATCATATTATTTTCATATTCACTAGCATTTGCAAATCCTTCACTAAATGGTAATACTTTAGTAATTCCATATCTATCAAAATCCCAATAATATGGTGCAACTAATGGAACTGGATCATGATAATTTATTATACTAAAAATATTTTTGTACATTTTATCATGTGGACTATTTATATTTGCTGCTCCTGCTGGAGTTGCAAAACAATATGCATATACACTTTTATTGTTATATGTTACCGTGTCATTTTTGCTTCTTCTATCTAATTTTGCTGCTAAAAGATTTGATACAGCTCCCGCTCTACTAAATCCCGTAATCCAAATTTTTACATTTCCTGTAATGCTTTTATTTGATATATAATCCATTAAATAGTTATACACTTTTTCAGATGCTTCATCAAATCCTTGATGATCACCTGTTGTTCCTGCTTTCATATTGCTTGACCATTCTGCTTCATATCCACCACCACGAACTGCAACAGCGATTAATGTACTATCTTCTAATGATTTACTTGCTATTGCACAAGCAATACTATCTGTAGTAGGTTTTTGATTATAATTTTTTTGTTCATAATTCGTAAAACCACATGCTTTTAACAAATTCTTTACATTTACGTCTTCATTTATGTAAGAATTGTCCTCTGTAGCATTATATGCACTAAATGCTAAACAAAGTGACATTGTTGCTAAATTATGATTATATGTTGTAGCATCATTATCAAAATAGCTATCTTTATAGAAATATCCATATTCTCCTGTGAAAGGTTTTCCTGTAGAATAAAAATCTCCCTTTTGCTCTGGTATAGATGTTTCTATTTCTTCATCTACATATTCATCCACATACTTATATCTTAAATTATTCTCTTGAGCAAATGTTTCTGCATACGAGTCTTTTTCTACATATAATGTTAAATCATTACAATATGCAAAAGCACTTACATCTTCAATTTCTGTAACACTTTTTGGTATAAAGATAGATTTTAATGAAGTACAGCCTTCAAAAGCACTATATCCTATATAAGTCACACTATTTGGTATTTTTATATTCGTTAATTTCTCACAATAACAAAAAGCTCCTTGACCTATATATTCTAATTTATTGCCTAAATTTATTTTAGTAAGATTTGTACACAATTGAAAAGCATATTGGCCAATAAAAGTACAGTCACTCATATCTATAGATGTTAGATTCTCACATTCACAAAATGCCTCTCCTCCTATTGCTAATATATTGGATGAAAGTTTCAAATTTCTTATCTTGTCATACCCACAAAAAGCATAATTTCCAATTTTAGTAACGTAATCTGGTATTTCTGCCATTTCTATTCCTTTAGGATATGTTATAATTGTCATATCATTTATATTAGTTGCTCCACTGTGTACTTGATGCTCATCTTCAATCAAAAAGCCATTTTCACTTTTAAAATATTTGTTATTTTCATCTACATTAATTTCTCTTAATTTTTCACATCCCACAAAGCTATATCCCTCATCTACTATCCAATATACATTTGCTGGAAAATTTATTACTTCCAAACTTTGGCAATTGCGAAATACTTCACCTTCTAATCTTTCCAAGTATTTTGGTAGTGTTATGCTTTTCAAATTTATACAGTCTTCGAATAGCGAATCACCTAGCTCAACAACATTCATTCCATCTATTTGTTCTGGTATTACTAATGTTTCAATATTTTTATCAATAATGTACTCTATTCTTATTGTATTATCGCCATTCTTAGAATATTCTATATTGTCTCCATATGTAAACCACTCAGCCTTCACCTTGCTATCTATTGAAAAAGCTAATATAAATAAAGTCATAATCAACAAACTTAAGATTAATTTTAATAGATGCTTTTTTACCATAATAATCTCTCCTCTATAATCGAATTAAATCTATTTGGTAACATTTTATCATAAATTTTATTTTTTTACAATAATTTTTATTTGTTGTTTCTGTTGTATTCTTTTTCGATTCTGCTTTAAATTTTTTTACCTTTTGTTAATTATATTTTTGTCTTTTTTACAGTCATGGAAAAAGTGCGGCAGTCTAACATCTGCTTATTTCAAGTAAAACAATCTGCTTTTAGATAGTAATTTGGACAGTCATAGGGACAGTAACGCCGATACTTTTTAAAAATATCTGTGTACATTTGAAAATTCATAAAATCCCGTAACCCTATAAAATAGTAACTTTCAAAAGCAAAGAGAGCTTGAGCAAAAGTACTCAAACTCTCTATTTTTGGTGGGCAGGGTTGGATTCGAACCAACGTACGCTCTCGCGGCCAGATTTACAGTCTGGTGCCATTAACCACTCGACCACCTGCCCATGTCCTATGGACAAAATCTATTATAAAGCCTAAACAACATTTTGTCAAGCGTTTTCCCAAAAATTTTTCATTAAAAATAAAACATAAAATCTTAAACAAGTATAAATTAGTGTTTTTATTGTTTTTGTTCACCCATTCCTGTTTCATCAATATCAAGTTGAAGTTTAGCAAAATAATCATCAACTTTTTTTATAATAGTGTTCATTTCCATTTGTGAAGTTATATCTCTTACAATCTCTATTGTCTTCAACAATTCATCTACATTTACATATGTTGGAGTACCATCTATAATTTTTACAACGCCTTTTGCTTCAATATGTGGTAATATTTTTATTCCAAATTTATCTTGTATAATTTGATTAACGCAATCCCAGTCTCTATGTAGCCTTTCTCTTGCATTTTCAGGTCCAATGTTTGGATTTTTTGAATCTTCAAAAAACTTTTTCATATTAACACAATTAGATGATCCATATATTATTCTATCCCCCACAAGATGAGTAACATATCCTTGCCAAAAAGGGTTATTAAGGTCTATAAAGCTTAAATCTCCAAACTTTGAGCATCTTCCTTGTATTATTTCTTTTAATTCAGCTCTGTCTGTATGTTGAATCATTATTCTTTCACCATTTTTTTCGCTAAATGTTGGTGGTGCTAAATGAGTAATATTCTTTAAAGTTTTTAACTGTTCTTCTGTAGGTAGCTCTATTATTTCTTCATTTGATAACTTGTATTGACTAATATATTGATTAATTAGTTGTTGTATATCATTTCCATAGTATTTTGGCAATCCCTTTAAATCATCTGGTGCATTTAATCCTATTCTATATAATATATTTTCCATTTTTTCCTTTGTACCTGTTGCATCATGAACTTTTGCTCCTGGCATAATTAAAATGATCCTCCTCTATTCAAACAATTAATCACTAATTATGTTAACACAATGTATTTATTTTGTCAATACTGTATTCCATTTGAACCTAAAAATAGGCTAATATATCCACTAAGAATAAAACTCAAAAATAAAAAAAAGAAACTAGAATAATTATCTAATTCCCTTTTATATTCATTATTTTACATTTTCTTTGATATAACTTACAACATCACCTACAGTAACAACCTTTTCTGCATCTCCGTCTGGTATCTCTATACCAAATTCTTCTTCAAGAGCCATTATTAATTCTACTAAATCTAATGAATCTGCTCCTAAATCATCAATAAATGATGCTTCCTCTGTAACGGCTGTCTCTGAAACTTGTAATTGCTCAATAATGATGTTTTTTATCTTTTCAAAAATCTCCTCTGAACTCATTATAAGTTCACCTCCTCTCAAGTGATACATATCCTTATGTAACATTTATATTATATGTTTTTTATTTTGTCAATAGTTATTATTAATTTATTTTTTTTAGAATGATCATTCAGTTTTTTGTTTTTCAAATTCTGATATTAAATTTTCTACTGTGTTGTTATTTACAAACTGCTCAGCTTGTTTAATTGTAAATTCAAATAGAGTTTCATCACTACTTCCATGTGCTTTTACAACAGGTTTTTTTACTCCTAAAAACAATGCTCCTCCATAAGACTTATAATCCATTGTTTTTGAAAATCTTTTTATTCCTGGTAGTGCTGGAAGTGCTGCAATTTTAGATATAATGTTCTTAGTTAAGCTTTCTGTTAATGTTCTTTTAACAAATTTTCCTAGCCCTTCTACTGCTTTTAAAAATACATTTCCAGTAAAACCATCTGTAACTATTGCATCTATCTCTCCTGTAAAAGCATCTCTTCCCTCAACATTTCCAACAAAATTTATGTTTAATTCTTTTGATTTTTCTTTTAAAAGATTATAGCTTTCTCTTACTAATTCATTACCTTTTGTTTCTTCTGTTCCTATATTTAAAAGCCCTATTCTTGGATTTTCAACGCCAAATGTATTTCTAATATATATGCTAGACATCTGAGCAAATTGTAATAAATTTATTGGTTTGCAATTTGTATTAGAACCAGAATCAATTAAAACTAATCTACTTTTATATGCAGGTAAAATTCCAGCAAGTGCTGGTCTATCTATTCCCTTTATTCTTCCTACAATTAATGTTGCTCCTGTAAGTAAAGCTCCAGAATTCCCTGCAGAAATAAATACATCTCCTTCACCATCTTTAAGCATTCTAAATCCTACTACCATAGATGAATCTTTTTTACGTTTTATAGCAAGTGTTGGAGTATCTTCCATTTCTATTGTCTCTGTTGCATTATGGATTTTAAGTCTTGGTGAAATCTCTTCAGCCGTTTTTCCATAAAATTCTTTTAGTTTTGCTTTAATAACATCTTCTTTACCTATTAATATTAATTCAGCTTTTATTTGATTAATTGCTCTAACAGCACCTTTTATATTTGCATCAGGTCCATTATCTCCACCCATTGCATCTAACAGAATTTTCATATTTAAATTCTTCCTTCCATGCAAAGCAAATCATGTTAGCATAATTACATATTTCCAATAACAATCATCGCTTTTATACTATATTAATATAAAGTATATTTTATAATCCTTTTCTAAAAATTGCAATACTTTTTTAGAATTTTTCACTTGACTCTATAATATTTCTAATTAAAACAGCATTTGTAATTGTTCCAATTCCTCCTGGTACCGGTGTACACATTGACGCCTTTTCTTTTATATCTTCAAAATCAATATCTCCTACTATTTTTCCATCTTCAAAATTAATTCCTACATCAATTAAAATAGCTCCATCCTTAATATCTTCTTTTTTCAAAAATCTTGCTTTTCCAATTGCCATTATAACAACATCTGCATTTCGTGTTTCTTCTTTTAGATTCTTTGTTTTAGAGTGACAAATTGTTACTGTTGCATTTTTTTGAAGAAGTTGTGGAATTAATGGCTTTCCAACAATATTACTTCTTCCAACAACTACTACTTTCTTTCCTGTTAAATCTATATTATAGTAGTCCAATACCTCTATTACCGCTTTGCTTGTACATGGAATAATGGCTCTTTCTTTACCAAGAAATAATCTACCCATATTATATGAACTAACTCCCTCAATATCTTTAATAGGAGGAATCTCGTCTACCAATTCTAATAGTTCTTTTGGTAGTGGTTGTTGAAACATTATTCCTGTAATTTTTTCATCATCTTTTATTTTTTCAAAATTTGCTTTGAATTGTTCCTCTGTTTCAGCTAAAAATAGATTAAACCCAATTCCAAATTTTTGACAGTTTTTTTCTATCCTTTTAATATATGTATTGCTTGCTTCATCACCTTTAATTCCAAGAATTGCAATATTAGGCTTTGTTTTTTTTCTTTTTATTCTTTCTTCGTTTTCCTTATTTATACTTTCAGCAACAACTTTACCATCTAAAATTTGCATATTTTCAAACTCCTTTAAATATATTTTTGAATTCCTTCTAATATTTCTTTGCATTTATTTTCAATTCTATTTGTATATTCCTCGTCTTCAATTGATTTCAAATTAATATACACATTTTCCATCGCAGATTGAACTGATGCAATTGAATAATACTTACAAATTTTAAAATCACTTGCAAGCATTCTATTTCCAACTTTACTAATCTCATCTGATAGTTTCAAGGTTTCATTTGCAATGTCTACAACTTCCATACAAAAGTCCACTGCCTTTTTACAAACTTGTTGATAATTTTGTATGTTTTCTTTTCTTAATTTATATGCATTTAGAATTTCTTCTAATATTTCTTTATCTTTATCTATTGCTTTCAAAGATTTTTCTTTCAAACATTCTGCTTGTAATAAAATGTCTTTAACTTTATCCTGTACATCTTCATACTTCTTTTTTCCAATGGTCAAATTTGAAATATATGTAATTAGAGAATTTATAGTCGAAAGAACAATTCCAACAACACTGCCTCCTGCTATTTCTAAATCTCTATTTTCTATGTCACTTAATATTGGTATCATCTTTTCATAATACATAATCTCATCTTCCTTTCGATTTTTATTGTATTATAAAAGTTCAAAAATATCAATAAGTTACCCAAAAAAAGTGTAGCGCTAAATATGTCTTTAACATCTTATACAAATCTTTTTCACAAAAAAAATGAATTAGACTCAATAATCTAATTCATCTTTAAAACCTTATGGAATTTTATAGCTGACATCATAATCAACATCTCCATTTATCCCTGCTATTTTCCCTGTTGATGTATATTGCCAAATATCCCAATTCCCATAATATTTATATGTATCTTTTGGAATAGTTCCATCATCTCTACCATAAGATGCAACCCAAATCGCGCAATCTGATGGCAATTTATTTGAATATATTTTATACATAAAATAATATTTACTAGCATATATTCCCGCCTTGTATCCTGCACTTTTTAGTATTTTACAAAATTCATTGCACATTGAAGTAATTATATTTATATCTATACTTTCTTGTGCCTCCACATCATAAAAAACAGGCAATTCAAAATTTTTTCCCCTTAATAATTCAACTAAATGATTCGCTTCTTTTCTTGCTTCATCAACCGTCTGTGCATTGGCATATAAATAAACTCCCAATGGGATACCATATTTTTTTGCATATGTATAATTTCTTTCAAACTTTCTATCATTAACATTTAATCCTTGTCCTGCTCTTATTATCATAAAATCAATACTTTGTGATTTTGTTAATTCATCAAAATTAATATCATTCTGCCAATGAGACACATCAATTCCATATTTTTTCTGTTCAAATATAAATGTTTGTGATTTTGAAAAATTAGGTGCATAGACTCTAATATTTGTACCATTTTCTGAACTTCCACCTGCTACATCCAAATATCTACCATTATATTCGGAAACTATATAGTATTCATTATTATTTTTTTCAATTCTCCATTTTTGATTAGGCTTTT
>CAMKSF010000044.1 GCA_946415375.1 uncultured Clostridia bacterium
AATCGAACTGCTGACCTACGGGTTACGAATCCGTTGCTCTACCAACTGAGCTATAGTGGCATATTATTTGTATTAGATTTTAAATACATTTATTATTATATTTGCTTAGCTAAAAAAAGTCAATAATATTACTTCAAAAAAACTAAAAGAAAGTACTGATTATCTAAATCAATACTTTCCAGATAGTTTTTTAAAATATTTTTTCATTATTTTTTTATTAAAACATTATGTTTTCAGTTCGACAAATTGAGAATTCTCATATATGTTTTTTATAAGCTCTTCTATTTTTTTGTCATCTTCTTTTATATTTGAAATATCTATATATGAAATTTCTCCTCCTCCAGATATTTTTTGAAATTCCGCTTCTAATTTTAGTTTTTCATTAATATCCAATCCATCTTTATCATCAATATGATATGAATTAAAATAATATTCTTTATCTGTAATTCCTTCTATTGTTCCAAATCTTTCCCTATCTATTTTTGCAAAATTACAACATAAGTCGTTATCATTAATTGCTAATAAGCAAAAGCCAATATTTAAATCTTTTCTCCATTTTAAAACCTTATTTTTCATATATTGTATTACATTTATGCAAAAATCATGTTTTTCTTTAGCTGTAGGTGATTCTCCCTTCATCAATTTTGCAGCTTCAGTTATTCCTACATAGCCCAAAGAAATTGTTGAATATCCTCCATAAATCAACTTGTCTATTTTTTCTCCTTTTTCTAATCTTGCTATTGCTCCATATTTCCAATGAATAGGACTAATGTCTGATAATGTACCAACTAATGCATAATGTCTACACATTAAAGCTTCTTTACAAAGTTCTAGTCTTTCATCTAATATCTTCCAAAATTCTTTTTCATCACTTTCTGAGACTATTGCAACTTGTGGCAGATTTATACTTACTATTCCTTGATTAAATCTTCCTTCAAATTTATAATTTCCATTATCATCTTTCCAAGGAATAGGAAAACTTGAATAACCCATCGGACTAAATACATTCCCCTCAAAATTTTCTTTCATCTTTTTAGCAGAAATATATGCAGGGTATTTTCTCTTTTTAGAGCATTCAATTGCAAGTTTGGTTAAATAATCATACTTACTACCTGCTAGATTATTACATTCATCTAGAACATAAATTAGTTTTGGATAATCTGGAGTTATAAATTCACCATTGCTGTCTTTTATACCTTGAAGTCTTTGTCTAAAGATTTCTTCTATTATCATTGCATTTTCTTCTATGTATTCATCATTTGAATCTAAATGTAAAAAGAGAGTTAAAAATGGTGCTTGCCCATTTGTTGTCATTACAGTATTTATTTGGTATTGAATTGTTTGTACACCAGCTTTTAATTCGTCTCTTGCCTTTCTTTCTACTATTTTATCTACTGTCTCTCTATCATAATCTTTACCTAATTCCTCTAATATCTCTTCTTTAAATTTTTCTTTGCTTTTTCTTAAATACTTTCCAAGATGAATTGTATCTATCGATTGTTCTCCATATTGATTACTTGCAACTGTTGCAATTATTTGTGATGTTACGATGCATGCTACTTGAAAGCTTTTTGGTGTTTCTATCATATTGCCATTTATAACTGTTCCATTGTCTAACATGTCTTCAATATTTATTAAACAACAATTAAATATAGGTTGTATAAAATAATCTGAGTCATGGAAATATAGTATTCCATCCTCCCATGCATTTTTTATTTTTTCCGGAAGCAAAACTCTTTTAGATAAGTCTGTTGAAACTTCTCCTGCAATTAAGTCCCTTTGTGTTGCAGCTATCATCTCACTTTTGTTTATACCATCTTCAATTGCACCTTTATTAGAATTTCTTATTAACCCTAATATTGTTTTATCTGTTGTATTACTCTTTCTAACTAATGCTCTTGTATATCTATATACTATATATTTTTTTGCAAGTTCATATTTCCCAAGTTCCATTAATTTTGCTTCAATTATGTCTTGTATGTCTTCAACCAAAATTCTTTTCTTTCCTAATTCTTCTATATAGTCAGTTATAATTCTTATATCTTGATTTGTAGCTTTTTCTTTTTCTACCACTTCTTTATTTGCTTTTTCTACAGCTATTTTTATTTTTGATTTATCATAATCAACTATTCTTCCATCTCTTTTTATTACTTTCATTCTAATTATCATTCCTTTCAAAAAATTTTGAAAATCACAATTATTATATCTCTTCCATTAAAGCCTATCAAAACATTTACTCTATTTTGATTATTATTTTATATAAATATATCTTTTAAAATTATATCAATAAATAATAAAAAATCTGTTGCTAATGCAACAAAAATATGATATATTCTTTAACATAAAGGAGTAGTCAGTATGGAAAACAATTTAGATATTTCAGTCTTTTTAAACTCAATAGATTCAAGGTGCCATAAAGCCACAAAACACAGCTTTAACAAGGGTGAAACCATAACAACATATCTAGAGAAAAGAAATCAATTATGCATTCTTTTAAAAGGTGAAGCTGATTTAATAAGATATGATTTTAATGGTAATAAAACAATAATAGGTCAATTTTCTGATAATAGTATTTTTGGTGAAGTATTATATCCTGCAAATACAAATAATGAACTTTTTGTTTTGGCCAAAACAAATTGTGAAGTTATATTCTTTACATATGATAATCTTTGGCTAAAATGCAGACCAAATTGTTCTTTTCATAAGGAATTTTCAGAGCAAATGAATAAACTAATTATGAGTCAAGTCGTTGAATTAAATACAAGGATTGAACTTTTAACAAAAAAGAATATTCGAGATAAATTACTTTCATATTTCGACATATTATCTAACAAGCAGTTAAGTAAACGATTTTCCTTGCCTTTATCTTTAACAGATTTAGCAGATTACTTAAGTGTAGATAGAAGTGCAATGATGAGAGAACTTTCTCATCTTATAGAAGAAGGCTTCATAGATAAAAAAGGGAAAAAAATAACTTTATTATATGAATAAAAAATAAAACATAAGGCAAATGTTTAAACACTTGCCTTTTTACTTTCTTCTATTTCTTTTTGAAAGTTATTATATGCTTCATTCCACGAATTATATTTTTCATCCTGTCTATGATCTGGAAGTTCATTATGTTCTTTTAAATAATTACCAAGATAATTTGTTACTTTTAAAGCACCTGTATAGTTTAGGTGTTCTCCTCTTTTTTCTTGAGAATCCTCTTTCCAATTTATTTGTAGTTCATCTACTTTTAAATTTAAATCTATATATTCTATCCTTGAATCTTTTGCACATTTTTCAATTCCATTATGTTTATCATAGCTCCAATTAGCAGGTGCTGGTGAACTATATAATATGAGTTTAGCTCCATTTTTATCACAATAATCTTTAATTTCTTTTAAAATTTTTTTATTATAACCGGGTATATTTTTAGCATTTTCATTTACTTGCATAAAGTTTTCTCTTTTACTTTTTTTAACTATTCTAACTTTGTTACTATATCTATACCCCTTATCATTAACTATTTCAGTATATTCCGAAGATTTATAAAAATCTTCCTTACTTAAACTTTTCCATCTATCATGATATTCAAATGCAGGGATTTTTTTATCAATATACTCTTTAATACGTCTAACAACACCATTTTTTGTATAAAGATTATTTGCTTCTAAAATTACTATTTTTGGTTTTTGTGTATTAAAAGCAGATTTCAAATATTCATAACTGTTTGAAATACGTTGTGCTGGTGTTCCACATACATAAGAAGTAAATCCATATTGATTCCATAATTCCAGTGGAATATATGAATTATATGACTCACTATCTCCAAGTACCAAAACATCTATTGTATTTTCTGGTTCTGTAAGTATTCCACTTGCTGGCTGTTTTCTTTTTCCTATTCCAGCTTCTAAGGTATTATTCTTAGGTATAAATATTTTTGAAAGTATTGCTATAATAATCAAAAATATTATAATAAAAATAATACATTTTATTATCCTTTTCATTTTACCTCTCTCTTTCTATTAAAAATTAGCATACATGGGTTGTACAACTTCATAATTTAATCCATAAGCACCAAAAATTATTATTGCAAATATTATTAAATAGTAGAATGTCCATCTAATAACTATATTTTTCTTTGATATTTCTTTTCTAATACTTATGTCTTTTTCATGCATTATACTTATTATAAATACAATAACTGTGAATATTGCAATTATTATAAAATCAGGTAAATCCATTCCAAGTTTTAAAATTGTGCCATCTTTGAATGAATTTAGCGTAAAGTTTGTAAACATTTTTCCTAGCATTTCAAATCCTGCTTTAACACTTGTTGCTCTGAAAAATAATTCTCCAATAAATACAAGCAAAGTTGTTTTTATAATCTGTAATCCTTTATACCATGCTTTTTCTCTATTAATATGTAATTTGGTGCTAAGCCATAGTACAGCTGGTTCAAATATTTTTCCTGATAAAATAAGTACAAAATGGTACATTCCAAAAAATATAAATGTCCAAGCAGCACCGTGCCATAAACCATTACAAAACCATACACAAAATAATGCTATTGCGCTTGCAATTAATGGACCATAATATTTTCCTATTTTCTTTCTTGCATTTGTTGTAAGTTTTTTTAATGGCTCTGACAATGATAATGGATAGAATATATAATCTCTGAAAAATGCACCTAGAGTAATATGCCATCTTGTCCAAAATTCTGATATGTTTTTTGAGAAAAATGGTTGTTTGAAGTTTTCTGGTAATTTTACTCCAAATATTTCTGACGTACCTATTACCATATCCATTGTTCCAGAGAAATCCATGTATAATTGTAATGTATATAGTACCATTCCTACTACCATGATTCCACCATCATATTTTCCATAATGAGTATATATTTCGCCTATAAACTTGTTTAGTCTATCAGCTATAATCATTTTTTTAATCATCCCATAGCTTATTCTAAGTAATCCACTTTTTAAGCTTTCATATGTAATTTTATTGCCTTCCCATAATTGCATTGCAGTTTCTGAATATCTACAAATAGGGCCTTCCATAATTTGTGGGAAGAAAGTTAAATATAAACTTAGTCTTGCTAAGTTCTTATCTGCTTTTATTTTTTCATGATATACATCAACTATATATGAAACAGCTTGTAATGTATAGAATGATATTCCTATTGGCATTAGTATTTTAGGTATATGTAATCTAAATGATACTTTCATTGTTTCTAATAAAGAATTAATATTTTCTCCAAAGAAACCTGTATATTTTACGACTAATAAAACACCTACATTAGCTAATACTCCAAATGTTAATATTCTTCTTTGTTTTTTTAAATAATCTGCTCTTATCTTTTTCTTATTTTCTTTTTCCGCTTCTTTTAAAACCCTATTTCTTTCCTCTTGAACATTTTCAAGCCAAATACCAATATAGTGTATTAGAAAAGTTGAACCAATTGCATAAACAATTAATCCTTTACTAATAGAAAAGAAAAACGTGAAACTTGCTAGTAATAATAATTTCCATCTATGTTTTTGTGGTAAAATATTATATATAAGTGCAACTACTGGCAAAAATATTAAAAGATATATTACACTAAAATATGTCATCTTATCCTTCCTCCTGAAGACGTGTGATCATTTCCCACATAGCTTTTGCAGAATTAAAGTTATCTGGTATTATTTCTACTGTAGGTATTACAATATCAAATTCATCTTCTAGCTCTGCAACTAATGATATAATTGCAAGTGAATCTAAATAATGATCATCTATTAATGTTGTGCAATTTTCATAATCTACTCCATCCTCAATTTCTTCTAAAATTTCAATTAATTTTTCCATATTCTTTTCTTCCTTTCTTGATAATTAAATATAATAAAATACATTTTATCTATTAATTAATACCATTTGATTTGTTTAATACATATGTCTTAAATGTATCTCTTACCAACTCTAATTTACCATTTTTTAATATAGCAACTTGTGGTAATTCTCTACTTAAAAATAGTGATATTCCTTCTGTCATACAATATGCACCTGTGTTCTTAAATACAAATACATCTCCTATTTGTAGATTACTTACAGGATATTGCTTTATAATAATATCATTTATTGTGCAAAGAGATCCCATTAGATTCCAATCTTCTGTATTTGCGTTTTCTCTTGATGGATATATCTCTAAATGTGGGAACTTCATTGCCATTGTTTGTCCATAATAAACTAAATGATGAATTCCACCATCTAGTATAGCATAATTTTGCCCCTTATTTGTCTTTTTGTCAACAACTTTTGTTAAATAATATCCACAAGAAGCTGCTATACTTCTTCCAAGTTCAATTACTATTTTACCTTTATATTTCATATTGTCAATTCCATTAGAAAACTCTTTTAAAAATCCTATTTCATCAAATTCTTCTCCTTGGAAATAGTGTACAGGAAAACCTGTTCCAAATTCTAATTCTTCTGCTACATAGTTATATTTTTGTTCTAGTATTTCTATAAATTCATCTAAATAATCAATTTCTTTTTGAAGTCTTTTATTGGTTCTTTTTTGTGTTCCTGAAAAATATTGAATACCAACAAAATTTAAATTCATATATGTTTCTTTATTTGAAATTATTTTCTCAATATCTTCTTCATTTATTCCAAATTGATTTCCGCTAGTAAGCCTTAAAAGAACTTTTAAAGTCACATTATGTTTTTTTGATAATTCATCTAACAAATTTAATTGTTCTAAAGACTCAACAGTATATCTTCCAATTTCTTTATTTGTAGTAACCATATGTTCTATTACACTTGGAGTTTTATATACTCCAGAAATAACTATCTTTTCAGGGGTAATGTTAGCTTCTTCACAAATGCTATATTCCCCTGGAGAACATACTTCAAATCTTTCAACATCATCATTGATCTCGCCTACTATAAATGTATTTGCTTTTATTGCATAACAAAGTTCAAGTCTTTTTGTAAGATTCTCTCTTAAAAATCTAATTCTCTGTTTTAACTTGTCTATATCAAATACATATATTGGAGTTTCATAATTTTTTAAAATATTCTCTATTACTTCTTGTTTCATTTTTATTCCTTTCTAATAATTTGATTTTTAAGGGTTTTTATGGTATAATATAATTAGATAGTGGTAGTTGCCCCATCGAAGCAACAGTAGTCCAAATATAAGAAAGGAGATTTCCATGGAAGCAATTGCTCTTGGATTAATAATCAGTTTGTCAGTAATTTTCGGGATCATTCATGAAGATCCCAAACTGTTGATTATCACAGTTTTGGGATTTTACCTGATGAATGCTGTACTTCGGTAAAAACTGGCGGTCTCTCAAATGAGAGGCTGCCTTACTTTTTTAATATTTCAGCCAACTCTTTCCTATCAATCTTCCCATTCTTAGTAATTGGAAACTTTTCAATTTGAGTTATTTTATTTGGTACCATAAATACTGGTAAATTTTCTTTTAAATATTTAATGACTTCATCTTTTTCTGTATTTCCTACATAGAATCCATAAAGCTTTCCTTTTTGTTCATTGAAAATACAACAACTTCTTTCTACTCCATTTACTTTCTCCATAGCTCTTTCTATTTCTTCCAGTTCTATTCTATGTCCCATATGTTTTATTTGAAAATCTTTTCTTCCAAGGAAAACAATTTCTCTATCTTTATTATACTCACCTAAATCTCCTGTTTTATATATCATGTCAATATATTTGTCATTTAGTGGGTTTTGTACAAATCTTGAATTAGTTTGTTCTTTATTGTTAAAATATCCTAATGCTAAACATGTCCCCTTAACACATATTTCTCCTTGAACATCTGTATCTGTAATTAATTTATCATTTTCATCTAGCAAAAATACTTGTTCATTTGGGAAAGCTTTTCCAACAGGGATTTTTTCATAGTTTAATTTTTTATCAACTATATGATATGTACAATTACATGTAATTTCTGTTGGTCCATAAAGGTTAACGAACATAGCATCTGGCAGATGTTCTATCCATTGTTTTAGATGTTTAATAGGCATTACCTCTCCACTAAACAATATTTTATTTACTGTATCAGGTGTTTTATAGTCTAATGCATGGAAAGTTGTTATTAAACATAGTGCCGAAACAGCCCATATAAGTGTTGTAACTTTATTGTTACAAATATAGTCTAAAAGTTCAGCTGGTATTGAGAATAATCTCTTAGGAATAATTACAAGTGTTGCACCTTTTGCAATGCTTGAATATATATCTTTTACAGACACATCAAAATCAAATGGTGCTTGGTTTCCTATTATATCTTTTTCTGTAATATTAAAAATATCTGTAAAGTTGTCTATAAAATCTATAACAGACCTGTTTCCAACTAATACTCCTTTTGGGATACCTGTTGAGCCTGATGTAAAATTTGCATATAGGGGATCTAAATCTAATCCATTTTCTCTTATTATTTTTAATTTTTCTTCATTTATTTCTGTATTTTTTAAATCTTCAATATACAAAATTCTATCTTCACTTATTAATTCTAAAGCAATTTCTTTATGTGCTTTGTCTGTGACAATATTCTTTGCACCTAAAACATTAACTATATGTTCTAATCTTACTTTAGGTAAATCAGGATTTAATAATACATAAAAACATCCAGCATATACTGCACCAAAGAATGTCGCTAAAGTATCTTTTCCTTTTTCCATAAGTACAGGTACAGGATTTCTAGTCTCAAAATATTCTGTTAATTTTGTTCCTATTTTTCTACTTAACTCAGTTAATTCTTTATATGTATATTTTCCATTTTCGTCTATAACTGCTATTTTTTCACTACAATTATTTGTAGAATTTTCTAAATATTCTAATACTGTTTTCATTTTTTCATTCCTTTAAAATATATTAATCCAATTTTTAGATTTTTCAGTTTCTTTATAGGTTCATTTTTTTTATATTTTTTTATTTTTTACAATATCTTTTACTACTTCACTTGCAATTATTAGTCCTGCAACTGAAGGTACAAAAGAAATACTTCCTGGAATCTGTTTATTAGTTTCTTCATCAAATTTATTTGTTTTTATTGGTTCTTCTTTTGAATAAACTACTTTTAAACTTTCAATTCCTCTTTGTTTTAACTCTTTTCGCATTACTTTTGCAAGTGGACAAATGCTTGTGCTATATATATCTGCTATTTCAAATTCAGTTGGATTAAATTTATTACCTGTTCCCATACTTGAAATAACAGGTATATTATGTTTTTTTGCTCTAATTATTATTTCTATTTTAGCTGTTATAGTATCAACGCAATCTATAACATAATCTATTGTTTCATCAAAAAAATCTTTACTTTCAGGCATAAAAAATTCTTTATATGTTTCTACTTTTGCATTTGGATTTATTTCTAAAATTCTTTGTTTTGAAACATCTACTTTTGGCTTTCCAATTGTTTTTGTAGTTGCAATAATCTGTCTGTTAATATTGGTTTTGTCAACAATGTCTTTATCTATTAATATAAATTCGCCTATTCCTGCTCTTGCTAACCCTTCTACAACATAAGAGCCTACTCCACCTATTCCAAATACTACAACTTTAGAATTTTGAAGTTTTTCTACTCCATCTTTTCCTATTAATAATTCTGTTCTTGAAAATTGATTTGACATAGTTTCTCCATCTAATAATAATTATTATAAAATTCACTTATTAATTATATATAATTTTACAAATAAAGTCAATCTTTTTGACCTTTTAATAAACAAAAAACGTGTAGGTTAGTCAATCATATGTCACACTTTTTTGAAAAATATATACTTTGAGTGC
>CAMKSF010000045.1 GCA_946415375.1 uncultured Clostridia bacterium
ATACTACTTAAATAATGCTCTCCATATTTAAGCTTTTCAATTTCTACAATTTCTGCATTATTTATTTTTCTTACAGAATCTTTTTTTGTTGGTAAAATATTATCTTGTAATTCTACTTTTATTTTTCCCACTACTAATTCTCCTTTATAATAGCTTCAACAACTCTTTTACTTGCCTTACCATCATCTAAATAATTAAATTTTTCATTAAACTTTTTGTATTTTTCATCATATTTAAATTCTTTTGTTATTCTAATTATTTCATCTATTAATTCATCATCTGTTCTTACAATTTTTCCTGGTAAATTTGTTTCAACATCAAAGTAGAATCCATTTGACTTGTCTCTATAATATTCTAAATCATACATATAGAATATCATTGGTCTTTTTAAATTTGCATAATCAAAAAATACACTTGAATAATCAGTAATTAATATATCAGATATTATATATAGCTCATTTATATCATCAATATCAGATGCATTATATACAAATCCTTTGTATTTATCAAAATTAAATACACTTGCAACAAAATAGTGAGGTCTAAATAGTATAATATATTTATCTCCTAATTTCTTCTGCATTTTTTCAAAGTCAACTTCTTCTTTATATACATAACCTACACCTGATTCATGTTGATTTGCTCTATATGTTGGAGCATATAGAATTATCTTTTTATCTTGAATATTATCTCCTAAAATTCTTTTCTTAATATTTACAACATCTTCTTGGGTATAGTTAAATAAGAAATCATTTCTTGGATATCCTTTTTCTAAAATTATATCTTCTTTTCCAAGTTCTTTCATGTTCCATCCTGATTTAAATACATCACTTGCATATTTTGAAGGAGATAAAAAGTATGAGATTTTCTCAGTTTCTACCTTATATCTTTTTTTCATTTCTTTTGCAGTATTTAATGTATTATCATAATGTACTAAATCATATCCTAATCTTTTTAGAGGTGTTCCATGCCAACATTGAGTAAATACTTGCTCTTTTTTAGGTTTAATGTAATCTGCAATTTTGAAATTAAAGAACCAATATTTTGCAGTCTGCAAATATCTTGTATATTCTTTTCCTTTATTTTGAACAACTTTTGTATTTTTGTTATTATTTAAAAATTCATAGTCTTTTACATTATTAAAAAACCATATAAATTTGTAGTCTTTATATTTCTCATCACTTAGCATATATTCATATATAGCTTTTGGGCTACAAGTATATGATTTTCCATTAAAACCCGAAAATAATATGGTTTTATCATCTATTTTTTTGTTAAGACCTGTTATTACATATTTTGTTCTTTTAAGTAAATACATACAATGTCTTGCCATATTTCTAAATACTTTACTTTTCTTTGCAATATTCATTGCCATTGTTCTAATTTTACCCATCTGTTACATCTCCTCCAATTATTAATTCATAATTATATATTTTATTATTCTTTATAATTTTTTCTATTGTACAACTATAAATCTTTTTCCTTATTATATCAATTATCAAGCATACTATAAATACTATTCCAATTGATTTTAGTAAATTTAGTGTAATATGATTGCTTGTATAATACTTATCTGAATGTAATAAGTCTTTCCATATATATGTACAAATAAATACATTTACATGTATAATATATATTTCTAAAACATGCTGAGATATTGTGTTTATTAGTCTAGATTTAAAATTAAATCTAGAAAAAGTTAAAAACAATCCAATTGCTCCAATTATATTAAAAATACTGTTATATGCAAATGCATTTACATTTGTAAAACTCTTTATAGAGTTAAAAAATGTTAATGTTTGCATTATAACATATATTAGAAAATAGATAATTGCATTTTTGTTATTTTTCTTATATTTTGAGATATATGCACCTATGAAATATAGCAGTATAAAATTAATTATTCCATATCCATTATCTTTAACTGTTGTATTTGATAAAAATGTAGGATATATTGAAAACATAATCATCATAAAAATAATTAAAAATTTAAATTGTTTTTGATTAATGCTTTTTATAATAATATTTAAAAATGGAATCATCATATATAAAATAATATATATAACAATAAACCAGCTTCCACCACTATGCATTGTTTCTATGAATGTTTCAAAAGATTTACTATCAAATTTTTGTAATTTCATTCCTAAAGCAAAAACGTAAATTATTATATTATAAAAAATTAAAATACATATTAAGTCTATTACTTTTTTTACTTTTATTTTTTTTGAATTATAGGAAAAAAATCCTGTAATTAAAATGAAACAATTTACTGCAATTATTGAAAAGCTTTCAAAAACTCTTACCAAATAATAATTAAAACTTCCTTCTGGAATGTTTTTTATATTAAGTGCCCCTCCCATATTGCTATTGCAATAATGCAAAATTAAAATCATAAAGATACATATTATTCGTAAAAGTTCAAAATTTGATTGTCTGTCTAAATAGTTTTTTTCTTTCATATTCTCATCCTTTATATATGTTCTTTAATTTTTTCTTCTTCATTTTCTACTATTTCTTCATTTCTTATTAAGCTGACTATAAATTCTACTAATTGTTTTGTACAATCATTTGTATTAACACTTATGTATTTTTCTTTGAATTCTTTTAATATGTTATAGTCATAATCTTGTTTAATTAAATTAATTAGTTCATTTACATTTTCTGCTTTATATTTTCCCATTGGTTCATTCTCAAAATCAAAATTAATTCCTGTTTCTTCTTTATATTTTTCAATATCATACACATAAAAATAAATCGGTTTTTCTAATAAAGAAGATTCTATTGATAAAGAAGAGTAATCTGTAATTATTCTATCTGCAATTTTCAATAAGTCGTATGTTTTACACTTTTGCTCATATATTACGCCTTCTTTTTCTTTATAATTATACTCCTTTAAGTCTAAAGGATGTAATTTAACAACCAAGTTATATTTATTAGTATCTATCTTTTCCACAAGTTCATCTAGTTCTATTTTCTCACCTTTTCTAAAAGTAGGAACATATACAATGTTTTCCTTTTCTTTTAAAATAGGATACATTTCATATATTTTATTAATGGTTTCTTCTTTTTTTTCTAAGATATAGTCTATTCTTGGTATTCCAATATATTTAATTTTGTCTTCACTAATATTAAATGCTTGTTCATATATTTTTGCGGTTACACTACTTGGTGCTAGCACATAATCATAGTTTTTGTGCATACGCATAACTTTTGCTGTTATCTCATCTGATCCAGCTTTTGTTCCAATTGTTTGATATCCAAATTTTTTAATTGCTCCTAAAGCATGCCAAATTTGTATAACTTTGGTTTCTTTTTTATGTGGTAATACACATGCTATAATACAATATGTGTCTAAAACTATAACTTTTGATGTAGCTAAGTGGTACATTTGCTTTAGCATCTCAAAGACATATGCTATTTTACCTACAATACCATTTTCAATTTTTTTAGTTAGTACTATATTTTTGTATTCAGGATAATTTCTTTCTAATTCTTCTCTTATCCTTTTAAAATCTATTGATTCACTATTAGATTCCCTGCTCATATATACTACCTTATTCTTGACTTTTAAAAGTCTCATTGGTAAATATACAATTTTAAGTAGTAGAACTACTATATTTAAAATTATCTTTTTCATATCTTATTCCTTTACTGCCTTTATCATATAACATATTTGC
The DNA here is from genome assembly GCA_946415375.1 of uncultured Clostridia bacterium. Classification (GTDB taxonomy): domain Bacteria; phylum Bacillota; class Clostridia; order TANB77; family CAG-508; genus CAG-269. Next base: position 3,681 of record CAMKSF010000045.1, read on the forward strand.
TTTTTTTTCAACTTTTTTTTACAAAAAACCTTAACCTTTTCTCAATTTATTTTTTATATACAAAAAGTTCGAATCAATTTCTTAATTCGAACCTTTTCCATTATTCAAATAGTTTTTTAGTCCATAGTACATATGGGAAATATAAATTATCTTTTTATTTTCATCAATTGTATATAAAATAACATATCTTTTTATAACTATTCTTCTATATTTTCTTTTCACTCCACTATTTACTTCAATTTCTTGATGTATTCTTGGTAAATACTTTAGATTATTAATCTCTTTTTCGACTAATCTCATTAATTGTCTAGCAGCTTTTCTAGCATCTAGATTATTAAATATATAATAATAAATGTCATATATTTCTTTCGATGCAGTTGGAGTAATAATTATTTTATATGTTTCAATATCCAAACTTAGCTTTTAATTCCTCAAAAAATTCATCAGAATCTATGCCTTCTCCTCTTTCAATCTCTTTTTCAGATTGTTTAAGTTTCTTTATTATATCTATTTTCATTATTTTATTATTATATTCATTCATGCTCATAACTATAATATTACTATCACTATTTCTTTGTATTATCATTTTATCATTTTGGGTTATTGCAGTCTCTAAATCTTGAAAATTTGATATTTCTTTCATAAAAATACACCTCACTTTTATTATAGTATAACATAGATTCTTCTTTTTGAATAGTTATTATTATATTTTTATATATTTAAATTATACTTTCTCCCATGACTAATAATCTATGAGAATTTATATATTTTGGAACACATGTAACAAGAGTTACTAGCCTTTTTCCATCTTGAACTTTTAAGTCTTTTGTTTCATTTGGAAACACTTTTTTAATTCTATATATTTTATAGTAAAAAGTTTCATTTAAAATTGTAACAGAAAACTCATCTCCTATTTTTAGTTTGGGCAAATCGTCAAATATTTTCTTATTAGTAATACCGGTATGTCCAACAAATATGGAGTGATAGAAATACTTTTTTGATGGCAACATACTTCTTTCTAAATGTCCTATTCCTTTAAGCAATACTTTATCTTTTGTTCCTTCGTATATAGGGAGTTTTACATTTATTTTATTTATCTCAATATAACCTAATAGTTTTCCTGGTTTTAATAGATTTACATTTGAAGTCGAATTGTTTAGTAATTGCTCGTTATATTTTTCATATTTCTTTTTTTGCTCATCTATTTTTTCTTTGTCCTCATTTTCAATTTGTTTTTTATATTCTATAACTACATTGCTTAAGTTTTTATGATTAATATATTTTGAGATAAAAGGATATACAAAAATCAATAATCCAAGAATAAATAAAATTATACTTAATCTATTCTTCTTCAATTGATTTTTCCTTTTTGTTTTTGAATTTTAAAATAACTGCAATTGAAATAAACACTATTCCTAAAAATATCGGAATTAAACTTAATTTCCCTCCTGTAAGTGGAAGTTTGAATTTTTCTTTGTTAATAATAGTCACTAAATTCTCTTCATTATTTGAATTAACTGTAACCTTTTGAGGTTTTTCTAATAAATTATATTTATCACTAGGTGCTTCAATTTCTACAATCCAATAATCTGTTTCTGCCTCTTGCATGTTTTGTCCATCTTCACCATATTTTAGTCCACCAAATATAAGATATCCATTTTCATCAGATATTCCTATTACATCATTGCCATCAATATCTTTTACAAATACATCATTTCTAGCATTTTCTTCAGAAGTTGCAATTTTAAATTTAGCTCCATTTAAAGCTATTCCTTCTGTATCTGTTTTTAAAATTTTAACCATTCCTGTATGAACAAATGCTTTAGTTTTCTCTGTTGTATAAGTGCTCTTGCAAGTTCCATCTAAATCTATTTTATTTGTGTACTCTAATGATGCAGATGTGTTAAATTCTCCTGAATTAATATTATTATAATTAAATATAGTATCATATTTTATAATAACTTTATTTATATTTTCTAATTTATCTGGATTAAATTGAATTATAATGTTGTTGCCTTCCATATTTAATGAATAACTATTTTCAGACAAAACAGCCCCATTTTGATCACAAATAACTATACTATTTTCTTTTAGAATTAGTCCTTCTTGAATTTTTTCTGTTAATTTATATACATCCATTTTTGATATAATGTTTGCAACATCTGCTTCTGTTTTCCAAGATACTGTATCTGTAGTAAATGCACCTATATGTTTAGTATATTCTCCGTCTACTTGTTTTACATATTTTTTTATTCCAAGTTTTTCACTAGTTTTACTTAATTCTTGATTTAAGTTTTCTACATCAACAACAAAATTTGCTGTATCTGTTTTATCTAAAATATATCCTTCTGTTGTAGAATTTTGTACAAATCTATACTCTCCTTTTTCTAAATTTTCAATTGAAATTTGTCCATGATTATTTGTTGTTAAAATATCTAATCCTTCATAATTACTCCAATTACCGTTTTTATCTTTTTTTTGTAAAATCCATGTAGTATCTTGCATAGGTTCTCCATTTGTATTTTCATGGGTTAAAGTAACATTTCCATATATAGTTATGTTTTTTGGATATACTGTAACATCATAATCCCATCCATTTCCACTACTATTAGTTCTAGGCAAATCAATTAAAAAGCTTTCTATCATTGTAGTTACATTCTTTGGTGCATTTGTTTCTTTAACTAAATATCTACCAATATTTAAATCAGAAAACTTTACTGTTCCTGAATCAGGTGTTGTCTTTTTATATGATGTAACTGAATTATTTTTTATATATTCTTCTGCTTGCGAAACCGTATCTATATTTGTATTCTTTGGTATTTCATAAATAGTAAATTCAACTCCTTTTAGGACTTTATTTTCAGTACTTCCATTTTTATGTTCATATTTAGTTATTGTAAGACTAACTTTTCTGCTTGTATCAATTATTGTACTTGTTGCAGCATTTACTTTTCCTATTGAGCATATTAATGTTATTAATAGCATTCCAACAAATGCTATTGTTTTAATTTTTTTTATTATTTTCATGTTATCATTCTCCTTCTTTATTATATTTTTGAATTTCTTTGGCTTTGTTTAAGTTTTATCTTTTTCTTTTCTATTGTTTTTAAATTAATTATTGATATTGAAATTAAACTAATGCCGGATTAGTATAATTAACACACTAAAATCTATATAGCCTGTTTCAGGCAAAACTAGTGTATCATCATTTTTTATCCACTCTGCTTTTAATGTGCAAGTATTATCACTTCCTACTGAGGAACTAGATGCACCAATGCCACAATATTTAAACTTTGATGTAGACTTATCAAATGAAGCACCATCGCAGTTTTTTCCTTTTGTAAAACTCCACCCTATAAATGCATATCCTTTCCTTGTTGGATTAGCAATTATCGCTTCAGTGCAACAGCACTTTATTCCATAGCTATATTTGTTAGTTTTTCCAGCATAAATTCCACCATTTGGATCAATTTGTAAATCCGCATAGTACCCTTTACTTAGAGTAATATGTCCTGCTGCATTAGACTTTTCTCCTCCTGAATAGGTAATTCCACAATTAGTTAAATTAATTTGCATATTTATAGTTTCTGTTGTGTCAGTTATATTATGTCCTATATTGTTTACAGTTGTTGTTGTGTCTGTTGGTGATTTATTAAAATTAAATCTAAAATCATCTGTTTTTTCCGAATACCAGTGACCTGCCTTGTAATGTGCTGGCTTTGTATACGAAAATTTAAAAGAAAAAACTGAATATGAATTTTGTTCTGTTGGTTGTGTTTTCGCAGAAGTTGTAAGAATTTGAAAATTATGGTTATCTGAATAACCACTTAAACTTGATTCTTTAAAAGTTATAGTTTGTGTTTTATTTCTATCATTTGAACTAAGAGTCACTTCAACCTTTCTCTTTGTTTCTTTTCCATTTCCATAAATATGGATACAGAAAAAACCTTTTTTAGTTGAAAATGGCTCATCAATACTTACCTTTAAATCAGATACATTGCTTTTTGAAATATTAATGTTTTTATCATTTGTAACCTCTATTTCATCTATATTTTCACCTACTATGTCATTTGTTAATCTATCCTCTGCATCTTCGACTTTATTTTCTTTTTCTTCTATATTCATTATAGAATTATTAGTTTCTTCTAAAACAATGTTTTCTTTTTCTTCTAATAAGTTTGAATAACAATAGCTAAAATTTGCACAACAAAAAATAATTGTGCTTATAGCTATAAGTAAAGATTTCTTAACTATTAATGCTTCCTCCTTTCTTTTAAAAATATATTACTTCTTTTTTAATTTGGGATTAAAAGATAATAAAAATTTAAAGATATAAAATCTTTGAAAAATAAATTTATACAATTAAAAAAAAGTATTGCTCGAACATATTATATCATAAAATAAAAATAATGCAATACTTTTTTGGTAATTTTTTCCACGATTTGATTTTTATTATATAATACCTAATTATTAAATATTCTCTTTTTAAGGATTATTATAAGATTTTTACAAGATTTTTCTAAAAAGACTTGACATTATAATATCATTTGTGTTAAAATAAATTTTGTAAGAAAAATGCGGATGTGGCGGAACTGGCAGACGCGCTGGTCTTAGGAACCAGTACTTCGGTGTGGGGGTTCAAGTCCCTTCATCCGCACCAATAACGTATCTGTTCGAACTTTTTATAGAACAGATGGTATGAAAATCAATCAGGAATGGTTGATTTTTTTAGTTAGCCAAAAAGTCATTCAATTGTTAAAAGCGTAAATGACTTAAATGTAGCTATAGAAGATTTTGAATTCTATACACTCGAAGTAGGTCAAGAAAATTGTTCAATTCAATATCAAATAAAACAAAAAGATTATGAAATCAGTAATTTAAAGGATAAATTATCTGCTAAAGAAAAGATTATTATTAAACTACAAGAAGAAAAAGAAAGCTTAAAAGTACAATTACAGAAATTCAAAGTATCTTGGTATAGTTTGATGAACCACTTTCATAATAGAATAACTTATGATAATGACCAAAATTATAAAATTGTTAGTGATGACTTATATAAAAATGGCATATTTGATGATAACGACAATGAAATTTCTAATAATATTTTAAGAAAAGTAACTATACCAAATGACAGCAAGGCTGAAAAGAATAGAAAGAAAAATAATGATACAAGATTTTAATATTGAGGTAATAGAAAATGGAACAAGAAAAAG
>CAMKSF010000046.1 GCA_946415375.1 uncultured Clostridia bacterium
CAATATTTTATTTTCAATTTACATGTGACATATCTATTTTAAACCTATATTTTTAAAAAAAATTTTGTCAATTTTAAAAAAATGATGTAAAAAGCTTACATCATTCCAATATTTTTTATAAATTTTTTTCCTTGCTTCATTACCTTATTTCTGCTATCTTTTGTAGTTTCACTATACATCATCCAAGCTCCTGCTGATATTACAGTTCCAAAAATAACTCCTTTAATAAAATTCATAAAAACCTCCTAAACAAATTATATTTTATTTATATCTATACATTTATTTTTATTATTATCATTTTTTTATTTTTATATTCGAATTTTTTAATGAATTATAATTCAAATATAAAAAAATTGGAAATATATCAGATTAATTTGATATATTTCCAATTTTATATACTATTTATTTTCATAAATTTCAAACACGTTTTTCTTTTCTCCACAAACTGGGCAAACCCAATTATCTGGTAAGTCCTCAAAAGATGTTTGTGAATGAATCCCTGCCTTTTCATTTCCATACTTTGGATTATAAATATATTTGCAAACCGTGCATTCATACTTTGTCTCTGAATTAGCTTGATTTTTTTTCATAATAAAATTCTTATATCCTAGTGCTACAGCTGCTGCAACCATTAGTAAAAATGATAAAGCTTTCCAAATTCCACTGTCAAAAAATATTATCGCAAACATTCCAAGTATTGCACTTGCTCCATATAAAATAAGTACAGCTTGTTTTTGTGAAAATCCTCTTTTTACTAATTTATGATGTACATGCTCATTATCTGCTTTAAATATTGCTTTTATAGATTTTCCCTTAATTATTCTTCTTATAATAGCCCAAACAACATCTAATATTGGTAATCCTAAAACCAAAATTGGCAAAACTATTACTGCAATTGTATATGTTTTTGCTACTCCTAAAATCGAAATTACTGCTAGCATAAATCCCAAAAAGTTTGATCCTGTATCTCCAATAAATGTCTTTGCAGGTGCATAATTATATGGTAAAAAGCCTACTAATGCACCAATTAGTGACGCAATAACAAGTATTGCAATCATCGGTGAATTATTAAGTGCAAAAATTATTAATAGTGAAATACATGAAATTAACGAAATTCCTGATGATAGTCCATCCAATCCATCCATTAAATTAATTGCATTAGTGATCCCTACTATCCATATAATTGTAATAATTACTGATATCCATCTACTTAACCCTATCGCTATTGCAAAGCTAGAAATATTTATTGCATCTATTTGAAGTCCAAATGCCACAACTACCGCTGCAGCTATTATTTGTCCAATCAGTTTTTGATATGCCTTTAAATTTTTTGTATCATCTAAAATCCCTGTAACTGTAATTATTATTATTCCCAATAAAATCCCTAATAGTTTTTTGAAATATTGTTCTTGTCCAAAAATATCAACACTTCCTTCTATTGTTACAACAAATAAAAGGTATATAATCGATATTAAAAATCCTGCTATAACAGCAATTCCACCTAATTTAGGCATTACATTTTGATGCATTCTTCTATTATCTTTTGGTACATCTACAGCCCCAATTTTATGTGCAATTTTTATAGATTCAGGTGTTGCCATAAATGATACAATAAAAGCTAATAAAAACGATATTGCTATATCTCCCCACATATTTGCCTCCGTTTATTATTTCATATTTTCTTTTTCAATCTCTTCTATCATATCTATTCTTTCTTGATATCTTCCACCTTTGAATTCAGTTGCAATCCATGTTCTCATAATTCTAATTGCTTCTTTTGTTTCTAAGCAATCTGCTCCTAATGTTATAATATTTATGTTATCATCTGCTTTTGCAAATCTAGCATCATCTTCACTTGTAATAGAAGCAGCTCTAACTCCTTTAAACTTATTTGCTACAATTGCCATCCCGTGTCCTGATCTACATATTAGAATACCTTTTTCACTTTCACCCTTACTTACTGAGTTTGCAACTTCTTTTGCGTATATTGGATAATCTGTTCTTTCTTCAGAATCTGTTCCAAAGTCTTTATATTCAAGTCCTATCTCCTCTAAATATTTTTTTATTTCTTCTTTTAATTTGTATCCGCCATGATCACAACCTATTGCTATCATTTATATCACTCCTTAATAATTATATATTTTAATATACCATAAGATTTGCTTTTTTTCAATGCTTTTTATTGACTTTTTTGCATTTTTATTATAAAATACATTAAATAACATATTAAAATAAGAAAGGAGATTTTTGTATGTTAAAAGAGTTTAAAGAATTTGCAATGAAAGGAAATGTTATAGACTTAGCTGTTGGTGTTGTTATTGGAGCTGCTTTTCAAAAAATAATTGATTCTTTAGTTAATGATATTATAATGCCATTAATTGCTGCACTACTTGGACAAGTAGATTTCTCTAATTTATCTTTTATGATTAAAGATACACCAATAAGATATGGTAGCTTTATTACTGAGGTAATCAATTTCTTAATTATAGCATTCTCTATTTTCTTAGCTGTTAAGTATGTAAATAAACTAAATGAAAAACTTGGAAAAGTTGGAGGAAAACTTACTAAAAAATTAGGAAAAGAAGAAATTGTTGAAGAAGAGACAGAACAAAAATAGTTAGAAAAGGGATCGTTCCCTTTTCCAATTAAATAAAAAAAGAGTTTCATTAAATTTGTGAAACTCTTTTTCTTTGCATAAAAAATAGCAGATACATTAATACACTTTCTGCTATTTTTATGGAAAAGTTAACTTTCCCATTATATTGTTTTATTTTTATTCTTTCTAAGGAAAGATGGTATATCTAAATCATTTTGAGAATTACTTAAGTCCTGGCTTGAAGGAATTGAACTTATTTTCTTGTCACCCCAAGGTTTTGAAATTATATTATCACTTCTTTTTCCAATACTATTCACTTCGTTTTGATCTTCAAATCCTGTTGCTATAACCGTAATTTGAATTTCGTCATTCATAGATTCATCAACAACTGTACCAAATATAATATTTGCTTCTGGGTCAACACTTCTCTGAATTAATTCTGCTGCTGTGTTTACTTCTTGTAATCCTAAATCAATTCCTCCTGTAACATTTATTATAACTCCTCTTGCTCCTTCAATTGTTGTTTCTAGTAGTGGACTTTGAATTGCCTGTTTTGCTGCGTCTTCTGCTTTATTTTCTCCTGATGCAAAACCTATTCCCATATGTGCCATTCCAGTATTTTGCATTATTGTCTTAACATCTGCGAAATCTAAGTTTATAGCTCCTGTTACAGTAATTAAATCTGATATTCCTTGAACACCTTGTCTTAGAATATCATCTGCCATCATAAATGCTTCTGCCATTGATGTTTTTCTGTCTATTACTTGAAGTAATTTATCGTTTGGTATTACTATTAATGTATCTACTTTTCCTTTTAAGCTTTCTATTCCACGTTCTGCTTGTGCTAGTCTTTTTTTGCCTTCGAAAGTAAATGGCTTTGTAACAACACCAATTGTTAATATTCCCATTTCCTTTGCAAGCCCTGCAACTGTTGGTGCTGCTCCTGTACCTGTTCCTCCGCCCATTCCAGCTGTAACAAATACCATATCTGCCCCACGTAATACTTCTGTAATTTCTTGTTTGCTTTCTTCAGCTGACTGAGCTCCAATATCAGGATTAGCTCCTGCACCTAATCCTCTAGTTATTTTTTCACCAATTTGAATTTTTGTATTTGCTTTTGATTTTTGTAATGCTTGTCTATCTGTATTTACTGCTATAAAATCAACATTTTTTATTCCTAAATCGAGCATTCTGTTAACTGCATTGTTTCCTGCTCCTCCAACACCTATTACTTTTATTGTTGCTGTTCCATCTTTCATTGTAATATTTTCATCATCAAAATCCATCATCACTGATAATTCCTCCCTTAAAATTATTTAAAATTCTTTATATTAATATTTCTAGCTATAGAAAAATTCTTTTATCCTTGCAAGAGTAATTTTAAAAATATTTTCTTTTGAATTAGTATCTATTTTACTTGAAACACTTTTTGCAAAAGGCCTTGCTGCAATATACCTTACAAGAGAATAACTTGTTCTAAATTCTGGTTTAACAGTACTTATAGCACGTCCTGTTGAAATTTTAACTGGTATATTTAATGCAATTTTTCCAGCAACGTCACTTTTACTTATATTTGTTATTCCTTGCCCTGTTAATATTACGTTATTAATTCTTGATTTTATGCCTTGATTAGTTATTGTTCTATTTACTAACGAAAATATTTCTTCAATTCTTGCTTCCATTATTTCTATTAATTCAGAACTCTTTATTACTTTACTTCTAGTATCATCTTTGCAAGTATTTAACATTATTTCATTGTCATTGTCTATAAATGATCTTAATGCTAATCCATATTGTCTCTTTAGTTTATCTGCTTCTTCCTCAGATATTGATAATACTACAGCTATGTCATGTGTTATATTGTCTCCACCTAGGGGGATGGTGTTGGTATAAATGAACTTTTCTCCTTCAAAAACACCTATATCAGTATTTTCAGCCCCAACATCAAGTAACATTACATTATCATGTAATTCATTTTTGTCTAATATTAAATTTCGTTCTGCCAATGTTGTTGGTACAATTCCATCAATTTCAAGTCCTGCTTTTCTGAATATTCCTGACAATCTTCTTACATATTCTTTATCTGCTAAAATGACTTGTGCATTGATCATAAAGCTTGTACATAAATTTCCTACCGGATCTTTTACAGTTTTTCCATTATCCAGGACAATTTCGTGTATAACTAAGTCTGCAATTATTTGGCTTTCAGGAATCTCGATATCTCTTATCTGCATTGTTGCATTTTGTAAATCTTTTTGAGTTATTCCTACAAACTTGTCTTTAACTTCTTTTGTAACACTGTTTTCAACAATTGTTACATATTTTCCTGGAATAGTTACATAAGCTGAATTTATTCTTAATCCTGTTTCCTCTTCTGCTTCTTTTATAGTTTTTGAGATGCTTAAACTGATATCATCTTCACTGACTATTTTACCTTTTTTCAAACCGTTACATTTATATGAGGTACTACATATTATCTCTACTTGTCCAAAGTTGTTAACTTCCCCTAAAATTGTACAAACCTTGGTTGTTCCTATGTCAATACCTACTATGATATCACCTATTGCCAAGATAATTCCTCCATTTTTATTAAATTTGTTACTTTTATTTTATATTACATTTTTAGACAATTGTCAATAGATTTTGTAATATTTTTGAAATAATTTTGTAATTGTTCTGTAATATAATTTTATCCATTTTTTGTATCTCTTGGAGTCACTTTTTTCAGGGTTTTTCTTTACATAAAATTATCGCTTTAGTATCCTTAATTTTTCTTTTTATTTTTTATTTCTTCAATCTTTTTTGACCATTTATCTATGTAATATTTTCTTATTATTGTTAGATTTATAAACATTCTTCCAACAAAAACAACTATTGCTGCTAAATATATATCAACATTTAGCTTTGTACCTAAATATGTTAGTAATATTGAAAGTATTGCATTGCAGAAGAAACCTGAAATAAACACTTTAAAATCAAATTCTCCTTTTAGTACTCCCGTAATTCCTCCAAAAACAGAATCAAGTGCTGCAATAATTGCTATTGCCAAATATGTTGAATAAGTATAAGATATAATCGGTAAATTAATTCCTATTATTGCTCCTAAAACACACCCTATTACTATTGCTATTAAAACCATAATCATCATTTCCTTTCATATAAAAATATAATTATTCTTCTATATATTTTAAGTCCATATTTCCATCATACTTATTAATTGTTAATTTTTTCTTTTCTTCGAATTCTATTGTCTGTCCATATTTTTTTTGATCACTTACAAACCCTGTTCCAATTAAAGCCCCTTTTAAGTAATCTGCATCACCAATAACTTTTATTTCAAATGGCGCTGATACTCTCTTGCTATTTATCTTTATATATGTTGTATCATTAATCTGTGCAAAATCTGTTTTATTGATTATTCTTTGATTATTAATAGAAATTGCTTCTGCTCCTGCATCTTTCAAGTGGTTAACTAATCGTAGCAAATCTGTTGCTCCAATGTACTTATCTGTACTTTCCTCTTGATTTATAGTTTGTTCAATATTATCTGAATTCTTATATGTAATTATTAATCCAGGTCCTTCAACATTTGTAAGTCCCAATACTAGCTTTGCATCTTCTATTTCCTTTTCAAGAGTCTTTCTAGTATCTTTGTCAGAAGATGACTCTTCTTTATATTTTTTTAAGGTATCTTCTGTATTTTTGTATTTTTCTTCAGTTTCATTGTATTTCTGTTTCCAATTTGCAAGTTCTGTCCTTAACTCATCTTCTTTCATAGTATCTATAGATGTTATATCTGTTTGATATACCACTTTAAATTGCATAAATAATATAAGTACTAGAACAAAACATGCTAACCCTATTGTTATAGTAATTGTTATTTTACCTTTTTTCACTACTCTTTCCTCCTACTATTCTATAGTTTTTGCATACTTAAATTTATTAGCATTTATATATTTTGAAACCTCAACCTTGTCTTTCTTATCTAATGTACATTTAATATGTGCGTCATCTTCAAGAATTTCTAAATATCCACCTGGTCTTTTTAATGTTGAAAGTCTCTCTGGCAATCCAATTGCATTTATCACAAAAGTTGAACTAACTTTTTCTCCATTAATCGCTATTACATTTCCATCACATGAAATAGCAGTAGTATCTACTATTCTTTGTCCGTTTACATCTATAGCTTCAGCTCCAGCATTTTTTAATTCATTTACAACTTCCAAAATATCTGTGTTATGTACTACAGCATCCTTATTATCAATAATCAGTCTAATTGGATCCTTTGGATCTGTATCTGTAATTGTAATTACAACACCTGGTCCTTTTGCCTCAGTTGTGCCAAGTAAAACATTATATTTTCTAAGTTCCTCTTCTAATATCTTTAATTGTTCATTGTTGTTAGTAATATTGCTTCTAGTAGTTTCAAGTTCTGTTTGAATTTTCTCTAATCTTGCATAGGAATCTTCATATTTTTCTCTCATTTTTAAAACCTGAGATTTTAAATTATTTAATTCCTGATTTGCACTAGTTGTTGTTCCATTATTATTTACAGTTTTTATCTGAACACATATACCTATTGTAAGAATCAAACACACCATTCCTAAAATTATAGCTTGCGATTTTTTTGTCATTTTCCATCGCTCCCTTCTATTTTTTCTTCTCTAAAATATGGTTTAAATCCATTATTAATATCTCCATTTACAAATATTTTTCCTGAATTACCTTTTTCTGAATCTATTATTATTTTAGTATAATCCATTCTACTTGTAAGGTCTGTTCCACTACCTAAATATACAATTTTGTTTTCTTTTTGTAGCTCTAATATATATTCGTCATTTTTAATTGTTATCTTGCTTATAAGTTTATCTATCCCTAAATTTTTTGCAGTTTCAACTATACGTAAAACATTTCTTAAAAAATCCATGTCAACATTTGATAATCTCTTCCCATTAAGTAATACATCTTGTTCTGTCTTAAATCCTTCAATTATTGGAACTTTTGCATTTTTAGAAGTCACTTCTAATATATATCCTTGATAATCGATTAAAACATAGCTATTTATTACTTTTATTTGATATGCTATTTTTCTTTCCTGTACATTTATTTCTATTGTTCCTGGTAATTGCCTTTTAATACTGACACTATTTATATATGGATTCTCCTTAATTCCATTTATTGCTTTATCTTTTGATATTTGGAAAATATTTTTTTCTTTCACAATTCTAGATAAACTGATAATTGTCGTTGAATCAATTTTATCATTTCCATTTACTTTTATTTCTTTTATATAAAATATCGGAGAAACAAAAGCAAAAATTCCAATACCAACAATTAAAAACACTGCTATAATAACTTTTGAAATTATGCTTGCTTTTGTGTTTCTTTTCTTTATTTCTTTATTCTTATATTTCTTTTTATTGTTGTTTATTGTCTGGTCTATTTTCTGTGGATTTTT
>CAMKSF010000047.1 GCA_946415375.1 uncultured Clostridia bacterium
GGAAAACAACACGTAGTAGATACAGATATAGCATGTTGGTCATCTCACCCACATGGAAGTCAAACATTAACAAATGCTATTGAAAACTCTTGTAATCCTGCTCTTATGCAACTTGGAAAAAGAATTGGTGCTAGAACTCTATACAAATATTATAATGCATATGGTTTTTTTGATAAAACCAATGTAGGACTTTCAGGTGAAGAAAAAGGAAAATTTCATGATTTAGAAAATGTTGGTCCAGTTGAATTAGCTACAATGTCTTTCGGACAACGTTTTACAATTACACCACTTCAAATGACAGCAGCACTGTGTGCAGTCGTAAATGGTGGATATTTAGTAGAGCCAACTCTTGTGAAGTCAATGTCAAATCCTGATACAGGAGAGGTAATTAACACCGAAACTAAAACAGTAAGACAAGTTATCTCTTCGCAAACATCAGATCAAATGAGAAAAATAATGCAATCTGTTGTTATTAATGGTACTGGTAAAAAAGCAGCAGTAAAAGGTTATTCTGTTGGTGGAAAATCAGGTACATCTGAGCCTCCTGTAGGAGATAAAAAAGCTGGGTATGTTGCATCATTTGCTGCAATATCTCCTGTTGAAAATACCAAATTAGTAGTATTAGTAACACTATATGATCCACATGGTTCGAGCCATCAAGGAGGTACAGTTGCAGGTCCTGTTGCTGGACAAATTTTATCAGAGGTACTGCCTTATCTTGGAATAGAACCAGATCAAAAGTAAGAATAAATAGTAATATATAAATGCCTCAAACACAAATTCTTGTATTTGAGGCTTCTTTTCAATCAATCCCAAATTGTGTAAGCTAATACATCTTTTTCGCTATAAACAAGATGTCATTATCTTTAATTTCTAACTTTTCTACCCACCTTTCTCCTTTTTCTTCTTTTTCTAAATATTTTTTTAATTCTACAAGTTCTATTTCTGCACAATAATTTAGCCTTGAATCTATTGTTAATAACAAACTACTTATATTCTCTGTTGACTTAATTTGAGTAATTATGGCTTTTTGAATTGTATTTTCATACAAATTCTCTTTAGTTTTAATATAGTCTTCATATAGAAAAGACCAATAGCAGAAAATTGATTCTTTTATTTTTCCTCCTTTTATAATTCTTAAATATAGTTCATCTTTTTTATTATTGCTATAAATAACATTTGCTTTTACCAAGGAAAAATCATACTCTATTATGTTTTCAAAATATTCAACTCCCTCTATTTTTAAGTCTTTTATTTTCTTTTTAAATATCTTTTCCAATAGGTATTTGGTATTTTCTACTGATAATTCACTATGATTCCTCAATAAAAATATCCCTCCTAATTCAAATTATTTCTTTTTCCCAATAGTCTACTAATATATCGTCTAATCTTTTGATATATTTGTTTTTTTCTTTTATTCTGTTTATTAATTCTATGTTATCTCCTTTCATGTATGTTAACCATTCTTCTTCTTGTGTATCTATTCTTCCTTCTTTAAAATTAGGTATTTCAATTGAGTGTAATTTAATCTCATCTCTTAATTTAAGATTATCATAATCATCTCCATCTAAAATACTAATTATTTTGTGATAACTATTGGTTTTAAATCCTTTAAAATCAAGAAAATTTATAGTTATTGTATCTGCTTTTTCGTTATAGGTTTTATATTCAATTTGATTCACATGAATAGACATCCCAAATGTCAATATTTTTTCTTGTAAATATAGCCCATCCAAAAACTGAATTCCAACATTGTATTCTTTGTTTTTTTCATCAATTACTCTAACATTTACAATTCCATATTTTTCTTCTTTTGGTAGATATTTTGCCTTTTCTTTTAAATATGGCCTTAAAACAATTTTCTTAACTTTTAATCTTAAAAAAGATTCAATTATATTTTGCACTATGTCTAAGTTATCTTCTTGGTTAAGAATTTTCCTAAGTGTAGTATTACTGTTTTCTATAAAAAATCTATTCAAAAAACATCTTTCACCTCCTACCTTAGTATAAATTTCTCATTTTTGATTTTTAGATACTGAATAAAATAATATTACGCAAATTAAAATAAGATAAAAAAATTTGATTTAATGAGTTATAACTCTTTTAGATGATTGCAACAAAAATAAAACAACTGTGTTGCAAACTTTAATTATATAATTATAAATATAGTATAAAACCTATTTTACATTTTGTCAATATAATTTTACATTTTTTTCCAAACTTTTCATCGCAAAATCCGACAAATATCGCCATTATAATATTATTTTTTTTAAGTCTAAGCAATCAGAAAATTTATATTTTTTTAACATTTCTTTCACATTTTTTTCACAAAACTATTGTATTATTAAAGAGAATTAGGTATATTATATATGAAAGGAAGTAATATAAATGGATAATGAATTTAAAAATATAACAGAAACAAGATCAGAAAGGAGAAACTCTTCAGGATTTAAAAACAGAGTATTGGTTCCTTTTTTAAGTGGTGTTTTAGGATGTAGCTTAGTAATCGGAACCTGTTTTGGTGTGCCTCAAATTAAATCAAAAATTCTAGGAACAACATCAACATATTCGTCAACAACATCAAGTTCTATGTCAGATACTCATACTGGGACTGTTGACTTTGTATCTTTAGCATCATATTCAGATACTGCAGTATATGCAGCTAATAAAATTTTGCCTTCAATTGTTGGAATTGAAGTCAAATACAATGTTACTCAAAATTCTATGTTTAGCTTTTTTGGAGAAAGTCCTAAAACAACATCGGAAGCAACAGCGTCTGGTTCAGGAATAATAATAAGTGAAGATGGATATATTCTAACTAATAACCATGTTGTTGATTCAAAGTCTGAAAGCACTTATTATGATATATCAGATGCAACTTCTGTAAAAGTTACTTTAAGTTCAGGTGAAAAGCAAACATATGATGCAAAAATTGTTGGAAAAGACTCTCAAACAGACTTAGCAGTTTTAAAAATAGACGCAAAAAATCTTGTAAAAGCAGAATTTGCTAATTCAGATTCTGTTAAAATTGGTGAATTTACAATGGCAGTTGGAAATCCACTAGCTTTGGGAACTACAATAACATGTGGAGTTGTAAGTGCAATAAATAGAGAAGTTGATGATGGTGAAGGAAATAAATTTACATGTATACAAACTGATGCAGCAATTAATTCAGGAAATAGCGGTGGTGCTTTAGTAAATAGTAAAGGTCAAGTTATTGGAATAAACACTTTAAAAGTTTCAAGTACTGGAGTTGAAGGAATAGGTTTTGCTATTCCAATTAATTCTACTATAAGTGTTACAGAAGAATTAAAAACATATAGTAAAGTAAGAAGACCTTATATTGGAATTGGCGGTAGAAATCTAAAAGAAGATATTGCAAAAGCTCACAATTTAGTTGCTGGAGTTTATGTATCAAACGTTGAGCAATTCTCAGCAGCAGAAAAAGCTGGAATTCAAATTGGCGATGTAATCACTTCTATTGATGGAAAAGAAGTAAAAACTATGGATGAATTAAATGAAGTAAAAAACACACATAAAATTGGTGATAAAGTATCTCTAAAAATTTATAGAGATGGAAAATATCAAGATATTCAATTGACATTAGGCGAATCTAATTAAGCATAAAAAAAGAGGAAGGTAAATTATATAATGTACCTTCCCTCTTTTTTATCCTCTACAACCACATCCATAGTTCGTAAATAATAATAAGAAAATTATTATAAAAAATAAAATCTCACAATCACATCCTCCTAAAAATCCATTGTTGTTACATCCACAACTTCTTTCTTCTGTTGGTGTTGAAAATGCATTATTATAATTATCAGTAGGCATATGTAACCCTCCTTTATGTTTTTATATATACTATGAATGAATCTATATTTTAGTTACAAAAAAACGGGAGATTCTATCTCCCATTTTTAATATAATAATTATTTAATTTCTAATTTGCCTCTGCTTGAACTATAACTCTTTTCTTGCTATCATTTGTACAAGTAATAATTGTTACAACTCTTTTATTCTCTTTTCCTGGTACATCATTTACACAATCAGTATCACTTGGATCAACTTCATATTTACTAAAAATTGTATAATTAATCTTTTTTCCTTCTACGTCTGTTATTCTTATTCTGTCTCCTATTGATAACGTAGGAACTTTACTAAAGAATCTCTTATTTCTATAGTTATGTCCAGCTATACTACAGTTTCCTACTTCATTTGGATATACTCCCCAGAACATACAAGGAGATATTTTAAGCCATTCAACCAATTTATCTCCTGAAGCTTGAGCAAGTATTGCATAATTTACATTTATTTTTGGTATTTCAATTCTTCCAACACTTGGATATCTTTTTCCATTTGATGCAGTAATATATTTTGTTCTTTTCTTCTTTTTAGTAGTTGTATTTACTTGTGTACTATTTTGAGTATTTTGAACATTATTGTTATTATTTTGAGTATTAATTTGAGTATTTGAATTAGTTGCTTGTGTAGTTTGTTGCATATTTGCTTGTTGCTCTACAGAAGCAATCATTATTTTCCATACACCTTCCTCTTCATTTGCCGCAACTCTTTCCGCTTCATTCATCTCTTCTTCAACAATTCCTTCTAATATATCTTGTGAAATATCTTGTTCTTGGTTTCTTTCTACTTCTGTATGAACATATATTCCCAAAAAAATACCAATAAAAATTAATGAAATTATGAAATTTATTTTATACATTCTTTTTTTTCTTTTCAGTTCAGGTGTAACGTATAGCTTTTCTGTTACTAAAATCTGATTCATGTATTCTTTCCTTCCTCTAAATTACTTAAGAACAAATCTGTAAGTTTTGCAAAGTCCTCTATCTTCACATTTTCCGGTCTAGTATCCTCTCTAAGTCCTATTTTTTTGAGAAATTCTATTCCTTGATTTTTTGTTTTAAAAACTCCCACATTTGATAGAGAATTAATCAAAGTTTTTCTTCTTTGCATATATGCACTTTTGATTATATTAAACATTACCTTCTTATCTTTTACTTTTATTTCCGGATTCTTTCTAATTCTTAAATTAATTACTTCAGATGTAACCTCCGGTTCTGGAATAAAGCAACTTCTGTCTACTTCTCTAACTTTTTTGCCTTCACAATAATAATAAATAGTATATGTAATAGCTCCCGTTTCTTTACTTCCTGGTATTGCAATTAATCTTTCTGCAACTTCTTTTTGAATCATTACTGTAATACTATCTATATCCAAATCATTTTCAACTAATTTCATTATTATTGGAGTTGTAATATAATAAGGTAAATTCGCAACAACCTTTATTTCGTTTATTTCTCCGTTTTTTTCCTTTTCTTGTTTAATAAGTTCCTTTAAGTTTATTCTTAAAATGTCTTCATTTATAATTTCAATATTATTGTAAGCACAAAATCTTTCACTTAGTATTTTAACCATTTTTTTATCTAATTCAATACAAATAACTTTTTTTGATTTCTCTAAAAGCAATTTTGTTAAGCTACCAAGCCCTGGACCTATTTCTATTACTAAGTCTTCCTTCTTTATTTCTGCTCCATCAACAATATCTTGTAAAGCTTTATCATTAATTAAAAAATTTTGTCCTAAATTTTTATTTGCTTTTATTTTATACTTATTCATTAAAAACTTTGTTTCTTTCAAAGCTTCACTCATAAAATCCTCTTTCTAACAAAACTTCAAAAATTATTATATCATAATTGGCTTAAAAAATCAATATTTTTTATGTAAATTATCAATCTCTTTATTTGTTAAATATCTCCAGTTTCCCAATTTTAAATCTTTGACATTAATATTACCAATACTATTCCTATGTAATGCTAATACTTTTTTATTAATTGCCTCACACATTTTTCTTACTTGCCTATTTCTTCCTTCATGAATTGTAATTTGTATTCTTGAAATATTCTTCTCCTCATCTATTTTTAGTATCTTTATCTTTGCAGATTTTGTAATATATCCATCATCTATTTCTACACCATTCTCAAGTTGTCTTATTTCCTCTTTTTTTATAATTCCTCTAACTGTTACATTATATGTCTTGTTAATCTCATTTTTTGGGTGTGTAAGCATATTTACAAAGTCACCATCATTAGTAAGTATTAAAGCTCCAGACGTATACATATCAAGTCTTCCAACAGGTACTATTCTTTTATTTATTTTTACTAAATCTAAAACCGTATCTCTATTAAATTGATCCTTGGCAGTTGTTACATATCCAATTGGCTTATTTAATAAAATATATACTTTTTCTTCCTCTGGCTTAACAATTTTTCCATCATATTTTACTATATCTTTTTCAGAGACCTTAGTTCCAAGCTCTGTTACAACTATGCCATTTACCTCTATCTTTCCATCTAAAATTAGTTCCTCGCATTTTCTTCTTGATGAAATTCCAGCATTTGCTAAAAATTTTTGTAATCTTTCTTCTTTCAATCTAACTCCTCCAATATTTTTTTGAAATATTCAGGTAATTCAGCTTCTATATGCATTTGCCTTCCTGTAATTGGATGTATAAAATCAAGTGATTTTGCGTGCAAACATTGCCCTTCAATATTCCATCTATTTTTTCCATTAGAATATACTTCATCTCCCATAATTGGATATCCAATATGCGATAAATGTACTCTTATTTGATGTGTTCTTCCAGTTTCAATATTTATTTCTAAAAGTGTACAATCGCTATATCTTTTTAATACTTTAAAATGTGTTATAGCTTCTTTTCCATTTTTATCTACATCCATTTTTTTTCTATCTTTTTTACTTCTTCCTATTGGCATATTTATACTAGCATTATTTTCTTTCACAACACCTCTAACTAAAGCAATATATGTCTTTTTAATCTCATGGTTTTTTAATTGTTCACTTAAATTTATATGTGCCTTATCATTTTTAGCAATTATTATTGCACCTGATGTATTTTTATCAAGTCTATGTACAATTCCAGGTCTTAACTCTCCTCCAATTCCAGAAAGAGAATCTTTACAAATTGACATTATTGCATTTACAAGTGTTCCATCTGGATTTCCATTTGCTGGATGGACTACCATTCCTTTTGGTTTATTTACAACAATAATATCATCATCTTCATACAAAATCTCTAATGGGATATTCTGTGCTTTTAATTCTATTTCCTTTGCGGGTTCTTCTTCAATTTCAATCTTATCTCCATTTTGAACTTTATATGATGCTTTTTCATTTTTCCCATTTACAGTAATCTTTTCTTCATCAATTAATCTTTGCACTGCTGTTCTTGAATATTCTGTTTTTTCCGAAATAAATGCATCTATTCTTTTTTGTTCATTATTTTCTACAATAATCTCTTTTTTCATTTACGCTCCTTCTTTTCTCTTATTCTATCTCTTGTAAATAATGTTAAAACAAATGCCATACCTATCCATGTAATTATAAAATAAACATATGATAAATTTAAAGCACTAAAATTCGGAATGTTAATATAATTTATTGTTCCACCATTCCAAATCCTATCTATTGCATTACTTATTGCTCCTGCTATTGCAAAACTTAAAATAACTCTACTGTTCATTTTAACAAATGTATTATTACTTTTTATATATCTTACCAAAGCTATCACTGCTATAATTGAGATTAATATATAAGCTAAGTTGTCTCCTGATTTTGTATTATTTAATACTCCTATCCCCCATCCAGTCGAATTAATGATTTGAATTTTCGAATTATACATAATTATTTTTAATACTTGATCAACTAAAACTAAAATAGCTATCAAAACAGCCAAAAGTTTCTTTTCTTTATCTTTCATCGTTTTTCTCCTCGTTGTAAAAATTGTAACCGTTAAAAAAAGAGTATATATAATTCTTACAACTATAATACTCTCACTTTTTTAGGTATTGGTGGCTTCAACTGGAATTGAACCAGTGACACAAGGATTTTCAGTCCTCTGCTCTACCAACTGAG
>CAMKSF010000048.1 GCA_946415375.1 uncultured Clostridia bacterium
TGTTAATGCTATGGTATATGCTTTTAATGATGTCTGTGATGAGTTAGGTTATCAGAAATATAAATTTACACATGTTGAACATTGTACGGACGATAAACCTGTTAAATGATTTTATAATTATATTCGTTATGTAACAAATCTACTAAATATAGATATGAATGAATTCATAGATAATATGCTTAATACTGTAGATTATTCTCATATAAAAAGAGATTCAGAATGAATTTTAGAAATATTAGAGAAATTACAGTCTAATTACGAAATTTGTGTTTGTACAAATAATCATAAGAAACATTTGGATAATGTATTGATAGCTAAATATTGAGTTAATTCAGAAGATTTTCCATATCCATGTTTCGATATTACTTTTGCAGAAAATGGATGAAAATATTACTCTAAGCAATCTCCTGAATTCGTTTCTAAATTAGAAAAAACATTCAATATCAAATCATCGGAATTCTTATGGATAGATGATACTCCTACAGTATTAGAAAAAGCATCGGTCTTTTGATGAGAATGTATTTTAGTCGATAAAGATAATTCTTTATTAACAATTTTACAATCATTATAATAAATTTAGCTTATTAATTATAGTAATGGCAAAGTGAATAGTAATAGCTGGGTTTGCAGGAATATGAAAGACAACTCTAGCAAAAAAATATAGCAATGTTATGGATGTTGAATCTACTCCATACAAATATGATTATAGTGGTTTAGATTCATATGATACAGAGAAAGTTAAAGGTAAAGAATGAAGAATTCTTAATAAAGATTTTCCAATGAACTATATACAAGCAGTTAAAAAAGCACAAGAAGAATATGATATTGTTCTTGTATGGATCCATCCTGAAGAAGCTTTACCATATTATGATAAATATTGAATAGATTATTACTTATGTTTCCCAACTAAAGATGCTTTAGGTGAATACGAAAAACGTTTTCGTGAAAGAGGCAATAATGAAACCTATATAGATAAAGTTATAAGTAGCTTTAATCATAGATATCAACAATTTATAGAAAATCCACATAAAAAAATCTTACTTTCTAAGTGAGAAACTTTAGAAGATGCTCTAATAAAAATGAAATTAAAATTAATCCCTAAACAATAAATCCTCTTAATTTTCCTTTATAAACCTTCAATTCTCATTTAGTTTATAATGCTTTTTCGTTAAATATCCAAAAGCAACAAACTCATAAATAGCTGTAGCCATTTGTCATATAGCCGTACAGAATGGAGTTGGTAAGAAAGATAATAATGTCCTAATACAATATGAGCAGAAGATATTTCATGTTGTTTTTGAAGCTGATCGTTCTATCTGTAAATGACAAGTTTTTAATTCATTTACAGGGAAAAATAAGAAATCAACAATATCGAAGATTAAGTAAATAACAGCGATTTCTAAAGCAATATCATAAACACTAAATAATGTTACAAATAATACAATTATTGATACAATTAAAAGAAAAATATATCTAAAAGCATTCTTTCTATGTTCATAATAATTGAATTTATTCTTACTTATATCTACCTTGGCTAGTGTACCAACTGCCATTGCCATATCCCGTTGAGTATCTGTTATTAGACTCATAAATGCTATAGCTGCCGCATATTCTTCTCAGAATTGAAAAATATTACTTAATCAGAAGAGATAAATAAGGAATAAGGCAATTTTAGTAAACAATTCTGAACTATCATATTTTATCCATTGAAAGAGATTTGTATGAAACTTAAATTTATGACTGTTTTTAATTAAGATATAGAGGATAAATAATGCATTTGGAATTAATGCACAAACAGTAATTATTATCTGATTTTTAGTTAATAATGCAGTACCTATTAGGAACACAAAGCTTAAAGAATTAGATATTATTGAATATTTATTAGCTAGTTTATTGTTTCATTCAAAATAGAGCTTATTTAGAACAAGTGAAAGCTCAAAAGCTAAGAATAATTGAAGAATAGAATATATTGAGAAGATTTTATAAGCATCAACATCCATATTCATGAAATTAATATATCATTCTATATTATAGGCAAACAATCAATAGACTATTATCGCTATAATACTTCATATTACCAATCATGACATAACAGAATTTTTATTTCATTTTTTCTCTTTTTCTATATTTGCTCCAATTGAAAAAATAGAAAGGATTATAGATCCAACAAATTGAATAGGATATGTTAATGAAAAAATAACTATCAAATCAGAGCTTCCTATAAGTCATAGAAAGAACCATGAAACAATAGGAATAAATGATAATAAGAAATTATCTAATCAAATTCTTAGTAATCTATTCATTAGATAGTCCTAGATAAAACTTTTTTACTCAATAATTTCCAACAATAACTTAAAGTTATATGTCATAACTTTAGAATCCTGTTCTAATCATAGATATCATGCTTTCATTAATATTTCTAAGTATTTATATCCAGTAGCCCTACTTACTCCTGTATTTTCTATAAATTCATTAGCTGTAAAAATTGGTTTTTTGAATATGAAATCAATTATTTTCATATATTGCGGTGTTGAAAGGATTTCACTAACATTTATTTTCATGCTTTCATAAAGTTTCTGCATTGAGTTAATTCTATTAGCATTATGATGTACCTGTCCTATTACAGCATTTAAGAAATATTTTATCCGTCATTCCCAATTTAAATTATGTGTCACTTCTCTTAATGCCATTACATAAGAATATTTATCATACTCAAAATATTCACTCATGTAAAAGCTAGGATATGATAAGATTCATTTAGAGTATAGGAATAATGGTATAAGTAATCTTCAAACTCTTCCATTACCATCTAAGAAAGGGTGTATACTTTCAAATTGTGAATGGATGATAGCTATTTGTACTAAAGGATCATAATCTTCATATTCAAAATATTCTTCTAGGTTTTTAAGATGTTTTAAAACATCTTCTGGTGCTGGTGGTAGATATTCACAATTTTCTGGAGTTGATCATAATGTTCAAATCCAGTTTTGTTTTGTTCTAAAATTTCATCTGTCTTTATTTGCTCATCTTACTCAATCTAACAAGATAGCATGTATTTCTTTAATAAGATTTAAAGTAAGATGGTTATCTTCTTGTATTTTTTCAACAGCATATAATAATGCTTTTTTATAATTAATTACTTCTTGGATATCTGCATATTTCTTATTAGATTCTTTTAATGAAATTTCATATTTTACAACTTCAGAAAAAGTAGTCTGAGTTCCTTCTATACGAGATGAAGATACTGATTCAGACGTTGTTAAACTAGATAACAGAATTTCAGGATTAGAAATGCTTTGAATCAATCCATCATATCTAGCTAATTCCCTATTTGCTGAAATAATTAACTGATTAAGTTCATTGTAATCAATATTTTTCAAAGGGAGATCTTTTACTCTAAAATCTGGATGTTGCATTATATATGCATTACTAAATAAATCTGACGATATTATATTCAAATTTTATTGTATATCAATATTTTGTTTAATTTTTTTCGATTTTTAAACAAAATTAATTTTTTTGTTTAAGCTATGAGACATTTTTTTCATTTTGTTTAAATTTTTGCATTTTTTAAACAAAATTATTTTTTTGTCTCATATGTGAGACAGTAAAAATATTTTACCTAAAAGCATTAGGAGCGACACGTATCCGGAAGTCGCTCCTTTTTTTAATAAATTGAAAATTCTTAAAAAAACACAATCCATCATTTAAAAAACCATATGAATGATCTTATACTTTTTTAAAAGATAAATTAGAAAAAGCAGTGAAAAATGCAGAAAAAGTGAATGAAGAACAACTCTTAATGCATAGAAATAATAAGTTCTTAGCTGAACCATATACGGATATCCCAATAATAATTAGAAAAATTCGAGAAGATTTTTAAAGTATCAATTAAATAAATTTTCACTTGATTATATTTCCTAAAAGAGTATCACAGCACACGCTAAACAAAAAATTAAATAGAAAGTAATTTTCTCATGTAGAGAATGGAATCCGAAGTGTGATGACTTTGTTACTCAACATCTAGAGAGAAGAGACTCTGTAAAAAACAACTGATAGTAAGGTATCAGGAAAATACTCCAACATCTTCCTTATAAAGATTTGGAAAAAACAAAAAATAAATACTGGTATGAAACAAATTAAATGTATTTTTGTTTCTTGCTTCGCAATTATTTGTGTAGCTCTCTTTGGAAGTGTTTTCGCTTCATGTAGTAACGATGATGATCTGCTTCTTGCAGGTGATTCCCAGACCGAACAGGTCTCCCCTCTTGTTCAGGATAGTTTGAAGGCTGTTACTAGGGGTATGATGGGATACTATTATTTCCCAACATGGATGGCTGATGGAGCAGGTGACCGAGAGGATTTTCCAATCCCTAGTAATGCATCATCAATTACTATTGTTGCAACAAAAAATACGACATCTGTTGGACAACCATACTTGAGGTATTCATGGGATAATTTTACTTCTTATAATGTATTATATCTATCATCAAGCCCTGGTGTTGCATCAAATGTAACAATATATAAACCAGAATCTGGAAACCAGACACTATCTATTAAACAACTATGGTATAGTGGAGCTATAGGAACACTAACATCAATTGTTAATGTTTCTTATCAATATTAGTAATCTCTATTTATCTTTTGGAGCGATTTTATATCGCTCCATTTTGTTTTTCTATTGATTAGAGTCTAATAATAGATATATAATCATCATATGATTATATTTTTTCAGCATAAAATGAGCATTAATACATTAAAAAGAGTTGTTATTGCAATTTTCTTTATACTATGACTTATATCAACCGTTTTTTTTATTATTGAACCATATTATATTAAAGAAATATGTTCTTATATAAAATTTCGTTTGGATTCAACATACGATATAGATAATGTTTTTAATGAATATGAAATAATTTCTTGATCAAAATTGTTTTCTTCAAATAAGAGTAATGTTTTCTATTTACCCAGCAATAAAGGGAAATTTTCAATAGAAAACAAATGATGAACATGAATTATACATGTATATTCATATGCCCCAAATTTTTCTACAATTTTTTCACCAATTAATCTTATTCCTGTAGGTAATATTCTGTTTGAAGAACAAGATAAAGATTTTTGCTTAAAGATTTGACAAACGTCAACTAATTGAACAATACATTGAGCTTTAAATACAAATGATTTCTATATTCACAAAGATAATTGTATTCCGATTTCTTTTGGCAATACCCCTATTTCTAATTATTATACTTGAACATTTATTGAAATTATAACCACATCTTCAGGATATATTACTATAGAATAATCTATTATCCTTTCTAATTAATAAATTTAATAGGAGAGCTTCATACCCCAGCCATCCCGTTCAGTCTTAGGTTTTTTAGGAGCGACACGTATCCGGCAAGTCGCTCCTTTTTTTTATTTGATAAAAAATTGATTATTAATATACTGTTATGGTAAATAATTCAATAATAGAAGATATGATTACAAATTTAAATTTTTCAGACCGAAGACAAGCTAAAAATATGCTATGAAATGAATGGAATCTTTGAGCTAAAGAATCATGAGCTCCAAAGAATTTATGTTCATGGATTTATTTCATAGAGATTTTAGAAAAAACTGAAAAATTAGTAGCTTATAAAGAGAAATGAAAACTTATCTGATTTTGATGATATTGAAATTATAATTCTAAAACTTTAAAGAAAAGATTCTTCTGATTTATAAAGAAGTTATTGTATAAATCTCCTAAGTTAAAGAATAAACAAGCTCTCATAGATTATCATAAAAATTATACTTATGTTCCAGATTCTTTAAAAGATTACTTTGATTGAGAAGTTATTATATTGATAGTAGATCCAGAATATCGTTGAAAATGAATAGGAAAGAAATTATTAGTCAGAATTTTTGAATTAGCTAAAAACGATAAGATTAAACACCTCTTAATTATGTCTGATGAATCTTGTAATTATCAGATTTATGAAAGTCTTTGATGTGAAAGACTCCATAAAGCAAAGATATTAAACGAAGAATGAGGAAAACTATGAAAAGAAAAATATGAATATTGATATGTTTATGATAAAGATTTAAATAATTAAAATGAGGATATTAAACATTCATATCCTCATTATAATTTTCTCCTGTTAAATCAAAGATAGTATCTCTTTGTGCCTGGGTTGGTCCTTTAAAGTAACGATCAACAACAAATCCTTCTTCCATGAGATCTGTATTGTTACGATAAAGCATCCATCCCTTTGATAATAGAGCATCTTTGAAGTCTTGAAAGATGGGGTTATACCCATAACGTTCCATTACAATTTCTGCTGCTTTTTCTGAATGATCAGCACAGTAGAATACTTTACCTTCTGGTGATAACCAAAAATTCTTCATATTATTAAAGTTTTTGTTTTTCATATAATAGAAATTTGTTCTATTAATTGCAATATCAAAAAATCCCTCCATGCAACATAGAGGGATACAGAGATTCGGAATGCATACTTAAACACATAATTTAAGAGAATGGCTGCTTCCAAGCCAACCCACATTCTGTCATAACCTCTGAAGAGATACCACTATCTGAACTCCACTCTGCCCGTACGCCAAGAGTGTTATGAGCAAAGAGTTGATATTTCTAAAGTGATATTATAATAGCATTCTGAGTTATAATATCAAGAGGAATCTGATTTTCTTTTTTTGGTATCAAATTTTACTAATTCAAAAATAGTAAAAAAAAATCGTTTTGATTTTTTTGACAAAATAATTACGGTAATTAATACTTAATATATCTTAATTCTAGTTTTATCAATTTACACCATATTTTATCTTCTTTTACGACATAAAATATGAAAAGAGAATTAATATTCATCTGAGACAGAGAAATAAAAACTAAAGAACACCTACATTTAGATTTTGATGCTAATGTTTCTTATC
>CAMKSF010000049.1 GCA_946415375.1 uncultured Clostridia bacterium
TAGAAGTAACATTACCAAATGGAACAAAGACAGCAACAATGAAAACAAGTAAGCCGGTAAATAATGGAATGTTTGTAATAGAAAATAAAAAAATTATAAAGGATACAACAAATACAAGAGAAGAGAAAAAAGAATTAATACTATTAAAAGATATTTGTTCAGTTAAATACACAAAGAATAATGATGATAAATTTACATTTCCATTTACATATAAGATAGGATTAAAAGATACAGAGTCAAAAGCAAGTATACAAAGCGAACAACAAGCTTTAATTGCATCAGATGAAGCTCAACAACTAAATTTGACAGCAGTTTTAGAGTCAAGTGGAGAACATCAAGACTTATACAAAAATCCAATAATAAAGATAAAATTACCAAGGCAAGTAACGGGTGCAACAAGTACACAATTACCACAATTAATAAATGCAAATGGACTAACACTAACAGAAAATAATTATACAATAGAAGAGGAAAATGGACAAAAAGTAGTTAATATAAAACTAACAGGAGAACAAACAAGATATTTAGGAGAAGCAATTCAAGGAACAACAATACCAATAAAATTGATGATAAATGTAAATCCAAATGCAGAAGATAGCTTAGAAGAAATAGAAATGACATATACAAACGAAAATGCAACAAAATATACAGATAATGGAATTCAAAAACTAAATGTAGAGATAATAGCAAAACAAAATGAAGAAGAGAATCAAAATCAAAATCAGAACCAAGGTCAAAACCAAAACCAAAACCAAAATCAAAATCAACAACAAAATGAAAACAATACAAATTCGGATAATAATCAAGATCAAAACTCAGATATAAAAGTGGATATAATAGCAAAAGTTGGTGGAAATGCAATTAATAGCGGAGATACAGTAAAATCAGGAGAAATAATAGAATATATAGCACAAATAAAAAATACAGGAAATAAAGATAAAACAGGATTAAGCATAGAAGCCACAGTTCCAGAGAATACAAAATTAATGGATATAAATCCAAATTATCCTACTTATGACAGTCAAAGAGAAGAATATACTGATGATAGAAATTATTTAATAGAAAAAACAGATAGAAAAATAACAAAAGAAAATGTATCAATAAAAGCAGGAGAAACAATAACAGTTAAGTACATGGTAAAAGTAGATACAAACTTAACAGAAGAAAAAAATATAGAAAATGAAATAAATGTAAAAAGTAATAATACAGTTATAGAAACGAAAAGATTCCAAAATAAGATACAAAAAGGAAACTTAAAAGTAGAATATGTACCAATATATAGAAAGCCAGGAGAAAAGTTAACAGTAAGTTATAACTATGTAGATAAAGTATATGTAACAAATATAAGTAATGAGAATCAAAAAAATATAGAGATAACAATAAATAAAAGCAACACAGTAACAATAAATAAATTAAGTTGGTATATAGATGAAGATAGCCATGAGGAGCTAGATAATGATAATTTAACATTTGTAATAAATGCTTTACCAGCAAATCAAACATTAGAGGTTATAATAGATAAGACAGTATCAAACTATATTGATAATAGAATAATAAAAGAATCTGAGTTAATGGCAGAAGCAAAAGATAGCCAAGGAAATGTATATAAATCAAATAAGTTAATAGAAGAAATAAAAGGAGTAAATATAAAAGCTGAAGGAAAAACAGAAAACCTAACAAATAAAAACAATACAGGATATGTAAATATAGGAGACAAAATAAAATACAGCATAGCATTGGAAAATATTGGAGATTATGATGCTGAAAATATGAATATTGATGAAGAAATATCAAAATATTTAAAAATAGAAAAAGTATTGTTAAACCAAAAAGAATGTGAGTATACAGTAGAAAACAGAATGACAGAGAATGAAGATAATTATAACATGATAAGCATAAATTCAAAACTTAAAAAGGGAGAAAAAGCAAATATAGAAATAATATGCGAAGTTGTAAGTGATTTAATCCAATACGAAACAAAAGACATAGAAATAATAAACAAAGCACAAATATCAAATGAGGGAGTAGTTTTAGCAAAAATACCAGAAACAAAATATATTCTTAAATTAACCAATGGATCAGGTGGTATAGACCCAAATGGAAATTCAGGTAACAATAACAACAACAATAATAACAACAGTAGCAACAATAATGGTAATAATGGTAATAATAAATATACAATTTCAGGAATAGCTTGGTTAGATTCAGATGGAGATGGACAAAGAATATCACAGGAGAGTGTATTAAGTAACATAAAAGTATCAATATTAAATTTAAAAAACAATTCAATAGCTGAAATAGGAGCAACAAATGATGAAGGAGAATACTATATTTCTAATTTAGACAATGGAGAGTATTATATAATATTTGGATTTGATACAAATAAATATAAAATAACTAAATATCATGCAAATAATGTAAATCCATTATATAATTCAGATGTTGAAAATATAAAGATGAACATAAATAACAAATATACAATTGTTGCTTCAACAGATAAAATAACAATAAAAAATAACAATGTAGAAGGTATTGACTTAGGATTAATAGAAAAAAAGAGTACAAATTTAATATTAGAAAAAACAATTTCAAAAATAACAGTTACAAATCCAGGAGGAACAAAGACAATAAAATATAACAATCCAGCATTAGCTAAAGTTGAAATAAAGTCAAAATATTTAAAAAATAGTACAGTTGTAATTGAATACAATATAAAAGTAACAAATGCAGGAGAAACAGCAGGATATGTAGAAAATATTGTAGACTATATACCATCATCATTAACATTTAATTCAAAATTAAATGAGAAATGGTATAAGAAGGGTAAAAACATATATACAAAAAGTTTAGCAAACACAAAGATTAAACCAGGAGAAAGTAAAACAGTAAAATTGATAATGACAAAGAAAATGACAGAGTCAAATACAGGACTTGTAAACAATAAAGCAGAAATAGTATCAAGTTATAATGAAAATGGAGAAAAAAGTATAAACAACACAGAAAATGATACAGGAAGTGCAGACGTAATTATTTCAGTAAGTACAGGTACAGCAATGAGCTACATAATTATAACAATTGCAATTTCATTAATTATATCAGCTGCAGTATATTTAATCGTAATGAAAAAGTTAAAAGAAAACATAGAAAACTAAAAGAAAGGAGGAGAAAAAGTGAAGAATATAAAAAGAATAATATTAATAAATGCATTAATAATATTAATAAATATGTTCTTTATTAATATTTCATTTGCAAGCGATTTATCAGGTATATCAGCTTTAAGAAGTTCAAATAATGTAGGAAATAGAGTTTATGTTTGGACAGGCGCAGGAACAGATGACACTAACGATGATCCAGAAGATATGGAAATGAATGATGTAAGAGATCATATTTATTGTATACAGCATAATGCAGACTCTATTGATGGATGGATGAGAATAGACCAATATATGGAAATAAGAGGAAAGAGTGCAACAGCTTATTGGTATAATGGAGGACTAAAAAATAGAACTGCAGACTCAAAATATAATATAGCTTTAGCATATTTGCTTGGACAAGAAGGATACAGAAAAGGGTATAGTATGGATGATGGAAATGCCAGAACCAGACAAAGAGCGATACATCATTTATTTAATCATGAATGGAAATCAGATTCTAATTTGGGAACGAATTTAATATGGGGTAAATGGTTTCACAATTGGGACACTACTAGTTCGTCGGCTTTAGGTTTCTACAATAGATCTAAAAATGTAGCCAATAATGATACTGCTCATCTTGTACCAAGTGCAAGTGTAAAAAGTTCAACAGTAGCAAATTCAGCTGCAGATTCTGCAGTAACAGGTCCATATTATTTATCATTTAATGGTCAGGTAAGCTGGGTATGTCCAATAGGACCAGATGGAATTTGGATTGATGGATACCAATATATAAATGGAAAATGGACATACACAAGTAAAATAGCATTTTATAATGACGCTGCATGTACTCAAGCAATAGAGATGACAGAAATTAAAAGTGGAATACCGTTCTATATAAAAAATACATCTGGAAAAGAAATAAAACAAATCCAATTAAGAAATACAGCGGGTGTAGATAGTTGGTTACAGACTGATTTGAAAACTGTGGAAACTACTTCAAACGTAATTGGACCAATAAATATTGAGTATAAAGGAATTATAGATTGGATTTGTCCAATAAATGAGAATAATAATTGGATTACTGGATATGAATATGTAAATGGAAAATGGAGATATAAAAGTAATATAGCATTTTATAAAGATGCTGCATGCACTCAAGCAATAGAAATGACAGATATACCAAGTAATACAAATTTTTATATAAAGAATACTTCTGGACAAAAAATAAAAAATATCAATTTTAAATTAAAAAATAACAGTGTTTATTGTGCAAAAATTTGGTTTTTAGAACGTGATGATGGAAACGCTGCTCAAAGATTAATTTCAGCTACAGATAGAACAGAATATTGTGGAGCTGTTATTATACTTAATGTTAAACTAAAAACAGGAGAATTAACTATTAACAAAAAAGATTCAATAACAAATAATACAATAGCATCACAAGCAGAATTTAAAATTAAAACATCAAAGGGAAAATGGTTGTCAGGAACAAATGGAACATATAATTATGATAATTCTAATGTATCTTCAGCTACAGTTTATAAAACAAGTAATGGAACAATAACTCTTAAAAACTTGTTAATGGATACATATGAAATATTTGAGACAAAGGCACCAAATGGATATGATATATCAAAACAAAACGGATATGATTCAACTAATAAATGGGTTAATTGTGGAAAATTCACACTAAATGGAGAAAAAGTAACAATAGATATAAAAAATGATTTAGTATTATCAATTGCAGGATATGTGTGGACAGAAGGAAAACCAGATAAACCAGAGGATAACTCATATGATAGCGAATATAAAAAAGGTTCGGACCATAGAGTAAGAAATGTAACAGTTAAATTGTTTAAAAAAGGTAATAATAATCCAATAGCAACAACTACAACAAACGAAGATGGAGAATACTCATTTAATAATACGGTAAAGAAAAAAGAACTTGATCAATATTATGTGCTATTTGAATACAAAGAAGGAAGATACACAGTAAATGGAAGTACAGTGAATATAAAAGATAGTAATAATAAAGTAAGATATATTCCGGTAGCATTTAAGAATATAGCTAATGGATCAAAGGCTCTTGCTGAAAAAATTCCAACAAATGACAAAGATGTAAGTGGAATTGCATACACATACAAAGGAACTTCAAATGAAATGATAAATATATATGGTTTATCAAAGATAGGAACTTTGGATGATAATAATTTCAAATTAAACAATATTAATTTAGGAATAAAAGAATTATTAGAACCTGAATTTTCAGTAGTAAATAATATAGCAGATGTAGATATAAGTATAAATAATT
>CAMKSF010000050.1 GCA_946415375.1 uncultured Clostridia bacterium
TTGATATGTTTTTGTAAGTGTCTTTTTATCATTTGATAGTGTCCATCCTGTTATTTCTTGAATCTCTTCATTTGCTGTTATTCTTACTGTTACATTTTGATTTGTTAGATTTGTTGTACTATATTCTACATTGGCTGTTGGTACTGTTTTGTCTATGTTTGTTATTTCTATTGTTGCATTCGAAGTATTTCCTGCTAAGTCGTTTATTGTTATTGTCTCTGTCTTGTTTACACTATATTCTTTTGTTAATTTCTTTTTATCACTCGATAAAGTCCATCCTGTTATTCCTTGTACTTTTTCATTTGCTGTTATTGTTACTGTTACATTCTTATTAGTTTTATTTTTTGTACTGTATGTTACACTTACTACTGGTTTAGTTCTATCTATATTTAGTACCTTTACATCTACTTCTTTTTCATTTCCAATTTTATCTTTTATTATTACTTTTTCTGTCTTATTCTCATTATATTCTTTTGTTAGTTTCTTTTTATCTTGTGATATTGTCCATCCTTCTACTTCTTGTATTTCTTCATTTGCTGTTATTGTTGCTATTACATTTTTGTTAGTTGGATTTGTTTCGCTATATGTTACTTGTGCTTTTGGTGCAGTTTTGTCTATATTGGTTATCTCTATATTTACTTTTACTTCATTTCCAACAATATCTTTTATTGTTATTTCCTCTTTTGCATTTTGTTCGTATTCTTTTGTTAATGTCTTTCTATCTTCTCCTCTTGTCCATCCTTCTACTTCTTGTACTTCTTCATTTGCTGTTATTGTAGCTGTTACATTTTCCTTTGTTAATTCTTTATTACTATATTCTACTTGTGCTTCTGGGGCTGTTTTGTCTATGTTCTTTATCTCTACTTCTATTACTTCTCCTTCTATTGTGTTTCCTTCTTCTTCTTTTACTATTCTTATATATACTGTTCCATTTTCTGTTATTGTTTTCTCTGCTACTGCTTCATAGTTTTTACCATCTGTACTCATTTGTACTATTAAGTCTTGGTATTCTTCATTCTCTTTCTTTGTTACACTTACTTTTACATCTTGATTTGTTAAACTCTTTGGTGTTACAGTGTACTCTACTACTTCTTCTGTTGATGGGATATCTTTTATATAGAACTCTACTTCTATTTTATTTCCTGCTTTATCTTCTGCTGTTATTTTGTATGTTCCTAATTCTGTTATTTCTGTTCCATTTTTATATCCTTCTACTTCTTGTCCATCTTTTTCTAGTTTTACACTTTCTAAATTCTCATCTACTGCCTTTGGTGTTGCTTTCTTTGCATAGCTTTTTTTGTCTTGTACTCCTTCTATTTTCGGTGCTGTTTTATCTATGTTTGTTATTTCTATTTCTATTGCTTCTCCATACGCTCCCTCTTTTCCTAATCTTGCATATACTTTTCCATTTTTTGCTATTGTCTTTTTAGTTCCTACTTCATATTTTTTTCCATCTATACTTAACTCTATATCTAGCTCTGTATTTGTTGTATCTTTCTTACTTACTGTCATAGTCACATCCTGATTTGTTAATTCACTTGGTGATATTTCATAGTTTAATCCTTCTTCTCCTGTTGGGATTTTTTGCAATACAAACTCTTTTGTTGTACTATTTCCCGCTTCATCTGTTGCTGTTAGTTTATATGAACCTTCTCCATATATTGTGTCTCCATACTTATATGTTTCCACATTATTTCCATCTTTTGTTAAAACTACTGTTCCTGGATTTTCATCTTGTACATTTGGCTTTTGATAATATTTATTATTTGCTAACTCTATTGTTGGTGCTTTATTATCTAATTTTATTGGATTACTTTTTGCTACTCCTTCATTTCCAAAATTATCTTTTGCATAGACATATAGGTAATATGTTGCTGTTTTTCCTGTTGGAGTAGAAAGTTCTTGCCCACTCGTACATGCAGTTTTTACTTCTGTTATACTTACTTCTTCTTTTGTGCTCCATAAGTATTTTATACTATCTTTCACTACCCCTGTAATATCAGTTACATCTATTTTAACGACTGCTTGCTTTTGTGCTTTTTCAAATTCACTTGGTGTATATTTTACTTTTGGCATTTTTTCATCTAGTACATATCCTATCTTTTTACTTTCTGCATATCTATGTGCCTCGGTATTTCTTTTACAAATTATTAGTCCTTTATATTGGCTAAATGCACTACTTCTTATACTTGTT
Source organism: uncultured Clostridia bacterium (assembly GCA_946415375.1). Lineage (GTDB taxonomy): Bacteria > Bacillota > Clostridia > TANB77 > CAG-508 > CAG-269. The sequence continues at coordinate 2,195 of CAMKSF010000050.1, forward strand.
ACACTGTTTGAAATTATATAATTTGTATCTTTTTTTACGGTAGGATAGGCTATTAATTCTGTTTTGTTCTTATTAAATAATACACCATCTATACTTATATATTTTGTATTGTCTTTTCCTACGTTTATACTTGTTAAACTGCTACATCTAGAAAAAACATCCTCTCCAATACTTGTTACACTATTTGGGATTGTTATACTTGTTAAACTACTACATCCAGAAAATGCATAATCATCTATACTTGTTATACCATTTGGTATTGTTATTATCTCTAAGCTACTGCATCCTTCAAATACACGATATCCTATTGTTTTTATACTATTTGGTATTGTTATATTTGTTAAACTACTGCATCCAGAAAATACATGAGTCCCTAATTCTTCTACACTACTTGGTATTGTTATACTTTTTAAACTACTACATTCATAAAATGCATGACCTTCTATACTTGTTACACTATTTGGGATTGTTATACTTGTTAGACTACTACATCCACAAAATGCAGAATAACCTATACTTATTACACTATTCGGTATTGTTATACTTGTTAAATTGCTACATTCATAAAATGCATACCTACCTATACTTGTTACACTATTTGGGATTATATATTTAGTTTCTTTTTTTCCTGCTGGATAACATCTTAATATTGTTTTATCTTTATTATATAATACTCCATTTATGCTTATATAATTTGAATTGTTGGTTTTTACATCTATATTTTCTAAACTATTACATTCATTAAATGCATCATCAGCTATATGTGTTACACTATTAGGAATTATTATATTTGTTAAACTACTACATCCCCAAAATGCCCCATCTTCTATAATTGTTAAACTCTCTGATATTGTAATACTCTTTAAACTACTACATTCATAAAATACATGAGTTTGTATAGTTGTTACTCTATTTGGAATTGTTATATTTTCTAAACTACTGCATCTTTCAAATGCATGTTCTCCTATATTTGTTACACTATCAGGGATTATTATATTTGTCAAACTACTACATCTAAAATATGCATAAGCTCCTATACTTGTTACATTATTTGGAATTTCTATATTTGTCAAAATACTACATTCATAAAATGCATATTCCCCTATATTTGTTAAACCAGATTCTATTTTAACTTTCTCAAGTGAATTTTTATATTTCGTATCATGCCAATCTTCTTTTGAACTCCAGTCCCAATTCTTCATCTTTCCATTCCCAGAAATAGTAATAGTTCTATCTTCCAATGTCCATTTAGCAATTACACTTCTATCTCCACTTTCTGATATATCCCATGTCTCTTCTTCTTTTATTTTATACTCTGTTGTTATATCTGATGTATCATTATCTAATAAAATATATGATATTTTGTTATTTTCACCATATTCATGTGCTTTACTATTTGTATTACATATTATTGGACCTTTGCAAGCAAAAAATGCTCTCTGTCCTATGCTTGTTACTCTTTCTGATATATTTATATTTGTTAATTTCCTACAATATTCAAAAGCTCCACTTCCTATATTGGTTACACTATTTGGGATTGTTATATTTGTTAAACTACTACATCCATTAAATGCATCCTCTCCTATACTTGTTACACTATTCGGAATTACAAAACTTGTATCTTTTTTCCCCGCTGGATACAGCATTAATTCTGTTTTATTTTTATTATATAATACCCCATTTATACTTGTATAATTCTGATTATTTTTTTCTACATATATATTTTCTAAACTACTACATCCATTAAATGCACTCCCACCTATACTTGCTACACTATTTGGGATTGTTATATTTGTTAAACTACTACATTCCCCAAATGCCCAATATTCTATACTTGTTACACCATTTGGTATTTCAATATTTTCTAAACTACTACATCCATAAAAAGCATACTCTCCTATATTTGTTACACCATTTGGTATTTCAATATTTTCTAAACTACTACATCCATAAAATGCATACCCTCTTATATTTGTTACACTGCTTGGTATTGTTATATTTTTCAAATTACTACATTCATAAAATGCATCCCCACCTATATTTGTTACACTATTTGGTATCGCTATATTTGTTAATCTACTACATCCTTCAAATGCCCAACCTTCTATACTTGTTACACTATTTGGTATTGTATACTCAGTGCCTGATTTATTTGATGGATATACTAATACTTCTGTTTTTGATTTATTATATAATACTCCATCTATACTCATATACTCCGAATTATTTTTTTCTACACTGATATTTTGTAAACTACTACATCCAGAAAATGCATACCATCCTATACTTGTTACATCCTCTTCTATTTTCACTTTTTCAATTATTTTTTTATATTTACTACTATGCCAATCTTCATTTGAACTAATTGACCAATTCTTCATCTCCCCACTACCAGAAATTGTAATGGTTCTATCTTCCATTGTCCATTTTGCAACTACACTTCCATCTTCATTTTTAGAGACATCCCATGTTTCTTCTTCCTTTATTTCATATTCTGTTCCTTGATTTGCTGCATATGAAATAATTGGTGAATTTAATGTAATTAGCATACTAATCAAAATGATTATTGCAGTTAGTTTTTTTAGTAGTTTCATAACTTTTCCCCTTTCGCATTTTTAGGTAATGTTTTATAGCTTATTTTACATTCCTCTTTTTTTCTTATATTTATATCTATAGTAATTATATCAACTTATTTTTCCATTTCAATGCCTCCTTTTTGGCATTATAAAAAGCCCCTCCGAATACTTTACGGAAGGACTTTTTACCTATTTATTAAAATTGTATTACATTTTCAAGTCTTTTTTGTTACTTTAATCTTTTTTATTTATTTCTAAAATCTATCTTTTTTCTTAGTCTTCTGTATCCCTAATTTAAAAACCTATAAACAGATTTATTAATCTTATTTATAGGTTCTTATTTTTAATCTA
>CAMKSF010000051.1 GCA_946415375.1 uncultured Clostridia bacterium
TCAGCTGTATACTGCTGTTCGTAGCTCAAGCCAAAATCTTCATCAGCATGGACCAGAGCACCTGAGAAGTAAGGATGTTCTCCATAGGAGAGCAATTCATTTTTCCCAGTCTCTTCGTTCTTCTTCTCAATTCTCACAACACGAAGGCTTCCCCCTGAAAGGAAAGCATGGAGCTTAGCACCGTTTTTCAGTGCTTCTTGCAAATTAGGATAAGAATCCCTGTAATTAACATATTCTTCCGGCATAATATTTTTGTTTAGGGGTTTGTTTTACACTATTGTTTTATTTATCGAGCAAGTTAAATTCAATAGAAAAGTATAAAAAATTATAATAATTCCCGATTTATATAAATTTAATTTTCTTAATTATAAACTACTATTTTAGTATATTTATCTCATCAAAAGCAATATCTATCAATAAATTTTATAAAAAAGTACCATTATCTCTTGCATTTCTATTAAATAATTCTATAGTTTTGTTGTTATTTATTTTGTTTACGTTTTGTAAAAATGACAAAAACTGCATTAATTGAAAGCGTTGCTGCTGAATTAGGAGTATCTAAGAAATTAGCTGCTGAATTAGTTAACAACATGATCGCTAACATCGTTAAAGGTGTTAAGAAAAATGGTGAAGTTAGAATTCAAGGATTCGGAACTTTTAAAACTTCTAAGAGAAAGGCTAGAACTGGAGTTAATCCTCAAAATCCTTCTCAAAAGATTAAGATTCCTGCAATGAACGTTGTTACTTTCAAAGCTGGTTCTGAATTCAAAGCTGCTGTTAAATAATAGTATATTTGAAATCAAACATAAAAGACAGTCTCGGCTGTCTTTTTTTATTATTTAATATTTTCTAAGTAATTATTATTCTAACAATAATCTCATTGGATATGAATAAATAGAATCTCATCTTAGAATTCTACCTCATGTCATTTCAAATCCTAAACTCTCATAAAATTTTATTCAATATGTTGATGAAAAAAGTGTGATAAATTTAAATCCATCATTGATAAGATCTTGTTTATATTTTTCAAATAACGTCTTTCAGATTCACTGATGCATATATTTATCTGAGACAAAAAATGATTTAATTCTATTATGTTCATATCTTAAAATTCAGACTATCTCTCACCTATCATTTTCTGCCAATATAATGTTACTCTCAGAGAAAAATTTCTCTACTTTTTCTCTATTATTCTCGTAATCAAAAAATCCAAAAAATTCATCTTCTTTTCATGGTATAATATCATCTTTATTATATTTTTTTGATGTATCAAGGATCAAATTAGCACAAGCTTCGAGATCACTTGGTTTATAACCTCTTATTATCATAGCTAATATAAATAAATAATCTAAACCAATTTTTATAGTTATAGAAAACATAAAAATTAAATCAATACTCATATTAAAAAGTAGTAAATTTTTTGTTTTTATTAGATTTTTCCATTATAATTTGTTTGAAAGCGTATTTATTTCTACGATTTCTATATGTCAGATAAAGAATCCATAGGTAATAAAGTAAAAAATTCAATTCAATCATGAGATTATTCCTTATATGGAAATCAAATTTCTCAATGCTTAAGTAATGAAGAGAATAATGAATCTATATTGAATACACCTTTTTCTGTACACTGAAAACTTAGCCTAAGAGGATCTGATATTGTTGATAAGAATTGAGAGAAATTTCAATTAAGAGGAGTTTGTCCTGTCATGTATATGCAATATTCAGCATTCACTGATAAGAGTATTCTACAATCACTTAGAGATAATCGATGATGTAATGTTATTAGATTAGCTTTGTATACAGAAACAAAGATTAAAGATTGAGCAAAAGCATATTGTCAAAATAAAGATGAAAAGAACAGATTAATTAAGTGAATTGAAGAATGTATAAGGAATTGTAAAGAACTTTGAATTTATGTTATTGTTGATCGACATATTCTACACGATAAATCACCACTTATACATGAAGAAGAAGCAAAAGAATTCTTTGAAAATATCTCAGAGAAATTTAAAAATTATGATAATATTATTTATGAGATTTGTAATGAACCAAACAATACCTCTTGGGAAGATATAAAATCTTATGCTAATACGATTATCCCTATAATTAGAAAGAATAATAAAAACTCTATTATAGTAGTTTGAGCTCCAAATCGAGCACAAGAAATTAATATAAAAGAAGATGATCGTATTGAATGAGAAAATATAATGTATGCTTTTCATTTTTATGCTGCGACACATAAAGATAAGCAAAGAAAAAAACTTTTATCAGCATTAGAAAATTGAGTTCCAGTGTTTATTACCGAATTTGGTATTTGCGAATGCACTTGAGATTGAATAATTGATGAAGAAGAGACAGAAAAATGGTTTAAAATTATTGATGATTATAATCTTTCTTATTGTGCATGGAATTTGTCTGAATATTGAATAACATCATCAATACTAAAACCATCACCTGAATTCGAATGACTAAAAGCAACATGATGAAATAATAATTCTGAAAAGATTGATTTAACAGAAGATAAACTCTCAGAATATTGAAAAATAATTCTAAATAGAATTAAATGAGATACTGAAAATAAAGAAAAATAATTTTATTTTATAATAATATTTATGTCCTATCTCGTTGTTGCATTACCAGAAAATACAATTCTACAAGAACTTCAATGAATAAGGAATTTTTTCTATCAAAACAATTTTAGGTATCACAACAAACCTTGTAAAGATATAGCACATATTACATTAGCTAAGATTTCTAGCAATATAAATAATTGATTTATAGAAGCCTTGGAAGGTAGCCTAGAAAATGAGAAACAGTTTATGTTAACTAATTTCTATACTCATACTCAAGAACATATATGGTCAAGACAAAGCCAATGGAAAGAAAAGTATCCTGATTGATGCTGATGGTTTGCAGTATTATTTCCAAACAATAGAAATCTAATTAATATCAGTAACAATATCATTAATGTTGCAAAAAATCATTGAATAGATGAAAGTTATGATTATGCACACAATATTGCAAACTTATCAACTAACGATATTTCTAATGTTAATTCATTAAAGTATTTAGCAAATCATATGAATATTTGTAACCATATTCGTTTAGATAGGATGATTAATGCTAAAAGTATTTTCCTTCAAAAATTTAAACACAATTGAATTTTGATTGATAAAATAGCTATAAGAGATAACCTATGAACTATTCTTAAAGAGATTTATTTAAAAGTATAATATAGTTTGAAATTTATCGGAGTATTATTATATTCTACTCGCCGCACACAGCAGCGATCATGGTTTGTTCATAATTTTACTGACTCTTGTTGAGATAACACGAGTCAGTTTTTTTATTATCTGATATTAATCCATTTTCTATTTGAAATTAAAAATGCTTATGATTATAAAACTTAAAAATAAAAACAGATACTTATGGAACAGAAAAAACAAAATCCAATTCAAGTCACCGTCAGATTTCGAAAAACTATAAATCATTCACAACTCCATATGTTAATGAATGAAGCCATAAAGCTATATAATAGAGAGATTTGCGATGAATTTGAAAAAAAATCATTTTTTGCAAAATTATTTACATTTCCAAAACTTTATTACGTCAACAGTAAATTAACAAAGTATTGCTCTAAAGACGGCAAAGCCCCAATGAAGCTATTAAATGAGATTCTTCTTGATCCTAAAGCATTTCCTGATGCACAGTATGAAACAAGATACCGAATCTATATTTATAGCGGTGGTACTGATTTCTATTTCGCTATTATGCCAGGTGTAGTAAAAGATAGAAGATCTCGAGCAACAATAAAAGAAAACGAGTTCGTAAGAACGGTTACGATTATGGGCAATATCGAAAGTAATAAGGATAGAGCATTAAAACAGAAAGAATTTCTTGATAGACTCGTTCCTATCTTAAATAATGTTGATAAAATATTGAATGGAAAAAAAACTTAGAAAAGAAAGTATAGTATTTATACTTTCTTTTTAAAAAATCTGGAAATCAAAAAGTCTCTTGTTTCAAGAGACTTTTAATTCTTTAAAGACTAATGAGTTTCTTTAACTCTTCCATTATTTCACGATTCTCCATTTGGGAATATTTATACCAAGCCGGTTTATCAGAAATAGGAGGGAAGGTGTAAACTGATTTGTACCTTAAATGTAGAATTTTAAGGAAACCCAATATCTCCTCAGCTCTTTTAATGTTCTCTTGAATTCCCCTTCTGTCTGCTATTTTCTTCTCAGTGACAAATTTGACAATTGATATTAAAACTGGCTTAACCTCAGCATAGAGATTTGAGAAGTACTTAAGCTCCTCCTTTCCGTTTGGATTTTCAAAGATAGAAAGAGCTTCATGAATCATTGCGAATTTTCTTTGAAGAAGTCTCGCATTTTCTTTCACAGCACCTGGATGCCGCGGATTTACATGAGGTAAAAATAAAATTTTTTCATTTTCTGTCATAACTTTTAGTATTTGTTTTTTGTTTACGCGCTTCAGAATATATGGAAAAGATATCTTAAATTAAAGAGATTTTTAATCAATTTTTAATTTTTTATTAAATTTTTCGAGCTGCCAAATAGAAATGTCTCAAATTTTTTATTTCTTTAGTTGAAATTCGATTATCATAACCTTATAAAAGTTGTATTTAGATTTTCTCCAACCAACATGAAATTTCTAAATCCTATGGCTACAAAAAACGATATAAATGAGCTTACTGAAGCAATAAAAAAATATTGAAAATGAAATGTAATGTTATTCAAACATCATTGGGTCCAGCTTATTTTCCCTTTTTGGCAAGCCTTATTATGTTTACTATTATTAGCAGTAATATTTTATATTATCCATGCTAACTATTATGAATGACATGAAGAGGTCTATTGGTCTTTAGCAATATTTTATATGGCAACAACAGTTATTTGGGTATGATTTGTTATATTTTGCATATTTAAAAATATATGGAAACTCCTTGATAGAAAGAACATGTATTATGAGGATGTCGAAAGTCTTTCAGCATGAAGGAAATGGTATGATGTATTTTCTATATGGTCTGGTGTTGTTATGCTTTTACATCTAATATTTATAATCTGAAATATTCATATTCCTTTTGTTAATGG
>CAMKSF010000052.1 GCA_946415375.1 uncultured Clostridia bacterium
ATTTCCTCCTGATGATGAATTTCCTCCTGATGATGAATTTCCTCCTGATGATGAACTTCCTCCTGATGATGAACTTCCTCCTGATGATGAACTTCCTCCTGAAGTTCCAGGGCTCACTGTTGATCCTCCAGAACTTCCTCCTGATGATGAGTTTCCACCAGAACTTGAATTTCCACCTGCTGAAGTTTTTACTTCAAGAGTTTTTGTTATATCGGGAATACTAATTTGTTGATCATCAGAAGTATTAAATGTAATTCCCTTAAATTTAATTGTATAATTTCCTTCTTGTAAATCACTGTTAGCTTTTAAATTGATTTTACCTATTACACTTTCACTACCAACAGGTTCATCATAATCCTGTTTATTGAATGTTATTTCTCCATCAAAATTAGCAAGCATAGACCAAACATTATTTTCATCTCCAGATGCTGTACATTTAAAATGATCTGTTATATCACCGCTATCATCTTCTACTGTTATTTGTAAAAGTATCATTCCCGCATTTCCTATTTGTATGTTTGAAGCCTTTAATTGAAAACTAGCTGTATCTCCAGGTGCTATGGTAGTCTTATCTTGTGTTATTTCTAAATCACATGAATAATTATTATCTGCATATACAATTCTTGTGATTCCTGTTATAATAGCAATTATTAAAAATAATACTAAAAATCTTTTCATACTCTTTTTCATTTTTTTACCTCCGTTTATATAACTATTATTATTTACTTAACTGTTATAGGTATGTTTACATCTTCAACAGAAAAGTCTTTGTTATCATCCATTGTAAAAATAGCATTTTTAAATGTTATTTGATAATTACCAGGTTTTACTTGTTCCCTTAGTTTTACGACTAAACGTCCTATTACTTGATCTTCTGAACTTGGCATATAATCACTTCTTACCATTGTAAGATAATCTTCAAGCATTGAAAGCTTATACCATTTGCCATTTTCAATATCTTCTATATTACAATCAAATATTTTATAATCGTAATCTAATAGTCCCTCTAACATTGTTATACCATCTTCTGCTTTTATATTCGAAGCTTTAATTTCAAATATTGCTGTTTCTCCCGCTGAAAGACTATTCTTTGGTCCATCAATACTAAATGTACAAGAATATACTCCGCTATGTCTTTTTTCGATACTTTCTATAGCCTTTTTATGTTTATAGTTTCTAATTGCTATTATAGAGCCTATAATCACAGCCACAATTATTGCAATTGATATCAAAAGTGTTCCAAGTCTAACTTCTTTGTACTTAGGTGCTTGATCAGATTCGCGTCTTTCACCTTTTCTTCTTTCTTCTTGTCGTCTATCTATCATTTTTCTTCCTCCGTTCAAATTAATTTCACCCATTTATCTATATTTAATTTTAACAATAATATATTGCAAAGTCAACAATATTTAAGTGTAATTATATTACATTTTTGTTACATTTTTGTTACAAAAAAAGAAACTTTATTTAGTTATAAAGTTTCCTTTTTATCAAAACCCTTTTATATAAAACATATAGAACTCTTTCATATTTCTATTGCTTTAATTCATAATTAATAATTTCCGTTTATTCTAAATAATTTAAATAATTCTACAATTACAATTGGTAAAAATACTAATATTATTATTTCTATTATATTATTCATTGGTAAAAATGGAATGCTAAAAATTGTTCTTAGTTGTGGTATAAATAAAATAGCAAACATAAATACTGCTGACAAAACTATTGCTCCAAGTAAAACAGTATTATTAAAAATCTTACCTTTAAATAATGATTTTTTATTATCTCTTATATTGAACACATGCACTAATTCCGAAAAAGCAAGAACAATAAAAGCCATAGTTTGACCAACTTGAATTTTGCTTTGTTCAAGTGTAAGTTCTCCTATTGGTGATGTAGTTGATTTAAGGCCAACTAAAAATGCAATTAAAGTAATTATTCCAATCATTATTCCTTGATAAACTATCCTGTATGTCATACCTTTTGTAAAAATCCCTTTTGTTTGTTTTAGTGGTTTTCTCTCCATTATACCATCATTTGCTGGATCAAATGCTAATGCTAATGCAGGAAGTGAATCTGTAACAAGATTAACCCACAAAATATGAATTGGAAGCAATATATTTAATGCTCCTATATTATCTATCCCACACCATTTTGCTATAACAGATGAAAATAAGGTAGCTAAAAATAATACTACAACTTCACCGATGTTGCTCGAAAGTAAAAACTGTATTACCTTCAAAATATTATCATATATCCTTCTTCCCTCTTCTACAGCAGCTACAACTGTAGCAAAATTATCATCTACTAAAATTACATCTGCTGCTTCTTTTGCAACATCAGTTCCTACCATTCCCATTGCGCATCCAATATCTGCACTTTTTAGAGCTGGGCTATCATTTACTCCATCTCCTGTCATTGCTACAATTTCTCCATTTTTTTGCCATGCTTTTACAATTCTTACTTTATGTTCAGGAGAAACTCTTGCATAGACGGCGTATTTCCTTATATCTTTTTCTAAATCTTTGTCTGAAATCTTGTCAAGCTCTGCACCTGTAAGTGCCTCATCATCATTTTCAAGTATTCCAAGTCTTTTTGCAATTGCAGTTGCTGTAACTTTATGATCTCCTGTAATCATTACAGTTTTTATTCCTGCTGTTTTACATTTTTCTACTGCAAGTTTTGCTTCTTCTCTTGGAGGATCAATCATTCCATACATTCCTATATAAGTTAAATCTTTTTCCATATCCTCTTTCGTAGGCTTTGTATCAAGTTCTTTATATCCAAATGCTAAAACTCTTAGTGCATCTTTTGCCATTTTCTCATTTGTATCTGTAATTGTTGGCATAAATGCATTAAGATTATTTTCAATTTTTCCGTGTTCTATATATGAATTACATATGTTTAAAAGTTCGTCAACTCCACCCTTAGTAAAAACAATATATTTATCGCCTCTTTTATGAACTGTTGTCATCAATTTTCTTTCTGAATCAAAAGGAATTTCATCTACTCTTGGCATTTCAACATAAACATTTTTAGTAAATCCCATTTTTAATGCAATATCAACTAACGCTGTTTCTGTTGGGTCTCCTGTTAAAGCACCATCATCTGCAATTTTTGTATCATTACATAACATTCCATTATATACCAATAATTGAACTTCTTGGTTGTCTTTATTATATTTCATAAAATCCGAATTTTCATCTATATTGCTTACATCATATACTGTATGATTTACAAATACCTTTTGCACTGTCATCTTGTTTTGTGTAAGTGTTCCTGTTTTATCTGAACAGATTACACTACTGCTTCCAAGCGTTTCAACCGCTGGAAGTCTTTTAACTATAGCATTTCTTTTAACCATCTTTTGAACACCTATAGCAAGCACAATTGTAGATACCGCAGCTAATCCTTCAGGTATTGCAGCCACTGCTAAACTTACCGCTGTCATAAACATTGATATAATTTCTCTTCCTTGAACAATTCCTATAATAAATATTATTACACAAATAACTAATGCAACTATTCCAAGTGTTTTTCCAAGTGAATTTAGTTTCTTTTGAAGTGGAGTTTCTTGTTCTTCTGTCCCAGTTAACATTTCTGCTATCTTTCCAACTTCTGTATTCATTCCCGTTTCAACAACTATCCCTTTGCCTCTCCCATAAGTTACCAAACTAGATGAAAATAACATATTTGCCCTGTCTCCAATTGGAACTTCTTCTTTATTTATTTCACTTGCTTGTTTCTCTACTGGTACAGATTCTCCTGTAAGCGAAGCTTCTTGTGATTTTAAATTTACAGCTTCAAATATTCTTAAATCTGCAGGAACGAAATCACCTGTATCCAAAACCACTATATCTCCTTCAACAAGTTCTCTTGAAGGTATAGATTTAATGTTTCCTTCACGAATTACTTTTGCATCATGTCCACTTAGCTTTTGAAGTGCTTCAAGTGATTTTTCTGCTTTAGCTTCCTGTGCAACTCCTATTATTGCATTTGCAATTACCACTATTAGTATTATGATTGTATCTGTTATACCCTCTCCTTGTGCAACTCCTATTATTCCAGAAACAATTGCCGCAATTATTAAAACAATTATCATAAAATCCTTAAACTGCTCTAAAAACTTTATAAATAAAGATTTTTTCTTCTCTTGTTTTAATTCATTAAATCCGTTTTCTTCTTGTCTCTTTTTTGCTTCAATATCTGTAAGACCTATTTCCATATTTGTTTGAAGATACTCTTCTACTTCTTTTGCTGTCTTTTTATACCAATTTTCCATAATTATCTACTTCCTTTTATTTTTTCTTAAAAATTAAAATTTTACTAAAAATAAAATTCAAAATTATTACTATAATATTTGCTAATATTTTCATTAAAAAGGCATTCCATCCTAGTTTATCTACTGTAAAAATCATAATTCCTTCATCAATTATTAAAGTTAATACACGACAACCATAAAAATATGCTATTTCTTTAAACAATTCTTTTTTAGTATTAACTTTTGAATTGAATACATAGTATTTATTTGTAATATATGCAAACGTCGCACCAATTACCCATGCTAAAACATTACTTATAGCATTATTGATATGCAAAATATAATATAAAACTGAATACGCAACTATATTTACAAGTGTAGTGAGCGCTCCAAATATAAGGTATCTCATTCCTTCTTTGTGCTTTCTATACCAATCTGCTAATTTCTTTAAATGTATCTTTTCTAATATTTTCAAAAAAAACTCTTCAATCTTGTCAATCATTTTAAACCTCTCAATGAAATTATTCTTTTTTTATTTTTCTATGCAATCATGACCACGCCTAAAAGACGTGGTATGACCTTGCCCTGAAAGGGCATATCG
>CAMKSF010000053.1 GCA_946415375.1 uncultured Clostridia bacterium
CTAAATTTGTATCTAATTTCATTTTTCAAAATTCTTAGGTATAGAAAAAAAGCCCAAAAAATCGGACTTTATTGATTTCTCCCACAGCAATTTTTGTACTTTTTCCCACTTCCACATGGAAATGAGCAGAATTCTTCCTATTTCGGAATTTTTCTTCCTATTTGCATAAATGTTTTAATAAGTTTTATTAATGTTATAAATAACAAAATTATTATTGTGCTTATTTTTAAAATGTCAACAATTTGTATCTAAAAATGTATCTATTTTTTACGTCATTTTTTCTTTCTATTTATTTTGGCACATCTAGGGCAACCTGTTTTAGATCTCCTTTTATCTATTGTCGCCATCCATTCAAACCCACACTTTGAGCAAATCCACCAAACTTTTTTTCCTGATTTTATAGTAACTTCATATGGTGAGATTGTTTTATTTTTTTTAAAATTCCATTCTTTTAGCAATTCTGGTTTTAAAGAACCAAAATCATTATATCCTTTTAAAACTTTTTGACCCGCGCAATATGGACAACCTCTATTATCATTATTTCTATGAGAAACAGATGCTTCCCATTCATGGCCACATTTACCAATCCACCATACTTTTTTACTTGAATTAGCAGTAATACAATCAGGAGTTAGTCCATTATTTCTTTCGTAATTCCATTCTGATGCTAAAGCTGGATTAGTCGTTGCCAAATCATTAAATCCTTTTAAAATTCTATGACTGCTACAATAAGGGCACCCATGGCCTCTAAATGTTCTAGCATAAACACTTAACTGATATTCATGACCTTTAGGACATATCCACCATACTTTTTTATTAGATCCTGGTTTTGTATGTTCTGGTCTTAGATTTCCATTTTTAGTTTGATGCCATTCTTTAGCTTGATCCGGATTTGTCTTAAGAATGCTATTTTCTTTAACCATAAAATTAATCATACTTAGAATGTCTGATGTATCTCGTTCTATATTAACATCAATATTTTTAATTTTTAAAAGTCCCAAGAGCTTATTAATTCCAGCTTCTAATCCATCTGTTTTATTGTTTTTTAAAAAAATTTTTGTTGATGGTGATTCATAATCAGGACATCCATTTTCTCGTATTCTTATTAATTTTATATTATTATTTGAGCACATTAAATCTTTTCTGTAATCTTTTTCAATATTTCTATGCCATCTTTCTCCATCGTATTCAATTGCAATTTTAACTGAAGGAATATATATATCTAATTCTAAAGAAATATTATTGTCTTTATAATTTTCCAATACATTTTTATATTTTTTTGATTTAATTATATAAAATAGGACACTTTTTTCTGATACAGATGCGTGTCTTTCCTCTGAACAAATTGGACAATTGCTTCCCATTTTAGTTCTTGTATAAATTGAAGCTTTCCATTCATGTCCGCATTGTCCAATCCACCATACTTTTTTTGTGCTATATGGAGAAATTTTTTTTGGATCTACATTAATATTCTTTTTATAATCCCACTCTGAAATAATTCTTTCATTGTACGATGCCAAATCATTTAACCCTGATATAATAACTCTGTGTGAACATATTGGACAATTATATCCTGCACAAAAATTTCTAATAATCATTTTATACTTGTGACCACTTTTGCAAATAAAATTTGCCATTTTACCAGATCCAATTGTTACTTCAGATGGTAAAAAATCATTCAATTCATAATCCCACTCATCTGCAATTTTAGGAAATAAAGATTCTGCATCATTAAATCCTTTTAAAACTTTTTGTCCTGTACAATATGGGCATCCTGTTCCTCTATTTCTAGAATCTATTCGACTTTCATATGAATGTCCTTTAGAGCAAATCCACCAATATTTGATTTTACTATTTAATGATATTTTATTAGGATCTTCTTTGTTTTTCTTATAATCCCATTCATTTAATAAATTCTTATCCATCTTTATCTCCTTTTGAATAACTATTACAATAGTTTATTACACTAATCAATATATCTTTCATTAATGCTACATCAACCTTTAAATATTTGTTTAATTCATAAGAATATCTCCATTCATAAAATGAATTATTTAATTGTGTTAGTATTTTTTCTATTTCAGCTTTCGTAAATCCCGTTATCAAATAATCTTCTAACCCAAATGTTTTAGTTTTATTATATAGTTTTTTTAATTCATGCCCACTAATTCTTAAATGCGTATTATAAGAATACAAATATTTGAAACACATTTCTAACGAAAATGCAGCATTAACTATATAAGCTATTAATTCATGTGCATTATTATAATGTAATATACTTTTGCTCTTAAAGTTTGTAATATCGCAAAATGAATTTGCAATTACTAGCATATCATCAATTTGACTTTTTGTTAGTTCTTCCATAAATTTCCCTCAATAATTTTATTATAACATATTAATTTAAAAAAAAGATACATCATTTACCTAAAAACAATGTATCTTTTAAGTCTTTCATTCAATTATAAAAATGTATCTAATTTGTATCTAAAGGCATTTTTCTTCCTATTTTTCATTTTTATAAATCTGTCAATCCTTTGATACTACTGGTTTCTACCGCAACACGCTTTATACTTCTTTCCAGAGCCACATGGGAATTAATCCTCTCTTTATTCAATACCGAATGGCTTTAAATCCTTTTATCATGTCATTTTTATTACCTCGATATCCTTCTTTTTACCTTCCTATCTCTCGCTCAGGGTATCTAAAAAGGTATCTAAATTTACATTTTTTTCACTTATGAATTCTTTCTATATTCCAAAAGTTTTTGTTTTCTTAACTCATTAGATTTTTTTAATTTAGCAATTTGTTTGTCATATAAATTGTATAAAGAATTGATTTGTTCTTCTGTCATATCTTCTTCTTTTATTTCTCCTTTACGATATTTATTTTGAAGCTTTAATAATACTGTTTCTTCATCTTCTATTTTTCTTATTTCTTCTATAAATTTATCTTTTTTATTCTCATTTTGTATAACACTATTGCTTGCTTCTTCTATACTAAAAGAATTTGCTGTTTCATTTTTATGAAATAAATTTTTAAAAAATTGTTTTATTTTATAAAAGATACTATTTTCATTTACTTTTACCAATGATTTCTCATCCGTGTTTTCTTTCATATTATTCTTCTCCTACATCTTGACCTTCTTTTTGTTGATCTATTAAAGCTTCTGCTTCAGAAATTGTTTTTTCTTCTGCTTCTAATGTAGACAATTCTTCTTCTCTCTCTTGCAATGTAGTTTGTTTTTGTAAATCATCTTTTTTAGGCACAAATTGTTCCTTTTTATATGTTCCTGCTCTTAAATTCTGATATATTTCTGGTACATCTCTCATTGCTTTTTTTACTATTGCTAATATTGATTCTGTTTCTCTAATTTCTCCTTCTTGTTCAACAAGTTCATATTGTAAATTCTCTTCATTTTGTTTAAAAGTAATATATGCTGTTCCATTTTCTGTTGTTGAACCATCTATATAAAATCCATCATAATCTTTTGCCACTTTGATGTAGTCTGATAAAAATCCATCTCCCATTTTAAATTCTGTAACATCCCCAGACTGTAAATCAATACCTTCTGATAATTCATTGATATAATCAATTATGTTTAAATATTCTAATGAGTTTTGTGTTATTACAGGATATGGTGTTTGATAGTTTTCATTTTCTTTAAAATATCCTATACCACTAAATTCATTTAATGCTTCCATATTATTCATATTAAAAAATTTGTCTAAAAATTCATTCAATTCATCCTCAGTAAAACTTTTCACAAATTCATTTTTTTCATCTTTATCTAATATTGCAGAGTCTCTTTCTTCTAGGGAACCTCCTACAATAAGTTGAACTTTATGCTTTCCTTCTTCGTCTAAACCCGCATACCATAATCCCAATATACCATTGTTTTTAATTTTCCATCCATCACCATAATCATAATATCCTGCATCATGAAAAACATTTCCATCTTTATTAAATCTCTGTGTATTTCCTTTATCACATTCCTCAATTAATTTTAAAAATAATTGTTTCTTATCTTTATTTGATATTTTTTCCATACGTTTTTTTCCTTTCTTAATATATTTTTTATAATTAATCTATTTTTATTATTACATAAATAAGTTTTCATTTCAAGTATCTTTTCAAATTTTATTATTTACAAGTGATCTATGTCACCTGGGATCTAATCACTAACGTTTTAATCCTTGATACTCTTGACTTTTGAGATTTAGTTTTATTTTTAGATACCTTTTAGATACCCTCGCTGAAGGTA
>CAMKSF010000054.1 GCA_946415375.1 uncultured Clostridia bacterium
TAACCACATACATAATCATCTGCTTTTAAATTCTGTATCTTTTAAAGATGGATTAAAATATTATAGCAATAGAACAAATACTGCAAGGTTAAGACATATCTCTGATGAAATTTGCAAAGAATATGGATTAAGTGTTCTAGAAGAAAAAACTTGTAAGAAAAGTAAAATTAATTTTGATAATTATTATAAGAAATCTTTATATACAGATAATTATTCTAATAATGCAAAACGCGATATAGATTTAGCAATTAGACAAGCATATTCTTATGATGATTTCTTATACTTAATGAAAAAATTAGATTATGAATTAGTATTTAGGGCAGGTAAAATAAGTATAAGAAAAGAGCCTTATAAAAGAAATATTAGAATTGAAAGAAGGTTTGGAGAAAATTATTCAGTAGAAAATATAAAACAAAGAATTTTAGAAGAACAAGCTGTTCGTGTTCCATTTATAGAAAGTATTTATAATTATAGAAAAGTAAATTATCCTTTTGCTAAAAGGCATAAAAGAGCCAAAGCAAAAGGATTTATTGCTTTATATTATCATTATTGTTATTTACTAAAAGTTTTTCCTAATAATATTCCACAGCAAAGATTACCAGCAAGTATTAGAGCAGATGTTGCAAAAATGGAAGAACTATCGAATGAAGCAAAATTTTTAAGTATTCATAATATAAAAACATTAGATGATTTAATAAATTATAAAGATGAAATAAATTTTAAAATAAATTCAATATTAAGCCAAAGAGAAAGACTTTGGGCAAGAAGAAAGCTATCAAAAGATGAAATTGAAATGCATAAAATTGCAGAAGAAATTTCATCTTTAAATGATAAATTAATTAAATTAAGAAAGAAGGTGGAGCTATGTGAAAATATTAAAACTAGAGTACATAAGATAAATGTAAATTTAACAGAATTAGATAAACAAGAAGAATTGGAAAAAGAAACAAAAGATAAGAAAAAAACTAAAAATAGAAAAGGGAAGGAGTAGTCTATATGAGTGTTAATGGAGATGTATCAGAACAAGTTGTAAGATTAAGTTTAGATGGATTTGAAGTTTTAGCAAAATTAACAGGAAGTGGTGCAAAAAATGTAGCTGCAATGATTTACACAATGCTAAAAGATACAAATCAAACTAAAGGGAAAATAAAACTTAATAACATGTTAAAAACAGGAAAAAATTTAAAGATTTTTACAATCAAACAGGAGGATTTAAAAACATTTTCTAAAGAATCTAAAAAATATGGAATTTCATATTGTGCATTAATAGATAAAAAGCAACAAGAATTAGATGGAATGGTAGATATTATGGTAAAGGAAGATGATGCACCAAGAATAAATAGAATTGTAGAAAGATTTAAACTTATAACTATTGATACTGCAAAAATTGAAACAGAGGCTGTAAAATTAGTCCAAAATAAAGAATTATTAAAAAAGGAAAAAGGCTATATAGAAAAAACAAAAGAGGAACAATTACAAGAAGTTTTATCACAAAAACCAGTAAAAAAGGAACAACAACTATTATCAAATTTCAATATGGCAAAGACAGAAAAAAGCCCTCTGTTAGAGCCTTCCTCTACAATGCAAGAAGGGGTGTCTAATAGGATTAAAAAACCATCTGTTAAGAAAGAACTTGCAGTTTTAAAAGTAGAGGCACAAAAATTAGAAGAAGCAAAAGCATTAGCTAGAAATTCTAATTTAAAAAGCACAAAAATTCCTAAAAAGAATAGCAAAAAGCAAAAAATTAAATGATGGGAGGATTTAAAAATTGGAAGGTACAAGAACAATTACTTTAGATATGTATGATTATAAATTATTATTAAATGCACTTAATGAATTTAGAAATGCAAAATTACAAGAAAACATAGATACAGAAATTATTGATAGATTAATAATTAAATTGATTAAAACCCCAACAAACAAAAAAGGATTATTTTTAAATAAACATCAAAAAGGAAAATTTACACTTGAAGGAAGATGAAAAGAAAATTTTAAGAGCCTTATATATAATTGGAATAATACCAGTTATATGGTTAGCACTTCTTTTTGCACCATATACTAAAAGTGGAATAATAGAAATTATAAAAAATATGAATATTGCTATTTCAAATCCATTTGAAATAACTTATGTAGAGGATAGTATTAGAACTATTCTTATTTTTTTATTAATTTATATTTTATCTATTTTATTATATGAATCTACAAGAAAAAATTATAGAAGAAGAGAAGAAAATGGCTCTGCAAAATGGGGTAATGCAAAACAATTAAATAAAAAATATAAGCAATCTAACAATTATAATAAGATACTTACAAAAAATGTTTCTGTAGGATTAAATGGAAAAAAGCATAGAAGAAATGTAAATGTTTTAGTAATAGGTGGATCTGGGAGTGGTAAAACTTTCAGCTATTGTAAACCAAATGTTATGCAATGTGCTAGTTCATATGTTATATTAGACCCCAAAGGAGAAATCGCAAGAGATACAGGTAATTTACTTAAAAATAATGGATATGATGTAAAAGTATTAGACTTAATTAATATGGAAAAATCACATTGTTATAATCCATTTGTATATATAAAAACAGATAATGATGTTCAAAGATTAGTAACAAACCTTTTTAAATCAACAACTCCAAAAGGCAGCACCACAAGTGATCCATTTTGGGATGTTTCAGCTAGTATGTTACTTTTAGCATTGATATTTTATCTTAAATATGAAGCTCCAGAAGAAGAACAAAACTTTTCTATGGTAATGGAATTATTAAGAGCAGGAGATGTAAAAGAAGATGAAGATGACTATGTTAGTCCACTTGATATGTTATTTAATAATTTAGGAACACAAAATTCAGAACATATTGCATTAAAATACTATAGAGCATATCATTCAGGTGCAGCTAAAACGCTAAAATCTATTCAAGTAACATTAGCCTCAAGACTTGAAAAATTTAATCTTGAAAGTATGGCAAAATTAACACAAACAGATGAATTAGATTTATCAAGCTTAGGAGAAAAGAAAACAGCATTATTTGCAATCATACCAGATAATGATACATCCTTTAATTTTTTAGTTAGTATATTGTATACACAATTATTTCAGCAATTATTTTATATAGCAGACTATAAATATGGTGGAAGCCTGCCTGTACATGTACATTTCGTAATGGATGAATTTCCCAACGTAAGCCTACCAGATGATTTTGATAAAATATTATCAGTTATGAGAAGTAGAGAAGTATCTGTAAGTATTATTCTACAAAATTTAGCACAATTAAAAGCATTATTTGAAAAACAATGGGAGAGTATAGTACGGAAATTGTGATGAATTTTTATATTTAGGTGGAAATGAACAAAGTACTCATAAATATGTATCAGAACTTTTAGGAAAAGAAACAATAGATACAAATACTTATGGTAGAAGTTATGGCACACATGGTAATTATTCAAAAAATGAACAAATAGCAGGTAGAGAATTATTAACTCCAGATGAAGTCAGAATGTTAGATAATAACTATGCTTTATTATTTATTAGAGGAGAAAGACCTATAAAGGATTTTAAATTTAATCTAAAGGAACATTTTAATAGTAAATATACTCCTATTGGGAATAAGAATGTAAAACCATATATACATGGAGAAACAGATAATTCAGTAGGTGCAATATCATTTAATTTAGATGATATTGAAATTGATATAAAAGAAATAATAGATTTAGAAACAAAAGAATCTGATTTTGAATTATTATCAGATATAGAAATCGAAAATATGTACAAAGAAAATATTAATAATAATATCTAAAAGCCCAGAGTTTATTTTAAAGTAAATTAAACTTTGGGCTTTTTTTGTACCCAAAAACAAATATTATGTTAAATGAAAGGTGGAAAAATTTATGAAAAGATTAAATAAAGAAAAAGAAACAAAAAAAGAAAATAAAACATTAAAGAAAATTTTAAAAAGAGGAGTATTACCAAATGGTGAAGGAAGTGTTTCATTTAAGGTTCCTATTATTACCGGTCTAGCCCCTTTTGACTGGAATAAGGAAGGAAAAATTAAAAGAATCAGAGGAGTCGCTTTTACGAGT
>CAMKSF010000055.1 GCA_946415375.1 uncultured Clostridia bacterium
TCAGCTGTATACTGCTGTTCGTAGCTCAAGCCAAAATCTTCATCAGCATGGACCAAAGCTCCTGAAAAGTAAGGATGTTCTCCATAGGAGAGCAATTCATTTTTTCCAGTCTCTTTGTCCTCATTCTCGATTCTCACAACACGAAGATTTCCTCCTGAAAGGAAAGCATGGAGCTTAGCACCATTTTTCAGTGCTTCTTGCAAATTGGGATAAGAATCCCTGTAATTAACATAATCTTCTGGCATAAATGTTTTGTTTTTTAGGGTTTGTTTATACCAATAATATATCCATGAGATAATTTAATTTCAATATAAAAATATAGCAAAATTAGAGAATCAAAAAATATGATTATAGTAGTTCAAAATTATGCTTTTAAAATCATAATATTATAAATATCAATATATTACAATAAAATCTATCATTATCTCTTGAAATTCTGCTAAAGAATTCTATAGTTCTGTTGTTATTTATTTTGTTTACAATTTGTACAGATGACAAAAACTGCATTAATTGAAAGCGTTGCTGCTGAATTAGGAGTATCTAAGAAATTAGCTGCTGAATTAGTTAACAACATGATTGCTAACATCGTTAAAGGTGTTAAGAAAAATGGTGAAGTTAGAATTCAAGGTTTCGGAACTTTCAAAGCTTCTAAGAGAAAGGCTAGAACTGGAGTTAATCCTCAAAATCCTTCTCAAAAAATTAAGATCCCTGCAATGAACGTTGTTACTTTCAAAGCTGGTTCTGAATTCAAAGCTGCTGTTAAATAGTACAATTTGAATCACAAATATAAAAAGACAGTTTAGGCTGTCTTTTTTTATTTAAAATAATATTTATTAACTATTTTACTCTAAAAGTAATTTCATTGGATATGAATATATTGCATCTCATCTCAATACTCTATCTCAAGTTATTTCAAATCAAAGACTCTTATAAAATCTCAATCAATATGAAGATGAAAAAAGTGTTATAAATTTAAATCCCTCATTAATGGGATTCTGTTTATATTTTTCAAACAAAGCTTTTCAGATTCATTGATGAATATATTTATCTGAAACAAAAAATGATTTAATCCTATTATGTTCAGATCTTAAAATTCAAACGATTTCTCAGCTATCAAATTCAGCAATTAAAACATCGCTTTCAGTAAAAAAATTTTCAACCTTTTCTCTATTATTTTCATAATCAAAGAATGAAAAAAATTCAGACTCTTTTCATGGGATAATATCACCTTTATTATATTTTTTTGATGTATCAAGGATCAAATTAGCACAAGCTTCGAGATCACTTGGTTTATAACCTCTTATTATCATAGCTAATATAAATAAATAATCTAAACCAATTTTTATAGTTATAGAAAACATAAAAATTAAATCAATACTCATATTAAAAAGTAGTAAATTTTTTGTTTTTATTAACTTTTTCTATTATAATTTATATGGAAGAGACTTTATTTCTATGATTTCTATATGACAGAGGGAAGATACTAATTGTAAGAAAAAATAACTTTAGTTTATAATAATATTTATGTCCTATCTTGTTGTTGCATTACCAGAAAATACAATTCTTCAAGAACTTCAATCGATAAGGAATTTTTTCTATCAAAACAATTTTAGGTATCACAACAAACCATGTAAAGATATAGCACATATTACATTAGCTAAGATTTCTAGCAATATAAATAATTGATTTATAGAAGCATTAGAAGGTAGTCTCGAAAATGAAAAGCAGTTTATGTTAACTAATTTCTATACCCATACACAAGAACATTTATGGTCAAGACAAAGCCAATGGAAGGAAAAATATCCTGATTGATGCTGATGGTTTGCAGTATTATTTCCAAACAACAGGAATCTAGTTAATATCAGTAATAATATTATTAATGTTGCAAGAAATCACGGAATTGATGAGAGTTATGATTATGCACATAATATCGCTAACTTATCAACTAATGATATTTCTAATGTTAATTCATTAAAGTATTTAGCAAATCATATGAATATTTGTAACCATATTCGTTTAGATAGGATGATTAATGCTAAAAGTATTTTCCTTCAAAAATTTAAACACAATTGAATTTTGATTGATAAAATAGCTATAAGAGATAACCTATGAACTATTCTTAAAGAGATTTATTTAAAAGTATAATATAGTTTGAAATTTATCGGAGTATTATTATATTCTACTCGCCGCACACAGCAGCGATCATGGTTTGTTCATAATTTTACTGACTCTTGTTGAGATAACACGAGTCAGTTTTTTTATTATCTGATATTAATCCATTTTCTATTTGAAATTAAAAATGCTTATGATTATAAAACTTAAAAATAAAAACAGATACTTATGGAACAGAAAAAACAAAATCCAATTCAAGTCACCGTCAGATTTCGAAAAACTATAAATCATTCACAACTCCATATGTTAATGAATGAAGCCATAAAGCTATATAATAGAGAGATTTGCGATGAATTTGAAAAAAAATCATTTTTTGCAAAATTATTTACATTTCCAAAACTTTATTACGTCAACAGTAAATTAACAAAGTATTGCTCTAAAGACGGCAAAGCCCCAATGAAGCTATTAAATGAAATTCTTCTTGATCCTAAAGCATTTCCTGATGCACAGTATGAAACAAGATATCGAATCTATATTTATAGCAGTAGTGCTGATTTCTATTTCGCTATTATGCCAGGTGTAGCAAGAGATAGGAAATCTCGAGCAACAATAAGAGAAAACGAGTTCGTGAGAACAGTTACAATTATGGGCAATATCGAAAGTAATAAGAATAGAGAATCAAAACAGAAAGAATTTCTTGATAAACTCGTTCCTATCTTAAATAATGTTGATAAAATATTGAATGGAAAGAAAGACTAGAAGAGAGTATTGTTTCTAATACTCTCTTTTTGTTAAATAGAGGAAAAATCAAAAAGCCTCTTGAGAAACAAGAGACTTCTGATTCTTTAGATAGTAATGAGCTTTTTAAGCACTTCAATTATTTCACGATTCTCCATCTGGGAATATTTATACCAAGCTGGTTTATCTGAAATAGGTGGAAACATGTAGACTGATTTGTACCTTAAATGTAAAATTTTTAGATACCCGAGTATCTCCTCGGCTTTTCTAATATTTCCTTCAATCCCCTTTTTGTCTGCTATTTTATTCTCAGTAACAAAGCGGACAATTTGAGTTAAAACTGTTTTAGCCTCAACATAGATATTTGAAAAGTACTTCAGCTCCTCCTTCCCATTTGGATTTTCCAAGACAGGAAGAATTTCATGAATCATTGCAAATTTCCTTTGAAGGATACTCGCATTTTCTCTCACAACACTTGGATGTCGCGAACTTACATGAGGTAAAAATAAATTTTTTTCATTTTCTGTCATAACTTTTAGTATTTGTTTTTTGTTTACGCGCTTCAGAATATATGGAAAAGATATCTTAAATTAAAGAGATTTTTAATCAATTTTTAATTTTTTATTAAATTTTTCGAGCTGCCAAATAGAAATGTCTCAAATTTTTTATTTCTTTAGTTGAAATTCGATTATCATAACCTTATAAAAGTTGTATTTAGATTTTCTCCAACCAACATGAAATTTCTAAATCCTATGGCTACAAAAAACGATATAAATGAGCTTACTGAAGCAATAAAAAAATATTGAAAATGAAATGTAATGTTATTCAAACATCATTGGGTCCAGCTTATTTTTCCTTTTTGGCAAGCTTTATTATGTTTACTATTATTAGCAGTAATATTTTATATTATCCATGCTAATTATTATGAGTGACATGAAGAGATCTATTGGTCTTTAGCAATATTTTATATGGCTACAACGTTTATTTGGGTTGGATTTGTTATATTTTGTATATTTAAAAATATATGGAGACTTCTTGATAGAAAGAATATGTATTATCAAGATGTCGAAAGCCTTTCAGCATGAAGAAAATGGTATGATGTATTTTCCGTATGGTCTGGTATTGTTCTGCTTTTACATCTAATATTTATAATCTGAAATATTCATATTCCTTTTGTTAATGG
>CAMKSF010000056.1 GCA_946415375.1 uncultured Clostridia bacterium
CCCAATCCCCAAATAATTTTTTATATTAAAGATTTTATATATTATTTTTAATATAAAAATGAAATCAAAACTCAACATTGTCCTTTTATTCAATATCATTTTTCTTTTTAATTTAATTAATTGTCATCAACAACCACGATTATTTAAATGTGTTCATAGCAATGAAGATGAAAATAAACCTATTCATATCAAAGGAATTGAATTAACAGATAAACAAAAAGAAGAGCAAAAGAGAAGAATGGCAGATTCAGATGATTTTAAAGAATTTAACATTTATTTAGATTTAGAAAATATTAAATATGAGATTAAGAAATTACATTTAGAAGCACATGAAGAATTTTACATTAATTCAATGCAAAAAGCTGTAAGTTTATTGAAATCGATATTAAGAGTAAAGCCTCTTGTCAATGATTATCGATTTTCAGATTATAATTTAAGACATGAACTTAATTTAACTGAATGGAATCATGAATTATTCGGGGATAGTGCAACAGGTACTTTAAAAGGTGCGGGTATTGATTTAGTTATATTTGGAAAATTTGAGGATCTTGGAGATTCAACTCTAGCTACTGCTAGTGCAAGAGCTTTTCAAGAAGGAGATGAAAATAAGGGTCAACCTTATATGGGTTTAGTTAGAATAAATAAAAATATCGATTACGCGTTGCCAAATTCGGAAATATATTTTCAATCTATTCTTGTTCATGAATTCACACATATTTTAGGATTTAGTAAAAAATTTTTCGAAGAATATTATCACAATATAATAACCAAAGAAGATGAAGATGGAGTTATGAGATACTATTTAAATTCTCCTAAAGTATTAGAAGTTGCCCAAAGTTATTTCAATTGTCAAACAATTGAAGGAGTAGAATTAGAAAACCTAGGAGGAGAAGGAACTGCTGCTTCACATTGGGAAGCAAGGATATTATTAGGAGAATATATGAATGGTTATGCTTATACAGAAGAACAAGTTATATCTGAATTTACTTTGGCTGTGTTAGAAGATAGTGGCTATTATAAACCTAAATATTATACAGGAGGATTAATGAGATATGGTAAAAATAAAGGTTGTGCTTTCCTAACTGAAAAATGTTTAGACAAAACAACTCATAAAACAAATGAAAAATTTGAAAATGAATTTTACGATACACTTAATAAATATAAAAGTATAGAATCTACTTGCTCAAGTGGAAGACAAAGTAGAACATATAAAGCCTGGTGGACTGTTGAGAATATTAATGATGTTCCAGAATATTATAGATATTTCGAAAGAGAAGATGTAACAGGTTATGCACCAGCTGATTTTTGTCCAGTTTCACTAAAATATCAAGCTGAAGAAGATTTAGCTTATTTTTCAGGACATTGCTCAGAAATAGGAAAAACAGTATATGGTAGTGTATTGCAATATCCTGCTAGTAATTTTGATGGAAGAAGCTCAGCTTTACTCAAAAAAACAGGGGAAAACTTTACTGACCACTCTTTTTGCTTTTTAAGTTCTTTAGCTAAAAATACTTATCCAGATTCTGAATTTACTTCAACTTTAGTAAGAGCAAATTGCTATGAAATTTTTTGCTCATCAGATTCTTTGACTATAAAAATATTTGATGATTATATAGTATGTCCAAGAGCAGGAGGAAAAATAAAAGTTGAAGGATATTATGGATATTTATTATGTCCTGATTATAATTTGATGTGTACTGGTACAACAATTTGTAACAATATGTTTGATTGCATTGAGAAACAGTCGACAAAAAAAACAGATAACTATAATTATGAAAGTAGAACAACTCAAAATTATGAAAAAGCGCAATATTATTCAACTGATAATTATGAATTAAGTGATGAAGGTCATTGTCCTAAAAATTGTAAACATTGCAAAGAAGATAAAACTTGTCTTGTTTGTCGAGATGATTACGGAAGAATAAAAGAAGATGAAAAAATTATTTGCAAGCCTCTTGATGAATTAACTAAGAATCATTTCAAAGACCCAGAAACCAATCTTTACGAAAAATGTATTGACCATTGTATTTCTTGTAGTGATAAAGAAACATGTGATGGATGTGCTGATAATTATATTTATTTTAAAAATGAAAAAGAATGTCAACTTGCTGAGGAAGGCAATTATATTGAATTTTGCTATGATTATAAATATGATGAAAATCATAAATTTATATGCAATAAATGTAATCCTGGTTATGGCTTTCAAGAAAAAGATAGATCTAAATGCCTTAGTCTAGATAACGAATTAGCTTCATATTTTTCAAAAGACGGTGGCATTAGTTATTATCCTTGTTCAAATTATAATGAAAATTGCACAAGATGCTACTATGGAAATGAAGGTATAGTATGCACTCTATGTAAAGACGATTTAATATTATTAGATAAAAAAAGAGGAGTGTGCACTGAAAAAAAGGTAATAGATGATAACTCGAGATATTTCATGATAAATGCTACTCATGCTGGAGATTGTAATAAAGTGTTCAATAGTTGCATTTCATGCCAAAATGATTTAGTTTGTGATACTTGTAGATATGGATATGTATTTATATCTGCTGATGATAATGTAAACAAAAGAAGTGAATGTGTTCCTAGAAGAAAAGAAAAAGAATTAAGAGCATCTGTTGATTCCAAAGCAGACAATGATAATGGGAATAAAGTAACTGATAGAAGAAGAAGAAAAAAGAGTGATAATAAGAGTGGTAGTAATTATTTCTCGATTGTAAATATTCTTTCCTTACAAGCAATATATGTATTACTTTTATTAATTAAATTCTAAATTCAAAGTAAATAAATCTTTGTTAAAGTAAAATTAATTATTTTAATTTTATAAAATAATGTTTTAAAAATTATTTTTTATTATATAGCATAAATAAATAAATTATTATTTTTATAATTATTTTTAAATATATATAAAATTAAATAATTATTAAAATGGGGATTGGGGATTGGGGATT